>DEQS01000010.1 GCA_002360555.1 Chloracidobacterium sp. UBA3360
ACATCGGCATGGCGAACGAGATGGCAAAGCTCTGCAACGCCCTCGGCATCGACACCTGGGAAGTTGTCCGGGCGGCGGCGACAAAGCCGTTTGGCTTTATGGCCTTTTACCCCGGTCCCGGCATCGGCGGCCACTGCATCCCGCTTGACCCGCATTATTTGTCGTGGAAAGCACGGCAGCACGGGTTTGATTCGCAGTTTATCTCGCTTGCCGAGCAGGTAAATTCGACGATGCCAAATTACGTTGTTGAACTTGCGACAACGGCTCTGAACGACAGCAAAAAATCTGTCAACGGATCAAAGATCCTGATCCTCGGCGTTGCATATAAAAAGGACATTGACGATATGCGTGAGTCGCCCGCTTTGTCGATCATCGACCTGCTTCGTGCCGACGGAGCGGATGTTTATTACCACGATCCGTTCGTGCCCGAGGTAACTTTTGATCATGCGTACACTATCGGGGCGGGTGACCCGCTTTATAACAAAGACCTGACCGACGACCTGATCCGCAACTCGGACTGCGTAATCATATGCACCGAACACACGCCCGTGGACTACAACCGGGTGTGTGAACTTGCGTCATTAGTTGTCGACACGCGTGACGCTCTGTCGGTCGAGACTCGTGGTGAAAGCAAGGCGAGGATCGTCCGTCTATAAATTTCAAATTTGAGATCTCAAATTCAAAAAATATTGCTCATCGCCGGTGCGCGGCCAAATTTTATGAAAGTCGCGCCGATCTACGCTGAGATGAAACGGCGGCCGGATGAGTTTGAGCCGCTGATCGTGCATACCGGACAGCATTATGATGCGGCGATGTCGGATTCGTTTTTTGACGATCTCGGAATGCCAAAACCGGACGTGCATCTTGGCGTTGGTTCCGGTTCGCACGCTGTGCAGACTGCTAAAATAATGACCGAGTTTGAACCGGTCTTGCTGGAGCATAAGCCGGATTGGGTACTCGTCGTTGGTGATGTAAATTCGACGATCGCATGCGCGCTGGTTAGCGTAAAGCTTGGCATAAAAGTTGCTCATGTCGAGGCGGGACTTCGGTCACGCGATCGGGCAATGCCCGAAGAGATCAATCGGATCCTGACGGATTCGATCTCGGATCTGCTTTTCACAACATCCCAAGACGCCGACGTAAATCTTGCACAAGAGGGAATTCCGGTTGAACGTGTCCGCTTTGTCGGTAATGTGATGATCGACTCGCTTCTCGAGCATCTCAAGATCGCGGAAGGTTCAGCGGTGCGGACTGACCTTGGTATTGACGAAAAGGATTACGCCGTTTTAACGCTCCACCGTCCGTCGAATGTTGATGACAAATCTACGTTCGCAGGCATTTTAGATGCGTTGCTCACTGTTGCAGAACAGATACCCATCATTTTTCCAGTTCACCCGCGAACAAAGGCAAAGATCGAGGAATTTGGATTTACTGACGCGATCGCGAAATCAAATATCCGTCTGATCGATCCGCTCGGCTACATCGATTTCATGCGTCTATATAGCGGGTCAAAGCTTGTGCTAACAGATTCGGGGGGCTTGCAGGAAGAGACCACGGTGCTTGGAATTCCATGCCTGACGCTGAGAGAAAATACTGAACGACCAGTCACTCTTGAACTCGGTACAAATGTGCTGGTTGGCACCGATCCGCAGAAGATCAGAGACGCCGCCGCCGAAATCCTCAATTTGAGATCTGAAATTTCAAATAAAAAGATCCCGCCGCTGTGGGACGGGAAAACGGCCGGACGCATCTGTGACGAACTGACTAAGTTCTAACTGCGAAAAGACGCTAATTTGAGAATTTCTCTTTTAGCGTCTTTCGTGTATTTCGCGGTTAAATTCTTAAATCACTTCTCGCCAAATGCAGCCAGCACTTCGTCGGCGTGGGCTGAAACGTCGACCTTGTCGAAAATTTTGACGATCTTGCCATCGCCGTCGATAAGGAAAGTCTTGCGAAACGTCCCCATATACTTTCGGCCATACATCGATTTTTCGCCCCAGACACCATATGCCTCGACAATCTGTTTGTCGGTATCGGCGAGCAGGTCGAACGGAAGCTGAAATTTTGAGATAAATTTCTGATGAGATTTTTCGTTGTCGGTCGAGACGCCGAGAACACGGATGCCTTTGCTCTTATAGACATCATCCGCATCCCGAAATGAGCAAGCCTCTTTTGTGCAACCCGGCGTATCGTCTTTTGGGTAAAAGTAAAGCACGACCCGCTGGCCCTTAAGGTCAGCAAGTTTTACGTCGTTTCCGTCCTGGTCTTTGGCATTAAAATCCGGTGCCTTATCGCCTTCTTTAAGCATAATTCTCCTTACGTAGGGTAAAATCTAGTTTTTACGATTGTAACATGCGGACATATGTTTAGACCTATCAGCGAACAAAGTGCTCTAGCGAAACTCGATGAACTGAGATCAGATTTTCGGTCAGTGATCGCCGAGGAATATGAGCATCGGGCAAAGGATTGCGCGGTTTGCGAGACGCCGGGGGCGTGCTGTCTGGACGAACATTTTGTGAATGTGCACGTCTCTCGGCTTGAGGCGGTGGCGATCGGGAAAGCGATTGCTGATCTCCCTGAGCAAACGAAAAAGGCCGTGCGAGAACGCACGGCACTGACGATAGAAAAATACAAACTTGACGAAGCGGTCGATACACGCACTGCAACCTATGCATGTCCGCTGTTTGAAAAAGGTACGGGCTGTCTAGTCCACAACACTGCCAAGCCTCTGCCGTGCATCATGCACGCCTGCTATTCGTCCGCAGCGGATCTGCCGCCTGACGAACTCCTTGACCGAGCCGAACTTGCCGTTAGCAATCTCAACGAGCAAACCTACCGCAGACCCACCGGGCATCTGCCGATACCGCTGGCTATCACAGAACTTACCTAGTTTGACCGTCTCATTTTTCCGCCGACAATTGTCATTGGAAGCAGAAACAGAACAAACAAAATGTGGTACCAAGCCGGAGCCATGTTCCAAAACATATACTCGACCGCAACGCCGACAAGTACGAGGATGAAGCCCAGCACCATTGTGGATTTTTTATATTCGCCCGCGACGAGAGCTGTCATGTAGCCCGCAATTAGCGACGTGATAAAGCTGCGAACAAGATTGACCAGCACGATCACGATGCTGCTTTCGACAGCGGTCCCGTTAACGAGAGCCTTTTCGGCTGCGAGCGAGTGGGCTCCGTATTCTGCCCAAAACCTTCCGATCGTTTGCTCGCCGCCGACCCAGACGATCGACCAAACAATAAATCCGACGATAATACCTAAGATGATTCGACCCATTCTTCCTCCAGTAAAAGAAAAAGGACAATAGAAATTTTAGGTAAAAACTCCCCTTGTCCTTGTTTAGTTTGCGCGAACAAAACTTTATTCGCAGTTGCGGAAAATGTCAACGCTACTTGATGTTGAGTTCGAACGGCATCATGAGCATTGACTGCCCCTGTTTCATCTGTTCGAACAACGCCATGTAGCGGAACGAGCGGCGGATGTCCGACGGGAGCGATCTGATAACCGCCTCTTGAGCTTTTGCTTCGGACGAGGTTTCGTCATTAAACAACGTCTCAAAAAACGGTCGCGGTGCCGGGAAAACGACGCGGCGAACGTCTTTGTCAGCGGGTAGATTTGCAAGCTCTTTGGCAATGCTGATGGCTTTTTCGAGGCCTCCAAATTCATCGATCAGGCCGTTGGCTTTGGCTTGCGTGCCTGTCCAGACGCGACCCTGGCCGAGCGTGTTGGCTTCTTCCGCGGTTTTTTTGCGGCCCGCCGCGACCTTTGGTATAAAGCTGTCGTAATAGACGCTGCTGATTTGCGATTCCATCTTTGCCCGTTCCTCGGGCGTCCATTTTTCGGTGGCACGAAAAATACCGGCATTCTTGCCGCGCATCGTATATTCATTTGAAACGCCGATCCAATCGTAAAAGCCCTTGATATTTGGCTTGAACACAAAAATGCCGATCGAACCGGTTATGGTCGCGGGTTCGGCGACGATCTTATTCGCGTTACAGGCGATGTAATATCCACCTGAGGCCGCCACGTCGCCCATCGAAACAACGACAGGTTTTTTAGCTTTTGCGTTTTCGAGCGCGTACCACATCACATCCGATGCGAGAGCCGAACCGCCGCCGGAATCTACACGGAGAACGATCGCTTTGACCGTTTTGTCATTTGCCGCATCATTTACTGCGGCGACGACGGTGTCTGAGCCAACCGACTCACCATTCAAAGGCCCGCTCGACGAACGTCCACTAGTGATAGCTCCTGAGGCATAAATGACGGCGACCCTTTCGCCGTTATTAAGGCCCAGCGTGTCCGAAGGGATCTCACGATAAGCACCTCCGCGAATTGTGCGAAGTGTGTCGCTTTCCTTGTAGCCGAGCTTTGCCTTGAGTTCGCTATCGACCTGTTCGCGGTAAAACGCGTCATCGATCAGGCCGAGCTCCTTGGCTTTCTTAGCATTGTATGGAGCGTTATCGATCAACGCTTTTACGTCCTCGACAGATTTCTTTCGCGACTCGGCAATTGCATTTGTAAAGCGGCCAAAAAACTCGTCGAGCAGCGAGTTGATGACCTCACGTTGGCCATCGCCCATCGCGGTTTTGGTGTATTGGTCGGGAGCACTCTTGTATTTTGGGCCGATCTGGATCGCATCGACCTCAACGCCGAGTTTGTCGAGCGAGCCTTTGTAAAACATCGCTTCGGCGGCAAGGCCGTTGACGTAAATATCTCCGGACGGCGGCAGAAATATCTTGTCGGCCGCAGTCGCGATGTAGTATTCCTTGTTCATGCCGATCTCCATATAGGCATAGACCGGTTTGCCCGAAGATCTCAGATCTTTGATGGCATCACGCAATTCATCAGCCTTGCCCCAGCCGATGCCAGGGAAATTGATCTCGAGCATGACGGCTCCAATTCGCGGATCGACTTTTGCTTTACGGATCTGTGTGAGCAAGCTCGTAAAAGATTGTGGCTGAGAAATGCCAAAAGCTTTGGCAAGCGGCTCTTCGGCGACATAATCGGGCAGTTCGCCCGAAATGCTGAGGATCAGCACGCTGTTATTTGCGACCGTGGGTGCGCCCATATTTCTCGCCGCATAAGCGATGACGATGACCGCCACTATTAGCAGAGCTAAGAGAACACCGCCGATCAATAAAAAGAACTTACCTGTTTTTGACATTGCCATTGTTGATAATTACCCGCTTGATCAATAAAAAGTTACGCCAAACACCGCGTATTACTTGAGTTATATTACGTCAATTGGAGGCAAAAAGTTTAATCATGTAGCGATGCTCTTACCGGGCAGTTTTGTGCATCAAAGGATTATCGCGTTATAGCGCACAACGATATTTTTGGTATATTCACAGTTTATGGCAAAAAAGGCCTCAATCCTGATCTGCGACGACGAAGAGATAATGCGCGACGTGCTCGGCACGATAATGTCGAGCGCCGGTTATAAGGTCGATCTGGCCAAGACGGGTGAAGAAGCTGTCGAAATGTATTCATACAAGCCGTATGATGTCGTGCTGATGGACGTGTCGATGCCCGGCATGGGCGGTCTGACGGCGCTCGAGGAACTCGTAAAACTCGATGCGGAAGTCGTCGTGCTAATGGTGACCGCTTACGCAACTTTTGATACGGCTATCTCAGCTTGGGAAAAAGGTGCCGCGGGCGTCATCCGCAAGCCGTTTCAAAACGAACAGATACTCGCGCTTGTCGCCAAAGGTATCAAAACACGCCGCAAAGAAGAGGAGCGTCAGGTACTCCGTCAGGCGATGGTGCGGTCAGTGCAGCGCGACTTGATCGTTGTCCATTCGGAGAAAATGGAGAATATTTTCAGACTAGTCGATAGGGTCGGGCCGGCTCGTTCGACGGTTTTGATAACGGGCGAATCCGGTACTGGAAAAGAGCTCGTTGCTAAGGCAGTTCACGCAGCGAGTCCGCGTGCAGACAAGCCGTTCGTGGTTGTAAATTGTACAAATATTCCTTCCGAACTGCTTGAATCAGAGCTATTTGGTCACACAAAAGGGGCGTTTACGGGAGCGGTCGGTGCAAAGAAAGGGCTGTTTGAAGTAGCAGATACGGGCTCGATCTTTCTCGATGAGATCGGCGATCTTCGGCCGGAAACTCAAGTCCGGTTGCTACGTGTCATTCA
>DEQS01000100.1:0-9818 GCA_002360555.1 Chloracidobacterium sp. UBA3360
TAGCCCGACCTTGGCGGTGTCGATCTCCGCGCGATAGCCGGTGATGATGTGTGCGTCCTCGAGCTTGTGAACGCGTTCGATCACGGCAGGTGTCGTCAGCCCGACGCGGCGGCCAAGCTCGGCGTAGCTCGTCCGAGCGTCGGTTTGTAGTTCTTTCAATATCTTTCGATCAATTTCGTCGATCATAATGTGGAAATAGGAACCCAGTCGCTATCGCTCCCGGTTCTGACCAAAAGGTCGATCATCTTATTTTGGTCCGGTCCGGACCAGGTGGACCAAGATGGACCAGGGGTGGACCAAATAATATTAACTTAGAATCGGTTACAAACTCATATTCTAAGGCTTTGACGGCATAATAACTTACATTCATTATTCAACCAAAACGCGTCTTCTATTACAATTGCTTATTCTCGGATAACTTTGCCTGACGCACGGACATCGAATATATGAAAGGAGCCGCCAAACCGATGCTCAACGAAACCACGACTGCGACCGAAGCCGATTTTGCGATCGAAAATTTTACCGTCTCGGACGCGGAATTGCCCGAATTCAAAGACCTAAAATTTGAAAATATCAACGAGCTGCATCTCGACCATCCCGGGGCAAACGACGCCGAGTATCGCACCCGCCGCGATTATATTGCGCAATGTGCCAAGAGCTTTCGCGAGACAGGTGAGATCACGGATGTCGATTACAACGCCCGCGAACAGCGTGTCTGGCGCTACGTTGCCGAGGAATTGGAAGAGCTGCAGCAAAAATACGCTTCGCCGTTTTACCTGCGGGCAAAAAAAGATCTTGGCATCACGACCGATCGTATTCCGCAGCTTTCGGAGATGAACCGCCGATTGCGCGAGCTGACCGGATTTCGGCTTGCACCGATCGAGGGGTTGGTTGAGACGCGGGGATTTTTGTCGTGGCTGTCATATCGAGTAATGCTCTGCACGCAATACATCCGCCACCATTCGCACCCGGCGTACACGCCCGAGCCGGACATCGTCCACGAAGCGATCGGCCATATCCCGATGTTCACCAATCCGAATTTTGCCGACTTTTCACAATTCATCGGCCACGGAGCCCGTATCGCGACGGATGAACAACTCGAGGCTCTCGGGCGGTTGTACTGGTTTACCGTCGAATTTGGCATGGTCGAACACGAAGGCGAGATCAAAGCGTACGGAGCCGGATTACTGTCGAGCTTTGGCGAGCTCGAACACGCATTCTCCGACCAGGTCGAACGCCGCCCATTCAACCTCGAGCAGGTTATAAACCACGAATATACCTACAGCGACATGCAGCCGGTGCTCTACGTCATCCCGTCGTATGCTGAGTTAAAAGAAATCACAAAGAAATATATAGAGAGTTTTTGATTATGATCACAGATATCAATACAGCAGTTGAGACGAATACTGCGGTGCAAAATCCGTTAGGACTAAAAAAGATACATCACATAGAGTTTTACGTTGGCAATGCTAAGCAGGCGGAGTTTTATTATCGTAAGGCGTTTGGGTTTTCGCGCGCAGGGTATTCGGGGCTGGAGACGGGTAATCGTGAAACGACCTCGTATCTGATGCGGCAGACGAATATCAATTTTGTGCTGACGACGCCGATGGGTCCCGAGCATCCGGCGGCGGAGCATGTCAAGCAGCACGGCGACGGCGTGCGCGATATTGCGTTTTATGTCGAGGATGCCGATCATGCGTTTAACGAAGCGGTCCGGCGTGGTGCGACGCCCGTGACCGAGCCGCACGATATGGCTGATGAGAACGGCTCTGTCCGCCACGCAGCGATCGCGACGTATGGCGACACGATCCACTCGTTTATCTCGTACAACACCAACAACGGCCACAACTACAACGGCGTTTTCCTGCCTGGATTTATCGAACAACCCGTCGAGGGCGAGCCGACCGGCATTATGATGGTCGATCATATCGTCGGTAATGTTGAGCTTGGGAAAATGGGGCATTGGTGCGATTTTTACCGCGATGTACTTGGGTTTTTCCGCTACATCACGTTTGACGACAAAGATATTTCGACGGAATATTCGGCATTGATGTCGATCGTTATGTCGGATGGCCAGCACAATATCAAATTTCCGATTAACGAGCCCGCGACCGGAAAAGGCGGCAAATCGCAGATCCAGGAATACATCGATTTTTACCGCTCGGCTGGCGCCCAGCACATCGCCCTGCTCTGCCGCGATATACGCAGTACGGTCGCGCAACTGATGGACAACGGCGTTGAATTTTTGACCATTCCCGATACGTATTACGACGATCTGCTAGACCGTGTCGGCCCGATCGACGAAGATATCGAAAGCTTGAAGAAACTCGGAATCCTGGTCGACCGCGACGACGAAGGCTATCTGCTCCAGATCTTCACAAAACCCGTTGAGGATCGTCCGACGGTTTTTTACGAGATCCTGCAGCGCAAAGGATGTAAAGGGTTTGGCAAAGGCAACTTTAAGGCGTTGTTTGTCTCGATCGAAGAAGAACAGCGTCGGCGCGGGAATCTTTAGGAATATTTGCCCACGAAACACACGAAAAATACGAAGATGATTGTCTTTGTTTCGTGACTTTCGTGTGTTTCGTGGGCAAAATCGGTTTATGAACCTTAAATATCAAACAGGTTTTGGAAACGAATTTGCAACGGAAGCGGTTGAGGGGGCTTTGCCGGTTGGGCAGAATTCGCCGCAGAAAGCACCGCTTGGGTTATATGCCGAGCAGCTTTCGGGGACGGCGTTTACGGTTCCGCGTGCGGGTAATAAGCGAACATGGACATATCGAATCCGTCCGTCCGTGATGCACAAACCCTTTGAGCGGATCGATAACCGCCGTTGGCAGAGCAAGCCCGACGACATAGACGTCACGCCCAATCAACTACGTTGGGATCCGCTGCCGATCCCGACCGAGCCGACCGATTTTATTGACGGCATTACGACCATCGCTCTCAACGGAGACCTGATGTCGCAGGCCGGCATCGGCATACATATCTACACCTGTAACAAGGGCATGGGCGACCGTTATTTTTATAACGCTGACGCCGAGATGCTGATCGTGCCTGAAATGGGACGGTTGGGATTTTTGACCGAATTGGGAGCTCTACAGGCAGGTGCGGGTGAGGTTGTTGTTATCCCGCGTGGGGTGAGATTTAAGGTTGAACCACATCCGGACGACAAGCAATGCCGCGGTTATATTTGCGAAAACTACGGTTCGCAGTTTCGCTTGCCCGATCTTGGCCCGATCGGGGCGAACGGCTTGGCCAATCCGCGTGATTTTGAAACGCCTGTCGCCTGGTACGAGGATCGCGAAGGCAAGTTTGAACAGGTTGCCAAATTCGCCGGTAATCTTTGGTCGTGTGAAATAGAACATTCCCCGCTTGATGTCGTTGCCTGGCACGGGAACTATGCTCCTTACCGTTACGACCTGCGCCGGTTTAACACGATCGGTTCGATATCGTACGATCATCCTGATCCGTCGATCTTTACCGTGTTGACGTCACCGTCGGGCGAACCCGGTGTCGCTAACTGCGATTTTGCCATCTTCCCCGAACGCTGGCTCGTTGCCGAAAATACATTTCGCCCGCCATGGTACCACCGCAACTACATGTCCGAATACATGGGCCTCGTCTACGGCCAGTATGACGCCAAAGAAGAGGGCTTCCTACCCGGCGGCGGCTCGCTCCACAACCAAATGTCCGCGCACGGCCCGGACCTCGATGCGTTTGAAAAAGCGTCGAATGCTGAGCTTGCACCGCAAAAACTCACGGGCACAATGGCGTTTATGTTCGAATCAAGATACATCATCCGCCCGACGAAATTTGCAATGGAAACGTCGCAGTTGCAGGCTGAGTATTTTGAGGTCTGGCAGAAATTAAAGAAAAACTTTCAAGGATAAATAGAATATGAATGACGAACTACGTACGCGCCGCATGGCCGTTGTTCAGGCTCATATTGATGCCGAAAACAACGGTGATCTAGATGCGATGATCGCGAGTTTTCGGACGCCGCGATATGAGGTTTTCCCCATGGGAGCGGTATTTGAGGGCGAAGACCCGGTTCGTGCGCTTGTCGGGGGACTGGTCGGCGGATTTCCCGATTTTAATTTTGCCCCGACGACGATCCATCATGCGGACGATGCCGTAATTGTCGAGGCAATGATGACGGGCACGCACGAAGCCGAGTGGGCCGGCATCCCGCCAAAAGGCAACCGGCTCGAACTGCCCTTAGTATGCATCTTTGATTTCGACGGCGACGGCCTGGTCAACGAAAAGGTCTATTTTGATTTCGCAGCGGTACAGCGGCAGTTAACTGCGTAACTGGATTTTTACGATCCTCGGTATTCCTTGCAGGTCAGATAAAAACTCAGGTTCATCCCAAACTGACAGGTCAAAAAGGCTTTTCAATCTTTCCGCTTGCCCGAATCCGATCTCCATCAACAACAAACCACCCGTATTTAGATGCTCAGGTGCTTCGTCGATGATCCGTCGAATAATGTCGAGGCCATCGGCCCCGGCGAAGAGTGCGTTGTGAGGCTCAAAATCCCAGACCTCTTTTTGCATATCCGTCAGATCTGCGTCAGGGATATACGGCGGGTTTGAGACGATCATGCCGAACTTTTGATCGATGCTTGCGAAAATATCACCTTCGATAAAATTACGCCGGTCGGTAACGCCGTGCCTTTCAGCATTGCGACGTGCAACGGCAATGGCTTCTTTTGAGATGTCGGTTGCGACTGCGGTTGCCGTCGGCACATTGTGCAGGATCGATACCGAGATACAGGCGGAGCCGACGCCAACCTCACAGAATATCGGGTTTTCTAATTTTTGTAGCTCCTTGATCGCTTCTTCTACAAGGATCTCGGTCTCGGGACGCGGGATGAGCACGTCGGGCGTTACCTCGAAATCCAAACCGTAAAATTCCTGCCGTCCCGTGATGTATTGAAAGGGTTCGCGGTTCGCACGGCGAGCAATAAATCCATCAAATCGAGCCGCTTCATCATCGGTCAATTCGTATTCGGGATGTGCAATGAGAAACGACGACGGTTTGCCGAGAGCAAATGTGAGTAGCGACGCAGCCTCGCGGCGAGGGTCGGTGACACCGGCGTCCGAAAGACGTGCTGCACTTTGGTTTAAGAGATCGAGGATCGTCATCGGGCACCGTCGTCGCGCATCATGGCGGGTAAAGTAAGCAGGATGATCTTGAGATCGAGCCAGAGCGACCAGTTTTTAACGTAAAACAGATCGAGCTGAACCATCTCTTCAAAGGTCAGGCGGTTTCGGCCCGACACCTGCCACAGGCCGGTAATGCCGGGTTTTACGTCGAGGCGTTTTCGATGCCATAGGGCGTAAGCCTCGACTTCGTAAGGAATCGGTGGCCGAGGTCCGACGATGCTCATGTCGCCTTTGAGGACGTTCAATAGCTGCGGCAGCTCATCGAGACTTGTACGCCGTAAAAATTTACCAACCCGCGTTATCCTCGGGTCGTTTCGCACCTTGCCAAAAACCGGTTTCTCAGTGTTACCTGCGTTCGCATCTTTGTCACCCTCGATATTTAGCCTATATGCTTCGCGGTGGACAGTCTCGTCTGCTCCGGCGATCATCGTGCGAAATTTGTAGCAAAGAAAAACGCGGCCATCCATACCGACACGTTCCTGCAAAAATAGCACCGGGCCTTTTGAATCAAGTTTGACGAGGATCATTATCAACGCCCAAAGCGGAAGCAGCACGAGGATCGAAATTGCCGCCATTACGATATCCGAGACGCGTTTTATAAACCTTTCGATATCCGATAGCGGTTCGCGAAACAAACGGACCATCGGCAAAACGCCGATCTGTTCGATGCTGGTCTTTTGCGGTAAAACATCGAGCGGGCTGGGGGCAAAGCAAAATTCGACCCGCTGCTCGCGCCCGATCTCCATCATCGAATCAAACAGCCGCTCGCTGCCGAGTTCGTTTGAGGTGATGATGACCTCTTGGATCTTGAGGTCGCGGATCAGCGTCGTCAGGTCATCGATGCGGCCAACCACGGGCAGGTCGGAAATTGTGGCGGGCTGTTCGATGAGATCACTTTCAGGGTCGTGCCAGACGACACCGACCACGCGGTAACCGAGTTCGGGTAGCTCTTGCAACTCCTCAGCCGTTCGTGCCGCATCCTGTCCGGAACCAACTATCAATGTTGGGATCAAATTGACACCGCGGCGGCGAAATACCGTTTGTACAAAACGCAGCCCCAGATGAAAAGCGACAAATAGGACGAGAGCGATCGCAAAATCAAAGGCAAAAACGCCGCGCGAATATGAGTATTCGCGAAAGGCATAACCGCCGCGAAACACGAATGCCCATGCAACGATCAAAAGCGAACTGACCGAAACTGCCTTGAAGATGCGCGTTGCGTCTTGGGCATACGAAAACGACCCGTGAAATTTATATACCCTCTGGTACAACAGCATTGCCAGACGGGTCGCGGCCCCAAAAAACAAGATACCGACATACGGGGCAAATTCGCGTGACCATCCGAAACCGTCCGGCGACAGTACCGGCCGCTGCTCACGCAGCTTAAAAGCCGCGATAAAGCTGACCGACCCGATGATCAGATCCGCAAACATCACGACCGCTCGGACGAACGGCATCACCCAACGCGGAGCCCGGCGATTGGCCAATGCGAAATCTGCAAATTGTGTTTTTTGTGCAGTTTCCATGCTCAAGCTTCTAAGATCAGGTCGGCAACCTGCTGTCTGATCGCGTTGTTGCGGCGAGGATCGCGGGCGGGCTTTTTCTTGAGCGTTATTCGGTCAAGATCTGCCGACGAATCGACCCTCATCATCCGGTTTTCACTGATCAAATATTCATCGATCGCCGCAGTTTTTCCTGCAAAGATAGTTGCGACCGGGACGCCGAGAGCCGCTGCCTCTCGGTTCATCGTGCCGCCGCCCGAGATCACCAGGTCGGCCGCCGCTATCAGGTTAGCACCATCCAAAACGCTATCAGGAATAATAATATTGGCGTGCGGATGCTCACGCCGCAGATCATCACCCTGATAGGTCTTTCGCGGAAGCAATATTATCTTGCATCCGGGCGTTGCCGCAAATTTCTCAATTATTTCAGACAGCAACTGATTTGCGACGCCGCGATGGTAAAGAGCCTCAGGTGCGTGCGGGCGGATCACAACCAATATATCTTCGCCGGAGATCCCTAAAGCGGCGAGCACGGCAGGGAATTTATCGTCGGGCTCAAAATCTGCGAGATAGACGTCCTCTTTGATACCGTCAAAACGGCTTACTTTTGACTCGGCGACGCCAAATTTCCGCAGCGCCGCTTCCGGGAAGCTTTGTGGCACAACGAGCCTTTTCGCGGTTCGAAACGAAAGGTGATTGCCCGGATGGTGCTCATAATCCATCAGATTGACGCTTTTGATACCCAGCAGACGGGCAACGACGAGGGGCTCTTGTGAATTATGAGAAAGGGCCAGATCTATCTTTTTTCCGGCCGCCCATTTTCTAAGCTCTAAAACTCTTGATGCGAATTTCACCGCCTTAGACACGATATTCTTTCCGCCGTGAATGCCGAAAACCGTAGGATCGAGGCCCGCCATTTTAGCCATTTCGACCGTCTGGGCATAGTCGCGTGCGGTCCAGACGATCTCATGCCCGCGCTCAACAAATTCCTTAGAAAGCGCGAGGAAAAAAGGGATGTGCGGCGAGTTTCCTAGATCGATCCAGATACGCATGAACGTTCAAATTTAACATATTACCCGCAAACCATCCTTACGGGACGAGGGTACAACCAGCCAAATCAATAAGGTTGTATTTTCGGACTGAAATGCGGCAGCTTGCCGACAACAAAACTCAGAAAGACGGCACAAAAGATCATTAGGATATGTGAGGTGGGCAGAAAATAACGATATTCGGTGTGGATCAGCGACTGAACAGTAGCGTAATAGAGAGGGACGATCGCCAGGATCGCAATTTTGAAACGGTCCTCCGGTGTGACAATCAGTAACACCAAACCCAACAAAAATAACGGCAAGATCGTAGCGGTCACAAAGCCTCTCTGTATGAATTTGAGTGGCCTATTGAGGAAATACAAGGGTTGAGGTGTCGTATCAAACTCATTTCGTTCCGGGGCGATCGCCGGTACACGTTCCATCCTAAAAGATGTCGATGCACGGTGCAGAACACTCTTTAGATACCAGCCCGGGTTATCAGCAACTACGGCAAGGCCGGTTCTCAGTCGTCGACGCTCACGCAGTACGCCGTCGGGATGTAATAGGCCGCCCGCGTTATAATCGGGCCTATTTGCTAACTGTGCATCCATTGCCATAACACCAAAATCTGTACTCGGCATGCCCAAACTGCCAGTACGATCGTAGTCGCCCAGTCCCTCTATAAATGTAGTTCCCATTCCGAGCGACAGCGGGATAAAGCTGTCAAACACAATATAGTTGCGGATCGTGATGGGAGCGATCACCAAAACGAAACTCGCTACCAAGGTAACGGCAAATCTGATACGAATGTGTTTTGGTAACAACAATAGCGAGAAAGCTGCAAAGAAGAGAGGCAATATTAACGCGTTCGAGCGAAACCAGCACGATAAACCGATCGACACTCCACACAGAACAGCCATCGACAATTTTCCGTCGCGAATGGCTCGCACAAAGAAATATAATGCTGCCAAGATCGGCAACACCGCTAATTCATCCGGGAGCATCACGGATGAATGATATGCGAATTGCGGAGCAAGTGCCGTCAGTACGCCACTGATCATAGCGACTCGAGCATCAAAAAGCAGCAATGCTATAAGGAAAATTAAAAGCGGGGCGAGCGAGTTTAACAAGATCTGTGCGATCACGAACGCTTCGTTTTCGCCCCACGACAAGTAATTGATACCGATAAAGATCGGATAACCAGGTGGATGTAAGAGCACTGTCGCGTCTGATGGTGGGTTAGGTCCGGCTAAAAAGAGTCGAAATTCACCAGTCGATAGATATTTGGCATCGTTTCTGTAGAGTTCCGTGAGCCCCCACTGCACACCGGCCATCTCAACTTTGTTGTTCTGCCATACGAGCACCCGAACGCCAAATGATATGGCGAACAATAGCAGACAAAACTTGAGGGCCGATGTTTTGCTCATTCAAATCAATTCTAATCGAGAAATTGCTGCGCCCACAGCTCGAACGTCAGCATAAAAAATACGTTCAAATTGTAATCCTGGCGGCCGGACAGGTTGGCGTCAATAATATTGCGAACGGCCCCGGGATCAAAGATGCCGCGGCTATTTACTCTTTCTTTTGATAATAGATCTTCAACGAGGGGCATCAGCGGCCCGCGCAGCCACGACCTGACAGGAGCACTAAACCCGGCTTTTTTACGCCAAACGACCTCTCTTGGAAGCAGACGTTCGGCGGCTCGTTTTAGGATGTATTTGCGTTTGATGCCCTTGATCTTTAGGTTTGAAGGTAGCCGAGTCGTTAGATCGACCAGCTCTTTGTTTAGAAAAGGCACACGAACCTCGAGATTTGCCGCCATCGACATCCGGTCGGTCGTGTCGAGATTTAGGGCTGGCATAAACGTTTTGAAATCGACGTAGAGGATCCGGTTTAGCGGCGATTGTCCGGCACAATCTTCGAAATACTGTTTGTGATAACGATAGGCGTCAAAGCCGGACATTTCACTTTTTAGATCGGCAGAATAGAGACCACTTTTCATTTCGTCCGTAAAATATGTGCCAAACCCGAGATATCTCTGTTCAAAATCCATCCCCGCACTGCGGGCAAATTTTTTGAGATTGCGGAGCGGAGCGGTAAATTTTCCGGGCAGCCCGCC
>DEQS01000100.1:9955-32693 GCA_002360555.1 Chloracidobacterium sp. UBA3360
CCGGCGAGCTTCATCGCCATTTGGCGCGGATAGCCGGCAAATATCTCATCGCCGCCCATGCCGGAGAGCATTACGGTCTGGGTTGCGCGCGACTGCTCAGATATTAGATACGACGGTATCGCCATATCGATGATCGGTGCCTCTTGGTGCCGGACGAGTTTTGGCAATAGATCGGCGAGGTCGGGTGTGAGCATCGTTTCGTGGTAATCGAGGTCGAGCAACTTAGCGACGCGACGCGACCATTCGACGTCGTCGGGGATGATATCGTACTTGAGGTCATCGGCTGAGATGCCTGTCGTATAGGCCGAAACCCTTTGCTTTGAGTGCTTTGCCATCAAAGCGACGATGGATGACGAATCAACACCACCCGACAGAAAAGCCCCGAGCGGAACATCGGCGACCATCTCCATTTCAGTTACGCGGTCGAGGGTTTCGAGGACTCGATCTGTCCATTCGGCCTCGCTGCCGACCTTTTCTTCGGCAGAGTAATCGAGGTCCCACCACTCGTGTGTCGATATCTCGCCATCTTTCCAGGTAAGAAAATGCCCCGCTTTGAGCTGGTAGATGCCCTTAAACATTGTGTGCGGCGGCACCGGCCAAAGGAATGTCAGCGATTGGTGCAGGGCCTCGTGGTCGAGCTCGGCATGGATGAGTTTTGTGGCAAGTATAGCTTTGATCTCAGATGCAAATACGAGATCGTTGCCGATCTTTGCGTAAAAGAGCGGCTTGATACCGGCGCGGTCGCGGGCGAGCGTGAGCGTCTTTTCCGTTTCGTCCCACACGGCGAAAGCGAACATACCGTTGAGCTTGTCGAGACAGCCCGTGCCCCATTCACGAAATGCTTTTAGCAGCACCTCGGTATCGGAGTTTGTTGCGAAAGCCACGCCTTTTGATTCGAGCTCGGTGCGGATCTGCTTATAGTTATAGATCTCGCCGTTTAGGATCATCGCGTAACGGCCATCGTCCGTGATCATAGGCTGATGCCCGGCGGACGAGGTGTCTATGATCGAAAGACGGCGGTGGCCGAGACACGTTTTCAGCCGATTTGAGCCATAAGCTTCGGACACAAATACACCCTCGTCGTCGCGGCCGCGATGCTCAATTGCGAGCAGTGCCGCTCCGATTCGCGTCTCGGGATCAGGTGAAATTATTCCGGCAATGCCGCACATAATTCTTATTAATTTTCTCCAAAGATGAACACGGATGGACACAGATAGATCAGTGAAAAAAATCTGTGTTTATCTGTGTCATCTGTGGCTAATTCCGCTTTTTCATCGTCGCCCACAGATGCCAGCCGAGTATGCCCGCGAGCGGCAACCAGCCGACGGGCAGCGGCGGGGCGTGCATGAACTCTTTGTGAGTCTCGACAACCTCAAAATCGGTAAAATCTTGGGCTATCTCAGATGCCTCGTACACCTTAGAATACGGATTAAAAGGCCCGTCGGTGCTGACGTTGATAAAATTGTCCATCGCGAGATATTTCCATATGCCCGTCTTTTTGACGTTCGCTATATGATCGCCGTAAATGCCGCCGGGTCTTAATCCAAGGCCGTACATCGCAAGCAGCCCGAGCCGCCGTGCAACACAGATCGAAACGAGATAATTGAGCGACCATTTTGCATAGAGCATCACGATCAACTTGCCGTCCGGCTTTAACACGCGAGCGAGCGCAGCCTGAGCCTTTTTGATCTCGGGGATATGATGGAGCACACCATGGCTGAACACAATGTCAAAGGAGTTATCGTCAAACGGCAACTCAAGAGCGCTTGCCTGCTCGATACGGTCGAACGACAGGTCGTGGAGGGAAAAGCGCATCTTTACCCGTTTTACCGATTCGTCGGTTAGATCTGCTCCCGAATAGATTCCGCCTCGTCGAACGATCTGCTCGCCATCAGCTCCTTGCCCGAGGCCGATCTCAAGCACTCGCTTGCCGGCAAAATCGATACGGTCGAGGTTCGTTAAGATATGCGGCTCTTTTGCGTAACGGAAAGCGTCGTAACGAGCAAAAAAATCAGCATATTCGGCACGAGTCTCTTCGTTGAGATCGCCGACAAGCTCCGCCCCGCACGGGTGCATCTGCCAAAAATCTTTGATCTCGTTTTCCATCTCGTTACCCCTTTGTCTCGATCAGCCGGGCGAGTGCATATGCCATCCACGCCTGTCCCCAACGCATAAATGGCGATTTTACAACTGCGGTTTTTCGCTTTTGGTAGTAAAAATGCCCTTTCGGATCGAGCATATTTGCTATCGTCCAATCGGCAGTTTTTTGAGCCATCGGCAACATTCTATCGTCTATCACCCGCAGCTCGCACATCGTCGAGATCGCCGCCGCAGCCGAGTGAATATCGACGGGATAAACCTCATTATCATAATATTTCGGTGTACCGTCATCGAGAAAAAACTTGGCTAACCAATATCCGCCGCCGAGGTTGATCGCGTCGAATGTCTCAGACCGTAATTCTTCGACCTCGCCGGATATTCGATAAAGCGAGAGTAAAATATACGCAGTGTGAAAATTATCGACCCACGCCTGAATGTCGTTGCCGCCGTAGGACCACGCCCCGTCGCTACGCTGTCGGCGGATGACGAAACGAGCGGTTTTGGCGGCAATGTCGAGATACTCAGAGTTTTGGGTCAAAGCTCCGACGCGCGCCAAACACTCGCCCGCAAGCAGGCTGGCGTTGTAGATCTCGGTCCGGTCGAGCGGCGTGTAGCTAAAACATATCTCGTCGGTGGTTTCCACAGAGCGGTTTAATCCGCTCAGAATAAAGCTGCAAATTTCCGTTGCGGCATTTAGATATGTCTCATCACCTAATACCTCGAAAGCTTCTAATAATGCTTGCTGAGCAAACGCTGTCGGAACGATCGCGGGCGTTCCGAGCGGGGCGTAAAAATTGCGCGACTGCCAGTCAAAATTATAGCCAAATGCGAGGGTCGAGTTGCCGTCAGGTGCTTTGCCGCGAATGGCGGCATTCATCAGGCGTTCAAGCAGATCTTTTGCCGTTGCAGCATGTGCAGCATCATTTGTTGCACGATAACGCGACAATTCGGCGAGTGCAAACAGAGCCAAGCCCTTTGGATTAACACCTTTTTTTACACCTAACAAAGGCCGCAAATTTATGGGCGAACGCTTTACGGCTTGGAGCAACGCTAGCCGTGCGATACGGATGTGTTTCAGCGGCGTGAACTGAAATAAAACACTATTGAGCCCGTCAAACGGGTCGTATCCGGCAAAATCTTCGCCTTCGCAATACGCAAACAGCCGGTCGTAAGATTGTTTGAGATCAATGGACATCGAGGGTCGGTAAAGGGAAAGGTTATCATACCTCGCGCCAATCTCGACGCGCGACAAAGGGGCGGCTTGCCTTTTGCCCTTTACGCGGAAAAGCTAGATAATAAGACCTTACTTTACGGCACTTTATATGAAGTTTTTCTCGGACATACGGCTACTAATTTTGGCGATCTGGCTTGGGGCCGCAGTATTTTTTATCGGCGTCGCCCAAACAGCCTTTGCCGTGCTGCCCGAGCGTGAATTAGCCGGAGCTGTGGTCAACCGAAACCTGATGATCCTCAATATCGGCGGTATCGGTATCGCGCTATTTATGCTGCTGACGTCGCTGGTCGCGACGGCCCGCATCAGCTCATTTTGGCTGTGGATCGAGCGGTTTTTGCTGCTGCTGCTCGCGGCGGCGTGTGCGGTGGGGCAGTTTGTCATCGGGTTTTGGCTGGCGTCGCTTCGCGGACAGATGGGGCGGCCGATCGACGAGGTCGCGGTTGATGACCCGCTGCGGATACAGTTCAACACGCTGCACCAATATTCGATCTGGGTGCTGATGGCGGCGATGGGTGCGGGGTTGATCGCGTTTTTTATCATCTCGAACCGCAAATTTGCCGGCAAGGCGGTCGCCGACGATCCGTACGATTTTTCAAAAGAATTTAAGGCCTAACAATTATGGAATTGATAGAAAAAAAGAATGATTTTGCATCGCGTTTTGGGCGATGGAATGCAAACGCGGAGCTTCGCGGTTATCCGTATGTCGAGAATATCCACACGCCGTTCACGCCTGTCCGCCGTGCTCTGCCGATGCTCAATCTGGCACTTGTCACTTCGGCCGGAGCATACATCGACGGAACCGAGGCGTTTGATCTTGAGTCAAAAGACGGCGACCTGAGCTATCGTGAGATCCCGGTTGAAGTCGAAGCGGTCGATCTGCGTTACGCCGCAAAGGGCTATGACCCGAAAGCCGTCACCGACGACCGCAACGCTCAGATACCCATCGATCGCCTGCTCGAATATCAGGCAAACGGAGTCATCGGCGGGCTCAACAACGTTTGGTGGAGCGTCAGCAGCCACATCCCTAATGCCGAACGTGTTGCCACAGAACTTGCTCCGGCGATAGCGGAAAGGCTCGCGAGATACGACATCCACGCCGCATTGTTTATTCCTGCATCCCCGCTTTGCCATCAGACGCTCGGCATCATCGCCCGCTGCGTCGAAGCCGCCGGCATCCCGACGATGCTCGTTTCGGTCGATGCAAAACTCACCGACAAAGTGCGTCCACCGCGAACCGCTTATTACAATGGCGAGTTTGGCTCGGTGGCCGGAAAGCCGAACTGGCGTGAGTATCAGATGCGTGTTTTGGACGAGGCTTTGCGTTGGACAGAAACGTTTGACCAGCCGGGTTCGCGAAAACTGGCCGTCGATCTCGAAACCTCAGTCGAAGCCGCACGCGGTGAAAGATAAGAAACTATAGCCACAAGATGCACAAAGGACACAAATAAGAAATCTCAGATTTGTGTCTTTTGTGCTTTTTGTGGCTAATTAGTGCCCGCCCATCTGCCAGACCTTCAGAGCCTCGATCGGGTAGATCAGCATTATGATGTTGATGAGCAAGCTGTCGCGGATCCAGACGATGAGGATCGCTTCGGTTGCGAGAAAGAGGGCGAGCGATTTCCAGAATTTGAGTTTGTATGCGATCGTGAAACCGGTCGCACAGCAAAAAATATCCGCCAGCGAATTTATGATCGAATCGCCAAAATAATCGAGCGACAGCGTTACGGTCCGATAGCGTTCGATAATGTAGCTTGAGTTTTCGGCGACCTCCCATGTGCTTTCGATCAGGACCGCGATAAACAGTCTCCATGAGAGCGGCATACGCCGAAAGACCAGCCCGATCAGCCAAAATTCCAAAACCCCGTGTAGTACATGCGTGAATGCATATGGGTCGATGATGTGTTGTGAGTTGTGCGTGGTCCAGATATCCCATGCCCAAGGGCTGTAGTCGCCGGCTTGGCACCACCAGACGCGGCCCTGCCACACTAGGAGCACCGTCGAGACGACGATCACAAAAAGACAAAGTATGACGGGGGGTTTTTCGAAAAGTCGGGGCTGTTCAAAGATTGGTTCGTTCATTTTGCCAACTCGTCCCGGATGAATGAGAATTTAACTTCAGTATGGATCGCAGCAAAATTTTAGCACGCGTTAGGGAACGCACACAGCCCTGGGACATCGTCATCATCGGCGGCGGTGCGACAGGTGTTGGATGCGCGC
This sequence comes from Chloracidobacterium sp. UBA3360, assembly GCA_002360555.1. Lineage (GTDB taxonomy): Bacteria > Acidobacteriota > Blastocatellia > Pyrinomonadales > Pyrinomonadaceae > OLB17. The sequence goes on from DEQS01000100.1 coordinate 15,507, forward strand.
TTGACGCCGCGTCGCGCGGGCTAGATGTGCTGCTGCTCGAACAGTCCGATTTTGGAAAGGGAACCTCAAGCCGCTCGACCAAGCTCGTCCACGGCGGCGTCCGTTATCTGCGGCAGGGCAATATCTCACTGGTTCGCGAGGCTCTGCGGGAACGCGGTATTTTGCTAAAAAACGCACCGCATGTGGTGCATATACAAGAATTTATTGTCCCGTGTTACAGCCTATTGCAAAAGCTATTTTACGGCGTCGGGCTCAAGATCTATGACATGCTCGCGGGCAAATCCAGCCTCGGCAGATCGCGGAAATTATCGCGGGAAGATGCGCTGCAGATGCTGCCAAACGTCAGTAAAGACAGGCTTTCCGGCGTTGTTTTATACACGGACGGGCAGTTTGACGATACGCGTTTATTGATCGATATGGCTGTGACGGCGAGCGAACACGGTGCGGCTCTGGTTAACTATGCTGCTGTCCGTTCGCTCACAAAAGATGTTGATGACAACGTCAACGGCGCCGAATTCGAAGATGTTTTGAGCGGCGAGAAATTTGTGGTTAATGCCAAATCCGTGATCAACGCGACCGGTGCATATTGTGACCCGATCCGAAAGATGTCTGACCCCTCTGCCCAGCCCGTTATTACATTCGCACGGGGCTCGCACATAGTGCTCGATGCACGGTTCCTGCCCGGTAATGCGGCGATAATGATCCCCAAAACGAGCGACGGCCGCGTGCTGTTTTGCATTCCGTGGCTCGGACATTTACTGCTAGGCACGACCGATGTGCCATGCGAGACCGCAGCTCTGGGGGATGTCGTTAGCGAAGACGAGGTCGACTTTTTGCTTGAAACCGCAGGGGCGTATCTTTCAGAACAGCCGACACGCGAAGACATTTTGAGCAGATTTGCCGGTGTGCGTCCGCTCATCAGCCGGGGCGGTACTGCAAATACGGCCAAGCTCGCACGCAGCCACGAGCTGTTTGTAGATGGGGCCGGCCTCGTCACAATAACGGGCGGCAAGTGGACTACGTATCGGCGAATGGCAGAGGAAGCGGTTGACGCTGTAATTAAGGTGGGCGGTCTCAAGGCCGGAAAATGCATAACCGAAACATTGCCGATCAAAGGGCCAATACGGACCGCTGGCGAGCGAATACATCCCGATCTGCCATATACCCGCGAGGACGTCGTTAGGGCTGTTCGTGATGAGATGGCGATGTGCCACGAAGACGTACTTGCCCGCCGGATACGCGCACAATTTTTGAATGAACGTGCCGCATCAGAGCTCGTTCCGATGGTCGAAGAGATAATGGCAGAGATCCGATCTAAAACGTAAGCCGCATTACAAACGCTTCCCACCTGCGCTGAAACGCGATCATGTTGCGTGTGCCGAGGACACTTTGCAGCGTCTTGTAGCCCGTCGGGTCGGTCTTCTGGTTTGCGACAAACTCTTTGTAAAATTTTCTAAGCAAGCCTTTTTCTTGCAGATAGTAGCAAAGATAGCGGGCCTGTGAATAATTGGTACCGGTGTCCTCGTTGTAAAATGCGGTGTCCGACATCGCCGTCAGCGTTTTAAATGTTGGCACGATCTTCTTTTCAATGCCGTTTTGCAAACCACGCAAACGCCAGTTCGTATAGCCGTAGATGTGTCCGTCGACGGTGCCGGATTGCTCATAGAGCGAGCCGAGCCCCTCGTTAAACCACGCCGGAGCATCGGGGAAATTGGCTTCGACAAACGGATGCACGATCTCGTGAACAAGCGTGCCGCCGCCGGTTGCAATGTTCATAACGAGAGCCTTTTTCGAAGGGGAATAATATCCGTAGGGCGTATCGGGCGTGTCGTTAAAGAATTCTTTTGCGTGTTTACGGTAAGATGTCTCGTCCTTAAATAGCCATATCTCTAGGATGTTTGCCGGGTCTTTTGCAAAATAGTCTTGCTTTAGACGCGCAACCGTTCCCCGCACAACTCCCTCGGCCCACTGCGTGACGCGCGTTGCGTCATCGTCGCCTACGACGATAAACGGCCGCTCGACAATCACGGTAAAACCACGGCCTTTTAATTTTGTTCTTAACGCTTGGGCTTGCTGGTCAAACTCCGCCTGCGAATGATCGGCCAGTACGGGCAAGGCCGAAAATAATACGAGCACCACGACAAGAAAATATCTTTTGGCGAATAACATATTCTTCGCAAACTTAGATGCAGTTAGGCTCAGGGCTTTGCCTGAAATTTCAACGGGCTCGTTTTTCGATCTTTACACCGCCGTTGAGTTTTTGGTCGAGCACGTTGGCGACAGCTTGAGCACGAGCTTTTGCGAGATCCGCCGTTTCGCCCGCGAACAGGCGGTCGACCGTCGCGGTAAATATTGCGACCCAGTGGGCAAAATGTTCGGGCAGGAGCGGCGAGTGGGCATGGAGCACTTGGTGAAAAGAGAGCGGATTGTTGAAATAGACGGGGTTGCCGAGCAGGATCTTTTCCCAAAAATTGGCGATCATCGGCAGATGGTGTTCGAGATTCAGCCCGCCAAAATGATGGCCGATCTTGCTGTCGGCCATCGCGATGCCGTAAAAATCAGTGAGCAGTCGCTCGATATCTGCCCGCGTTTCGATATCCCGTTTCATCTATTCTGTCGAGACGACATCCTCGCCGTGCAGGGCGGCATTGAGCGTGTGCCAGCTAAGTGACGCACATTTGACGCGGGCCGGAAATTCTAAAACGCCTGAAAAGATACGCAGTTTTCCGAGATCGTTATCGTCCGTCTCGATGTCGAGCTCGCCGGTGACCATTTTGTGAAACTCGCCAAAGATAGCCTCGGCCTCTTCGCGGGTTTTGCCTTTGACAGCCTGCGTCATCATCGACGCCGAAGCTTTTGAGATCGCGCAGCCCGAGCCCTTAAATGCGACATCGGCGATCTGGTCGCCGTCCATCGCCACATAAACGCGCAGAGCGTCGCCGCAGAGCGGATTTTTACCGTCGGCATACTGATCGGCATCAGCGATCTCGCGAAAATTTCGCGGGCTTTTGTTGTGCTCTAAAATTACTTCTTGATACAGGTCGCTTAGTTCGGACATAGCCCTATTTTATTATGTCCGAACCGATTAACCTAGTTAGAAAAGCCCGACAATATTGCCTTCGGCGTCGATATCGACCCTTTCGGCCGCCGGATGCTCAGGCAGGGCGGGCATTGTCCGCATATCGCCGCAGACGGGATAAATAAAGCCGGCCCCGACGCTGGCACGGACCTCGCGGACTGGGAAGGTGAAACCGGTCGGAGCTCCCTTTAGCGTGGGGTCGTGGCTTAAGGAGAGGTGCGTTTTTGCCATGCAGATCGGCAGGTTGCCAAAGCCGTTAGCTTCGTAATCGGCGATCTGACTCGACGCTTGTGAGGTGTACGAAACGTCGGCGGCGCCGTAGATCTTTGTGGCGATGGTCTCGATCTTTGCCTTTATCGGCTGGTCGAGATCGTAGAGGAATTTGAATTCGTTCGGATGATTTGCAGCCTCGATGACCATTTCGGCAAGCTCGATCGCACCTTTTCCGCCTTCGGCAAAATGCCGCGAAACTGCAGCTCCGAGTGCTCCGGCTTCGATCGAGATGCGTTTTACGGCTTCGATCTCTTCGGGGTGATCGGTGTCGAAAATGTTGATCGCGACGACCGGCGTTACGCCGTGTAGTTTTACATTCTCGATCTGTTTGCGCAGATTCGCTGCCCCGGCTTCGACGTCGGCGACGTTATTTTCGAGCATCTCGGGCGGCAAAGGCTTGCCGGCGACGATGCGGTATTTACCGCTGTGCGATTTGAGAGCGCGGATGGTGGCGACGATGACGCAGGCGTCCGGTTTGAGCCCGCTGTAACGGCATTTAATGTTAAAGAATTTTTCGGCTCCGATGTCGGCACCAAAACCCGACTCGGTAAACAGATAGTCGCTGCATTTTGCACCGATCAGGTCGGCGAGAATACTGCTGTTGCCGTGGGCGACGTTGGCAAATGGGCCCGCGTGAACGAGCGCAGGCGTATTTTCGAGCGTCTGCATGATCGTAGGGCGAATGGCGTCACGCATCAGGACGGTCATAGCTCCGGCGGCACCGATCTCTTCGGCGGTGACGGGCTTTTTGTCGTGCGTCATACCGACGACGATGCGGCCAAACCGCGCACGCATGTCTTGCAGCGAATTTGTCAGTGCGAGTATCGCCATCACTTCGGACGCGACGGTGATGTCAAAACCGGTCTCACGCGGGATGCCGCCTTCCATACGGCCGCCGAGTCCGACGATGATCTTGCGCAGCGCACGGTCGTTTGTATCGACGACACGTTTCCAGGTGATGCTATGCGGATTTATATTGAGCGGATTGCCGCGAAGCAGCTTGTTATCGATCATCGCGGCGAGCAGATTGTTTGCCGCCGTCACGGCGTGAATGTCGCCGGTCAGATTGAGATTGAACGTCTCCATCGGCACGACCTGTGCATAACCACCGCCGGCCGCACCGCCTTTTATCCCAAATGTTGGCCCTTGTGATGGCTGCCGCAGCGAGACGACGGCTTTCTTGCCGAGGTGTTTCATCGCTTCACCGAGGCCGATTAGTGTGGTCGATTTACCCTCGCCAAGCGGCGTGGGCGTTATCGCGGAAACGTCGATGTATTTGGCGTTCGGACGGTCTTTTAGCTTGTCTAGGACGCTCAGCCGGAGCTTTGCGATGTACGGGCTGCCATAGAGGTCCATGTCGTCAGGGGTCAGGCCGAGCTGCTCGGCGATCTCCTGAACGGGCCTCATTTTTGAGTGTTGTGCGATGTAAAGATCTGAATACATACGCATGAGTATCCGTTAAGTCTCAGCCAAATACTGTGACATTTCTCACATTCGCATCATTTAGCATCGAATAAACGCCGGTGATAATTGATCTGACCGAGGTGATAACCGAGATGCGTCGCGAGATGCATCAAAAACCACGCCGTCGTCATCGGCTCAGTGCGGTCGGCAAAGACCGTGATCGGATATTCTTGTGCGAGTTGATCGGGCGTGAGTTTATCAAGCCCCGTCGCGACATCGGCGATCGTCTCGTCGATCATTTTCAGCAACTCGGCCCGCGGCGTTCCTTTGGTCGAAAATTCCAGATCACGCTCACGTACATAACCCGAACCCCCCAACACAGCACCGATAAAATGTTTTAGATTGCCGACGAGATGCAACGCGAGATTGCCACCGGAATTTGGTATCTCACCATCGACGAGCCATAAATTAGCTTCGTCGTGGTAACTTTCGATCTCGGTTTTTAGTTTGTTGAGATCGCGGTCAAATAGTTCTCTTAGCGTTTGGATGACCATTGTGTGCGGGCATTACGTCGTGACTTTGTTAAGATCTAACATCACTAAAAATTGAAAAAGGCCGGTCTTTCGGAAAGCAATTGCTCAAACCGCGTACAAAGCATCTGCTGATCGCAAAACATAGTTACCACGGTATTCTTCTTTCTTAGCATCGTCAGAGGTTTACTATCGCCTAGATAGATATCGCTCTCATCCCAAAACGCTCTTGCCTTAACAATGTGACGCGGCACTAATCCCAAGAGCGTTCCGTCCTTATCATAGAGATGAACCGCGTTTTTGAACATGCGTCGGTCGCTTCTGAAAGACTTATTGGCTTCACGTATTGAACTGAAGCGCTCTAGCTCAACCATCGCTCCAAACCCACCCTTAACATCGATATCGAACTCGAAATCGCATGAATCGTTAAAGGTGATATTGCGATACCAATGTACTGGCCGCAGCGGAGTGATAAGAAACTCTTCAACTTCCTTGCAAAAGGCATCATTGACCAGTTGAGCCCCCGATGTGCCAAAGAAGCACAATCCGAGAAAAGTTGCGCCAATGATGTGTGTTAACCACGCACGAGCGAAAGCTTTCGTCGGAAAGCGAGTCATCACGCAAAAACCTCGATAACTTTCTGAATAGCATCTGTAAGTTTATCGACCTCTTCTCGCGTGTTATAAAACGCGAACGAGGCTCTCGCGGTTGCAGGTACGTCAAAAAATTCCATTACCGGCTGTGCACAGTGGTGGCCGGCACGGACGGCGATGCCTTGTTGGTCGAGGATGGTGCCGATGTCGTGCGGGTGGATGCCCTCGATGGTGAACGACAGCACTGAGGCTTTTTCGGCGGCGGTGCCAATGATCTTGACCTCTGGGATGTCGGAGAGACGCTCGGTGGCGTATTCGAGCAGCTCGTGCTCGTACGTGGCGGCGGCTTCGAAATCGATGGCGTTGATATAGTCGATCGCAGCTCCCAAACCAATGCCTGCGGCGATGGCGGGTGTGCCGGCTTCGAATTTGTCGGGGATCGGAGCAAACGTCGTTTTTTCAAATGACACGGTGCGGATCATACCGCCGCCGGTCTGATAGGGCGGCATCGCGTCGAGCCATTTACGCTTGCCATAGACAACGCCGCTGCCCGTCGGGCCAAACATCTTGTGCCCAGAAAAGACAAAGAAATCAGCATCCAGATCCTGCACGTCAACCGGGAAATGCGGCACGCTCTGAGCCGCGTCAACACAGACCGGCACGCCGTATTTATGGGCCGTCGCGATCATTTCCTTGACCGGATTGACCGTGCCGAGACTATTTGAGACGTGCGTGACCGCGACCATTTTGGTCTTTTCACTCAAGAGATTTTCGTATTCGTCGATGATGAGCTCGCCCCGATCATTTATCGGTATCATGACGACCTTTGCTCCACGCTCCTCGGCGATCATCTGCCACGGGATAATGTTCGAGTGGTGCTCCATCTGGCTCACCAATATCTCATCGCCCTCGTTAATAAACTTTCGCCCGTACGAATGCGCGACCAGATTGATGCCCTCGGTCGTGCCGCGAACAAAGATACACTCTTTGACGTCAGGCGCGTTGATAAAACGCTTGACCTTTTCGCGGGCGGCTTCGTATGCGGTCGTCGCGTGCTGTGACAGGTAATGCACGCCGCGATGAATGTTTGAGTGTTCCTCAGCGAGATATTTTGACGTGCGGTCGATCACCGACTGCGGCACCTGCGAAGAGGCTCCGTTGTCGAGATAGACCAGCGGCTTTCCATTCACCGTCTGCGACAGCACCGGAAAATCGCGTCGGACCTTTTCAACGTCCCAAGTACTCACGGGTTTTGCTGCGGGCATATTAATGCTTTTTTGCCGGCGTCTTTAGCGTTGCGGCCACCTTTGCTTTTGGCTTAAGCTCTTCGCGGGCGATGTACTCGCGCAGGGCGGTTTCGACGACAATAGCTCGGCGATGTTTTTCACCCGCGATCTCGTCGATCTTTTGCATGATCTCGTCTTCGATAATTAGTTGTGTTCTGATCCTCATATTCTTATACTTCCAGTTTGACGCTCAGCCGGTTTAACACCGCTGCGTCGAGATCCGTCTTGATGGATTCGATACCGATCTTTCGGATGATTGCCTCCGCAAACCCATAGGTTAACAGATTTTTTGCCAGAGTTTCGGGTAAACCGCGCGTCAGCAGATAAAATAGCTCCTCTTCCTCAAGCTGGCCGACTGTTGCTCCGTGTGAGCATTTAACGTCATCGTTAAATATCTCAAGCTGCGGTTTGGTGTCGACGCGGGCATCGTTTGACAGCAGCAGATTCTTATTTGACTGCTGTGCGTCGGTGCCGTGAGCGTTTTCGCGGACAAAAACCTTGCCGTTAAAAACGCCGCGCGAGTGGTCATTGAGCACACCCTTATAAGTTTGATGCGAAACGCAATTTGGCACAGTGTGGTCGATCACACTATGCGTGTCGCTGTGTTGGCGGCCGCCAAGCATATACAGCCCGTCAACCCACGCTTCGCCTCCCTCGGCGGTAAATTTAAGGTCGATGTCGTGCCGCGAGATGGCCGCCCCGAGATTGATATTTGTGGAATCGTAACGGCTGTCACGCCCAAGCGAAACCTCAGTCGTACCGATATTAAAAGCCTCGGCCCCATCTTTCTGAACGCGGTAATGCGTAACGCTTGCATTGTCCTCGACGATGACCTGGACAGCCGCGTTGGTAAAACTCTTCGTCTGCGAGGCATACGATTCGATGATCGTCGCCTTGCTGCCCGTCTCGGCGATCACCAAAATATGCGGAAAAATCGCAGTGTTCTCGGCTGCGGCAAAATTAAGCTCGAACGGCTCGGCTATACTCGTATCTTTTGCAATGCGGATCACCTTGATCTCGCCAAAAGCAAGATTTAACGCCGCAAAGCCATTGCGGTCGACGCCAAATCGTCGGGCGATCTCAACATCCGCCGGCGTGAGTTCCTGACTCTGACCACAGGCCACTGACCACTGACCACTGACAAGCGAAGCGACATTCGTATATTTCCAGTCCTCATTTTTAGGCGTTGGAAATCCCGAAGCGGTAAACGACGCGAACGCCTGTTCGCGCATGGCGCGGACAGCGTCGTTCGTCTCGCCCTTGATAAATTCTCTAAATTGTTCCGCAAACACGGTCTGCGTTGTTGCTGTCGATGAGGTCATCAGTTAATTCGCGTTAGCGGCCCCCTTGACCCAGTCATAGCCTTTTTCTTCGAGTTCGAGCGCCAGCTCTTTGCCGCCCTCTTTGACGATGCGGCCGTTTGCCAGCACGTGGACCATATCGGGCACGATAAAATTGAGCAGCCGCTGATAATGTGTGACGAGAATGATCGCGTTGTCTGGCGAGCGGAGCTTGTTGACGCCCTCGGCGACGATGCGAAGTGCGTCGATGTCGAGCCCCGAATCGGTCTCGTCTAGGATCGCGAGCTTTGGTTCAAGCACCGCCATTTGCAATATCTCGTTACGTTTTTTCTCGCCGCCCGAAAACCCCTCGTTAACGGACCGCTTGAAAAACTGCGGGTCCATATCGACGATCTTGGCTTTTTCTTTTAGGTAATCGTTAAACTCGAGCGGGTCGAGTTCTTCGCGGCCGTGGTGCAACGCTTTTTGGTTATAGGCAAGCCGCAAAAACTGCGAATTAGACACGCCGGGCACCTCGACCGGATACTGAAACGCCATAAACACACCTTCGCGGGCACGTTCGTCGGGTTCGAGTTCGAGCAGGTTCTTGCCTTCGTAAAGCACCTCGCCGGAGATGACGCCGTAGCTTGGATGGCCGGCCAGCACCTTAGACAAGGTCGATTTGCCCGAGCCATTTGGCCCCATGATCGCATGGACCTCGCCCTTTTTGACCTGCAGATTCAGGCCCTTCAAAATTTCTTTGCCGTCGATACCGGCGTGTAAGTCTTTTACTTCTAACAACATAAATTTAGTTAACTTTCGGATATTTTTCAGCGATGCTCGGTAGCAGCGCCATATCCTCTACGTATAATTCGACATATCCGCACGCGGTGCATACGTAATAGTCGAGGTTCGCCGTTTTTGACCACGAGATCGCGATCGACACTTCGACCGCTGTCTGCGGGACACGGTGGATATCTCTCGACGGGCATTTTGGGCAAACACCGGTTTTCATACGTGTATCTCACCCTTCAAATACAGCGTGGCGTTGCCGCCGATCTTTACTCGGTCACCCGCGAGTTTGCAAAACAGTTCGCCGCCGCGTGCGGACACCTGGCGGGCGAACATCTCGGTCTTGCCCAATTCGTCAGCCCAATACGGTATCAGCGAACAATGGATCGCACCCGTGACCGGATCCTCTGGGATGCCGATACGCGGGGCAAACATCCGCGACGCAAAATCGCACGTGTCGCCCGTGGCCGTGACGATGATCTCGTCAAAATCAATGCCGAGCAGGGCGTTGATATCGGGCGTCAGTTCGCGAACCTGCGTTTCGCTCTCGAGCCGCAGCATCACCATATTTCCCTGCGTTTCCCAAACCTTTACCGGCACCACGCCGAGAGCACCGGCAAGCTCGTCGCTCTGCTCCATCTCGTTGAGCGGATAAGCCGGAAAATCGAGCACAAATTTATCGCCGTCGCGTGTCACCCCAAGCGCGCCGCTCTTATGCGAACGAAACCGGATAACGTCGCCGTCAAACCCGAGCTCGTTAAACAGCACATACGCCGACCCCAGCGTCGCGTGGCCGCAAAGGTTGATCTCGACCTTTGGCGTAAACCATTTGATATCAAATCCGTCTTCGGTTTTTACAAAAAACGCCGTCTCGGCCAGATTATTCTCCGCCGCGATATCGAGCATCACGTCGTCCGGCAGCCACTCGGTCAACGGCACGACCGCCGCCGGATTCCCATGAAACGGCTCGCTCGTAAATGCATCAACTTGAAATATTTCTAACTTCATTCCTTCACCGCCGCGATCGCCTGTATTTCGATCTGCGTCCCAAAATGCAATTCCTTGACCGGTATCATCGCTCTCGCCGGTCGATGACCGCCCATCACGCGGGCATAAGTTTCGTTGACCCGGCCCCACAGTTCCATGTCCGAAACATAAATCGTCATCTGCAGAACATGACCCAGATCGCTGCCCGCGGCATGGAGCACCGCCTCGACATTCCGCAAAGCCAGCTCAGTCTGCTCCTCGATCGAACCCGTAAACGGCTCACGCGTATCCAGCGTCATCGGCAACTGGCCCGACACATATATCAAGCCGTTATGCTCAATACCGGGTGAATAATGTCCCTTTGGGATCGGTTGATCTGACGGTTGGATCGTTTTCATTAGCCTACGCTGCCCTCAAGTTTCAGTCCCAGCAGCTTCGTCGCCTCGACCGCGTATTCCATTGGCAGCTCGCGAAAGACCTCTTTGCAAAATCCGTTAATGATGAGAGAAACGGCGTCTTCTTGGCCGATGCCGCGTTGCTGCAAATAAAACAATTGATCCTCACTGATCTTTGACGTGGTCGCTTCGTGCTCGACGCGGGCGGTGTTGTTCATCACCTCGATGTAGGGGAACGTGTTCGCCTCCGAACTGCCGCCGATGAGCATCGAATCGCACTGGGTGTAATTTCTCGCACCCTCGGCTTTTGGCATTATTTTTACGAGCCCGCGGTAGCTGTTGTTCGACTTTCCGGCCGAGATGCCTTTTGAGATGATCGTCGATTTTGTGTTTTTGCCGAGATGGATCATCTTGGTCCCGGTGTCGGCGATCTGGGCGTTGTTTGTCAGCGCGACTGAGTAAAATTCGCCGATCGAATTGTCACCTTGCAAGATGACGCTCGGGTATTTCCATGTGATCGCCGAACCGGTCTCGACCTGCGTCCAAGAAATTTTTGAATTAACACCGCGGCAAGCACCGCGTTTTGTCACAAAATTATAAATGCCGCCCTTACCCGTCTCGTCGCCGGCGTACCAGTTTTGCACGGTCGAATATTTGATCTCGGCATCGTCCATCGCCACAAGCTCGACGACCGCCGCGTGCAACTGATTGGTGTCAAACTGCGGTGCCGTACAGCCCTCGTTATAGGCGACATAACCGCCCTCTTCGGCGACGATGAGCGTGCGTTCAAACTGGCCTGCCTCTTGCGTGTTGATGCGGAAATAGGTCGAAAGCTCCATCGGGCAGCGGACGCCTTTTGGGATAAAGACGAACGACCCGTCGGAGAAAACCGCTGAGTTTAGAGCGGCATAATAGTTGTCGCCGACAGGCACGACGGAGCCGAGGTATTTTTGGATCTTGTCCGGATAAAGCTCCACCGCCTCGGTAAACGAGCAAAATATCACGCCCGCCTCGAGCAGTTTTTTCTTATACGTCGTCGCGACCGAAACCGAGTCAAACACCGCATCGACCGCCACATTTGCCAGCATTTTCTGCTCGGTGATCGGGATGCCGAGCTTTTCAAAAGTTTTCAGCAGCTCAGGATCGACCTCGTCGAGGCTTCCTTTTTTCTCTTTTTCCTTTGGCGCCGAGTAATACGAGATGTTTTGAAAATCGATGTTTGGATAATCAAAATTTGCCCAGTTGTCAGGCTGCTCCATTTTTAGCCAATGGCGATACGCCTTGAGCCGAAACTCGAGCATCCACTCGGGCTCGTTCTTTTTCGACGAGATCAGCCGAACCGTGTCTTCGGACAGGCCCTTGGCGATCGTCTCGGTCTCGATGTCCGTGACAAAGCCGTATTTGTATTCCCGATTTGTGAGTAATTCTGCTGCTGTCGACATAAGATTTTTTAGCCACAGATACACACAGATACACACCGATAAGAAATCGGATGGCTGATCGAAATTTCTGTCAAAAATCTGTGTTTATCTGTGTTCATCTGTGGTTAATTCCTTCTTTAAACTCTCTGAGGTTCGATGACCCGATTTATCCCCTTAATACTGTGAAACATCGCATCGACCGAGCGTTCTGTGCCGACGATTTGCGCAAGCGTGATCTGCGACAGGGCATTTTCGACTATCTCGTGCAAGCCCACTATTACGGGCCGTATGCCGCAGTCGCCTTTGTGCACGCAAGAGTCGAGCACGCCGGTGTAGCTCTCGCAATGTTTTGCGACCGCTTCTTCACCCAGCACCTTGATGATCTCGTTGAGATGTATCTCGCCCGCCGGCCGAGCGAGAAAATAGCCGCCCTTGGTCCCACGTGTCGACAGGACAAATCCGGCCTTGTTGAGCAGCCACATCAGCTTGCCCGCGTTAGCCGTTGAGATGCCCTCAAGCTCAGCGATCTGCGGCAGCGTCAGGCTGTCGCCCGGCCGCAAACCGGCCAGTTGTACCAGGCATCTCAGGCCGTATTCCTCTTGTGCCGAAATTTTCATGAAAGCTCTCTCAAGACAATAGTTTATGGTATTACCGTAATGTAAATACTCTCAAATCGTTACTTTTTTGTCAAGATTGAAAAGGTAGGAGGTTTTTGCCACGAATAACACGAATGGCACGAATCAGAAACGACAACGGTTAAGGAGCTTTCTTAAATCTCGCAGTAAGTGAGGGTCGCCAAACGCAACCATCCAATTTTAGGCACCGAAAATAATTCGTGCCATTCGTGTTATTCGTGGCTAAACTTCTTTCTAATTTTAACGGCGCGTTCGATCAGGTCGACGTTTTCGAGGATCTTTAGCCGCAGGTCGCGGTCTAGGTTGGGGTTGTCTGCGAGGAATTTATTGACGATGGCGAGGGCCGCTTCGCTTTTTTGGCCGCCGATGAATGCACCGAGCCAGCCGTTGACAAAAAATATCTTGCGGGTGCGTTTGTGGTTTGGCAGCTCTGTGAGCGCCTTTTCGAGATATGGCAACGTCAGATCGCTGTGGCGAACGGAATTGAACGGCCCAAATGCCGCTTCTATCCAGCTCTCGCTGATGTCCTTGTTTGCGGTAAAATCGCTCCAATATTCTGCTTTGTTTTCAGCGGTCGCAATGCCGGCTCGTGCGGCATAAGCGTAACGCTTGGCGTCGTCGCCAGTCTCGGTTTTTTCGAGCTGTGCGAGTAGCTTTGGCGCCTCAGGATCGCCGAGGATGATGAGGCGTGTGACGATGTCGAATTTGTCCTTTGTGCGGAGGGCGACAAAAAAGTTCTTTCCCGAAATCTCTTTTTTAGGGTTCGGTTTCCCACTCCTCAATAGATTCTTTAGTCTGGTTGCCCCCTGAGCACTTGTCGCGAGGTTCAGGAAGGTTCGAAAATAGACAGTACGCAGTCCGGGTGTCTTCGATCCGGCAATACCCTGAAACGAGACCTCTTCTACACGAGGAACAAGCGCCGAGCGTTTACTGTCCGTCAGGTAATAATTCATCGCCGTTCCGACGCGGCCGAGGATCGACTGGATGATCGTCTCATCTTGCTCTGTGGCTAAATTCTTAACCACCAACTCAACATAAACCTTAGGATCAAGCTCGGCCTCGCGGACGCTGTCCCATAACGCTCCCCACATCATCGAACGCAGGAACGGGTCTTTTTCGTTCTGGATATTTTTCAGGACGTAATCGCGGCTTTTGTCATCGAGCAAAAAGATACCGTACCCGTAGTCTTGGTAATTTGGAAAGAAGAAAAGAATCTCGGAGTTCTCAATGTAATCGCAGGCTCCCGCTCCGCTCCCTTGTGGTAAAAGTAAAAAGCTATCATCCCACTTCATTCCATTGGCAAATCGAATTAAGGGTTTTAGACGCATCTTCCAATCAGCGGGTTCGATTCCTTGAGCCGTTTGTGTCAAACCAAACGAAAAGCAGCTTCCTTTCGAGCCATTTAACGTGCTTGTGCGGAGGACGGGTACTCCCGGAACTGTCACCCATTGCTTTGCCCAACTCTGCAAATCGTCTGGCCGTCCCCCGACAATAGCTTTCGCCGCACCCGCCCGTCGCGTATTCTCAAACTCCCTCACCAGATCTTCCCAACCCGCATTCGAATATTCATGCTTCTTCAAAAACGCGCGGGCGGCGGTTTGGAATTTTTGTTCGCCCAGGTAAAACTCGGCTTGGCGGAGAAACGAAGGAGCCTTGCGGTAGACGATGTTGCCGTAGACGGATTTCGCGGCCGAGAGGTTGTCTATTTTTTGGTAGATCGGCGTCGTGCCTTTTGTGCTGTCGGTGGCGTAGGCGGCCTGTTTGTTGCGTTCGTAAAAGACCTTCCACGCGTTTGCCTCGGGCATCACTTTTTCCAAGGTCTTGTACGCCATAAACTCGGCAAACCCCTCTTTTAGCCACAGGTCGTCAAACCAACGCATCGTCACCGTGTCACCAAACCACTGATGTGCCGCTTCGTGAAAGATCAGGTTCGCCCGCGAAATGTGGTCGCTCTTGGTCGGCTCGGTCGGAAAAATGATCGACGCCTCACGCAAAAAAGTCGCCCCCGCATGCTCCATCCCGCCAAACGGAAACTCCGGGATCAGCACCAGATCGTATTTTGGAAAAGGGAATTTGTAGTCGAAATATTGTTCGAGGAACTTGATCCCTTCGTAATTTAGCCTTCCGACCTCCATCGCATGAGGCTGATATTTGGCGGCCTGCGATTTCCGAACATAGGTATTTAATTTGAAGTGAGGTGCGTTCCACTTGGTGATATCTTCGTTTATGCTTGTATAGCCAACCTCTTGCCATGGCCCGGCAGCGAATGCGAAGACGTAGGTGCTGATGGGTTTAGTTTCCGCAAAAATGAATATACGTTCGTAAGTAACTTTACGAAAGGCTCCCGTTACCGGATCCGGATCCTCGTCCTTAGTTGACCCGCCTCGAGTTTCGATCTCCGAATTGGAGACTGCGGTCCAATCTCTAGGAAAGGTCAACCTTAAGTTAAACCTCGCCTTCAGATCCGGCTGGTCGAAGACGGGGAATGCGGTGCTGGCGTCGGACGGGACAAAGAGCGAATAGATGTATTCCGCGCCGTCCTCTTTATCGACATACCGCGTGATCGCCGACCCGCTGGTCAATATCGGCGAAGTGAAATCGAGCTTGATGACGTTCTCACCCGCGACGACGCCGTCGCGGAAGATGAGATGTTCATTGCGTTCTTCGACTGGAACGCAGGCGCCCCCGCCTGCATCGCCGCAACGCGGCGAGATCGCAACACCATTTAGAGATACGTTAGAGATCGTCGAATCCTTTTCATGCCCCGCGATCTTTCGCCAGTCGAGGATGATCGGTGTTGTCACGCCGGAGGAGCCGGCGTTTGCAGGCGAGGGCGCCTGCGTTCCGGCCGATACGTTCACCCGTATTTCCATCGTGCCTTTCAGAACCGGAGACATCTTTTCGAGCGTCAGGTTTAGCTTGTACCGAACATCGCTGTAACGTGCGGCTCGCCACTGTGCCAATGCTTGCGACACACCCGGCTCGATCGGCGGCCCGGATTGCTGAGCTTGCGAAAATGCCGACATTGCCGCGAACAACGTGATAACGATCAGGCGAAATAGCATAGGGTTATATTACACCGCTGGGATATGAAAGACGCAGAGGGAAATTGGCCACGAATGAACACGAATTACACGAATCGGATTTTTCTTATTCGTGCCATTCGTGGCAAATGCTTCTTACAAATAGTTAGGCGGCAAACCTCGTGAAAAGGTTGCCGCCTGTATCTACCACCCCGTCATCCGAAGCGGATGCCACCCCTCCTAATCAAGGAGGGGAGCTTTTTTAGAGAGAGAAATTAAAATTGACAAATCCGGTTGCCTTTACAGGTTGGCCGTCTTTAACGAAGGGTTTGAACTTCCACTTTTTGATGGCGTTTTTTGCCGCATCTTGGAGCAGCATTGGGCCGCTCGTTTTTTGCACCTGGGCTACTTCGCCGCTTTCGTTGACGGTGACCTCGACGGTTACGACACCGGTTGCACGCAGGCTCTTGGCCGCCGGTGGATAGACGGGCTGCGTTTTGTTCGTCGCATAGGCAACAAGCGAACCGACATCGATCGTGTCGCCGGAGCCTGTCGCTATGGTGTCAGCGGGCTTTTTGGCTTCCTCTTTGACGGTCGGAGGTGCGGACGAGACTATGATCTGTTTTTCGTTTTTGGCGACTGCAGTTTCGACAGGTTTTACTTCGCGTTCGCGGGTCGACTGGGTATTGTTAGGAACCGGCTGCATGACGACGGGCTGGGTCGGTGTGCCCGTGTTGGTTGCGACCTGTCCGGCGTTGTTAGGAACGTCTACGCCATCGTCGACCGCATTGGCGACGACGCTGCGCGAATTTACCATTTCTTCGCGGGTGTCGGCGACCTCGTCTTTCCAGCGTTTGGCGTCATAATCGTCACGGGCGATCATCGTACGTGAGTTGGTCGCCTCCTCAAGCAGTGCCATCGCGTCATTGATCTTTGCCGTATTTTTGCCAAGCTCTTTTGACTGCGTCACGACGATCTCAAGCGTCTCACGCATCTTGTCGAGATCATTGAGAGCCTCAAGCGGCAGGGTGCGGTCGGTGATAGCGAGGCCGAGGGCACGATAGCGTTCGGCACGGCTGCGGGCACCTTTGACGACCTGTCCGGCGACCGACATATAGTTGGCGGCGGCGTTTGGTTTACTCGTTTTTTGCTCGTTGTAACTCTGATTGAGGAAATCCTGGGCACGTTTGTAGTCGCCCTGTTCGAGATAGCTGTTCATCAGCAGGACGCTCACCACGGCCTGAACCGAGGTGTCGGCCGTCTCGCGGCGGATATTTTCCAGCTCGTAGATGGCGGCGTTGTAATTGCGGACGACGATAAAGGCTTTTGCCTTAGAAATGCGGTCACGCATCACGTCACCGGAGGTCGGTGCGGGCGGTTGGACGGTCTGCGACGGCTCAGTTGTCTGAGCCTGTGCGACGAGTATTGATATAAATAAGACCAGTAAAACCGAAGTACAAATCCTTTTGACATTTAACGGCATTTCTTC
>DEQS01000100.1:32871-87968 GCA_002360555.1 Chloracidobacterium sp. UBA3360
AAATCACTGCTTTAGACTATTGATGATTTTTTCGCGGTAGCGGTTTGCATCTACTTTTATAACAGTTTCGTTTAACGTGAGCAAACGCCGGTCAAGCATGACGAGGCGGCCGTTGATGATGACGGAGCGAACGTCCGTCGCTTTGGTCGTATAAACGAGAGCCGAATAGATGTTGAAATACGGCGTTTGGTTGAGGCTGTCGAGGTCGACGATGGCGATGTCGGCACGTTTGCCGATCTCAAGCGAACCGATCAGTTCGTCGAGGTGGAGAGCACGTGCTCCGCGGATCGTCGCCATCTCAAATGCCATCTCGGCGGGCAGGGTTTTCGGGTCGTTAGAATAGAGCTTGTGGAGCTTTGCGGCAAGGTCGATCTCTTCCCACATGTCGAGGTCGTTGTTTGACGCTGCACCGTCGGTGCCGAGCCCGACGGCGACATCTTTGGCAAGCATCTCCGGGATCGGGGCGACGCCGGACGCGAGTTTCATATTCGATGTCGGGCAATGAGCCGAGCCGACACCGCGTTTCTTGTAGATATCGACCTCGTCGGGCCGGAGCCAAACGCTATGCGCCGCAATCGTGCGGTTTGACAGGAAACCGATGCTATCGAGATAAGCGGCCGGCGTTTTGCCGTACTGCGCAAAGATGTCGTCACGCTCTTTGCGGGTCTCGGCGACGTGGATGACGACAGCGGAATCGAGCCGATCGGATTGAGCACGGATCGCTTTGAGCGTCGCAGTTTCGAGAGTGTAAGGTGCGTGCGGAGCTGCCGCTGGTACGATCAGCGGATCGTTTTTCCATTTGTTAATAAAGCGTTCGGTATATGCGAGAGCTTCTTCGGGGGATTTGTTGTCAGATACGGGGAACTTGATGATCGTCTCGCCCAGCACACCGCGAACGCCCGCCTTTTTTGTCTCGTCGGCGATAGCGTCCTCAAAGTAATACATATCGCAATACGTCGTCGTCCCGCCGCGTATCATTTCTGCAAGGCCAAGCCGAGTTCCGGCACGGACAAACTTTTCATCGACGTTTTTTGCCTCAGCGGGAAAAATGTACCTTGTCAGCCAATCGTTGAGGTCGAGGTCGTCGGAGATGCCGCGAAAGAGCGACATCGGCACGTGCGTGTGGGTGTTGATAAGCCCCGGAATGATGACCTTGCCGCGAGCGTTGATCGTGCGTTTAGCCGTAAGATTTTTTGTGACGACCGCAGCGGGGCCGACGGCGATGATCCTATCGCCTTTGATCGCGATGGCACCGTTTTCAATCACGCGCCGGCCCGCGTCCATCGTGACGACGGTCCCGCCGGTGATGAGGATGTCACACGACAACGGCGCAATGTACTTTTCGGTGTGCGGAATTCGTTGAGCAAACGCAGAGGTTGAAAAGGTAAAAAGGAGAAGTAATGCGAAGTAAAATTTGAGCTTATCCATAGCTGAAGTTACACTTTTCAGGCGATTTTTGCAATATTGGCAGAGCGCTCCCAATTTTTTGTTTGACTCGTTCGAAAAACCAACTATCATTACAAAATATGCCCCTTTCCAAATTTAAGATCAAAGGTTTTCGCTCGCCTCGCGAAGCGGTGATCGCCTCGCTCGGGACGCTCGAACGCAGCACGCTCGAAGAGGTGTGGCGGCAAAAAGAAGTAAATGTCCGCGATGTCGTCCGCGCCTTTAACGACAGGTTTGCCTATACGACCGTCATGACGACGCTCGACCGGCTGTATAAAAAAGGCTATCTCGAACGCAAAAAGGTCGAGCGGGCATATGTCTATTCGGCGGTAATGTCAGACGAACAATTACAAACGGGCATCGTCAATGACGTACTTATGGGAATGATCGAAGGTGCGACGCGAAATGTCGAACCCGTGCTCGCATGCATCGTCGATGCGGTCAGCGATAAAGATAGAGAGCTACTCGACGACCTTGAACGGCTTATCAAGGCTAAAAAGGCCGCCCTCGGAGAAAAGTAACGTCGATGTATTACTTGGTCGGTATCTCATTGTTATTTGCGACACTCTACGCTGTTAATCTAACGGCGTCGCTCCTGACCACGTTCGCATGGCGGATCTTTTCGCGGTATGCGGATGGATGGGACGCCTCGACGCGGTCAAACACGCTGTTTCTCCTACGGGTTCTCCCGCTGACATTGGCGATCATCATTACTGGTGGCATCATCATTCCTGCATTTGTTTTGTTTGAGCCGAACGATCCACGAGAAACTATCGGCCTTAAGATGGCGGTTATCGTTGCTATTTCTGCGTTTGGGCTGACAGCTGCGGTCTATCGTATTGTTGCAAGCTGGTGGCAGACGCGGCAATTGATCGGCGACTGGATGGTGACATCGAAACCTGTCGAGATCGAAGGCGTGTCGATGCCGGCATATAAACTCAGGCATCCGTTTCCTGTTATCGCGGTGGTTGGAATATTTAGGCCAAGGATATTTGTCGCCGAACAGGTTTTTTCAGAACTCGATAAACCGGAACTCATTGCCGCACTGTCGCACGAAGCGGGACACATATCGGCATTTGATAATCTCAAGCGTGTCGCGATGCGCGTCTGCCGTGACCTGTTGGTTTTCCCGCTTGGCAAATCGCTTGATAATTGCTGGCTGCTCGCAGCCGAATCTGCGGCGGACGAATATGCCGCGGTTCGCGGCGGCAGCGGTTACGCATTAAACCTCGCCTCCGCTCTCGTCAAGATCGGCCGCATCACGCCTCTCGAACAAACGCAACGCCTGCCGATAGCCGCATACCTTATCGAACCGGATGACACCTCGCTCGCCCAACGCGTCGAAGGGTTGTTGAGTTTTGCGGATAAGCCGTTTGGGGTTTCGGAAAGGTCCGGTTATTTAACTGTTGTATTTTGGGTTTCGGTCGTGTTGACGGTCACCGCCGCGATCGTGATATTGACCAGCACACCATTTTTGGAGATCGTCCACGATGTCACCGAGTCGGTGCTTCACCGGCTTCAGTAAGGATCTTCCCGGTCTACTTCAAAAACTTCGAATCAAATGCTCTCGGCAGGAGGGTGCCCATCATGAGGGTCTCTTTTTTGCCGTGGAGATTGGCAAGAATTACCGGAACGTCGCCACAAAATTCCCAGATTATCTGGCGGCAGACGCCGCACGGGGGCGTCAGATCTTCGGTATCGACTACGACCGCAATGCGGCTGAATTTTGTTTCTCCGCGCGAGATACCTTTCCAGATGGCGACACGCTCGGCGCACACGGTCAAGCCGTAACTCGCCGATTCGACGTTGCAGCCTGTGTAAACGTTACCGTCCTCGGTCTCGACCGCGGCACCGACCTTAAAATTAGAATACGGCGCGAACGCCCGTTCGCGGACTTCCTTTGCGATGTCGATCAGGCTCTCTTCGGTGTGTACCATTTATTATTATTCGGCTTTTGCTTGTTCTTGACTTAGTTTTTCGCGCACGAGCCCGCACAGGACATCGACGCTGACGCCCGTCTGGCCGCCCTCGGGGATGATAATATCGGCGTGGCGTTTTGACGGCTCGACAAACTCAAAATGCATGGGGCGGATCGTCCGGTCGTATTGATCGAGCGTCCGCTCAAAGCTGCGTCCCCGCTCGGTAAAATCGCGCTTCAATCGCCGCATCAGCCTGATATCATCCGGCGTATCGACATAGATCCGCACATCAAGCAGATCGAGCACACGGGGCTCGGCGAATATTAAAATGCCCTCGACGATGACGACAGGCTTAGGCTCAATTATCTCTATTTGATCGCTGCGGGTGTGCGTTTTGAAATCGTAAAGCGGCATCTCGGCCGACAAACCCTGCTTCAAACGCAGGATGTGATTGACGAGCATGTCGCTGTCGAGCGAGTCGGGATGATCAAAATTTGCCTGATGACGTTCATCAAGCGGCATGTCCGAGAGGTTACGGTAATACGAATCCTGCTCGACGAGCACGACCTTTTTCTCGCCGACCGCCTCGACGATCGCACGCGCAATTGTTGTTTTGCCGGAGCCAGTCCCGCCGCAGATACCGATTATCATAAGAGTATTTTAACCACAGATAGACACAGATAAACACAGATGAAGAGAAATAGTTCTTTATTTGTCCTTATCAGTGTTTATCTGTGTGCATCTGTGGACAGTTTTTTTCTGCGGTTTATTCGATCTTTGAGACTATTCGTCGCAGCAATTCTTTGAAAACCTCAGCGACGCGGGCGCCGGTGTCCATCACCTCTTCGTGGTTTATCGTCTCTCCGCTCATTCCGGCGGCGAGATTGGTTATACAGGAAATACCGAGAACCCTGAGGCCCATGTGACGTGCAGCGATCGCCTCGGGTACGGTGGACATACCGACCGCATCCGCACCAAGCTGGCGATACATACGGATCTCAGCCGGGGTCTCATACGTCGGGCCGGACAGGCCGCAATAGATGCCGCGGTTTAGAAAATCGACCTTTGTCTCGTCGAGACCCTTTTCAAATCTTTCGTGGGCAATGTCGTGAGCCGCTGTTTCGGCGAACTCTTGAAATTCACGGTCATAAACAGTCGTCATGTCAGGGAACCGAGCCCCAAAACGGCTGTCATTTGGCCCCCGCAGCGGGTTTGTGCCCATGCAGTTGAGATGGTCCGAGATCAGCATCAGGCTACCGGGCTGCATGTCGGAGTTGAGACTGCCCGCGGCGTTGGTCAGGATCACATTTTTAACCCCGAGCAAACCAAAGGAGCGAACCGGCAACATCACCTGCTCCATATCGTAGCCTTCGTAATAGTGAAACCGGCCTTGCTGGACGGCAACCGCAACGCCTCCGATCCTGCCGATCACAAGCTGACCTGCATGTCCCTCGACAGTCGAGCGGGCAAATCCCGGTATATGCTCATACGGGATTTTAACGGCATCCGTCAACTCATCCGCGAACGCCCCGAGCCCGCTGCCGAGAACGATCGCCGTGCGAACCTCGCCCGAATACTTGCTTTTAATAAACTCAGCCGCCACGGCGGCCTTTTCGTATGACATAAATGGAAAGACAGATTAACACAAATGGGCTCGGTTGCAGGAATCGAGCCCATCGGATCTTATGGTCGAGATAGTAAAACTAGTTTTCCTTTCGATAGGGAATGCCCAACGCTTTTGGTGCTCTCGACAGGCCGATAAAGCCCGCGAGGACGATGATCGTTAGGACATACGGAATGATCTGAATGAACTGAACGGGTATGTCTTCGCCGCCGATCTTTGCCCACGACGCTCCCTGGACCTGGATGGCGATCGCTTCGGTAAAGCCGAAGAATAGACACGCGATCAGTACCGGCACGGGCCGCCATTTTGCGAGGATCAATGCCGCGAGTGCTATAAAGCCGCGTCCGGCGGTCATGTTGCGGGTGAAGAGCGAACTCTGACCGATCGAAAGATATGCTCCTCCGGCACCGGCGAGTACGCCAGAGATGATGACCGCAACGTAGCGCAGCTTGAGCACATTTATACCGGCGGCATCTGCTGCCTGCGGGTTTTCGCCCGCCGCTCTGATCCTGAGGCCAAACGGCGTTTTGTACATCACGTACCAGCAGATGGGTATCAGCAATAACGCGATGATCGAAGCGAGCGAGATGTTGTTGAAATAGTTAGGCAGTTGATCGACCTTATCGATCTGCGGCGTTGAGCCCGACGAATCGTACACCGCTCCGCTGATCAGCGCGGGCAGTCCGATCATCAAAAAGTTGATCGCCATACCGGCAACGACCTGGTCGGCCTCAAATTTTATACAAGCAATAGCATAGACATACGCCAACGAACCACCGGCGAGGATGCCGAAAACAAATCCGAGATAAGGGTTTTGAAACTGATACGTCGTGACCGCCGCGGTAAAGGCACCCGCCAACATTAGCCCCTCAAGAGCGATGTTAATAACACCCGACCGTTCCGAGAACAGGCCGCCGAGAGCCGCAAATATAAGCGGCGTCGCCAGTCGGAGAGCCGAGAAAAGCAGTGCAATTGTTAATATCTCGCCCATGACTACTTCTTAGTAAACTTTTGAAAACACGCCACAAACAATATGATGATCGCCTGCAGCACCCATCCGAGGTCCTTTGATACCTTTGCCGTAAAGGCATCGACGAAAATCTCGCCTCTTAGCAGCACGCCAAAAAATATCGCTGCGATAAAGACTCCCAAAGGGTGATTACGTCCAAGCAACGCTACGGCTATGCCAAGAAAGCCCCACTCCGCTGAAAAGCCGTCATAGTAATTATGACGCGTACCCATGACCTCGCCGATCGCGACCATTCCGGCGAGTGCTCCCGAAAGCGTCATCGCGAGGATTATCTGTTTCTTGGGATTGATGCCGCCATATTCCGCCGCCGATGCGTTCTGTCCCACAGCCCGCAGTTCGTATCCCCATTTTGTTTTCCAGAGGAATACGTAAATGAGCACGCACATCAAGATCGCCAAAATGAATGACAGATTGAGCGGTACGTCTTTTGGAATAAATGTCAGAAACTGATTGAGTTGAGGTATCTGTGCCGCGTCGCCGATGTTGGCCGTCTGCAGGATCGGATCGCCGGGTATCTTGTAATAATATTGTGTGAAATAGCTAACCAGAGCTATGCCGATAAAGTTGAGCATGATGGTATTGATGACCTCATGCGAACCAAATCTCGCTCTCAGAATACCGGGAATCGCTCCCCAAATTCCGCCGACAACGACTGCGGTCAATACGCAAAGCGGTATCAACACGATCGCGGGCAGATCTGCAATGGCTGTGCCTTCGCCAACGACCTTGGTCGCGACACCGCCAAATTTCATCCCTACCCACGCCGTCGCAAAAGCAGCCACATACAATTGCCCCTCGGCACCGATGTTCAATAGTCCACAGCGAAACGCGACCGCGACCGCTAACCCCGTAAATATCAGCGGCGTCGCATAGTGCAGCGTCCAGCCAATATCCTTTATCGACCCGAACGAACTCGACAGCAGCCAGCCGTAGGCCGTCAGCGGATTATCGCCGAGGATCAATATAATGATCCCGCCGACGACAAATGCCGCAAGGACAGCTACTAAAGGCCAGAGAACTTCGCGAAAAAGATTCTTCATTCTAAATAGACAGGGTGCGTCAACCAATATACCCGACAACGTGTCGGGTGTCACCTAAAAATGCCAAAAAAGTTCAAATTTCGATCAAAAATATACTTGACAACATCACACTCATATTTTATTATTCTTTTAGACTAAGTAATTAGTCATTAATCTAGATTTTTTGGAGGAAATGATCATGAACATAGTCAAATACGATCCATTTAAGGAGTTTCGCGGATTGCAGGAAGATATGGCACGCATTTTTTCGGGAGTGGCACCACTTGGTGCAAATCGTGAAGAGATGCTCAACGGAGCTTGGGCACCGAAAGTCGATATTTTTGAAAATAAAGACAATCTCGTGCTCGAGGCCGAGTTGCCGGGCATGAACCGCGGCGATTTTGAGCTATCATTTGAGAATAATATGCTGACGCTTTCGGGCGAACGCAAATTTGAGAAAAAGACCGATGGCGACAATTACCATCGCATCGAGCGTTCGTATGGCGCATTCACACGTTCCTTTACGTTGCCGCAGACGGTGACGGCTGAGGGAGCAAAAGCCGAATTTAACAACGGCATTTTGCATGTGACGCTGCCAAAGCGTGAGGATACCAAAGCTCGCAAGATCGAGGTTTTAGGTTTTGACTCAGAGCCTAAAACGATCGAGGCGAACGACAAAGCAAAGACCGTCGGGGCATGACCTGAGCGTCTTAGCTGCAGATAATAAAGCGGTGAATGGTGGGTGTAACATTCATCATTCACCGCTAGTCATTTAGGAAGGGCGTTATGAAATTTGACAGATTTACAATTCGCGGACAGGAAGCGGTACAGGAAGCCATCGGCGTCGCCGAAAAAGGGCAGAATCAACAGGTCGAACCGGAGCATTTGCTCGCAGCAATGCTTGAGCAAAAGGAGGGCGTCGTAAAACCGATACTCGGAAAGATCGGTGCCAACGCTCAGACCGTTGCGGCTGAGGTGCAAGCGGCCATCGCCAAGTTTCCGCAGGTGTCGGGCGGCCAGCAATATTTCAGCTCGCGAACAAATACAGTTTTTCAGAACGCTCAGAAAGAAGCCGAAAAGATGCAGGACGAATATATGTCCACCGAGCATCTGCTGATGACGATCGCCGATGAGAAAGAGGGCGATGCCGGCCGCATTTTGCGTTCGAACGGCGTAACACGCGACGACCTCGAAAAAGTAATAACCGACATGCGCGGCGGGTCAAAGATCACCGATCCAAACGCCGAAGAAAATTTTAAGTCGCTCGAAAAATATGCCCAGGACCTGACCGAGCGCGCCCGCAAAGGCAAGCTCGATCCCGTCATTGGCCGCGATGACGAGATCCGCCGTGCGATCCAGATCCTTTCCCGTCGCACAAAAAACAATCCTGTCCTCATCGGCGAACCCGGTGTTGGTAAGACCGCGATTGTCGAGGGACTGGCCCAGCGCATCGTCTCAGGCGATGTTCCTGAAACTCTCAAAAACAAACGCCTCGTCTCGCTCGATCTTGGTGCAATGCTCGCGGGTGCAAAATATCGCGGCGAATTTGAAGACCGTTTGAAAGCTGTGCTCAACGAGATCGAAAAGGCCGAGGGGCAGATCATCCTGTTTATCGATGAGCTGCACACTCTGGTCGGAGCCGGTGCCAGCGAGGGCGCAATTGACGCATCGAATATGCTCAAACCCGCGTTGGCACGCGGCACTTTGCGTGCGGTCGGCGCGACGACATTGGCCGAATATCAGAAGTACATTGAGAAAGATAAGGCGCTCGAACGCCGTTTCCAACAGGTCTATATCGGCGAACCGACAGTCGAAGACACGATCGCTATCCTTCGCGGGTTGAAAGAAAGATACGAGGTTCACCACGGCGTGCGTATCAAGGATGCTGCAATTGTCGCCGCGGCGACGCTCTCAAATCGGTACATTACAGACCGTTTTCTGCCGGACAAGGCCATAGATCTGATCGACGAGGCCGCTTCGCGAATTCGTATCGAGATCGATTCGCTGCCGCAAGAGATCGATGTGCTTGAGCGCGAGATCTTGCAGCTTGAGATCGAGCGGCAGGCTCTGACCCGCGAGACGGACGAGAAATCAAAATCGCGGCTCGATGATATCGAAAAGCGCATAGCCGATCTGAACGAAAAATCGTCGGCGATGAAAGCTAAATGGCAGTCCGAAAAAGAAGAGATCGAAAAAATGCGCACCGCCAAGGGCGAGCTTGAGCAGGCAAAGCTTGAGCTTGAACAGGCTCGTCAGGCGGGCGATCTTACAAAGGCGGCCGAGATACAGTACGGCCGAATCCCTGAACTTGAAAAGTTGCTTGAGACCGAACAGGCACATCTTGCTGAGTTGCAGCAGGACGGCGTTTACCTAAAAGAAGAGGTTGACGAAGAGGATGTCGCCGAGGTCGTCGCCAAATGGACCGGCGTGCCGGTCACGAAAATGCTGCAGGGCGAAATGCAAAAGCTGGTTGAGATGGAATCGGGACTTCGCAAACGCGTCATCGGTCAGGACGAAGCCTTGTCGGCGGTGGCAAATGCTGTCCGCCGTGCCCGTGCTGGTTTGCAGGATCCGAATCGTCCGGTCGGGTCGTTTATTTTCCTAGGGCCGACTGGAGTCGGTAAGACTGAAACGGCGCGTGCATTGGCCGAATTTCTCTTTGACGATGAAAAGGCGATGATCCGCCTCGACATGTCGGAGTATATGGAAAAGCACGCCGTCGCCCGCATGATCGGTGCACCTCCGGGCTACATCGGTTACGAAGAGGGCGGCCAGTTGACCGAAGCGGTTCGACGACGGCCTTATTCGGTAGTGCTCTTTGACGAGATCGAAAAGGCGCACCCAGACGTATTTAATGTGCTGCTGCAGATCCTCGATGACGGCCGTCTGACGGACAGCAAGGGCCGCGTTGTTGATTTTAAGAACACCGTATTAATAATGACGTCAAATCTCGGTTCGCGTGAAATACAGGCCGGTGCCGAAAATCCGCTCGCGGATCGCGACATCAGAAAAGACGTGCTGCAGGTTTTACGGGATCATTTTAAGCCGGAATTTCTAAATCGTATCGACGACATCGTCGTATTTGACCAACTGACCAAAGACCAGATCGGCGAGATCATTGATGTGCAGCTTGAGAAACTGCGAAGAAATCTCGAGGATCGCGGTATCAAGTTAGAGCTTGATGATTCGGCGAGAGACCTGATCGTTCAAGAGGGCTACGACCCGGTTTATGGTGCCCGCCCGCTGAAACGTGCTATTCAGACACTGGTGCAAAATCCGCTTGCGGTGAGTTTGCTCAAAGGCGACATCGCCAGCGGCAGTACGATTCGCGTTTCGGCCGAGAACGGCGAGATGAAATTTACGCCAACTTCCGGCGGAAAAAAGGCGTCGGCCAACTAAAGTTGGAACTCCGGACGGAAAGGCTTAGTATTTATATATAGTGTTTAAAAGAGACAAGATGAACGACGAAGAAACAATTATCGACGCAGAGGACGAGGGAAAGATCCCCGTCAACGACAAACGCCGATTTAACGCTGACGGCGAGATGGTCGCCGAGGACGAAAAGCAAGCCGAGCCCACGAAATCGGTGAACGAGATCGTGCTTGAGGCAGCCCTCAAAGCCGAGATGGAGCGGCGTGAAGCGGCTGAATCAAAGCTGGTCGGCGTACAGGCTAAGTTTGAAGAGGCAAAGGCGAATCTCGAGCGCGAGACATCGGAGATGCGCACGCGTTTGATGAAAACCCTTGAGGACCGGTCAAAGCAGGCTCAATTTAATTTCCTAACGACGCTGCTGCCGGTGCTCGACAATCTAAATCTTGCGGTCGCGGCAAGCGAGACCGATCCGTCAGTCGATCATCTGCGGAGCGGTGTTATTGGGACGGCACGCAGCTTTGAGCAAGCACTGATCAGCGTTGGGGTCGAGCCGATCGCATCGGTCGGAGCCGATTTTGATCCTGAGCTGCATGAGGCGGTGGACATGGCGCCCGCCGAAGAAGACGGCAAGATCATCAAAGAATATTCCCGCGGGTATAAATTTGGCGACAAATTGTTGCGTCCGGCACGGGTTCAGGTCGGCAAGGCAATGGCCGATTCGGCAGGGGAATAAGCCGCCGACTGGCAAAGTCGAATTTCCTTTTCGGCGCTCACGGCAAATGTTATTATTGAATTTAGGCAAATCAACTCCCCTCCGTTGGCATCGTAGTTTTTGAGTTCACACAAGGGTTTTATGGCAGATATAGACGCATACAAGGATAAGTTTAGCGAGAGCGGACAACGGATTTTGGAGACCGCACTGAGTGAGTCGAAAAAACGCGAGCAGAATTATGTTTCGATCGAGCATATCCTGCACGCGATCACATTCGAAGAGGACGAGCTTTTTACCTCGACGATGCGCGATCTCGCCGTTGACCCGCGTTCGGTCAAGTTGCTCATCGAAAAGCGAATGGAGGACGGCCGCCAGCACAGCGGCAAAGGGTATCGCATCGCACCCGAGACGACCGAGCTATTCAAACGCGCGATGGACCGTGCGCGTTCGCAAGGCCGCCGCGTCATCGATGCCGCCGACATTTTCTACGTCCTATCCAACGACGAACGCAGCGTCCTAAATGATGTGCTGCAAAATCTTGGCGTTCCGTCCGAAGAGGTCGCCCAGAGCGCACGCACACGAATCCGCAAGCGTGAAAAAGAAGAGGAACGCGTCCGGCAAAAATACGAGCTGCCGAGTTTCCTGCGCCATTTTGGCGTTTCGATGAACAAGATGGCACGTCAGGACAAGATCCCGCCGACCATCGGCCGCGATCAGGAGATCCGTCAGATGATCGAGATCCTGTCGCACCGCGAGCGGTCAAATTCGCCGATGCTTGTCGGCGAGCCCGGCGTTGGCAAAACCGCCGTCGTTGAGGGACTCGCGCGTCTGATAGAGCTAGAGCCGGAAAAAGTCCCGGCACGTCTGCGCGATTCGCACATTGTGCAGCTGCAGATGGGCGGGCTTGTGGCCGGGACGATGCTTCGCGGAATGTTCGAAGAGCGTATCAAAGGCATCATCGACGAGGTCAAAGAAAAAGACAACATCATCCTCTTCATTGACGAAGCCCACACCATCATCGGTGCCGGAGCCGCGATGGGGACGACGTCGGATGCGGCGAATATGTTCAAATCGGCCCTCGCTCGCGGCGAACTGAGGATCATCGGTGCGACGACGATCACCGAATACAAAGAATACATCAGCGACGACGAGGCTCTCGCGCGGCGTTTTCGCCTGGTCAATGTTGCCGAGCCGACCATCGACGAGACCAAAGAGATCTTGCTCGGCGTGCGGCCGCGGCTTGAGAAAAATTACTCGGTCACGATCTCGGACGAGGCTATTAATATGGCGCTCGAGATGTCGCCGAAATACATCCGCAATCTGCATCTGCCGGACAAGGCGATCGGCTGGCTCGACACGGCTTCGGTCAAGGTCGAGATCGGTGAACTTACCGACATGATCGTCCGGCCCGAGCATATTATCGATGTCATTTCTCAGGAATCGCGTATTCCTAAGGACATGATCTATCGCGACACCTCCGACCGTTTTTCGGCGATGGAAGCCGATCTCGGAAATCGTGTCATCGGACAGCAGGATGCCGTCCGTGCGGTTGCCGAGCGCCTGCGTCTTAACAAAGGCCCGCTCAAAGAAAATCATTACGCGCCGGATGGCGTGCTGCTTTTCCTCGGCCCGACCGGCGTAGGAAAAACCGAGCTTGCCAAGGCAGTTGCCGAATTTATGTTTGGCGACGAGAGCAAGATGGTGCGTATCGACATGTCCGAATACGGCGACGGCACCATCGGTATCGAAAAACTGATTGGCATGCCCCGCGGCATTGTCGGCAGCGAACGCGGCGGTTTGCTCACCGAGCAGCTTCGCGACAATCCGTACACGGTGCTGCTGCTCGACGAGGTCGAAAAGGCTTCGCCGTATCTGATGAACATTTTCCTCCAGGCTTTTGACGAGGGCTGGATCACCGACGGACGCGGTAAAAAGGTTTACTTGTCCGACGCGATCGTCATCATGACGTCAAATCTCGGCTCGGGTAATTTCAAAAAGTACGAGCAGCCGCTTGGGTTTGGCCAGAAATCGCTGGGCAGCATGAAACAGATCCGCGGCGATGTGATGAAAGCCGCCGAAGAGCGGTTCACGCCCGAGTTTCGCAACCGCATCGACGAGATCGTCATCTTTGCACCGCTCACGATGGACGAGGTCCGCGAGATCGCAAAGCTCTATATCGCTAAGATCCAGCGGAACATGGAACGCCAAGGCAAGATCGTCGAGGTCACCGAAGCCGCACTCGATCTGCTGACCGAAAAAGGCTTTAGCCAGACGTACGGTGCCCGTTTCCTAAAACGCCACATCGATCAAAAGGTAAAATTGCCGATCACCAACGAATGGAAAGCCGCGATCAAGTTTGTCGTCGACGTAGCCGATGGCGAGCTGACGGTCAAACCCGGCGAGGTTTTTAGCCTTAACTAGGTTTCGAGCTCCCCTCCTTACGAAGGAGGGGTGGCCGCTTCGGCCGGGGTGGTTCTCTAAGATTCAAACCCGCACGAAAATTACCGCATCAAAGGCTTTGTTGATAAAATATCGGCAAAGCCTTTTAATTATGATCGCTAACAAATTTCGTCTCATAAATCTTTGCGTTCTCGTTTCGATAGCCGTCTGCACGGCGGCCGCACAAGAAACACCAAAAGATCCGCCAAAAGACCCGCAAACAGAAAAGGCCGAGGCGGTCATTGCCAAAGCGGTTCAGGCCGTCGGCGGCGACCGTTATTTACAGGTGCGTTCGTTGGTGGGGCGTGGTAAATACAGCGTTTTGAAAGATGGAGCGGTTGCCTCGTTTCAGTCGTTTGTCGATGTGATGGTTTACCCTGACAAGGAAAGGGCAGAGTTTCGCGGCGGCGGCACGCAGCTCACTCAGGTAAATACGGGCGACACCGGCTGGGTGTACGACGGCGATCAGGATGTCATCAAGGTCCAGACCGAGACGCAGGTCGCAAATTTCAAACAGGGCCTCCGCACAAGTCTCGACCATCTGCTGCGAGGCCACTGGAAAGGCAGCGCGACACTCGCCTATCTGGGAAGGCGCCCCGCGACGCTTGGCAAACGAAACGACGCGATCCGGCTCACCTACGCCGACGGCCTCGTAGTCGAATTTGAATTTGCCTCCGACGACGGCCTGCCGCAAAAAGCTATGTACAAACGCGTAGGTTTCGACGGCGAAGAGGTCAAAGAAGAGGACCGCTACGCCCAGTTTGTCGAGACAGGCGGCATCCGCTCACCCTACATCATCGACCACCTCACCGACGGCAAACCCTCATCCCGTATCAACTACGAATCCATCGAATTCAACAAACCCATCCCCGACTCGATCTTCGCCAAACCCGCGAACGTCAAAGATGCGAAGAAAGATATAAAACCCTGATATTCAATTTCCAGGATCTCGTCGCAGGCGGACCCTGATTCTGCTTGCGTCCTTTTTTTCATGTTCCGAGCGTGCGGTTGTGAGACTAGTCCTAATCCCTTGTTTGAGTAAGATCCACTCAAAAAAAGTCGTGCGCCTGCGTAGGTAGTTATGTTAATGTGGAGCCATTAAGGAAGGACTCCTATGGCGTGGATCTTTAAGACCGTAGCAGAAGCATCGACACACCTCGGCATCTCCCAATCGGGTGTTCGCGGACGAATTCGGCGAGGCGAACTCGATTCAACTGTGATCGACGGTGTAATACATGTGCGATTTGATGCGGCACTGCAAGGACAGGTTCAACAGGGAATAAATGTTTCTCCACCAGTGGGCGATCCTTGGGGCCGAAGAAATTTCATTCTTCAAATTGGGGCGTTACTTACTACGATAGCTTGCTCCGACGGGGCTCTGCGATATTGGGACGAACTAAATCGAGAAACCCTCGGAAAATCGCCAAAGGACATTGAGCGCATCTTTTCCCATTTTTCTAATATTGAAGTCGTGCCCGGAATGGTCCACCCCGCATTTTTGGGTAAACCTCATCCCGACATTGTCGAGGCCCAAAATGACCTATTACCTTTTTTCCCAGCCAAACAAGTTGAAATCTTGAAATTGGACGATCTGCCAAAACCCAATATTGATGGGAATATGTTGCTTATTGGGGGACCGGTTTCGAATGCAATTAGTCGAACCTTGAGGGGCTTCAAGCTAAAGAACGGTAAGTTAGTAAGCAATGGCAAACTGCAACGTGAACTTGGATGGGAGTTTCACTATTCGGAGGAGAAAGGGCAGCCAGGATTTCGCCGTTACGTTAATGGCACGATGGTCGAATCGAAACCGAAATATATTACCGGAGGGCTGCAAAAGAGTGCCCTGAATATGCTATCGGCATCTTTTGATCCCGTAACCCGATTTCTTGACTCGGATTTACTTCTTATTACCCATATCCAGAATATTGTAGGTAAACAAAGTCAAGGAAATGACATTATTGATATCGCCGACCTACACGGTCAAGGCGACAAGGGGTTTGCGAAGATACTGGACGACGATCAGCTAAGAAACGAACTATTTGAAGCGACGGGTAAAAAAGGTATTAACCATTTTCAAGCCCTGTATAGTGTGCCTGTTATCCATGACCATCTCCGGAAAACCACGACCGCTGGAAAGCCGAAATTACTCGATATATTCAAGATAGGTAAGCGATAACGTTATTCATCACAGGCCTGCCCCCGATTCTGATTCTTATCCTGTGGGCTCGTCAAAAACTAGACCGTTCTCGGCGAGAAACTCATGCCAATCTGCTATGCATTCCCGAGCAAGATCGATGGCATTTCGCGTGAGTTTATCCATGGTAAACACAACCGTTGCCGTTGCTATAGGAACACCTTTTCGATTCGATCGTGAAACGAAAACCGTATCCCCGTCATTGGGATTTTTCTTAAACTCGGCGAAAAGATGCTTACCAGTAATTCCCAACGGTGTGTCAATGCTATAAGCCATATTAATTTTCGTTAGGGGCCTTCCAGAACGTGGAGGCTTCGTCAGCCCTGCATGTTTGAAGGAATTGCAGATGTCCGCGGCAATCGATAATGCATCACTTTTATTGATAAATGCTTCAACATCCTTCGCATTCCTAATCCTTGGATCTTTCTTTAAATAGTCCTTAAGGTGATAACACTGCTGAAAGAAAACTTTAGCCTTGTCCAAAACCGCGTCGTCACCAATTACGGCATGTTTCCCAAGGTTGGTTGCCAGCAACTCGATTTCGGCGAACGCTCTTACCATACTTTGATATTGATCCTCAGCGTTGTAATTCATACTTCGATACCTCAATCGGACATGTTGTGACGTGAGAAGTCCCACGATAAGGGTTGTCCATCAGACGCCCGTATCTCAAGCTCCCGAAACTCGGAGAATAGCTTATTTTCGAATAATAGCGGATTTGTCCGTCCCATCAATATCTGCGTGCACACGTTTGCGAAAATAATAGCGTCTAACCGGTATTCCCTTTGGCGTGCCGGATGCCACGTTCCGCTTTTACGAGCCGTGTGATGGTGGAGAAAACCACGGGTTTCAACCAGGTATTTGGCGATTTCAGGGTTAGTCTTATGGAGGAACCTCTCCTTATACTCATCCATCGATTCCGCAGGGAAATGTTCTCGGTGATCCTCAGCCGCCTTCAAGTAGTCAAATGCTACTGTGAGCTCTTCTGATTTGCAGAATTCTGCGATGACCTGAGAGCTCTTAAATTTTCCGTTGGCAAACAAATTCTCCAACACAAAATAAAAGTCATAGATCGCGTCAATATATCTGCGTTCTCCAAGGTCGAGGCGACCTCGACGGTAGAAGTTTAATGGGGTTTCTATGTCCGCCAACTTGTCGCGAATAAGTATGGTTCGCACGTACAAATCCAACGGGGCTGGGCCTCGAGTACGTTCCGAGCGACTCCTCTCGCATGCGGTGAAGGCAGTCAACTGCAACTTGGCTGTGTCTTCTGGCGTATCAGGTATCCATTCAATTTGCATCGAATCGATATCAATTTCGTCTAGCCCCCAGAGGCATAAACCACCTTCAATTGAACGGACTTCGCCAATGATATCGTCGCGAAATGGATCAGGAGGAATTTTAATCTCAGCCTGCGCTAATTGATCCCTTAGCGGCGTGATTGTAGGTAAGTATTGATCAGGAAAATCTTCAACCGTTACGCTTAGATGCGTGAGCCTTTCGTCTAGGGTTTCCAGCTCATAAGTTCGCGTGTTGTGGATGAACTTCAAGCCAGTCGGGAATGTGACCGAGGCCTTAGCTGGAAATTTATACTTACATTTCATGTCGACGATTACTCCGTTGGCAAAATTTTAGCACCACTCAATTATCTTTCACCAAACTTTTCACGCGGGTCGGGTTTCCAGCCGTGGCCGGGGTTGCGGCCTCGGGTTACGCGGATGGTTTCGTTGAGGTCGAGGATCAGGATGCCATTGTGGTTGAGCTCGGGTTTGAGAAATGACTCGGTGCCGGCGATGTGGATACGGTTTTGGCGGATGAATTGCGAACCCGGAATATAGTACGCGCCAAAGGTTTTTGCGATAAGCGGTATCGAGCCGGGGTTTTTTGGATCGGCGGGCTCGACCGCTATCTTATTTAGCGTCGGTTCGAAATACAGCGTCACCGATTTCGGTCGGCCCAGATCAACATGCATCTGACGCCCGATGTGTATCTGGCCGATATGATTGATCGTGATGTGGTGCCGGTTAAACCCGCGCACCTTTTCGATGCCTTTGAATTTTACCCAGTTTCCGTGCAGCGACATAAAACACCTCCGTAATGAATTGATGTTTCATAGATAGCACAACGTTGCATCATTGTCAAGCCGTCAGAGGGCTATTTGACTGATCCAACCGCCCTTCATCGTCGTAACCAACATATCTTTTGATGGCATCCATGATGGCACGCGGTTTGAACCGACCTA
Organism: Chloracidobacterium sp. UBA3360; assembly: GCA_002360555.1. Taxonomy (GTDB): domain Bacteria; phylum Acidobacteriota; class Blastocatellia; order Pyrinomonadales; family Pyrinomonadaceae; genus OLB17. The sequence continues at coordinate 50,869 of DEQS01000100.1, forward strand.
TCTTGTGGGTCGCTTTGATACGAAAAATGAGCAAAAGTTCGCTTGTGACACAAAGAAAAAGGCGACCCTAAGGCCGCCTCTTTTCAATTGCCTCCACCTTTAGGTGGAGGTTGGGTTGTGAAAATTAGCTAGGGGGTTCTGGCGGTAAAAACCGCCAGTGCTAAAGCCGTAGCCAAATGTTCGGCTAAAGCCGGAGATCAGCGGGAACCCTAAACCCCGCTCTAAAGAGCGGCGCAATTGATTCGGAGGCCGCCCCCGCCCCCGAGTTAGATAAACGCAAAGTCGAACTGTGCCTGGTGGATGTGTTTGTCGGCGGTGACATCGACGTTGCCGAGGTGTGCCTCGATCTCTTCGAGCACTTCGCGTTCGGTGGTGCGGAGGGCTTTGGAAACCTCAGGGTGAACGCGGATCGTCGTGTGCCGGACATCATCGACCTGTTTGGACAGGCGTCGAGCCTCGGAGAGGATCTCGTAGCAAATAGTGACCGGCGATTTGACCCAGCCGGCACCTTCGCAGTATTCGCACGGGGCGCACATTGTGCGTTCGAGCGACTGTTTGACGCGTTTGCGGGTCATGATGATCAGGCCGAAATCGTTGAACGACAGCACCTTGGTCGGCGATTTGTCATGCGACAGAGCCTCTTGCAGAGCCTGCGAGACCTTGTGCCGGTTGCGGCGGTCTTCCATGTCGATCAGGTCGAGCACGATGATGCCGCCGAGGTCGCGCAAGCGAATTTGACGGGCGATCTCATCCACCGCTTCCATGTTGGTGCGGGTGATCGTGTCCTCGAGACGGGCGTTGCCTTTGCCGACAAATTTGCCGGTATTGACGTCGATCGCGACGAGTGCCTCGGTCTGATTGAGCACGAGATAGCCGCCGGATTTCAACCAAACACGGGGTTTTAGGGCCTTGTCGATCTCCTCTTGGACGCCAAACGCTTCGAGGATCGGCTCGTCGCGGGTGTAGAGTTTGACGCGGTTGACCATCTTAGGCGCCATGCGGTTCATAAACTCGACGGTGCGTAGATATTCCTCTTCGCTGTCGACGCGGATAGCGGTAAAGTCTTCGGAAAGCTGGTCGCGGAGCAGACGCTGGACCAGATCGAGGTCCTGATGGACGATCGCAGGTGATTTACGTTTTTCCGAATCCTTTTTGGCGTCGGCCCATGTGCGGACGAGGAATTTGGCGTCGTTCCTGAGGTCTTCTTCAGAAATGCCGATGCCCGCCGTGCGGACGATAAACCCGCCGGTCGTGATCGCGACATCCTGACGGATTCGCTGGAGCATGCCGCGCAGACGGCTGCGTTCGCTTGAGGATTCGATCTTACGCGAAACGCCGAGATGCTCGATCGTCGGCATATACACGAGGAATCGGCCCGGCAGAGCGATGTGCGAAGTGATGCGTGCACCTTTCTTTGCGATCGGCTCTTTGGCGATCTGGACGAGAATTTCCTGACCCTCTTTTAACAGATCTGAGATCGTCGGCTGAGGCCCGCGATCACGGTCACGTCCACCACGTCCACGGCCTCCACGGTCACGGTCGCCGGATGGGCGATCGCCTGACGGACGGTCACCCGAAGGGCGATCATTCGAAGGGCGGTCTTGTGAACGGTCACGCGACGGGCGGTCGTTTGACTGACGGTCCTGTGAGCGGTCGCGGGACGGCCGATCATTTGACGGCCTGTCATCAGAACGCGGTTCGTCATCTGACTTTTCGGCAGATTGGTCGTCTGCGGGCTGCTCGTCATTTGTTGTCTTGCCCCCACGTCCGCGTCCACCGCGACCACGTCCGCCACGACTGCGGCCCTCACGTTCGGGGCGTTCGTCACGAGGTTTTTCTTCGTCTGAGCTTTCTTCGGCAGCACCGCTGCTTTCAGGAGCGATTTCAGGTTCGGCGTCAGGCTCGGATTCTGTTTCAGGAGCTTCCTCAACTGATTCGACGATCTCTGTTTGTTCGGCGTCGGTATCAACAATTTCTGCTGACTCCTCACCATCGACTGCCTCGATGCTATCGTCACCTGCTTCTTTAGCCTTAGGCTTGCCGCCCCGACGGCGGCCACGGCCACCGCGTCTGACGGCCATTTCGGCTGTTTCATCAGATTCTTTCAGACTTGCCTCGGCGTCCTCGAGAGGCTCGTCGGATTTAGCTTTCTTACCTTTAGCAGCTTTGCCCTTTGCGGCAGGCTTCTTTGCCGGTGCCTTTGCTTTTGCAGCCGGTTTCTTTGCGGTCGTGGACTTTGCCTTTTTGCCTTTGGCTGGGGCTTCGTCCTCTTCGTCGGCTATGCGTTCAAAGCCGCCGGCATCGCCCGCGACCTCTGCGAGCAGCGTGCCGACCTCAGCCGAAGCGATGCTTTCCATATCAAACTCGACGGCACGGACGCGGTCAACGATCGCTTCCTGCATGTAGGCGTCTTTGAACATATCGCCGGTCTCATCGTCGTCCGCGATCCGCTCAAAGCCCGAGTTGTCGTAATCGATCTCAAATACCGGTGCGGGCTCGGCCTCTGCCTCTCCCTCGGCCTCAGCTTGCGGTTCCTCGACACGATCTTTTCGTCCGCGGCCTCCACGGGTGCGCTTGCCGCGTTCGGGTTTTTCTTCTTGGGGGGCAGTTGCGGTTTCGACGGCAGGAGCGTCAATGTCCGTTTCGGCGTCGCCATTCGGTTCGGCGAGCGGTTCGGCAAGTTCCTGGACAGATTCCATCTGTTTTTCGCGTTCGATGCGGCTGCGGTCGATCCGTTCGTTGACTTCACGTGTGGCCTCTTCGACGGAGGTTTTTTTGCCCTTTTCCATGACGATGCGTTCGATCTCTTCTTCTTCGTCGAAGAAATCAGAGACATATAAAAACGCATCGCGTTCGAGCCCGATATCGACAAACGCCGACTGCATACCGGGCAGGACGCGCATCACGCGGCCCTTATAAACATTACCGACGACGCCCGAGTTTTCCTCGCCGCGTTCGATATAAAATTCTGTAACCTTACCGTTGTCGAGTATCGCGATCTTTTTTTCGCGCCCGTTACAACTCACTATCATCTCTTTAGACATAGATATATCATCCTTAAACCATCAAATTTCAACGGTTTACCGGTATTTGAAAGCAGAGGAGCTGTCGGATGTGATGATCTCGAAGACGAGACTAACGGGTTAGCTTGATCGGCAGAGCAAACGCGCGCGGATTGGTTTTATAGCTTGGGTTTGGAATTGGTTTCCAAATAGACAAGTATTGAAATTTGTTCACGCAGGAATCTCTGTTAATGCGAATAGCGACATCGCTTTTTCGCTTCGGGGAGCACCTATGCCGACTTATCGGCACGTGCTCAGACCCGTAAAATCTTGATCTTGTTAACTCAGTGTCTCACCTTGAGAACTATCTGACGGCTGCTGCTTTTCAAACCAGCGACAAAAGCGCTGACGCGGCAAACTGATGTCAGTATAAACAAACCAGCCGCGTAATGTAAACATAAATCCCAAATACTTTGCGGTGGGCATCGCGGTGATACAATTGAAATACGTACTAATTAACGCGAAATGGAAATATATTTTCAGCTTGTAAGCGATGGAGCGTCGCTGCAGAAAGCTTGTGACGAACTAAAAAACGAGCCGTATCTGGGCTTTGACGTTGAGACGACGGACCTCGATCCGTACAAGGGCGATCTGCGTCTGGTGCAGCTTAGCAACGGCCAAAATACTAAGGTCGTTGATCTCAAACCGTTCAAAGACAAAGGCGATCTGCGGACAAATCCGGAGCTGGCTCCGCTGCGCGAGCTGCTCTCGTCAAATAAACAGGTCAAGATCGCGCATAACGCAAAGTTTGATACCAAATGGGTGCGGCACCATTTGGGGTGCGAGGTTGGCAATGTTTATGACACTTATTTAGCGAGCTTGCTCGTGTCGGCGGGCGACGGGGACCGGCGGCATGGCTTGGCGGATGTAGTGCAGTTTTTCTTGGGGCAGACGCTCGATAAAAGCGAGCAGGTCAGCGACTGGGCGGCGGCTGAGCTGTCGCATTCGCAGGTCGAATATGCTGCCCGCGATGCGGCGATCATGCCGGAGGTTCGCGCCAAGCTCGATGAGCGTATCGCAGCGGACGAGCTGACACGTGCACTAAAACTGGAGAACGAATGCGTCGTGCCGATCGCGGAGATGGAGCTTAACGGCATATATCTCGACACCGGACGCTGGGGTGAGCAGCTTGATAAAAACAAGGCGGCCGCAGCAAAATTTGGCGACGAGCTACAGGATATGCTGTCGGCGGGCGTCGCTCAGGCGTCGCTGTTTGGCCGGCCTGAGATCAATCTTGACAGCCAGGCACAGGTGACGGATGCTCTGGTCGGGCTTGGGATACCGATGCCGGACACCACGCGGGCGTGGCAATTACAGCCGTTGGCCGAAAAGTATCCGGCGGTTGCAAAGCTGCTAGAATACCGCACGGTGGCCAAAGCTTCGTCAAGCTTTGGCGAGAATATACTCGAATTTATCGAGCCCGCTACGGGCCGGATCCATGCCGATTTTCGCCAGATCGGTGCGCCGACAGGGCGGTTTTCGTGCTCAAACCCAAACCTGCAGCAGATACCGCACGAGGCCGAATACCGCCGCTGCTTTATGGCCCCGGCGGGTAAAAAGCTGGTAATTGCTGACTATTCGCAGATAGAGCTGAGGATACTGGCGGATTTTTCGGACGATAAAAATTTTATCGAGGCGTTTGTCTCGGGCCAGGATTTCCACGCGGCGACGGCGTCGCAGGTTTTTGGCATTCCCGCCGCAGACGTCACGCCTGACCAGCGTTCGTTTGCCAAGCGGCTCAATTTTGGCGTCGTTTATGGCATCGGAGCGTCAAGGTTTGCGGCGATGACGGGCCTCACGCAGACGCAGGCTGAGGACACTCTGCGAAAGTATTTTGCGACCTATCCGCAGATGGATGCATGGCTGCGGACGGCGGCAAACAATGTAAAGATCGAGCGATCGACACGGTCGGGTTCGGGGCGGCTGGCGAGGTTTAGCTTTGACGAAAACGACCGCGCATCTTTAGGCTCGGCACAGCGTTACGCTAAGAATATGCCGATCCAAGGCACGTCCGCCGACATCCTCAAACGTGCCCTGCGGCTGCTCCACGACGACATCCGTGATACATCGGCAAAGCTCGTAAACATCGTCCACGACGAGATCGTCGTCGAGTGCGATGCAACCGATGCCGACCAGACCGCAGCGACGCTCGAATCCGCAATGCTCCGTGCCGGTGCCGAATTTGTCTCAAAAGTCCCGGTCAAAGTCGATGTCCACACAGCCGACGAATGGACGAAGTGAAGCAGTTGTCAGTGGTCGGTGCTCAGTGGTCAGTGAAGATCTGAGATCGCGATGAAGATGAAACGTGCGATTCCGAGCGTGATCTTGACGAGGTAACCACCACGTCGCGGCGCCGTTAGTGCTGAAACGCTGATCTAAGGGTTTTCTGCCCGGATCTTATTTACCGATAATTTATCAGATCTGCCATTTCCCGCTAACTTCGGTTTCTCCGTGCCTCGTCCGCAAATTCGCCCTCGTCGCAGATGTCCTGATACTTTCCGCCAAAGCCTTTTCTTACTTGGGATTTTCTTTGCGATCTCTGCGGTCTTTGCGTTGTAAACTGCCTGTTTCCCGCAAAGTCGCTACGGACGCAAAGGAACCGCAAAGAAGATTGCATTACTGTTGCATCTATGATACAGTGTGCTATACAAGGAGAGCAAAATGATAAGACAGTGGGAGGAGTTTGAGGCGGGGCCGCATGTTCGGAGCGGGGAGCGGCTGCATGTGAGTTTGAGTAAAAAGGGAGTGATCCTGTTAAACGAAAAGACGTTTGAGGCGATCGGCAGTCCGGCGGCAGCGGCTTTGCTGTTTGATAAACGCAACAGTTCGATCGGCGTTAGGGCGACGCATATTGACCGCAAAAGCGCATTCACGGTCAAGAGCAAACCGAAGGCCCGCCATCGCGTGATCCACGCCAGCACATTTTGCCGCCACTACGGCATCAAGATCGACCGCACCATCGCTTTCCCAACCGCCGAAGTCGATGACGACGGCACACTGATCCTCGACCTGCACTCAGCAACAATGATCGGCCGGGCGTAAATTTAAGAGGTGAAAGTGTTCCTAAGGAACAAAGTTGTAATTAATAACACCTGAAACCTTAACAGGCTGACCGTCGAGAAGAGTCGGCAGAAATCGTGACCCACAAGCGGCTATTTCGGCGGCCTGACGTAATAATGGATGGCCTGAGATCGCGGCAGCGGAATGTACATTTCCAGTAACGTCGATAAGCACCTGTACCCCTACTTGCCCACCTGCCTTAACCGCACGAGCGGCTACGGGATACTTGGGCTTGCCGAGTTCCATCGCACGTCCTTGAAGTACGCCACCTGATACCTGACCTGGTGATGAGGAGGGAGAGACGCCATTACCGCTCTTACTGTCTTGGCTCGAAGCGCTTTCATCGACTAAACGTGCCCCCATTTCAGGATCTCCCAGTTTGGTGAGCCTGTCCAAACGCATCTCTACGCCCTTGGATCCTGAACCGTCAGATTTCGGTCGCTCGGACATGAAATCATAGGCGATGCGTCCAGTAGCCGCGACTGCTCTATTGTCTATCATGGCAGGAGTAAAGATCGCCTTTTTTGCAGCATCGATTGCGGCGTTCCTCAGAGCGGATACTGTAGGATCAGTAACGGATTTGCAAATTGGATAAGGTCCATCCGCGTCATCAGCCGACGTTACCTTTCCTTTTTCGTCCACTGTCACGGCCACAGAAACTCGACCAGAAAGCTTAACTGTGCCCGAAAGAGCAGGGTGCTTGGGTAACGGAAGCTTTTTAACGGTCGGCTGATTTGACCCGTAAAAGATCGGCTCAGCCGAAACACTGTCCTTTTGCGCAACGCCATTGATGGTCAGAAAAAGGACTATGGCGATGGGTGCGAATAACTTCATGGGATGCTCCTATTATTTTTGCAATAGGTTAGCACCACAATGAAGTGTCAGCAAGAAAAATATGGAGCTACTTAATGTCAGATACGGCAATTATGTTTTTTAGTAGCGTGAGCTGTGACGCGGTGAAGGTGAAATTTGCGGTTCCGAGTGTGATCTTGCCGGTGGAGTTGGCGATCTTGGCGAGGTCTTCGCGTTTTAGTTTGAAGTTGAGATACTCCATATTCTCGCCGGATTTAGCGGCGTAGCGGGCGTCGCCGAGGTCGAGGGTTTCGGTGCCGATGGTGGCTTTCCAGGCGTGGGCTTCGGCAAATTTTGGCTTTTTGCTCATTACCCAAAATGTAAAATTAATGGTCTCGGGCGGAGCGGCGAGGTCTTTGCCGGCGTAGTTGAAAGCCATGCCGAAATTCATCGCCTGGATACCGGCGGACTTTGCTTCGGAATCGGCAAAATTGTCGCCAATTGCCATGATCTTTGTGCTGCCGCCGTCAAAGGTCAGCGTGATCTGTTTATCGGCCTTGAGCGACTTGATCTGCTTTTGGATCGCGTCGTTCGATCGCTGGGCGGAGACAGTGATAGCCGAGACGAGCACAACGGTGATCAGTAAATATTTGTTCATAAAATAAAGATCTCCGGTGAACGCATAATACGCTTCACCGGAGATATATTATGCTCTAAACGCTATTACCAGCGATAGTTAAATCCGGTATTAAAACTGTGGAACGTAGTTTTCCAGTTATACATTACCGAAAAAGCACTGGCGGTTGGTGCCGATGGAACGGTCAATGATTCGTTGCCAAAATCGAAATAGAGATACTCTGTTTTCCAACTCCAGTGGTCGTTAACAGCAACCTCGCCGCCAAACCCGGCGGTCCAGCCTGCCTTTGTTTTATTGAAAGCAGCGGGATAGTGGAGTGTTCCGGTTGGACGGAAATCGCTCTCGGCCGCATAATTTACACGCCCAAATGCGAGGCCCGCGGTTCCATAAATGTACACACGGTTCCAAGCACCGCCGGCACGGCCGCGAAATGTGCCGACATAATCGATGTCCTGTGTCGTGGACTGGAAACTACCGGTACCAAAGGCGGTTCCGTTATTTTGAATGATCGGCGATACGATCGTGGTGCGTTTAATGTTTGACCACGAGATGCTCGCCTCCGGGCCGGCGACGAAATGGCCGGATTGCCAATTGTATCCGCCGTGGCCGCCAACGGTAAATCCTCTAGGATCCGCCTTGATCGTGACCGGCAGCATGTTGATGAATGCGGTGGCACTCGGTAGCGGTTCAAAGCGGGTGTCGCCACCGCCCCATCCGTAACCAAAATTACCGCCGACATACGCACCTGTCCAGGTGTAGGTTGTCGGAGTCGCCGCACGCTTTTTGACGATCGGTAATACAGAGCCCGCGGGCGGGGTGTATTTTTCGATCCTTGGCGTAAAAGGCATCTTAAATGTGTTTTGTGCCACGGTTTCGGTTGAAACTACTGATGGTTTAACCGCCGGCTGCGTAGAGCCGGTTTCCTGTGCGTTTGCCGCAGGCGGCATAAAGCCCGCGACCGTAAATAGTAATAGACCAGATATTGTAAGGATTTTTTTATTCATTTTTTTGAACCTCTAAATTATAAAAACTTTTCAATTAATTCATATGTTGGGAAATTCCGTACAGCCCTCAAACTAAACGATCGCGAGCGTACAGTATTATTATGAAACTAATAAGTTAGACGAATCAAGCGTAAATTTAGTTGCACGACGCGAAGTTCATCAGACAAGAAAATTTGCGGTGTCAAAGATAAAAAAGGTGCCGTTACAGCACCCTTTTTCAAACGCGTAAGTTAAGACTCTGAATTAACTAAGAGGCGGCGGCTTCGGATTCGCGGCCGCGGATGTACATGATGCGTGTGCAATTTTCGCAGGTGATGATCTCGTCGCCTTTTTTGACGTTGACCTGTACCTGTGGGCGGAGCAAGACGTAACATGCACTGCACGAACCATTTACGACCTCGGCCACGGCGATGCCGTCGCGGCTGCGTTGGGCGAGGCGATTGTAAATAGCGGCAAGACGTTCGGGCAAGGTCGCAAATGCGGTCTCGCGATGACCGGTCTCGGTCTTAAATTCTTTATTGTGCGCGGCGATCTGAGCGTCAAATTCTTTGAGGGCTTCGTCGCGTTTGGCGTCGAGAGTGTTGATCTCGTCCGCACGTTCGGCCAACTCTTTCTCGACACCCTCGACCTCTTCCATGATCTCAACGATCTGGGTCTCAAATGCCGCGATCTGCTTTTGCAGAGCGTCGGTCTCGCGCATGGCGGTTTCGTACTCTTTTGAGTTTTGGGCGTGTTTTAGGTTGCGCTCGGCACGCTCGAGATAGGTCTTATTTTCGGCGATCTGTTTTTCGGCGTCGGCACGTTTTGCGTTCAGCGTGTCGCGTTTGTTTTGTATCTCTCGAATAGAAAAGGCGTGCTGTTCAAACTCTTGTTCGATCTCGGCACGCCTAGCTTCTGCTGTTTCTATCGACTTTTTCAACCTGCGGAGGTTGGTATCGGTAACTTGTAACTCTATCAATTTATCAAGATCTGGTATCACTGTTCGAATGTCTCCCGTATATCAAGGTCAACTTATAATGTTACCTCACAACGGGCCGTGAAACAAAACGCGCACTCACGCGCCTAAGAATATGTCGAAATGCTGACGCAGATGGCCGCTGTCAATGGCGGTGTCGGTTACGTCGAGCCAGGCGGGCAGTTCGTCGCCGTGGACGAGCCGGATCTCGGCGGTGTGCTTTGGCATACCAAAATGCGCGATGCGGGCGTAGGCGAGCGCACCCTTTTGCATGATACCGTCGGCGGGAAGACGCGCCCAACCTGCCTCGACCGTCAGACATCTTACACCTTGACGCACACGGAGCAGGGCACCGGTCATCGTCGAATTGCCGCGAGTAAAACTGTGCGGCTCTTCGCGCTCGACTTGGACCGGGTTGTGGCCGGCCATCGCCGGACCGGCGATCTCGATCACGGTGTCAAAGAGCCAGCCGACACCGTTACGGCGAATTGCGTCGTTAGTCGCCTTGAGCCGTAGGTACTCAGCGACATGTTCGCGGCCGGTCGCAGCCGCCTTTTCTGCGGAGTCGGTGAGCATTTGGGACCATACCTGATCGAGTTCGGTCATAGATGCGAGGATACGGCGGGCAGAGCCGAAAGGCAATTTCGTGGTATTATTTTTACACCGGCGGCGAATATTTGAGAGTTTTTTTATGAGATCTTTGACGACTATTTTTCTATTTTTGCTGCTGTCACTTTCAGCGTTTTCCCAGACCGCAAAACCAAAACCCACGCCTCTAAAACCTAAACCCAAGCCTACTGTAACGCCTACAAAAAAGCCGGATGAAAAAACTGCTTTGGATAAAGCCGCGGCTATTGAGGCGGCGGCGGACAGAGTCAAGGCGTTACAAAAGTTTAATGATTCTTTTCCAAAATCGACCCGACGCGGCGAGGCTCTCGAACTTATCGCCGCGGCGAGAGTTACGCTTGGCAACGAAAAGATCGACGCAAAGGATCTCGATGGTTCACTGATATTTTTCAAAGCTGCTGTAACCGACGCCCCAAAACCCATCGGAGAAAAGCTTTGGACTGACGCACTTGCAAAGGTCGGAGCTAATCTCTATTTTCGCGGCAAACGGTCCGAGGCACTAGATATAGTTAAAGTCCTTGAGGACAAAGCAGACGCAAACGCCACTCAGATGCTCGATATTGCGGCGTTTTACATGAGCATCGAAAACGGCTCTGAGGCAAAACGTATCGCGGGTAAGGTGATCGCCTTTGCCCCGAATTCGGCGGCGGCGTATCAGACGCTTGGGCTCGCAAACAGAATAGATTTTCAGTTAGAAGAGGCTGCGGCCGCGTATGCAAAGGCTTTGGAACTTGACCCCGAATCGCTGACGGCGCGACGCGGACTGGCGGAGATGGATCGGGCGGTTGGCAAAGCGGATGAGGCGGTAACGCTGTATCGGGAAATTCTTGCTAAAGAGGCCGACAATGTTCCGGCTCAAACCGGGCTAATACTCGCACTTTTTGATGCGGGAAAGCGGGCGGATGCCGAGACGGAACTTGCAAAATCGCTTGAGACAAATCCTAGTAACGTGATACTGCTTGCAAGTGCGGCGTATTGGTATGCCGCAAACAACGACGGCGACAAGGCCGTCGATCTTGCGATCAAGGCGATCGCGGCGGACCCGCGCTTTATCTGGTCGCATCTAGCTCTCGCACGCGGATTGCTTATCCAGCGGCGACCGGCCGATGCGGAAAAAGCAATGCTTGCGGCGAGGCAATACGGCAATTTTCCGACGGTTGAGTATGAGATGGCATCGGCTCGGGTCGCGGCGGGATATTATCGAGAGGCTGCTGATTTGCTCACCCGAAATTTTTCGATCAAAGACGGCCTGATCCAGACAAAGCTTGGCGGACGTATTACGCGTGAATCAAAGAATTTCTCAGAGCTAGTCGGCTACGAGCGGCGGGCAAGTATCTTTGCCCCGACCGCCGCCGACGATCCGGAAAACGCAGCGCGATTGACGGCGCTGTTAGAGTTAAAGCAGACACTCGATGCTGCCGAGCCGAACGCGGAAGTGGCGGCAAGGTTAGCGGATGAGTTCGTTCGCGGAGGCGATCAGATGCGTGTGCATCGGCAGATATTTGTGGCGTCGCAGCTGTTGGAAAAGAAGGTAGCCTTACCAAAGGTGCTTGAGCTTACTAAAGCGGCGGCAGCGAATGTGGATGCCGGACTCGAAGTTCCAAATGCGTCTGTGGCCGTCATGGCTAGTGAGCTCTACGAAGCTCGCGGCCTCGCGGCGTCTAAGGGCGAATACATTCAGGTTCCTGATGTTCCTAGAGCGACGCTGTCGGCTATCCTGCGTGGCCAGATCGAGGAACTCAGCGGATGGGCGGCGTATCAGATGGATAACTCGTCCGACGCCGTTCTGAGATTAAGACGCGCGGTCGGTGTGCTGCCGGTTAATAGCGCCTGGTGGCGTTCGAGTATGTGGCGGCTAGGTGCCGCATTGTCGCTGGCGGGTAAAGATGCCGAGGCTCTGGAGGCATATTTCAAAGTCTATAAAAGCGGCGGCCCCGATGTCATTCGTTATACCGCGATCGAGGCTCTATACAAACGTGTTAACGGTAATACAACCGGCCTCGAGGAAAAGATCGGCCCGAATCCTGCGGCACCTGCGGTCGTAGAAACTCCAACGCCAAAAGCCGAACCTACTGCATCTCCAACTCCTGAAACCACACCAACGCCGGAGGTCAAGGCTGAGCCGCCTCCGACTCCAACCCCGACGCCCGAGGAGATAAAACCTGTGGTGGTGCCAACTCCGTCAACGACGCCTGAGGAAACTCCAAAACCAAGCGAAGAAAAGCCAAAGGATCTGTTTCCGCCGGTTGTCATTATTCCCGGTGAAACAACCAAAGACCTAAAACCGTGCACGATCACGGTGAGCGAAGAGGTCTTGACGCTGGTTAGTCGTGGTGGAGATCTCGCCGTCATCATCGGTCTCGATGGTGATGGCGAATTGGACGGGATCAAGGCAAGGTCGTCGAGTCCGGATGATGTTTCAGTCCGCCGTGAGGTCATAGCTGCGGTTAAGTCGCGAGCGATATTTGTTTTGCGTTCGATCAGCGCAAAAGCCGGGACTTATCAAATCAGCTTTGAGTTACCCTGCGGCAAAAAAGACATTATTGTGAATGTGAAGTAGAGCGGCGTTTTTTTCGTCGATGGGACTCGCCTTTGCCCGCTGCTTTTACCGAGACGGTCGCGATAGCAACTAGCAATAAAAAGAAAAATCCATTTGACGGTGTGCGCAGCGGAAAGTCTACAAAGCTGTGCACAAATATCCCAAAGCATCCGGCCAGAGCCCCGATCGCTGCGGTTTGTCTAAATCCGCTGCCGGCATTTGTTATTGTGCGCAACCCTTTTCTAAACAATAAATAGATAAAAACCGCGATACACGCAAAGCCGACGATCCCTGTTTCGGCGAGTATTTGCAGGTATTCGTTATGGGCTTGTTCGACGCGAAATATGCCGTGCCAAGTGTCGTGCTTTGTAAACGCTACACCAAAAGCATCGAGGCCCGCTCCGAGAATAGGATGTTCAAAAAAGATCTTTATTGCGACAGACCAGAAATGAGTCCTGCCGCTGGAGATATCATCTGCGGCCGCGTTCATGCTGAGTCCGCGAACAAGCGAATCATCTCCACCGAGAAAAACCACTGTCGCCAAAATAAGCAATACCGCAACTGCAAAACTTGCGCCGATCGTAACGATCCGCGGCAATTTCTGTGTTTCTTCGGTTTCGCTACTCCGGGAGGACCCCTTTCGAATAACAAAATTGACGATCAGGACGAAAGCGGCAACCGACACAAAGCCGATCAAACCGCCGCGAGAACCGGTCATGATCGTACCAATAGCCATAATTGCCAGTGCGATCATTAAAAGGGGCTTTCTATTCTGCTCTGCGGTTTTGCCCAGTATCAGGCTGAGTGTCACACCGCCGGTCATTAACATTAGCGATGCGAAATGGTGCTGGTTAACAAAGGGTCCAAATGGTATCGCACCTAAAGGAGCCCGCAGCCCGTAAATTGACTCCGGGCTTGCAAGCCGTTGTATAATTGCGACAAAAGCTAGTACGGAGCCAAAGATCACGACGAGAAATACCAGTTTCTTCAAACGCTTTTCGCTATTAATGAACGTCAGGCACGCTGCGAGAAAGACGATATAAACGACCAAATGCGAAAGAAAAAATCGGGTTCCGCTTGGGTCAAGCGTCAGCGACCTTGAGGCGGGTATGTTGAGAATATCCCCTCCTGCTCCCGAACCAAGTGGCAGGAGTTGTATAAGCCCGATCAGCAATAGCCCGGTCAATGGAAGAGGCAAAGGATCGGCTGCAAATATCAACCCCTTTGCCCGCCAAGCTTCGACCAGCCACATTAAGATGATCGCGACCCAGCAAATGGTAACGATTATCCAAGTGGCGTTATCGACGCCGCCAAACAAAAGTGTGGTAAATATCGGAACAAAGCACAGCAAAAAAAAGATTAGGGAGCTAAGCCGCGACGAATGGCTGCCGGCCGCGACATTATCGATTGGGCCTGACTGTTGGGGTGTTTCGAGGCTTTCGTTCATCTTGTCTATTACTGTTTTAAAGAAAGGTCATCAAAAGCTATCTTGCCGGTGACCGGACAAGCTGCAACGCCACATCCTTCGCGAATAAAACGGATCAAAACACCATCAGTTGATTCAGGAACCGTAAATTTTACCCTGAGCGTTGTCCAGTCACCGGCAAGTGCTAGATCATCGCTCACAGCGATCCGAACGGAATTAGTCGGATCGATCACTTCCCACTTGAAAGTGGCCTTAGATTTAATATCTGCCCGGTAAAAGCCTTCGAACTCGTACGTTGCTCCCGGGACAACTGCGACGGTTTGAAAGATCGATCGAAACGCCTTTGACTCAAACGAATCAAATGTCAGCCATAGGCTGTAATTTCCTGAGCGTTTCGCGGCCGCGCTCAACCCGATCTGTGGGTCAGTACCCTCGTCTATATTCCACTCAAATGTTCCGGCATTTCGCATTTTAATACCATTTTCAAAGCTACCGTCTGTGACCTGGCCGGGTACAGGCTTTATGCCTGTACCACTATTTAGATCACCGGCGACACTTGCGGCGACGCGAAATTTTTTTGCTAAAATAGAAAGAGTAAAGAGCCGCTGCCCAATTTCCTTAAACTTGGTCGCCTTATCTTCTGCAGACAGTCTCGACCAGGCTTCGAATGCGTCTTCGTAACGTTTTTGCGTCACCAAAACATCGGCTAGGGCAGCATTAGTGTCGGGGGTGTCACCAAGTAATCGTCGAGCCTGCGTGACGTCACCATCCGTTACTTGCAACGCGATAGACGATGCCGGGTTGGCATATTTTGTGTCAGATGCGGCCGCAGCGGCGATCATCGCAAAACCCTCGTCCATCTTTTGATGCCGGATAAGTGAGTTGCCGTACGCCCATTTGACCGAGGCATAATTTGGGGCGAGAGCTAATGCTCTGGCGAACGCTTTTTCGGCTCCTGTTTCGTCACCGCTACGGTCGCGGGCACGGCCCAGATTTATCCAGACCAGGTAGTTGTGAGGAGCGGCAGCCACCGATGTTTCATATTCGGCCAAGGACCGTGTCAGATCATCGGGTTCAAAGGTGCGCTCATAAACTATGGCAGCCGCGTAATGCGTCAGAGGATCATCAGGAGCTGTCTGTACGATCCAGTCAGCTACGATCTTTGCCTCCGGCTGGGTGGTGTCGATGCGTGTCGCTATGAGGTTGGCAAAATTCCATTTAATAAAAAAATATGCTGCGATTACAAATAGGACGCCAATCGCAAAAATAACGATATGGCCGATACCTGGTTTAAGTTTTAGTATTTTTAGCGACAAACTAAAGACCTTTTATACCTATCATCTTAACCGAAATCGACCGGTTCTATCTTAATATGAGCTCGTTTAAGCGTAACGTTCGCTTCGCGGCAGGCTTCGCGGATCTCTTTCATCCGCTCAGGGCCTATGTCTCTCGCCGAGATCAGGACCTCGGAAATTTCTTTTTCAATGCAAATTTCGACAAGTGATCTTTTGCCGTCAAAGACCTTGAGCCCGTGAATCACCTTATTGGTCTTTAGCGGATCGTCATCAACAAAACCGACAGCAACGTACTGCCATCCCGGGTTGTTGTTAAGTTCACGAAGGACCATCTCGCCGCCATCACCGGCGCCATATATCAGCACTCTTTGCCCTTCGACAGACGCTTGATTAGGTAATATTTGCCGGAAAAGACGAAATGCCATCCGGCTACCAATCACGGCGAGCAGCAACAGCAGAGCGTCAACTACGAAAACCGCCCGCGAAAAATACTGAAATCTATACAACACGAGGATAGCAAGGACGCTCAAGACCGATCCAAGCCCAACACCTTTAGTGAACGTTATAAGGTCGCCGACACTGGTATATCTCCAGAGACCTCGATAAACACCAACGATCAAAAATGACCCAAGTTTGATTAGTACGAGCAAGGGTAGCGTCTTGAGAAAAAGATCCCAGTTGGGGGTTTGTTCGAAAGACCCGAAAAGCAGGACAAACGCTCCGTAGTACGAAAGCGTGATTAGAAAACCGTCGAGAAAGACCTCAAAAATACGCCGTTTGTGCGATACATTTACGAGAAATGCGTACATAGCATTTTCGCTGATCGCCTGGTCTTCTTCGCCTACTTCATACGCTTTTACCTTAGAGAGATAGACGCCGATAATGACGAGCACGATAATAAAAAGCGAGATCAGGGCCATACTCTGAGTGTTTTGGAGCCGACTTACAAGCCAGGCCAAAACTCCTGCCGAGATCGCAAAAGCGTAGAGCATCCAGACCGCAGATCTTTCGGACAGGCCGAGAGCGACCAACCGATGCGAGGTGTGATCACGCCCGCCTTTAGATGCGGGTTGGCCGCGCAATTTTCGCAAAATCGTGACAAACGTTGTGTCAAAGATCGGAACAAAAAGCACAAGCACCGGCACGGCAATGACAGCAACGATACCCCGCGACCGGCCGCCTGTCTGATTTAGTAATACCGAACCGGAAAGAAAAAAGCCGACGAACATCGATCCGCAATCGCCCATGAAAACAGACGCGGGATTAGAGTTAAACACCAGAAATCCAAGCAGCGCACCGACAAATGCGGAGATAAATAGAACCTCGGCGGTATTGCCGCCCGCCGCAAAATTAACGGCGAGGGAGATGGCTGCGATAGCCGAGATACCGGCTGCGAGGCCGTCCATGTTGTCGAGCAGATTAATTGCGTTTGTTATGCCAACGACCCAGAAGACGGTGATCCAGATGTCGACGATCTCGTAACCTGTCATCGGAAGTTTTAGGCCGGATGAGATCAGCACGCCTGCTCCAACCAATTGTCCGATGAGTTTTTGATACGGACGAATAACGATCAGATCGTCCACAAGACCGATAATGAAAAGAATGGCACTGCCGCCAAGTACGACCAGTGAGTCGTGCGTGACTGGCACAAACGAAAAATAGACGATCGTGGTCGCGGCAAATATGGCGACGCCGCCCAACATAGCCGTCGGACGCTTGTGCCAGCGATCACTCTTTGGCTTTGCGACAAAGCCAAAACGCGTCGCGAAACTTCGTACGGCGAGCGTCATCAGCAGACCGATCACAAGACTGATCACTCCGATGGCAATTGGATTTGTAGTAAAACTAAGCATCAATAATGATCGAGGCTATGCTTTCGTCAAATTGCGGTAAAGCGTGCTGACGTCATTAACAAGACGATCCACCGAGAAGTTTTCCCGGACGAAATCGCGTCCGCTAGATGACAGGCCTTGACGTAATTTTTCATTTTTCGCCAGATAAATCAAGCCGTTCGCGAAACTCTCAGGCGTAGCATTATCGACCGAAATTCCACGTTCGCAGAGGGCAAACCCCTCGAATTCCTCACATCTCTTTCCCAGCAGATCGACTACGCCGCCGACGGCGGTCGAGATCACGGGTTTTCCTGCGTCCATTGCCTCGATAAGCGAAAGAGGCGTCCCTTCGTTTTTTGACGAGAGGGCCACTATATCCATCCCGGAGAACAGCTCGGTAACATTTTCGCGATTTCCCAAAAATGTTACGACACCGGTGAGCCCGAGCTCTCGAGAGAGCATCTCAAGGCCTTCTCGGACGTTGCCATCGCCAACGATCACCAGCTTTAGTCTTGGCTTTATCGGCTCGTCCGATCTTTCATATGCAGCTACGGTTTCGAGTAGCAGAGGTAAATCTTTGATCTCGGTCAGACGCCCGACAAATCCAACAACGATCTCATCGGCTCCGGCGGCGATCTCACGTCGCAGGATGCTTCGGTCAGTTGTGTTCTCTGCAACCTCTGTTATTTCAATGCCCAATGGCATTATCTCAAATTGCCCGGACGAGCCAACTCCAAAATCCTGATGTATCTCTCTCAATTGTTGTTCGGCAAGCACGATGATCTTACTCGTCGCGATTTTTGCCAAAATTCGTTCGATGAGTACGAAAAGGCCTGTCTTAAATCTCCCGTAGTAGCTGTGAAAAACGTGGCCATGAAATGTGTGGACGACCTTAACCCGCCTTGGTTTGCCGATCAGTGTTCGCAAAGTCATCCAGCGGTAAAGAAATGCAGCGACGCGACCGACAGTCCCCGCCTTGGCTGTATGCGTGTGTACTATGTCCGGTTTTTGCCGCCGCAATTCACGATATATTTTGTAGAGAGAGATGATGTCTTTTGGCGAAAGTTCGCGGCTGAGTTCGGGTATATAGATCGGGTCGACGCCATGCTCAGCAGCAAAATAGCCCATGTCTTTTTCGCCGGCCGGAACGGTGCCTGCGATCAGTGCACTTTCAAATTCATCGTTTCGCAGCTTCTCCGTGAGCCAAACGACTTGTCGGGCAGGGCCGCCAACGTTGAGTCTGGCGATTATGTGAACGATCTTCATCCGGAGGTATTTGAAAAAATGGTGGCCAGCGGATCTGTCGCGCCTCACATTTTTCATTGAGGGGCGATGGAACATACGATCGTGCGGGATGATCGCTGCGGGCCACCAAGCTGATTGGCAAATTTTACCACAAAATATCGGTTCTTTATGGATCGATGAAACGTTGAAACCATAGCTCGAGCATCAATAGGGCCCAAATGTGGTGTGTGTGGTCAGCGACCCCTGTTTCATGGTGTTCGATCCATACCCGAACCAATGCCGGATCAGTGATGCCGCGATTCATTGCTTTTTCGGAAAGCAAGACCGAGTGGACAAAATCTTTCATCTCCCCGCGAAACCATTTGCCGATCGGCACGCCGAAACCCATCTTTTGCCGGTAAATCACGTCTTTCGGTACCAGCCGAGCCGCGACTTTTTTTAACAGATACTTAGTTTGGAACCGCCGCATTTTTATATTCTCTGGAAGACTTGCGGCAAATTCTATTACTTTGTGGTCGAGAAAAGGTGAGCGGGCCTCGAGCGAATTGGCCATCGATGCAATATCGACTTTTACAAGCAGATCATTTGGCAAGTAGGTCATCTGATCTGCCAACAGCGTTGCGTCAAGCATCCCGGCGCTGTTTGCTTGTTTGTACCATTGTTCGAGGAAATGATAGGGCCTATTTTCCTGCGTCGCCTTCTTGAATTCACTGGTATAAAGATCGTCCTTAAACCGGTCCTTGATATTCGACATCCAGTAATAATAACGCTCACTACGAGGCATATTTGCAGCCATCACAAAACGTTGGACGTCACGGATGCGTGAGCGTTTAAGTTCAGACGAGGGCAAAAGGCCTACGGGCTTTTCTATAATCGCTTTTCTTAACAAAGATGGGAATCGTTGATATAACTCTGCAAGCTGCATTGCCGCATACCGCTCATATCCACCAAAACTCTCGTCGCCGCCGTCACCATTTAGGGCAACGGTAACGTGTTGGCGGGTCTCTTTCGCAACGTAGTACGTAGGTATCGCGCTTGAATCGGCGTATGGTTCGCCGTAATGCTCGACCAGAGTTGGTAGCACGTCGATCGCGTTGGGCCGGACGATAAATTCGTTGTACTCGGCACCGACATGCTTAGCAACGCGTTTTGCGTATTTGAGTTCGCTAAAATCCTGTTCATCAAAACCGATCGAAAAAGTCTTAACGGGGTCGCTGCTCTCTTGAGCCATCAGAGCTACAACCACGGATGAATCGACGCCGCCAGACAGAAATGCCCCGAGCGGGACCTCAGAGATAAGCCGCATCTTTGTCGCTTCACGCAGGATGCGAGTTGTCTCTGTGATCGCATCCTCTTCTGAGATCTTTATCTTTTTTGAAAAATCGGGCAGCCAATACCGTCGCGTTTCGATCTCGCCATTTTTCCAACGCAGCCAATGGCCGGGTTCGAGCTTGCGGATCTGTTTGAACGCCGTCTGTGGAGCAGGCACACAGAGGTAATTCATATAGCTGTCGATCGCGTTCATATCGACCTCACGCGAAACCGACGGATGCTGCAATACAGCCTGAAACTCCGAGCCAAAGATCAGATCACCGTTTGTCTGGTGAGAATAGAGCAGGGGCTTTTTGCCTATTCGGTCGCGAGCCAGAAAGAGCGTCTTTTCGGTCTCATCCCAGATCGCAAAGGCAAACATACCGCGCAGATGCTGCAAGCAGCCTTCGCCGTACTCATCGTAAAGCCGCAGGACGACCTCGGTATCGGATTTTGTGTACAGCTTATGGCCGCGTTCCTCAAGTCCTTTTCTGAGATCTTGGTAATTATATATCTCCCCATTGAAGACGATCCATTTTGTCTTGTCGGCGTTATGGATAGGTTGCTGGCCGCTGGCGAGATCGATGATCGAAAGCCGCCGCATCGCCAGACCGACGTTTTCACGCACATAAAAACCATCCTCATCCGGCCCGCGATGGAGGATCGCCTGATTCATCCGCTCGAGCACCGTCCTGTCGACCGCACCCTTGCTGTTATTTACAAAGCCGGTAATCCCGCACATTAAGTTGCTTTCTGCCGCTCTTGAAAACGAGCTCTAAGTTGTTTGTTAAGTTTGTTCTTGCGGATGATCTCGCTCGCTTTTTTATCCTCGATCTTTTCCCTTATTAATCCCCAGCCAACTGCAATAAACATAAATAAAAAAACCTGAATCTGTGTTCGCTGGCGATAGGCGGTGCCGATATTACCCTGAAAAATCGAATATGAAACAGTCAGCATTAGGGTGAAAATAAGAATAGGGAAACAAGCCCTTAACCGGTTTTTAAGAGTGTACCAAAGACCGTAGATCAACAAAGGGATCATTGCCCACCAAATTAATACGTCCGGTAGCGTAATACTTTGTCGGAAATTTGTGACCTCCCACGGAAAAGGAGCAAACATAAGGTATATGAAGCCGATCGGGATAGCTGACAGTGCCCCTCCATAAGTTGAAATGTCAACATCACGCCCAAATCCAGATTCCGCTGACCTCGCTAGATCAGCCCGGCTTACCTGAGTCCGTTCCAATGATCCATAGGTTCTGAGATCGGTAGTTGTGGTCTCAATTACGCCAAGATAGGACAAGGCCGCAGCTAGTACTATCAATATCGCCAGCCGCTGAACTATTGATTTCAAAGACGTAGAGAGCCCAACGACAAAGCTCGCGATGACCGCTACGACCATTACATAAAATATATAAAATCGAAGCGACAGGATCCCAAAAAGTGAGAAACAGATGACAAGTATACCGAGCCAAGAAAACTGTCGTTGGAGTTGGATTACCAGCGTTAATGTCAGGACGATAAGAAATACCATCATCCCATCCTTAAGTAGTTGGGATGACCAAATTATGAATGCCGGAAAAAATGCAACGGCAAGAGCGGTTGTTTTAGCGACGCGCTTGTTATGAAACATCTTCTCAGAGCAAAAATAGGTTAATGGGACAGTGGCGGCCCCGATCACGGCGCAAAATGCTTGCGCGACGAGAATGCTCTTATTTGAGATCAAATAGATGAAAGAGACAAGATATTGCATGCCCCATCCGGAGCCCCTGATAGACATGATCCGTGCGAGTTCCGGGTCTCCCTGGCCGATACCGCTTATCCAATAGTCCACGATCCTTGAAGCATTAGTGTCATAACCCAATGCGTCCGACCCGGCAAATTCCCTTAATCCAAAACTATGGACTATGATGCCAAACAAAAGCCGCGCACAAAGGGCGGCCAAAAACACAATCGTTATGAAATCCTTTTCTTCAACAAATCTGCGAGTAACAACGAGCGAGGCGCCGGCCAGACACACGACCATTAGGAGTGCGATTGGCCCCTCAGCAGGATCGGCGGCGATCATGGAAAACGCAACGGCCGCAAGTAAAAAATAAACTAAAAATCGAATCATCTAACTAGATTTTTTGAATCAATAACTTTTAGTGATGCATTAGCGATCTCATCAGGCAGATCGGGCCGGGTTTTATTGCTGATCAAGAATTCTCCCGCCTCGTCGAGATCACTCACAACTTTTGCCGGTACACCGGCTATCAACTTGTGTTCACCGACCAATTTTTTCGTGATCACCGACCCGATACCGACAATAGAGTGTGCAGGTATCTCACCACCCGGAGCGACCCTGATCTCAGAACCGATGTAGGCGTGGTCGCCGATGTTGATAGGTTTGGTCATCTGCCTGTTATGAGTCCATAGAGACGAATTTCTTCCGCCCAAAATTACGCATTTTCCAAATTCGACTCGATCGGTAAAATCTATCTTATGCGAGGCCCCAAGCATTGTGCCGTCTCCTATCAAGAATGTTTGATCTACCTCATTGATCATGTCAGAGCTTAAGAGGGAATTTATTTCATTAAAACGCAAAATTTCACAATAGCGGCCGATGCTAATAAGATCGCCGCCGCGAAACACGTTGAAATGTCCGATTATTGTGTGACCCCCGATCGAGAGTTTCCGGGTGCCAACAAAAATATTAAAATGACCGATCGAAGTTTGGTTTCCGATGACGCACTGGTCTACGTCGATGATCGACAAACCAATACGAACTCCTTTGCCAATGCTATAACCGAATAGATGCCGGTATAGAAATCGTTTAAGAAACGAAGGAAAAAAAGCTATGATTCCTTTAATTATTAGACGAAATTTCAACAAAAGTTGACCTCACGGTGCCGAAAATTCATTTGGAGATGCTGAAACTTTCTCTGACAGACAAAAGTGGTTGGCGATCAACTGGTAAAACTCTTTCATGACAACTTTGCTGTCAAATTCTTTGGCCCGAACCTCACTTTTAGCGATTAACTTCTTTCTTAAACTCTCGTTTCGCATTAGTTCTTCCATTGCCGATGTCATGGCCGTTGCGTTGCCTGAGGAAACTAACAATCCGTATTCGCCGTTTTCATAAGATCCAAGATCGCTGTTAGTGACTTTTCTGCCCGGGGCCAATATTTCCCGCGGGCCTGTCGGACAATCCGTAGAGATCACAGGTAGTCCACACGATAATGCCTCAAGTAGAACATTTGGAAATCCCTCGAAGTCCGAACTCAAAACGAAGCAGTCGGATCGACTCAAATATTTAAAAGGGTTTTCCTTTTGCCCTAAAAACAGTACGCGCTGCTCCAAACCCAAGGATTTTACCATATCCCGTATCTCCTGCATGACCTTATATCCTTCGCCGTGAAGTTTGTATCCGGTTCCGATCAGCAGTAATTGAGAGTCTTCGTTATTTATCCCGGCAAAGGCCTCGACCAACATACGGTGGTTTTTAACCAGTCTAAAGCCACCGACACAAACAAAAGTAAATCTATCAAACTCGACATCATCGACGGACTCATCTTTCTTCGATCTAATATCGTCAATAACGATCGCATTTTTGATCTCAATATAATTGCTTTTTATGTTGAAATCATTTTCCAGCGACTCTCTCGACCCTTTAGAATTTGGCAAAATAGCATCTGCCCAAGGGTATAGTGTGGACGTGATAAATCTTCCGATCTTACCGCGCAGAGAATTCTGGCTATACAAAGCAGCGGTATAGGTTCTTTCACTGATAAAAAGCGTTGCCTTGAGTCCCAACTTCTTTGCAAGACAAGCCGCCATATTTGGACGGTTTGAGAATGAAACTAGTAGCTGAATACTGTTGGTGTTGCAATACTTTTTAATAGCATGAGCGACAAAAGGCATCCTCAAAAGATTTGAAACATCGGCGGATCTGACGCCATTGGTTTCTAGGTCGACGATTATCTGACCAGTTGGCAAGTCATATTCAATAATGTTTTCAAGCAGCAAAAGATGCGTTTCAAATTCGTCCGCCAAGCTGGCGAGTACGAGCGATACGAACCGCTCAGCACCACCCGCAAGGAGAGAATTCACTAAAATGGCGACCTTGGGTTTTGGCGATTTGCTCACAAAACTATTGATGATCTATTAACGGTCTGCCTGTCGCAGTATGTCCAATTATTCCGTTTCGAAACCAAACTGGTTATACTAATTACAATCAGATCCTACTCAGAGTTATCTTTGGGATGGCTTCGATAAGAGTTTCCCTATCCCAAAGGCACATCTTTCTGACCTCTTCACCTTCGACGCCATCATCTAAACAAGTTAGCGGCGAGGGAAAATTAAACGGGGCTAACCGTAAATTTAATAGTCGGCACTGTCCGGTCAAAATATCCTTATTCTTAGTGCACTCGACGTTCGATGTCGTCAAGAGATATTTTATCTCGCTTTTCAGAAAATTATTTAGCGCCGCAAGTATGTATTCATTTGAGAGGTGAAAAAGTGCGTCACGACAGATCCACAGATCCGATGCCGGCAAAGCATCTGTCGTAATATCGATAACCCGAAAACTGGTGTTTTTGTTTTCGAATCGCTCGTTATTTTTCTTGATCAGATCAGGAACGATATCTGCACCGATATAAGAAAGATCAGCAGAACGTTCAACATGTCTGAACCAATTATAGTCTCCACAAGGGGCATCGAGGATCGAGCCGATCTTATACTCTGAAAATAGACCCGGCAGTGCCATTCTGAGCCTTTCCGTGTATTTGAGAGTAGATCCTGGGCCGGATACGCTTTCGTCGTTCCCCCAAAAATTCTCACGGTGATAGTCAGAGAATATGTCTTTTAAATCACGATCGCGCACTTTTTTTACAAGACGCTGAGTTCCTACGAAGTTTGCGGCGAGCGAGTATATGTTTCGCAAGATCGGAGTGCTCTTAAAAAATGTTCTTATTGAAAATGCCATATCTAGTTATCAACGACGATCTCTCGCTCCAAAAGCTCATACATAATAGGCCGGATCTGGCCCAACACGACTTCCATATCACAACCTTTTACTCGCTCGGACCCTTTTTGTTTGTAAATACTACGCAGTTCGCCGCTGTCCATCATTTCTCTCATTGCCTCGGCAAGCGCTTGAGCGTTTCCAACGGGAACTAATACGCCGTATTCGCCGTGCTCGATTTTTTTTCCGTCAACAAAGCCGGTGTCGGTGCCCGGCGCTAACAGCTCACGTGGACCGGCCTCGCAGTCGGTAGAGATAACGGGCAAACCACATGCCATTGCTTCCATCATCACCTGTCCTTGTCCTTCGAACACAGATGAGAATACAAAACAATCCGCACGGCTGAGATATTTGAAAGGGTTTCGTTGAAATCCAAGAAAAAGTATATTTCTTTCAAGCCCGAATGAACGAACCAACTCGTTGATCTCCTCAAATCTTTGGCCTTGTCCAAGGAGCAGCAACTGGGTATCTTTACGGTCAAGAATGCGGAACGCCTCTACCAGTGTCGTGTGATCTTTTTGCGGATCAAAACGGGCTAAATTAACAAATGTGAACCGGTCAAAACTCACATCCTCGACTGGCTCGACCATTTTTTCCTTCACGGTGGCCAGATCCACAATATTTGTGATCACTTCATACCGGGTATTTACCCCGTAATGTTCTATTAGGACGTTCCGAATCGCCTCGGATACCGGCAATATGACATCTGCACGAGGGTAAAACCAAGAAACGAATCTTTTTGCGATCTTCCCTCGCAAATCCCCTTCATTGAACCAAAATGGGGTATATATACACTCGTTCATCATCAGTGGGACCTTTAGCCCGGCCAACCTAGCCATGCCGGCAGTAAAGTTTGGCCGGTTAAGGAACGAGAACACAAGTTTGATATCGTTGGTCGTACAGTAATTTTTGAACCTCAATGCTATCAGCGGAAGGCGAAGAATGCTGGCCAGATTACTTCGTTTTTTAAAACCGCTCTCAATAAAGGCAATTATTTGATCGTTTGGAAGATCGTACTCAATAGTCTCGTCAAATAAAACCAGATGGATCTCAAACTCATCCTTGAGCCCGTTGATCAAATTCGAAACAAAGCGCTCGGCGCCACCACCGGCCATGTTATGGATAAGAAACGCGACCTTGGGCTTGTGGTTAGTTTGACTGGGTTTGGTGCTCATGTTAGCTGAGAAATATCTACTACTGTCGGGCGTGTCAGTTTCCAAGCAGGTCCAACGTCCTAGCGGTTTTCTCTTCGCACAAAAGGTAATTATAGTAATCGCTTTTTACAATATTCTCCGATCTGCGACAGCTGTTATTTTTGTCGTCAATATTAAAATAAAGATATCCTTTACCTTTTACGAGCTCTTCGATCTGCGCGCCGATCTCATCATTTAATATTTCGATCAGAATAGTCGGCCGAAACAAATCCAAATACCTGCCAAAACCCCGCATGACCTCGGGTTCATGAGTTTCCACGTCGATCTTTACCAGATCTATATGGTCTAACTGCTCCCGTTCGATCATTGTATCCAGTCGCATCGTCGCAATGGCGGTTGGGAAAGTTTCAACATCGGGGCCATGAATACTACCCCCGATCGTAACGGAATAGACGTGCGAATCCGGCAGGTCGTGGATCATTGCCGTCCCGTCTTTATCCGACACTCCAACCTTAAAGCACTTTATGTCAAAATCGTTCAGAACGACGTTGGCTGTCAGTTTTTCGTAAACTCTACTTATGGGCTCGAATGCAAACACTTGAGCACGCGGGTTTACGGTTTTTGCGATCAGCGAATACATTCCTGTATTCGCACCGATGTCTAATATCACGTTCGCTTCACGACAAAGCTTGACCCACAAAGACAACGAGAGTTTTTCCTGCGCTTTTCCAAGCCCGCCCCAAAACAATTCATTTTCGACAAGAAAACCGTGCCCGAAATGGTGCATCTTAAAAGAGCCGTGATCCTCCACGTCGACCGAAAATTCTCCCTCAAACGAGGCGTAATTGGTGATCTTATCCCCAGGAAGCCACACGCGACGTATTATTGAAAATAGTTGCTGCTTAAAAGGCACTAACTCATATGCTTGCCTGATCTTTCGCCTGATGCTCATTGAATATTGGAAGAAAACCTGCCGCGGTCAATTAGGATCCTAAAGCCCAGCCGAACGGACGGGTAAAAGACAATAATAACCCCCGCGCTTACAATAAACCAAACAACCGCCGCTACCAGCGGGGCGGAGAATAAGATCATTACCGCAAGAGCGATCAGTATCGGCACGAGGGCAGCGGGCGTCCAAGATAATCTTAATGAGACCTTTCGTTTCAAAAAAAATACAAATGTGATCAGGCTGACAAAAAAGGCGGCAGCAGTCGCCAAAGCGCATCCGCGCAAGCCGAAACGTGGGATAAGCAGTAAGTTTAGCGATATATTTGTCGCCGCAGAGCATAGGGCCGAATATAACGAGACACTACTCAGCAAATGTGCATTCGCCATTGCGGCGTAGCCGAAATAGATAACCGCGTGGAAATTTGATGCGGCCAACAAAATCCACAGGACTGTGCTGGTTTCCAGAAAATCGCTACCAAAGACCCACGGAATAACATAATATCCAGCCAGCGAGATCGCTGTGCATCCCGTACCCCAAATGAGCGTGAGTACGGGTACAACATGTGCAAAATAATTTTCAGCTTTCCCCGCTGGAACGGTCTCACGCGTCTGCATCGTTACAAACATCGGCAACAGTAAGGAATTAGCGAGTATGGGAAGCATTAAGATAACGCTGTTTATTTGAACTGCAATTGAATAGACCGCCAATTTCCGCACGTCCAAGAGATTTATGATAAATATTGCGTCTAGGTAGTTCGAAGAAAAATAACCGATCACTGAAGAGGGGAACAACGGAAGCGAATACTGCAGCATCTTCTTGATCTGGTTCCTATCCGGCGCCGCTGGAAATGAGACCGATCTGCCCAAGTAAATCATCGCCACAAAACACATCATCAGGGGAGCGAACGAAAACGAGAGCACAGCCGTGAAAACGTCGAGGCGGTTCGTTATCGCTAAAATCAAAACCGCGGCAAAGATGATCAGTTTCTCTAGTGCTAGCAGCGTGCCGTGTAGCCACGCCAGTTTGACCCCATGCAATCCATATTGAAAATGTTGCCAGAGAACTCCAGTGATCAGATTCACTGCTACCAGTAATAAGGCATACGATGGGAGTTTTAACCAGTCGGAAAGCGGCGGAAACCAGAACGCTGAAAGTACAATAGTTAGAAATATGTTTGGTATGAGAATGTAAACTCGGCTCCAAAATGAATTCCTTATAGTGCCGCTCTCTACAAACTCCTCTATGCCAAATCTCACCATTGCCGTCGTGGACCAGTTGATAAAGATCTGAACGACCTGAGAGGCAGCAATGATCGCAATTATCCCTCCGTAATTTTCCGGACCAAGCGATCGGGTCAGTAACAACACGGATGCTAAGGCAAAAACCGCGCTGGCACAGTATGAAATCACCAGCCAAAGGTAGTTGCCCGATGCATTTTGCAGGTCCCACCCTGCACGTTGCCGTTCTGAGATCAATGGGGACAATTGGTCAGGATCTACGGTTGTTGTTGTGTCGGAATTCATTGTGAGGCTGCCAAACCAATGATAACGCAAAAGACAAGCAAACTTAACCCGTTACATGCGACAGGATTTTTGTCAGAGTTGCTGTCATTTCGCGAATTTCATCGGTACATTGACTAGTTTCCCAAAGGCACATTTTTCTGGGTGTTTGGTCTGCGCGCCAATCGTCGATAGCGAGGATGGGTTCGGGAAAGTCGAACGGGAATAGTTCTAGGTTTAGCGGACGGTAGCCTCCCGAATAAGCATCGTTATTGCCGGTGCATTCGTGATGGTGGGTGAGTAAGAGATATTTTATGTCGCTGCTGAGAATATTGTTAAAGATCCGGCCGATGTCTTTGAACGAAAGATGGGCGAGCAGATCGCGGCATATCATCAGATCAGCCGGCGGTAGCGGGTCGCGGGTTATATCCAAGTTAACAAAGTCGGTGTTTGGGCCGCCGTATCTTTGACGGTTTTGTTCAATCAGTTCCGGCACGATATCGACGCCGAGGTATTTTGTTTCCCCGCGCTGAACATGGCTAAACCAATTATGGTCGCCGCACGGGGCATCCAAAATGCTCTTTATCTCAAATTGCTCAAAGAGCGATGGTAATTGTGTCCTTAGATTAATGGTGGAGTTTAGCCGCGAACCTACACCTGAAACAGTCTCGTCGTCGCCCCAGCTATTCGACCGATAGTAATCAGTAAATATCTCTGACAACCCGCGTGATTTTACGGATACTTGGTCGCTTAGATTCTGTTCAGTCGTCATTCAATTCCTCGTTTGATCCAATTGCGGCTATAAAAGATTCACTCACTGGAACGCCTGCAGTTGCTATCACCTCGGATAAAGTTCGTCGGACGTAGAGCTTTGGCGGGAGCGAATATGGTAGAAGCAGAACATAGCCTTCGTCGTCATAGAGCCTGACGATATGATGGGTCTTTGAGAACAGCCGATCAATAAAGTCGAGGCCAGCGTTTACCGGCTTATCAATGTGCGGAGGTAGCGGGCCGTTACCGAAATTACCGGTTTCATAAATGCTTAGATCATCGATAATAAATACATCGTCGCGATCTTGCCTGAGCGACCTTATGATTTCCAGTTCGGTTTCAAGAGGGCAGCGGATAGTCTCGTCCTCACAACTGTTATATCCGCAAAGCCCACCATCGGCACCGGGAAAATGTGCATCCAGCCAAAAGAGAATATTTTCCTTGATCGTCCCAACAGTATCGCTCAGGCATTTCGCGCTTTCGCCATGCAACAAATTGACGCTTGGCTCATCGCTAAATCTTTCGACATTTGCCAGGTAATATTCTTCGATTATCTCGACGGAATAGATCTTTTTGAAACCGGCGTCGATCGCAAGCTGCACGCCATTCCCCCGGAATGTGCCGGTCTCAAATAGTACCGGCAGGTCATATGTATCTGCGTAACGCCCCAGATCAAAACGAAAGAGACTGCCCATATTTCGCCTAGTGGTCGTGTCCGCCGCCCGCTCCGTCGGCACCGTGGTAGATCTCGCTGCCGGTTTCGACAAATTCTTTTGCCTTTGCAGACATGCCCACCGCGAGAGCCTTTTCGGCCTCGATGTTTTGAGCGTTGGTGTAATCGCGAACGTCCTGAGTGATCTTCATCGAGCAGAAATGCGGGCCGCACATTGAGCAGAAATGGGCGAGCTTTGCTCCCTCGGCGGGCAAGGTCTCGTCGTGAAACTCTTTTGCCTTTTCGGGGTCGAGACCGAGGTTAAACTGGTCTTCCCAGCGAAACTCAAAGCGGGCTTTGCTGAGAGCATTGTCACGATATTGAGCTCCCGGGTGTCCCTTTGCAAGGTCGGCGGCGTGGGCGGCGAGTTTGTAGGTAATAACACCCTCTTTTACGTCTTGTTTGTTTGGCAGGCCCAGGTGCTCTTTTGGCGTGACGTAGCAAAGCATCGCCGTTCCAAACCAACCGATCATCGCCGCACCGATGCCGCTCGTGATGTGGTCATAGCCGGGAGCGATATCGGTCGTTAGCGGCCCGAGCGTGTAAAATGGCGCCTCGCCACATATCTCAAGCTGCTTGTCCATATTCTCTTTGATCAGGTGCATCGGCACATGGCCTGGCCCCTCGATCATCGTCTGGCAATCCATTTCCCAAGCGATCTTGGTGAGTTCGCCAAGTGTATCGAGCTCCGCAAACTGAGCCTCGTCGTTCGCATCGGCAATGCTTCCAGGTCTTAGCCCGTCGCCGAGACTAAATGCGACATCATACGTCCGCATGATCTCGCATATCTCTCGGAAACGTGTGTATAAAAAGCTTTCTTCGTGGTGGGCGAGGCACCATTTCGCCATGATCGAACCGCCGCGTGACACAATTCCCGTCGTCCGTTTTGCGGTCATCGGAATGTAGGGAAGGCGGACGCCCGCGTGAATGGTGAAATAATCAACGCCTTGTTCGGCCTGTTCGATCAGCGTGTCGCGATAAATTTCCCACGTCAGATCTTCGGCCTTGCCATTCACTTTTTCGAGAGCTTGATAGATCGGAACGGTACCGATTGGCACCGGCGAGTTTCGCAATATCCATTCGCGTGTTGCGTGGATATTCTTTCCCGTCGAAAGATCCATCACGGTGTCCGCCCCCCACAGCGTAGACCAACGCATCTTCTCAACTTCTTCTTCAATACTCGAAGCGATCGCGGAATTGCCGATGTTGGCATTGATCTTGACGAGGAAGTTTCTTCCGATCGCCATCGGCTCGGATTCGGGATGATTGATGTTGTTCGGGATGATCGCCCGGCCGCGGGCAACCTCGTCACGGACAAACTCCGGCGTCACAAATTCGGGTATCGCCGCACCAAACGAATCGCCTTTGTGCTGATGATTGAGCGACGAACGGTCGCTGCGCTCTGACAGCGTTAGATGGTCAAACGCTGCTTGGCGTCCAAGATTTTCGCGGATCGCGACATACTCCATCTCCGGCGTGATGATGCCTTTGCGGGCGTAATGCATCTGCGTCACGCAAGCACCGCTTTTTGCTCTGAGCGGTGCGCGTTTTAGGCCGGGAAATTCTTCGAGCGTACCGCGTTCGTTTGCCTTTGCGATCTCCTCAGCGCCTTTGGTCAGATAGCCGTTGTCTTGCGGCAATATCTCTCGGCCCTCGTATTCCTCGACGTCACCACGGCCGACGACCCAGTCACGACGCAGTGCCGGCAGCCCCTCGCGGACGTCGCATTTGGCCGACGGATCAGTCCAAACGCCACTCGTGTCATAGACGCGAACCGGCGCGTTTTCCAGCAATGTGCCGTCAAAATCCTTTGACGGCGACAGAGCGATCTCGCGGAACGGGACGCGTAAATTGTGTTTGTTTTGGTTGACGGTATTGCCGTTAGTCTCAACGTAAGTCTTACGCGAAGCGGGCAATTTTACTTGGTCGCTGGTTTTTTCTGTTATTTCTGACATGCTTTTCTCCCTTCGTCGGTATTATCCGCATCAGGTTTTTAGGGTAATGTTCGGTATGGAACAACTCTCAGCTCTTGATAAAGCTCCCCTGAAAACTTGTACTTTCGATTGTAACTAAAATACCTCCACTTTGCCCATTTCAGGCTAGTCGCGAACAAGTACCCACGTTGTCATACATCGAAGATTTTCGACATTAGTGGTTTTGATCGGTTCGAGAAAGCGGCCGTTGACACTTTTCGTCGCGTCTTTCAGAATTTGTTCATTGACTATGAAACGCTCGGTGCCGTCCGGCATCATGTAGCGGCCGTTCGCTGTTGGGATCAGTAGCTTTTCGATCCCGATCGACGAGGCGAGCCGTGCGAAAAATATTCCGCCGGGCTTGAGCACACGCCATAGTTCGGCGAGCCAGCGGTCAAACTGGGCTCGATCCTCGGCAAAATGCAAAACCGCATTGCAGATCACCCATTCAAACCTCTGGTCCGGAAAGGGTATGGAGTCGAGCGTGGCGATCTGAAAGCTCTCGGGTGCGAGGTTAGGAGCGTGTCTTTTTGCAAGTGCTTGCACACGGTCTACCGATCGCTGATCTATATCTATTGCCGAAACATCAAAGCCATTTTGCAACAACCAAACAATATTTCGCCCGCCGCCGCAACCCGCATCTAGGATCTTCATCCCGGGCGCAAAACGGCCTTTTTGGATCTGGTCGAAAAGATAAATATCGATGTCGCCGAACGTTTCGCAAAGATTGATCATTTTTTTGCCCGGCCTATTCCTCAAACACGATCCAGCCGATCTTACCTTCTTTATTCATGCGGAAATAGTAATAAACATTCTTACCGGCAAGCCTCATCCGGTAGCGAACAAATTCGGCCGCAGTCGCGTCGAGCATGAAATGGTCGGTGGTGATCTTTTCGCGGCCCAGGTATGCGAACGATCTCATTTGTTTGAGGTTATCAGTGAGCTGTTTGCGAAACGCGTCGCTGACCTTGGCGGCAAAGTTTGCCGACATCTCGCTTGGAGATTTGCCATTGGCGATGTCGCGGAGAATTTGGAGGGCCTTGGCCGTTTGGTCGGAGTCGATCACTTCTTTCATGCCGTCGGCAAAGGTTCCGGGAATGTAGTGATCGGCGACGCGTTTTGAGATGTACTCGGCGCCAAAACCGCCATCTTCGAGATTTCCGATCACCGCAACGGTCACTTTTTCTTTCGGATAGTAACGCACAATGCTGCCAAATCCACCGACGGTCGAACCAAAATGCTGAATCAATTTATGCCCATTAAATGTGTCCGTAAAAAACGCAAACCCATGGGCTACCGATCTGCCGTCGCTTAACTTTGTAGGTTTTAACATTTGGTCGAGACTCGACAGTTTTACGACCCGGCCGTTCATAACCGCTTCCCACCACCTCGCCAGGTCAACAACGTTCGCCAAAATGCCACCGCTCGCGGCGATAATTCTCGGGCGAAAAGGCTCACCGTTTTTCCACACGCCGTTTCGCAAAACATAACCTGTTGCACGATCCGGGACCACGTCTTCCTGATGTTTGAAACGGATCGACGGAAAATTAAGAGGCTTTATGATCCGCTCATTTACAAAATCCTCAAACGATTTTCCGCTCGCCCGTTCAATAATGATGCCGATCAGCGGTAAGTTCGTATTGGAATAAAGCCAATTGTCACCCGGCTGAAACCCAAGTGGAAAGCCCTTGACTAGATCGACAAATTCCTCGGGTGAATACTCGCGGCGATACGAAAATTCTTTGATCTCGGTCCAGTCTTTCAGGCCTGAGGTGTGGTTGAGCAAATTACGAACGGTGATCTTTTGCCAGATCTCGGGAGCGTTTGCGGGCAAGTATTTTCTTATTGGATCCTCGAGGTTTAGTTTGCCGTCTTCGACAAGGAGCATTATGGCCTCCGCGGCAAACTGCTTAGAGATCGACCCGATCTCATAAACCGAATCTTTTGTCGCCGGAGCCTGTAACTCAAGATTTGCAGAGCCGTAACCGGTTGCTTTGATGATCTTTCCGTCGCGGATGACGGCGATCGAAAGTCCTGGTATCTTTCGCTCTTTGATCTGTGCGGCGATAAATTCATCGAGCTTATCCGCCCTCGCAATTTCAAACGCCCCAAAAAGGAGCAGCACGAATACGGAAATATTAAATATTTTCTTCATGATCTGATTATTACCGGCGATAATTTCATGTCCATGTTACTCCCCGGCGGATATGTCTGCAAAGAAACAAAAGCGTGCGGCGTGCGTCTTTTATGATATAAACGGAATATTAGTGATCGTTAATATGCGAGGGAATCCGATGTTTATTTTTGCATTTTTACTGACGATATTTTGCTCGTCGTGTTCGACGTCGGGCGTGCCTGAGAATAATGTTATTTCGACCGAGAGCGGCGATGTCAGGTTTCGGGTCGAGACCGTCGCAACCGGGCTCGAAGTGCCGTGGGGATTTGCCTGGCTGCCGAATAAGGATCTGCTCGTGACCGAGCGGCCGGGCCGTGTACGCATAGTTGAGAGCGGTAAACTGCGAGCCGAACCGGTTTACACCGTGCCCGATGTCGAACCGTCGAGCGAGAGCGGGCTGATGGATGTCTCGATCCATCCCGAGTTTGCGAAGAACAATTTCATCTATCTTGCCTATTCGTACAACAAAGACGGCAAGCGGGTTAGGGTGATGCGTTATAAATACGCGGGTGGCAAATTTACCGAGCCAAAGGTGGTCATCGAGGACATCCCCGGAGCTCCAAACCACGCCGGTATGCGGGCTCGGTTTGGTCCCGACGGCAAGCTGTATATCACGACCGGCGACTCGACCGACTGGACGCTCGCCCAAAAGCTCGACTCGCTCGCGGGTAAGACACTGAGATTAAACGACGACGGCACCGTGCCGCAGGACAATCCGTTCGTCAAAACGCCCGGAGCACGGCCGGAGATCTGGACATACGGAAATCGCAATCCGCAGGGAATTGCCTGGCAGCCCGGAACGGGTTTGACCTTCCAGACCGAGCACGGCCCGAGCTTTTTTGAGGGGAAAGGCTCCGGTGGCGACGAGGTGAATATCCTCGAAAAGGGGAAAAACTACGGCTGGCCGGAGATCCACCACACCGACAAAAAAGAGGGGATGGAATCGCCGCTACTCGAATACAGCCCGGCGTGCGCCCCCGGGAGTGCGATGTTTTACAACGCAACGGCTTTTCCCGGATTTGGCGGAAATTTCTTTTTCGGGTGCTTGCGCGGAGCCAGGATCATCCGCGTCGTGCTGGAGGGACGCAAGGTCGTGCGGCAAGAGAACTTGCTCGAGGGAACGGTCGGACGCATCCGCGAGGTCGGCCAAGGGCCGGACGGATTCATCTATTTTTCAACCTCAAACCGTGACGGTCGGGGCAACGCAGCAAAGGACGACGACCGGATCATGCGGCTGGTTCCTGATGACACCAAGAAAAGCGACGAATAACGACTATTTTTCAGCTTCAAGTATCGCTTTCGATTCGGCAAGTTCGGCTTTGTGAGCGTCAGTCACGGCCGGATATTTTAGATCGAGCGATTCGAGCCGTTTGACGATGATCTCGGAAACTGCCAAACGCGTGAACCATTTTTTGTCCGCCGGAATGATATACCACGGCGAATCTTTTGTAGACGTCGCTTCGATCGCCTCGGTATAGGCGTGCATATAGTTGGGCCAAAACGCGCGTTCCTTAGCGTCGCCGGCCGCAAACTTCCAGTTTTTTTCGGGCAGATTGATGCGTTCGAGAAAGCGTTGTTTTTGCTCTTCTTTCGACACGTTGAGGAAAAATTTGATGACGTGTGTGCCATTTTCGGCCAAATGATTTTCCCAGTCGCGAATGTGCTCAAAACGTTTTTTCCAGATATTCTTGTCGTTTTTCATCGCATCAGGCAGCTGTTGGCCCTGCAAAATTCCGGCATGTACACGGACGACGAGCACCTCTTCGTAATGCGAGCGGTTAAAGATGCCGATGCACCCACGAGCGGGCAGCACCTTTTGTGAGCGCCAAAGATAATCGTGGTCGAGCTCCTCGGCGGACGGAGCCTTAAAAGCAGTGACCTGACAGCCCTGTGGATTGACGCCGCTCATCACGTGTTTTATCGCGCTGTCTTTGCCGGCGGCGTCCATGGCTTGAAAAATGATCAGAAGTGAGTGAACATTCTGTGCGTAGAGAATGTCCTGCAGCTCGGCTAGCCGGGCGATATTTTTCTCAAGGTCCTTGGTGGCTTCTTTCTTGTCTTTGTAATCGCCCGCAAAGTCGGTCGGGTGTTTTTTTAGATCAACTTTCGAGCCCGGTTTTACGAGGAATTTGTCGGTATTCATAAGGATTTAGCCACAGATTAACACAGATGAACATATATTTTTCAAAACTTTTACTCGCCTGTTGTCTGACCGTATCGCTTGTCTGCTCAGCTTTTGCCCAAGCCAAACTCGTCCCAAACAAGATCACGCTAAAATCCGGCAAGTCATTTAGCCTCAATCTACCGACCGGCTATGAGATCATCCCGGCGGCGGAGGGCTTAAAGCGCGTGAGGTTTTTTGCAAAGGCACCGGACGGACGCATCTTTGTCACGGATATGAGAGACCTGACCGACAACAAAAAAGGTATCGTCTATATCCTCGACGGCTGGGACGCGAAAAAAGGGAAATTTGCCAAGGTCATCCCATACATGACCGATCTCAAGAACCCGAATAGCTGCCAATTTTACAAAGACGAGAATGGGCAGGATTGGTTTTATCTCGCCGAAACGGACAAGCTGACGCGGCGAAAGTTTACACTTGGCGAAACCAAACCGACGGACACCAAACCCGAGGTGCTCGCGACATTTCCCGATTACGGCCTGAGTTATAAATACGGCGGCTGGCACCTGACGCGGACGATCGCGTTTTCGCCGGATCGTAAATTGTATGTTTCGGTCGGCTCATCGTGTAATGCGTGCATTGAAAAAGAACGCGTTCGTGCAAGCATCATCGTGATGAATCCTGATGGCAGCGAACAGCGTGAATTTGCCCGAGGTTTGCGCAACGCTGTCGGCGTGAAATGGATCGGCAAATCCCTTTGGGCGTCCGGACAGGGCTCGGACCATCTGGGGCTGCAAAAACCGGATGAAGTGTTTTATGCACTCAAGGACGGCACCGATTATGGCTGGCCGTATTGCTACTCGGCGTCAGGCAAGGTTATCGCCGACACGCAGTTTCCACGCCGCGAGGGCTGTAAAAATGTTGCTGCACCGTACGCTTATTTTCCCGCTCATGG
>DEQS01000100.1:88248-132593 GCA_002360555.1 Chloracidobacterium sp. UBA3360
GGCTATAAGATCGTCAGCTTTCGCAAGGGCGAAAAGGTTCAGGATTTTATCACCGGCTTTCTGAATAAAGGCACTGTCAATGGCCGTCCGTGTGACATTATGAAGCTTGATGCAAACTCGTTTCTGTTTACCGATGACAACAAGGGCATCATTTACTACGTTCGCAAGAAGAGCTAGTCTGTAACGATTTATGTTACAATAGAAAATAATGAATATCGGCATCACAGTTTATCCGACATACGGCGGCAGCGGCATCGTCGGGTCGGAGCTTGGCCGCGACCTAGCTGAACGCGGCCATAACGTCCATTTTATCTCGTCGGTTTTGCCAACGCGGTTAACCGAGCTGAACGAACGCATTCATTTTCACGAGGTCGAAATGATGTCGTACGCGTTGTTTGAACACCAGCCTTACGACCTTGCCCTCGCTACAAAAATGGCGACCGTTGCCCGGGCTGAGAAGCTCGATCTGCTCCACGTTCATTACGCGATACCGCATTCGATCTCGGCGATATTGGCTCGCGAATCGATCAAACAAAAACGTTATGTGCCGGTGATTACGACGCTTCACGGCACGGACATAACGCTAGTCGGAGCCGACCGCAGCTATCTGCCGATCACGCGATACGGTTTGCAGCAATCGGACGGCGTGACGGCGGTGTCGAAATTTTTGAAACAAGCGACGATCGAAACTTTTGATTTTGACGAGATCGAGGTCATACCAAATTTTATCTGCGGAAAGCATTACTTTCGTACACCTGATGCTCCGCTACGATCTGAACTCGCTCCTAACGGCGAGCGTTTGCTCGTTCACGTATCAAATTTTCGACCCGTAAAGCGTCCTATGGACTGCGTCGATATCCTCGCCAAGGTCCGAGCCGAGGGCGTCAACGCTCGTCTTGTAATGGTTGGTGACGGCCCGGAATTGTCGGCTGTTCGGTATCACGGTGAGCAGCTTGGCATGAATGGCAACATCGTTTATGTCGGCAAACAGGCCAATATCGCGGATTATCTCGGCGTGGCCGATGTTTTCCTGCTGCCGTCTGAACTCGAATCGTTTGGCCTGGCGGCGCTTGAGGCACAGGCGTGCGAAGTGCCGGTGGTCGCGACGCGTATCGGCGGCATTCCTGAGGTGGTTAACGACGGCGAGAGCGGATTCCTGAGCGATGTCGGCGATGTCGATAAGATGAGCGTCGATACTCTGAAACTATTTGGCGACGAAGATCTGCGACGGGCCTTTGGCGAAAAGGCCCGCGAACTGGCCGTGTCGCGTTACTCGACCGAAAAGATCATCCCGCAGTACATCGCCTTTTACGAGAAGATCGTCAAAAAAGCCAAAGCCGCCGCCGCGTGAACGGGAGTATCCACCACAGATAAACACTTATCGACACAGATAGGAAATTTATTGATCTGTGTGTATCTGTGTCCATCTGTGGTTAAATTTTCTTAAGGTATGCTGAAACGCTACATGCACAACCGGGAGAGGTACCTGGCGTTGTTAAACGACAATCGCTCGCCGCAGCAGTTTGGCTGGGGGCTGGAGTTTGTCGCCGACCACGTCAACGGTGACGACCCGCGCAAAGTGCTGGCGGAATATTCGGCAAATGCACTTGCGAACAGTGATGAGTATTTTGCAGCTCCGGTTATCACGGATTTTAAGCTTGAGGAGCGGCTCTATCCGTCGGCCGGGTCATTGAGCGCTGAGGAACTAAAATCGCCCGTCGCACAGATCGAGGTTCCCGTTTTGTCTTGGCAAAGCGCGGTTGAGACGATCTCAGTTGAAAATAATACGGCGGTTGCGACCTATTTTCCGCATGGCGATAAAAAAGCCGCGGTCGTCATCCTGCCCCATTGGAACGCCAAAGCCGGCACATATTTTGATCTGGCCAAATTTTTGAACAAGGTAGGCATGTCCGCTCTCAGGCTGACGCTGCCGTATCACGAGGACCGTATGCCGCCGGAGCTTGAGCGGGCCGACCATCTTGTTACGCCAAATATCGGGCGTTCGCTGCAATCCGTCCGTCAGGCGGTGCTCGATACGCGTGCCGCAATTGGCTGGCTAAAACAGCAGGGTT
Organism: Chloracidobacterium sp. UBA3360; assembly: GCA_002360555.1. GTDB lineage: Bacteria > Acidobacteriota > Blastocatellia > Pyrinomonadales > Pyrinomonadaceae > OLB17. The sequence continues at coordinate 90,321 of DEQS01000100.1, forward strand.
ACGAAAAAGTTGGCATTGTCGGGACCAGCATCGGCTCGTGCGTCGCTTTTCTGTCGTACGTTCACGATCCAGATGTTGATGTTGCGGTTTTTAATCACGTTTCGGGCTATATGGCCGATGTGGTGTGGCACGGCCTATCGACCTATCACGTTCGCGAAGGCTTTGGCGACAATCTAGATCTCGACGAACTTCGCAGGTATTGGCTGCCGATGTCGCCGATGGCTTATATGGATAAGCTTGCCGCCCTACCGCCCCGGCCGACGCGTTATATCTACACAAAATACGACCTGAGCTTTCCGGTCGACCTGACACGCGATGTTTTCAAAGAGCTGCGGCGCCTCGGAATCCAGCACAGCGAAACGGCCTTACCCTGCGGCCATTACACGCTCGGCGAAAAGCCGTGGAACTATATCGACGGATACAAGATCATCTCGTTTTTGCGGAAACAACTGAGATAGTGCTTAATGTTTCGGTTTTGGGTGACGTTTTCGCCGGTATTTGGTCGCGGAACTTTTCGCACCATTAACATCCGGGCTTGCCGGCACCGAGGTCCCGGTAACTATCATTCCGTTTGATTCCGGACTCTGTGGTTTGAACTCCTTTGTTGTTGCTGCCGAACGGGGAGCACTACTCCGGGCATCGCTCGGATCGCCGTTAACGTCGCCGCCAGCAACATTCGGAACAGTGGGTGTGCCAGCAGTCTGGGCGGCACCAGTCTTTTTGACTGTCCTGGGCTGCGAGCCATTGGTGACTTTTCTGGGAGTTGCCGTGGCCAATGGTTTGATACCAAATTCCGCGTTGGAGATCGTGGACTCAAATGCCAATGATCCCGCGACGACGACGGCAGAAATGAATGATAAGCAGAAAAGTCTCAGTTTCATAAATACCTCTCAGTTTTTGTTTTGACGCTAATATAACCCATCTAGCCGAAAAAAGGTCAAAAAAACACAAAAAACATATGCCCTAGCGGATGTTCCTGACAAACAACTCGGAACACTAATATATTCATCAAAAGAGTGCTAAAATTTGGTCAACTTTTGAATGAGTCCGATCGCCGAAAAGCAAAAAAATACGGTTGAAGAAGCGATAGAGCATCTTGTCTCTCGTGCCGAAAACGCACGCGGGCTTTCTGGTGCGGACGTTTCGGCGCGTATTCACGCGGCTCTCATTAAATATCTTTTAGGCGATGATCCAAATGCGTCAAATAATGACATCAAAGAGTTTATCGACGACATCAGGGCCGATGACCTGTGTTTGATCATCGCCTGTGAAAAAGGCGACGAGCGGGCTTGGGAAGATCTGGTCACAAATTTTGACTCGACCGTAAAATCCGCTGCCCGCAAGATCTCGTCAAATAACGAGGATGCTGAGGATCTCGCAAGCTCGATCTGGGCTGAGCTTTACGGTTTGCGTACGGATGCAGACGGTAATAAAAAGAGCAAACTGGCATATTATTCGGGGCGGGGCAGTTTGGCCGGGTGGCTGCGGGCGGTTGTTTCGCAGCTAGCGGTCGATCAGTTTCGCAAGCAGTCAAAGTTTGTCCAGATCGAAGAGGACCGCGAATTTGAAAATCTCGCTAACGAAGCTGCGAACAATGACCACAATCATTTTGGCTCGCACGGTGAGAATCCCGAGGAGCTTTTTGCTGTTGGTGAGGCGGAGTCGGATGTGTCCGACGCACTGCAAGCGGCGATCGGCGAACTTGAGGCTGAGGACCGGCTGATATTAAAGCTATACTATTTTGACGATCTGAAACTAAAGGACATCGCCGCGACCTTTGGTTATCACGAGGCGACCGCCAGCCGCAAACTGACGCGGGTGCAGTCCGAGATACGCAAGGGCGTTGAGAAAAACCTGCGTGAGCAGCACGGCTGGAGCGACGTTGAGGTGAAAAAACACCTGTCCGACACGGCGGCAAGCCTCGGGCTAAACCTCGAAACGATGTTCGCCGTATTGATGGTCGCGATATTAGTGCAAGATTTTTGGACGTGATGCGTTCAATAAGTGGTTACGAAAACCGTAGCCACCGGGATCACAGCGGTCACGGAGATATTTGACGATATGGGTTTGAAAGTCATGGTGCCTAAAATGAAGTATCTTTAGGTTTCTCAGTGTTCTCTGTGAACTCGGTGGCTAATTAAAAGATGGAACTAGAATTCGACAAAGAGATTGATGCGATCCTGCGAAAAGGGCGGAGCGGGCAAGTTGCGGCTGTAAAAGCTGCGACGGCCAGCCACCTCGACGCGGACAGCATCTCTGCGTTTGCCGAAAACGCACTGCCGCCGCGTGCAAAATTGCTCTATATGGAGCATTTTGCCGATTGCGACCGGTGTAGAAAGGATCTGTCGCAAGTCGTAAGGATGAATTCAGCGGCGGTTGCTGCTGACGGGACCGCCGTTGCTAGTGTTGCGGCAACGGCCGCCGAACCGGCCGCATCTTGGCTGAGCAAACTTTTCCGCACGCCAAATCTGGCGATGGCGATGGGTGCCCTGATCCTGACCTTTGGCGGAGTACTCGGATATCTGGTCATACAAAACAGGAATAATACACAAAACTCGACCATCTCGAAGGTGACCAATCAGGAACAGAACAAAGGCGGGCCGTTTTACAACGGTGACGCGTCTGCGGTTTCTAATTCGGCAAATGCGGTGGCTGCAAATTCAGCAGCTCCGGCGGCTCCATCAATGCCGGCAGCAGCGGCAAATACCGCCGCAAACACGTCCGGGTCGGGAACTGGCTCTGCAACGGGAGCAAAACAGCCGGACAGCGGCTATGCCTTAGACGGCACGACGACGGACATCTCCAAATCGGGTGAGGTTGCTCCGGCGGCTCCGGTTACGGAAAATAAGCCCGCTGCGGTCGAAGAACGTAAAGACAGCGACGATAAGCCAAAAGAAAGGTCGGTTGACGAAAAACGAGCGAAAAGCGAATATGACAACAATATGTCCCGCGACGCATCTCCAGGTGCTCCTCGAAAGACCGACACCGGAGCGACCCGCTCAGGCCCGCGTCAGGACAACACGCTCCAAAATCAGACTCAAAATCAAATAGTCGGCGGTGCGATCTCGGCCACGAGATCATCGGGCGGCAAAAATTTTGAGAGCCGCAACGGCGTCTGGTACGACTCTGCATACAAGGGTCAGTCAACCACGTCGGTCAAACGCGGCACCGAAAAATACATCCGCCTCGACAGCGGGCTCCGCTCGATCGCCGACAGTCTCGGCGGCACGGTCGTGATCGTCTGGAAAGACAAAGCCTACCGAATTCAATAACCGTCACGTAAGAATTTTGACCACAGATAGACACGGATAAACACAGATGTTTTGAGAGAATATCTGTGACCATCTGTGTTAATCTGTGGCTAAATCTTTTTGCCAGCGGACTAATTATGAGACCACGAATTTTCTATATTGTTGCCCTGTGTTTTGCGCTGGGTCTTTGCCTTTCGGCCGTTCAAACTTTCGGCCAAAAACAAGCTGTAAAACCAAACCCCGAGATCGCCAAGATGGTCAAGGAGGTTTCGGCGAAGAATATCGAAGCGACGATCCGTAAGCTCGTGTCGTTTGGTACGCGAAATACTTTGAGTGAACAAGACAACCCGACGCGCGGCATTGGCGCCGCACGCGACTGGATCTACAACGAATTTGTGAGCATTAGCAAGGCTTGCGGCGGTTGTCTCGATGTGCAAAAAGAGGCGTTTGTGCAGCCAAAAGCCAATCGTATACCTGCGCCGACGACGCTGACAAGTGTTTTTGCGATCCTCAACGGCACGACCGATGCGACACGATATTATGTAGTCTCGGGCCATTACGATTCGATGTGCACATCGCCGACCGACGCAAAATGCGATGCGCCGGGGGCGAACGATGACGCGTCAGGGACGGCTGTCTCGATCGAACTGGCACGCGTGATGTCAAAGCGAAAATTTGACGCGACCATCATTTTTATGGCGGTTCCGGGCGAAGAGCAGGGATTGCTCGGGGCGGCAAATTTTGCCGAAAAAGCGAAGCAATCAAAGATGAATATCGAGGCGATGTTTACCAACGATATCGTCGGCGGTGTGACGACACATAAGAATTCGCAGTTTCGAAAAAAGGTCCGTGTCTTTAGCGAGGGCGTGCCGTCAAGCGAGACCGAGGCGGAGGCCGGCACACGCCGCAGCGTCGGCGGCGAAAATGACAGCGCTTCGCGACAGCTTGCGCGGTATATCAAAGAGCAATCCGACCGCTATCTCAAAAATTTTGGCGTAATGATGATCTATCGCCGCGACCGTTATGGCCGAGGCGGCGATCACATTCCCTTTGTCGAGCGTGGTTTCACTGCTGTCCGTATTACCGAATCGGACGAAGATTACAACCACCAGCATCAAAATGTCCGGACCGAGAACGGCATTTTTTACGGCGACACGCCGGAGTATGTCGATTTTGAATACACGGCAAACGTCGCCCGCGTAAATCTCATCGCATTAGCGAGCCTTGCCCTCGCCCCGGCAAAACCAAAGAATGTCGGCATTGTAACAACGCGTCTGACCAACGACACCGAGCTGAAATGGGACGCAAACACAGACGGCGACATCGCCGGCTACGAGGTCGTCTGGCGCGATACGACAGCCGCCGAATGGCAGGGCAGCCAGACGGTGACAGGTACGACGACGTTCATTGCAAAGGGTATGTCTAAGGACAACTTCTTTTTCGGCGTCCGCGCCGTCGACAAAGATGGCAACAAGAGCCCCGTAACATACCCGCGTCCGGTCAGGTAAGTTTTTTCCGTGGCTAATGCTTAGCTGTCTCAACTTTATTTACATTCATTTGTGGTCGCAAATGTGATAAAAATGTAGGTTACTCTTTATTTATTAGATAGCCTTGAAGCCATTGTTACCTACAATTTTCATGAAAAAGTTTTACCTGAGTTTTTTAGTCCTGTCTCTCTTTGTTTCCTCGCTTACGTTAGGGCCCGGTGTCCGGGGGCAGACCGATCCGACCTTACGATCGGAAATCGCCGCTTCGGATCGTCTCGAGAAAGATGGACCGACTAACCTAACAGTTCAACCGTTACCATTTAGTCAGAACTGGAGTAACACCGGCCTGATCACGACCGATGATAACTGGGCAAACGTTCCCGGCATTATCGGATATCGCGGAGACGCACTCGCTGCAAACGCAGCTGACCCGCAAACTATTACAGCAGATGGATCCGGAACGCCGGTAGACGTCAATGCTAATCAGACAGATCCAAACACCTTTGGTACTGGGGGCGTCACCGAGTTCACCCTTACTGATCCCGTTATCGCGATTAAGGGTTCGGGTACGGCAGTTGCTCCTCACATCGTACTCAATCTAAATACGACCGGCGGAACCAACATTGTGGTCGCGTACAACCTGCGCGACATCGACGGCTCGGTAAACAATGCGGTTCAACCTGTCGCACTACAATACAGAGTGGGCACTTCCGGCAGCTACACGAACGTTCCCGCTGCTTTCGTAGCCGATGCGTCCGCAGGACCAAGTACAGCCACCTTGGTCACTCCGGTGTCCGCAGCGCTGCCGGCAGCGTGTGATAATCAGCCTGTAGTTCAAGTACGTATCATTACTAACAACGCAGTTGGTGTCGACGAGTGGATCGGTATTGACGATATCGTTGTTACTGCGGCCGGCGGTTCCAGCTCTCCATCAGGGAGCGGCTCGGCCACGCCAAACAATCCAAACGCCGGGGATCCGGTACTCTTGACCGTCACGGTTACCCCCGGTTCCAGCCCCACGAGCACGAATCTGGCAGTAGAGACTGACCTGACGAATATTGGCGGATCCGCAACGCAGGCCTTTTTTGACGATGGCACGAACGGAGACACAACGCCGAGCGACAACGTGTTTTCCTTTGCGACGAATGTAGTGGGCGGCACTACGTCGGGTATCAAGCTTTTGAGCTTTCGCGTATTCGATGCCGAGGCGCGTGAATCTACCGGAAATATCCAGATCACAGTTCAAGGCACGTCAAACCCTAGTGGTACAGGCAGTGCCAGCCCGAGCTCTGTACAACCCGGCGGGTCATCTTTGTTGAGCTTCACCGTTCTGCCGGGCACTCTTCCTACTAGTACCGGTATTGTGGTAACGGGAAATCTTTCGAGCATCGGCGGCAGTTCAACCCAGATCTTTACCGATAACGGTAGTAACAACTTTTCATTCCCTGTAACCGTTCCCGGCAATGCGACGGAGGGCTTAAAGACTTTTCCAATAACCATTACTGATGCTCAATCCCGAACCGGTACCGGCTCGATATCGCTGACGGTATTGGTAAATGTTTCTCACACTCCGGCCGAGCATCGAATAATGGGTGATCCAACGGCCGCCGGAGCGACGGACCAAAATGATTGGCTGCTCGAACGTAACCAGTATGTGGTCGGCTACAACTGCAGCAAGGGAATCGCCAATTGGGTGGCCTGGCACATTGATGCGAGTTGGTTGGGATCAGCTAACCGGACGGATAACTACCGGGCTGACACGTCACTACCTCCGGGTTGCTATCAGGTCCAGGGAAGCGACTATTCCGGTAATGTGAATAATGGCGGATTCGATCGCGGCCATAGCGTTCCGTCTGGGGATCGCACAAATTCTGTTCCCGATAATGATGCTACGTTTCTCATGACCAATTTCATTCCACAGGCCCCGCAAAACAATCAGGGTGTATGGAATAACATGGAGAACTATATCCGGACCCAGATCACAGCCGGCAACGAAGTGTATACGTGGATGGGCAGTGCCGGACAGGGCGGCATCGGTTTGAATGGATTTGCGAACACAGTCGCGAACGGACACGTCGTTGTTCCCGCGTATGTCTGGCGTGTGGTTATGGTTCTTCCGGTTGGATCAAACGATTTGGCCAGAGTAGATGCAAACACGCGTGTTTTTGCGGTCCTGACGCCAAATGTGCAAAATGCTAATGGCCTGAATACTAACTGGATGACGTATATCTGCCCGGTCTCTAAGATCGAGCAGCTTACGGGAATGACCTTCTTCCCGAACGTTCCCGCCGCAACAGCTTCTGTTCTTAAGCAAAAGATAGATCCTATCCTTGCCGCTCAGACGGTCGGGTCGGGAACCGTTACAAATCTTACGCTCGCATATCCACTGACATACATGACCGGTAACGTGGTCGTCAACGGTACATTGGCCCTAGGCCCACACACGCTCATGACGAACAATACGACCGGCAGCCTGAACTACAAGATCACGCTAGGTCCAAATGCAACGGTCACAAGACTCAATAGCGGTATGGTCAATGGAACGGTGGAGAAACAATTTACGAGTGCAACATCATTCACATTTCCGGTTGGATCACATGACGGATATTCGCCAGTTACGGCAAATCTTACTGCGCTCGGCGGTCCATCTTCGCTGACCGTGACGCCGCGAAATATTACCCATCCGAATTCGTTTGATCCATCGTTTACCCTGAAACGCTATTGGACACTAACAGAATCGGGTGATCTCACTGCTAATCTGATATTTAAATATCTCGATACCGATGTCCCCGCCGGTGTGAACGAAAGCTCTCTGGCTCTGCATAAATTCGACTCGGTATTTACGTTGATCAACGGAGTTTCAGTCGATACTAATGCGAACACCGTAACGACGACAACGCCCGTAAACAGTTTCTCGGATTGGACCCTGATCCGGCCGATGAACCCCGCAAATGACCTTACAGTGTCAGGCAGGGTAACCATTCCCCGAGCCGGCACATCGGGCGTCAGAGCTGCGACGGTCACATTTACCGACCAGCAAACGGGTGCTATCAGAACGACGGTAACCGATGCTCTGGGTAACTACAATTTCGGCAGTATTACGAGTGGTACGACATTTACTGCTACTGTTACCGCCCGCGGCTTGTTGTTCCCGTCGCGCACAATACAAGTTTTCTCGAACTTGGTAAACGAAGATTTTAGCGGGCAACGACGGTGAATCGGTGCGAGAGCCGAAGGCATTTATTAGAACATTGATTGGAAAACAACAATTTAGTATTACCGGCCTATGAACAGCAATTTCGTAACCAGGCAAGTTGGCAACATCATCGCGATCGTCCTATTCGCGGCGTCCATCTCAGCATTTGCTCAAAAAGAATACAAGATCTCAGAGATCCAGGGCGACAAGGGTTCGTCGCCGCATGTCGGCGAAAGCGTTCGGACAACGGGCGTTGTCACGGCGATAGTTGCCAAAGGGTTTTATATACAGACGCCAGACGGCCAAACGGACAATGACCCCAAAACGTCCGAGGGTATCTATGTCTATGGCGAGAACAGCGTGGGTTCGGTTTCGCTTGGAGCGATGGTGACGGTCGATGGCACAGTTACGGAGTTTCGGCCGCGAGGTGAAAAGATATTCCTGAGTATCACCGAGATCACGCGGCCCACGGTCAAAGTTATTTCCAAAGACAATCCCTTGCCCGCACCGATAGTGCTGACGGCAGCCGAGCTTGACCCGCGCGGCAAGCTCGATCAGATGGAACGCTTTGAGGGGATGCGTGTCAAAGCCGATATTGCCGTGGTCGGGCCGACGGGTGGTTTTACAAACGAAAAAACGGGCAAATCTACATCCAACGGCGTGTTCTACGCAACGCTGCAGGGGACACCGCGACCGTTTCGCGAACCCGGTATGGACGTCCTTGCTATCATTATCGATAAGCTGCCGGCTACAACGCCTGCTTTTGACATGAATCCTGAGATCCTGCGGATCGATAGCCGTGCGCAGACGGGTTCAAATGCCATAGACGTTCCCGCCGGAGCGACGATCAAAGGCCTGACGGGTGTGATCGATTATTCGCGAAAATTTTACACACTGATGGCTGACCCCAAACAAGCAGCTCCCGAGAATATTAAGGGTTTTGTGGCGGTCAGTCCGGCAGCCGAGCGTGAGGTTACTGTTGCGAGTTTTAATATCGAGAATTTTTTTGACGACGAGGTCAATTCCAAAGAGATCGAAAAAGAGACGATCGTCGCAAAGGATGAATTTCAGGGCCGTCTAAACAAGGCTTCGCTGGCGATCCGCAACGTGCTGTCGATGCCGGATGTTATCGGTATAGTCGAGGTCGAAAATCTCAAGGTTCTGCAAAAGCTTGCCGATAAGATCAATGCCGACGCCGTGGCCGCCAAACATCCCGATCCAAAATACGTCGCATACCTCGAGGACGGCAATGACATTCGCGGTATCGACAACGGGTTTTTAGTCAAATCGAGTAAGGTCAAGGTCATCGAGACCAAGGCTCTGGGCGGAACCGAAAAGCTAAATTACGGCACAGGGTTTCCGGACGAAAAGCTGTTTGACCGCCCGCCGTTTTTGCTAAAGGCTGAGGTTGCCGATGCCAAGCTGGGCAAGCCTTTCGCTTTCACGGTGATCGTCAATCATTTCAAATCATATCGCGGTATCGACGACGAAAAGGACGGCGACCGCGTCCGCAACAAGCGTCGGCTTGAGGCCGAATGGCTCGCAAACTTTATTGCGGAACGAGCAAAAGCGGATCCAACCGAAAGACTGTTGGTGTGCGGCGATTTTAATGCGTTTCAGTTTAACGACGGTTACAACGATCTGATCGGCATCTTGAAAGGCAAGTCAGACCAAAATGTGATCGTTCCGTCAAAGACCGCTTACACGACCGGGCTAAAGCCCCTGATCGATTCGATGCCGAATCCGAATAACCGTTATTCGTACGTTTTTGACGGATCGGCACAGGCGCTGGATCATATGCTGGTCAATAAACCGGTGTATGCGGGCGGTGCGATCAAGTTTGGTTATGCGAGGGTCGACGCAGATTTTCCGCTCGTGTGGGCGGATGATTTCAACCGGCCAGAAAGGCTGTCTGACCACGACGCCCCGGTCGTATTTATGTCGATGGATCCACTTCCACCGCCGCCAAAACCTGCGGCCACCGCATCACCGACTCCTTAGATCTTTTCCAAAATAACCTCGGCGACCGCGTGTTCGGTTGTGTGGGACATTGATAGATGAACTCGGTTTGCGCCGAGTTTTTCTAATAATACAGCGGCCTCGCCGGTAATATTGAGCGACGGAGCACCGTTCTCATCCAAAACGATCTCGATATTTTGCCACGCTATCTTGCCGCGCCAGCCTGTTTTGAGCGCCTTTAGAAATGCCTCTTTGGCGGCAAAACGCCCGGCGTAGCTTTGCGCGGCGGCGGCACCTTTGCTTTCGCAATATTCGCGCTCGGAGCCGGTGAAAACGCGCGCGACAAAACGCGGTGTTCTGGCGATGGTGTCGCGGATGCGATAGACTTCTGCAATGTCGATACCGATGGAAACGATCATGGATAAACCGTCATTTGACGATGAACAAACTTTAGCAGATTCGCCGCTTTATTGGCGAGAGCGTGACGGCGTAAAGGTGCTCGTGTGTGGGCCGCTGGAGGATGCGGGGTTTGCCAACGGTTTTTCGACCCGTCTCGGCGGCGTGTCGCCGTTTCCCCAAAATGACCTAAATCTTGCGGGATTTAATGAGGACGCGGCTGAGAACATTTACGAGAATCGCCGACGTTTTTTGAATGCGTTTGACGGTGATTTTCGCCTCGCGACCGTCTGGCAGATTCACGGCGATACGGTCAAAGTTATCGGGTCGTATGATGACATTGGCGAATCTGATGATCATGCCGATGCAGTTTTGTCAGATCTCACCGGAATTCTGGCGGGAGCAAAAACAGCCGATTGCGTCCCTGTTTTGATCGGTGATCCGGTAACCGGAGCGTATGCGGCGGTACACGCGGGTTGGCGCGGAACCGTGGCGTCGATAGTGCAAAAGACCGTATCGAAAATGATTAAGCTTTACCGTAGTGAACCCGAGAACCTTATCGCGGCGATCGGACCGGCGGCGAGCGTCTGTCATTATGAGATCGGCGAAGATGTGATGACGGCTTTTGCGGGAAATTTTGCAGGCAGTGAAAAATACTTTACTCCGACGCGTGAGGGCCACGCCCGCGTCGATCTGCATCGTGCCAATCGCGATCAATTGATCGCATCAGGTCTCGCTGACGCAAATATACACGCCGCTCCATACTGTACGATGGAGAGGCCGGACTTATTTTTTTCTTATCGTCTGGAAAAACAAAAACTCGGCAAGACCGGCAGACTGCTCTCCGTGATCGGCCGACGAAGCTAGTTGACAGTGGCGGTCAGGGTTATCTGTTTGGTCTTTGGGGCGTAGCAAACTTCGTTGGTGCACGCCTGGTAACGGACAGAGACATTGACCCTGATCGTGCGGCCGCGAAATGTCGCAGGAACCGTCACATTAAAGCCAAATCGAACACGTCCCTCGTACACATTCAAAGGTTTTTCTGAAAACTCAAATTTGCGGTTAGTGCCCCGAGGATAGCTGACGGCTCCGATCTTAGCGTCTTTTGACGAAGCTCGAACCGTTGTCGGGATGGCGTATTCGCCGCCCGGGCGGCTTGAGTTTGTATGCAGCCCGCCGGGAATATTTAATGTAACGGTGGCACGTGCGGCGGAGCCGCGTGTAACGGTTCCGTTAGCGATCGAACCGGTTACACTGACATTCTGGGCACTGACACTCGAAAAATGTCCCGCTAACACAATGACTGCCGCCAAAATTCCCGCTTTGATAATTTTTTGTATCATAAGATCACATCCTTACACGTTACATTCCCGGTAGGGAAATAATTATTCTATTTTAGCTCAAAACTGTTAGCAAACGCTTCGATCTTACGCGCAAACTCGTCCGAAGTTTCAGACAGCCGTATCGTCTCGAGCTTGAAAACTCGCGAATTCATTTCCGCAATTTTATAATTTACTGACAGATCGTGTCCGTTTTCTTCACGTTTTGCCTCGATCAGCCGGTAGCGAGTCGGGCCGACGATCTCAGTTACATCGTCGATGATCTCATCGCCGTCGTCCGAAAGTCCGCCGATGATCTGATCGACCTTTGCATTATCCGTAATTGTCAGCCGTACTCGTCCCTGGCGAATATCTGTCGCAACGGCCCCCAATTCCTTTGAATATGCCTCAAACGTATATTGAGAATCGCCGTTGAGGTTATGCAAAAATCCTTCTGGTTTTTGGATGACAAAATCGTCAGTTTCGATGGTCTCTGGTTCAAAAGCCGCCGCCGCGATCCGCTTTATCCGCGTCGACGCCCATACCATGAGAGCGACGATTATCAATCCGGGGATGAGTATTGCCAACATAAAATATTAAGCCGCGATCTGTACCAAGGACGGCGAATCTTTTGCCGCGAGCTGTCCGCAAGCGGCGTAAATGTCGCGGCCGCGTGGGCTGCGAACATAAGCCGACACGCCACGTGATTCGAGCACGGCTTTGAATCTCGTGACGCGATCCTCCGATGAGGTGCTGTAATCAAGCTGTTCTGCTCCGTTGTGCGGGATAAGATTGACCTTGACGCGGCGGAGTTGAAAGCGTTCGAGCAAGTCAGCCAGATCGCTGGCGTCGCGGTCCGAATCATTGACGCCGCCGAGCATCACATACTCAAACGTAAAGCGTTCGCCCCGTCTAAGGCTCGCCTCAAATTCTTTTGCGGCCGACATCAGCTCGGCGAGATCCCAACGCTTATTGATCGGCATCAGCCGGTCGCGAAGCTCGTCCGACGCCGACGAAAGCGAGATCGCCAGATGCGGCCGGTCCTCGATATTTGCAAGGTCGTAAATACGCGGCACGATACCAGCGGTCGAGACGGTCACGCGGTTTGGCACGATAAACAGGCCGTCCTCGTCCGCCATGATGCGCAGAGCGGAGATAAGATTTTCAAAATTGAGGAACGGCTCTCCGGCTCCCATTCCGACCAGATTTGTGCCGTGCGGCGTTTCCCCGCCGACACCGTAAACATCATTTAGGACAATAATTATCTGCTCCACGATCTCACCGACGGTCAGATTTCGGAGCAGGCCGAGCTTTGCCGTCAGACAAAAATCGCATTTGAGCGGACAGCCAGACTGCGATGAAAAACAGATCGTGTCGCGTCCCTCGGACGGGATAAAAACGGTCTCAACGGGATTGCCGTCGGTCGTTTTCATCAGATAACGCCGCGTGCCGTCGGTTGAGACATACTTTGACTCGACGCTCAACCGTGAGATCTCGGCAGATTCGACTAGCCGAGCCCGAAACTTTTTTGGCAGATCGGTGATCTCGTCGAATGACCTCAGCCGCCGCTCATGGACGGCCTTAAAAACCTGTGTCGCACGATATTTTGGCTCACCAAAACCGGCGGCCAGTTCCTCAAGCTCCGTGCGCGACAGGCCCGCAATGTGTATCTTCTCCGTCACACATCCATTTTAGCGTAATTGGCGAATATCTGCTTATTGAGGGTAAGAACGTAAGGTTTTGTTAGACTTAGAAAAGCAATGGCTGAATATATTTTTAGAACTTTGCAAGAGATCGACCTGCCGCGAGAGGAGGTGTTTGAATTTTTTTCGAATGCCGAAAATCTCGAACGGATAACGCCGCCAGAGCTTGGGTTTAACATCATCACGCCGCTGCCGATCGACATTAAAAAAGGCACGCTGATAGATTACCGGCTGTCGCTGCATGGCTTTCCGATCAAATGGCGAACGGAGATCACGCATTGGGAACCGCCGTTTGAATTTATCGATATGCAGCTACGCGGGCCTTATAAACAGTGGATACACACGCATCGGTTTACTGAGCCGGAGCCGGGGAAAACGCTAATGGAAGATGAGGTGCGGTATCGCCTGCCGTTTGAGCCCGTCGGCGATGTCGTAAAATTTTTGGTCGGCGGCAAGATAAAAAAGATATTTGATTATAGGCGGCAGGCGGTGAATGAATATTTTTCGATAGGGACCTAAGCCGTGCGTGCAGTGACTTCAAAAAGAAACTCTAATATCTCAATATTTCGACGAGCCTGTTCGACCGTCTCGCCCCAAGAGAACAGGCCGTGGCGACGAATGTAGATACCATTTATTGCTGGATCTTCGACTAGAACGTTCGAGACGACATGCGACAGGGCGAGCTGATCTTGCGAATTTTCGACGATCGGCACGCGTTCGATATGCTCGTGGCTCTCGACTCCCGGCAATCCTTTCAACACTTCATAGCCCTGTAAGTTGATCGACCCGTCAACGAAATACTTGTCCGAAAGTATCACGCCAGCGACTGTCTGCGAATACAAAATACACCGCGCACGCGGCCGCAGACGGTAGATCGACAGGTGTAGCAGCGTTTCATCGGACGGGCGCCCAAACCCCTGCAATATCTCAGCGTCGTCATCAAGTTCAAGAAAATTGGTCTCGTCGAGCGTACCTTTTTCGTTCCCGGCGGCTGTGATGCAGAGGCGCATCGGCTTGCGGGCGAGCAGTATCGAATAGTTGCCGCTCGCACCGCGTGACCAACCCCGGCGGTAAAATTCGCGTCCGGCCTCAGTCAGTTCTTGTGTCGGACTAAGTGGTTGGGAGTCGTTTGGCATATCTATTCCTCATCCTCGCGGAGTTTTTCGAGTACAGAAAGATCTTCGAGCGTCGTCACGTCGCCAGCTACACTTCCGCTAGTCGCCAATTCTCTCAGCAATCGCCGCATGATCTTTCCCGAACGGGTCTTTGGGAGCATATCGGTAAAGCGGATGTCGTCGGGTTTGGCGAGGGCACCGATCTCATGTGCCACGTGTTTGCGTAAGATCTCTTTGAGTTCGTCGTCGCCTTTGCGGCCGCCTTCGAGAGTGACAAAGGCGGAGATGGCCTGGCCTTTGATCTCGTCGGGGCGGCCGACTACAGCGGCTTCAGCGACGGCTTCGTGACTTACTAGTGCCGACTCGATCTCGGCGGTGCCGAGGCGATGGCCGCTGACATTTATCACATCATCGACGCGGCCCATGATCCAAAAATATCCGCGACTATCGCGTCGGGCACCGTCTCCGGCGAAATAAAACCCCGGTATCTCGGACCAGTACGCCTGCTTGTAACGCTCGTCGTCACCCCACAGCGTTCGGAGCATCGACGGCCAAGGATGCGTAGCGACGAGATAGCCGCCTTCGTTATCACCGACAGGCTTACCGGCTTTTGTGACAACATCGAGCATTATGCCCGGCAGCGGTCTCGTTGCAGTTCCGGGAACGGTTGGCGTCGCTCCGGGCAGCGGCGATATCATCGCCGAGCCGGTCTCGGTCTGCCACCAGGTGTCGACGATCGGGCATTTTCCTTTGCCGATAACCTCGTGATACCACATCCACGCCTCAGGGTTGATCGGCTCGCCGACCGTTCCTAAAAGACGCAGACTCGACAGATCGTGCTTTAACGGATATTGCTCACCCCATTTGATAAACGCGCGGATCGCGGTCGGTGCGGTGTAAAAGATGGTGATCTTGTGCCGTTCGATGATGTCCCAAAAGCGGTCGAAATCGGGATGGTTCGGCGCGCCTTCGTACATAAAGACAGTCGCGCCATTGGCCAGCGGGCCGTAGACGACGTAGCTGTGGCCGGTGACCCAACCAATGTCGGCGGTGCACCAATAGATGTCGTCATCCTTTAGGTCAAAGACGAGCTTGGCGGTGTACGCGGTTTGCGTCAGATAGCCGCCGGTGGTGTGGAGGATGCCTTTTGGTTTCCCGGTCGTGCCGGAGGTGTAGAGGATAAATAGCGGATGTTCGCTGTCGAGTTCCTCCGCGGGGCATTTTGCGTCGACGGTTTTGGTCAACTCGTGCCACCAATGGTCGCGGCCTGGCGTCATCGAGATCTTGGAATTTGTCCGTTGAAAGACGACGACATTCTCAACGCCCGGACATTCGACGACCGCTTCATCAACGATGTCCTTGAGCCTGATCTCAGATCCACGGCGAAAACCACCGTCGGCGGTCACGATCAGCGTGCAGCCGCAATCATTAACGCGGTCACGGATAGCATCGGCCGAAAATCCGCCGAAAATAACGGTGTGCGTTGCACCGATCCGCGCACAGGCAAGCATCGCGACCGACAATGCCGGAATTAGCGGCATATATAGAGCGACGCGGTCGCCGGTTTTTACACCGAGGCTCTTAAGTACGTTGGCAAATCGCGATACCTCTTGATGCAGCTGGAGATAAGTTATCGTTTTGATCTCGCCCGTTTCGCCTTCCCAGATGATCGCTGCCTTGTTTTTTCTAGAGGTCGTCAGATGGCGATCAAGACAGTTATACGAAATATTGATCTTGCCGCCGACAAACCATTTGGCGTGCGGCAGATTC
The DNA here is from genome assembly GCA_002360555.1 of Chloracidobacterium sp. UBA3360. GTDB lineage: Bacteria > Acidobacteriota > Blastocatellia > Pyrinomonadales > Pyrinomonadaceae > OLB17. The sequence continues at coordinate 106,517 of DEQS01000100.1, forward strand.
CACTCGAGCACCGTGTCCCATTTTTTGAACCAATCCAGCTCGGCTGCCTGTTTTGCCCAAAACGCCGGCACATCCGCAGCCGCTTCGGCGTAGATCCGCTCGTATTCCTCAAAGCTCTTAATGTGAGCGTTTGCGGCAAAATCAGCCGGCGGCGGGAATATGCGGTCTTCGTGAAGGACGGATTCGATGGCGGTTTGGTCGGTCATATCCTTTAAGTATAAATTATTGGGCAAACGTGCGTAAACATTATGTTTGTGTCGGATAGCCGCCGATTTTGGAATCGATGCGCGAGCGTGTAAAATCGGCGAAGAAAATCCGTCCACATCAAAAATATGCCGCTGCTCGAAATGCGAAATATCGTCAAGGAATTTCCCGGTGTCCGGGCACTCGACGGCGTCAGTTTTACGCTCGACGCGGGTGAATTTCACTCGCTCGTCGGCGAAAACGGAGCCGGAAAATCGACGCTGATGAAGGTGCTATCGGGCGTGTATCCTGCGGGGACATTTGCCGGCGAGATACTTGTTGACGATGCGGCCCGGCATTTTCGCGGGATACGCGATTCTGAGAAAGCGGGTATCGCGATCATCTTTCAGGAGCTGTCGCTCGTTAAGGAATTGACCGTCGGCGAAAATATTTTCCTCGGCCGCGAACCGTCGCGGTTTGGGGTCATCAATTGGTCCGACCTGTATAATCGTGCGACGAAGCTGTTACAGGATCTGAATTTACCGATCGACCCGCGTGTAAAAGCCGGGAGCCTCGGCATCGGGCAGCAACAGCTTGTCGAGATCGCAAAGGCCTTGTCCCAGGACGCCAAAATTCTTGTTTTGGACGAACCGACGGCGGCTCTGACCGAGTCCGAGGTCGAGACGCTTTTTGGCATTCTCGAAAATCTACGCGAGCGGGGCGTCGGGATGATCTACATCTCGCACAAACTCGACGAGGTCTTTCGGATGAGCGATCGCATCACCGTACTGCGTGACGGCAAAACAGTAGCGACGCACATCGCTGCTGCGACAAATAAGAATGACATTATTGCCGCGATGGTCGGACGCGAGGTTGGGGATATCTTTCCGGTGACGACCCACACACACGGAGCCACGGCACTTAGCGTTACCGGCCTTACGACTTACTCGGCAGATATTGCGGATAAGAAGCTTGTCGATAATGTGTCATTTGCCGTGAAGAAAGGCGAGGTTTTGGGGATCGCCGGGCTGATGGGAGCAGGACGAAGCGAATTGCTAATGTCGATCTTTGCGGCATGGCAAGGTAAATATACCCGCGACATCGAGGTAGATGGCCGTCCGGTCAAGATAAATTCGCCGTCAGATGCGATCGATAACGGCATTGGTTTTGTTACCGAGGACCGCAAACGTTTTGGCCTGATCCTCGAACAAACGATCGTCGACAACATGACCCTCGCCGGGCTCAAACGGCTCTCGGGCCGTATTTTCACAAACCGTACAAAAGAGAATCACGCCGTCGCCGGTCCGATGAAAAGCTTGCGGATCAAGGCAAATTCGCCGATGACGGTCGCGGGGACGTTGTCCGGCGGCAATCAACAAAAGATCGTTCTCGGCAAATGGCTGCTGACTAATCCGTCGGTGCTTTTTCTCGACGAGCCGACACGCGGCATCGACGTTGGGGCGAAACAGGAGATCTACGCGGAAATAAACCGCCTAGCCAAAGCGGGAATGGCGATCGTTCTTGTCTCGTCCGAGTTACCCGAGGTACTCGGCCTTTCCGACCGGATCATCGTTTTGCACGAGGGCCGAGTGACGGGCGAATTTAACCGCGAAGAGGCAACGCCCGAAAAAGTCATGGCGGCGGCGACCGGTAATCATTAAACATCAATGGAAGAAGCGAAAACATCACGAATAAACGCGACGGCCCTGCGGGCGTATATCATGCTCGCCGTCCTCGGCCTGATCTGGATATATTTTCACTGGGCGACACCGGGCAACACTTTTTTGACCGCACGAAATCTGTCAAATCTGATGACCCAGATGTCGGTGACGGGCATTATCGCGGTCGGTATGTTGATGGTGATCGTTTCCGGAAACATCGATCTATCGGTCGGTTCGGTGGTCGGATTTGCGGGCGGTATCGCGGCATTTCTGATGACAACGTGGGGATTTGGGTTGCCGGTTGCGATCATCGCGGCGATCTTGGTCGGTGTTGCGGTCGGTGTTTTTCAGGGAGCTTTAACGGCATATCTCAATATCCCGGCGTTTATCGTGACGCTTGGCGGTTTGCTCGCATGGCGTGGTGCGGTCAAATGGCTACTTGGCGGCAATACGATACCGGTCGCCGACGAGACGTTTAAGGCTATCGGCAACGCTAATATCCCGGCGACGGTCGGCTGGGTCTTGGCCGGGATCGCAGTGCTTGCGGTCATTTACTCGGCATATCGGCGTGCAAGTTCTGTCCAAAAATACGGCCTCGGCGAGACAAATTATAAGAGCGAGTTGCTCAAAGCGATCATCCCTGCCGGAGCCGTCATCGCATTTATCGCCGTGATGAACGCCTGGCAAGGCGTGCCAGTGCCGGTGCTGATAATGCTGGCCGTTGCTCTGCTTGGAGCTTTTCTCACCAATTCGACCGTCTTTGGGCGCTATCTCTACGCCATCGGCGGCAACCCCGACGCCGCACGGCTTTCGGGCATAAACGACAAGCGAAACATCGTCAAGGTCTATGCACTGCTCGGAGCGTTGACCGGCGTTGCTTCCCTAATATTTACCGCCCGCGTCGGCAGCGCCGCCCCTGATGCCGGTGTACTAAAAGAACTCGACGCCATCGCCGCTTGCGTCATCGGCGGTGCAAGCCTGATGGGCGGCCGCGGCACCATCTTCGGAGCCTGTCTCGGAGCACTAATAATGGCAAGCCTCGACAACGGCATGTCGCTGCTCAACGTCCGCGATTTTATGCAGGACATCATCAAAGGCTCGATCCTCGTCGCAGCCGTTGGGCTGGATATGGTGGGCCGGAGGCAGGGCTAGCCGCCAATAAAACTCATTGTCCGGGAGGGCTGGATGAATTCCGCGTCGTTTATGTAATGACGCGGTTCTTTTTTTATAACAGCGTTTTCGATAAAGCCGACGATTTCGTCACGGCTCGCACCGCTGCGGACAAAATCGCGGAGGTTGTGTTCCTTGGTGGAAAAGAGGCAGGTGCGGATCTGGCCGTCGGCGGTTAGGCGGATGCGGGAACAGGCTCCGCAAAACATCTCGGTCACGGGGGCGATGATACCGATCTCCCCTTTGGCACCGTCGGCAAACTCATATTTCCAAGCAGTTTCGCTGCCGCGTGACGATTCTTTTAATTTCAACGGATAGACGGCATTTATTGTGTCGTGAATTTCTTTACCGGGAACCACTATTTCGCGACTCCAGTCGTGGCCGCTGTCGAGCGGCATAAATTCAATAAACCGCATCGCGACATCGTATTCGCGGGCGAAACGTGCAAACTCGACCATCTCATCGTCATTGCGTCCGCGAACCAAGACGGCGTTGATCTTTACCGGCTCAAAGCCATACTTTTTTGCCGCGTCGATCGCCGCATAGACTTTGTCGAGGGCATCGACGCCAGTGATATCGATAAAGCGATCGCGGTCGAGGCTATCGAGGCTGATCGTGACGCGGTCGAGACCGGCGGTTTTTAATGCCTCGGCGTGTCGGGGGAATTCGTGGCCGTTGGTTGTGAGTGCGAGATCCTGTAGCTGCGGTTTGAGTTTAGTAAGCTGCTCTACGAGCGACACGATGCCCTTTCGCAGCATTGGTTCGCCGCCGGTTAAACGGATCTTCTCGATACCTAATCCAACAAAAATATCCGATAAATACGCGATCTCTTCGAATGTGAGGATCGTCTCTTTTCGTGCGAGCGGCGGCTCGCCGTTTGGCAGGCAATAAAAACAGCGGAAATTACAGCGGTCTGTCAGCGAGATGCGCAGATCGCGAATTATCCGGTTGTGAGCGTCACGAAGCATATAAGTCAGCCTGCCTTCCGTTCTACTTAAAGGCCTCTTCGATCAGTTTGAGCTGGCCTAGTGCCTTGGTCGCGTCGGGATTTGTGACCTTTGTCAGAATTTCTCTCAACTCTTTTATCATCGTCGCAAACTCGGCCCGGTCCGAAGCTTCGGTCGGCCCGTCGTAGTTTTTCTTGGCGGACGCGATATCGTCTGCCATATAGCCAAGGAACTTGACCATCGACCGGGCGGCCTTTTTGCTATAGGCTCCCTTAGGTTTGACCATCAGGTATTCGCCGTAAGTCGTGCGGAGTTTGTACAGGTAGCAGTTAACATAGCCTTCGCATTCGCCGGGCAGCGGATTATCGGCGGCCGTCCAGGCGATCTGGTCGGCGATAGCGAGCGACTCATATTTTTTGTAAAGATCCCAAAAACGGTCTGAACGGACATACCATTCGGCGGACGGGTCGCTGTACACGATGTCCTTGTCGTTCTTTTTTAGAAATGAACGGTGCGGTTCCTTGTCCTGTTTGTTCATCGGTATCTTTTTTAGAGCCGCACTCAATGCGACCAGTCTCTTATATTCTTTAGAGGCGGCCGATGTATTTTGTGCGGCGGTGATACTTGTCAGCATCAATACCGAAACGGCGATCAAGAATGTGAGTGTTAAAGCGTTCTTAATTGTGTCTAGCGTCATAATAGATATCGAAAATCAGTGTTTTAGAGATATTTAGCGTTTCTTTTTAGTCCACTTAGTTTCGCACGTTTTATCGCCGAACCGCGAAACCTGACGACATAATCATCATGTGTCATATCGGCGATCTCGGTAACGGAAAGATCAGTTTGGCCATTTCGTGGCTCAAAACGTGCTTCGACTGACGGCTGTTCGAACCGGTTCCACGGACAGACATCCTGACAAATATCACATCCGTAGATCCAGCCGTCGAGATTCTCGGTTATTTCGACCGGTAAGGTCTCGTCTCGCAGCTCGATCGTCGCGTATGAGATGCATTTACGTGAGTCGACGACGTATGGTTTGACGATCGCCTGCGTCGGACAGGCGTCTAGACACGCCGTGCATGTTCCGCAATGATCTTCGACCGTTTCAGTATCGTAATCAAGTTCGATATTTAGCAGCAGCGATCCGATAAAGACCCATGAGCCGATCTCTTTTGTGATCACGTTGGAATGTTTGCCAAGCCAGCCCAAACCCGCCCGAACCGCCCACGCCTTGTCCATTATTGGTGCAGTATCGACGCAGATCTTGCCGTCGGCTGACGGGTCTTCTGATCTAATCCAAGTGAGTAGTTCAGTTAGTTTTTCACGGACGACATCATGATAATCATCGCCCCAGGCGTAGCGTGAGACCTTGCCCAGATTCTCATCTGCCTGATGTTGATGTGGCGTGAAATAGTTTAAGGCGACGACCACGATAGACCTTGCCTCGGGAAATATTAGACGCGGGTCGCTGCGTTTCTCGGGTTCACGCTCCATCCAAGCCATTTCGCCATGAAAGCCACGACCGAGCCAATCGCTCAAATTAGCCCCTTCGTCAACGAGCGGTTCCGCCGCAACGATCCCGACCTTTGAGAAGCCTATCTCTGACGCTTTGAGCTTTATCTTTTCGGCAAGGAAACGCATACTTCGATTATCGACAAAAAAGGCCGGATGGCTAAAACCACCCGGCCATAATTTATGTTCTAAGTGTTACTTAAAAGCTGAGTTTTAGACCAAACTGGAACTGACGTGAGTCATACGCGGCGGTCGGACGGCTGTAGTATTTACCGTCGCTCCTACGTTGGCCAAATGCATTTACATCCGTAAAGAATGGCGTTGCCGAACCTTCGTTGAACCGGTTGAAGAGGTTAAAGCCCTCTGCGATCAAGTCAAGACGGAAACGCTCCGCAAAATGGATCGCACGCGAAAGACGCATGTCCATCGAGAAAAATCCGTGCGTAATGCCCATATTGCGGCCCAGGTTTCCAACCGAAAACCTGCCGTTGGTGATCAGCGGGGTGATGCAGCCGGTGGTTCCCGGTACACAAAGACTGCCGTCTGCATTTACGCTCGGCCGATCGGTCTGTCCGGTCTGGTCATTGTTTGCATCAACATTTGTAATGATGTTGAATGGCCGGCCGGATGAAAACTCGATGATCGGAGCGACCGTCCAGTCTGCAAGGAACTTGTGCCAGCCATCACCCGATCTCCAGGCTATGGGCGATGTCCAGAGTCCGCTAAAGACGAAACGGTGCCGCTGGTCAAACAGCGAATCTGACCGTTCAGCACTAAAGTTGTTAACGTCCTGTGCGATCAGCAATGTCTGCAGATCCGACGAATCATCAATGGATTGCGACAACGTGTAGCTTGCAAGGAACGTGAAGTTGTTTGAAAACCGGCGTTTGAATTCGAGATTAAATGCCTGATATTTCGAATTACCATCCGAGATCTGAGCATTTACCGAACCATACGGTGTAATGACACCCGGTGTGCGGAGGCTACCCGCTAACTGTGAGTCAAGGACGGCCTTAGAAACAGCGCCGCCTGAGAGAGCAGCCGCGAGGAAATAGTTCGGTGCATTCGGACGGAAGAAATTGGCAATAGCAGGTGCTACAACACGTCCGCCGGGGCAACTTGCGACCATGCCCGGGATAACTACTACACAACCAACACCGGTCGGCGTTCCCGCTGCCGTTGTGGCGATCGCGAGAGTTGATACCGCCTGTGTCGACGTTGGCAATGCACCACCGTTGTAACGCTGGTAGTTTTGGATCTGCAATGCAGTGTTCGGTGTGTTCAGATCTGTCGGATGAGGTAGATGATGTGCTCCGACATAGAGGTATGAACCAGTGATCGCCATATCTCGACCGATCTGTTGTTCAAACGAAATGTTTGCCTGAGTTGCTGATGCATATTGAAAGTCTTTAGCGATCGGCAGTGAGAACGGCAGAACCGCACCAAACCCAGAGTAAGTCTGGTCGTTAAAACGCATACGGCCAAACTGATATTGAGCCGACGCCGCGACACCAGTCGTCGTCGGGTTGCCGAATCCGGCACAAAGAGCCGCATTCGAACCAGAGTTTCCGCAAACTGTTCCATGAAACACGAGAGCCGCATTAAGCAGTGTAGCAGCACCGGTTGAGGTATTGATCGGTACAGGGCTGCCTGCCGTCAATACCGCCTGTTGCTGTTGCGACGAATCAGCAATGTCGGAGTTGAACGCAACGGCGAGTAGCGGATGATCATAGTAGAGGCCGATCGAACCTCGAACGACCGATTTGCCGGATCCGAAAATGTCATAGGCAAAACCAAATCGCGGGGCCCAGTTGTTCTTGTCACGCGGAATACCCTGTTGGACGCCGACTGCATCTTGTGCAGCAAGGATATCGCTTGCACTAAGCGTGATCCCGGTGAGTGGGTCCCTTACGCCGACCGGCGCGATCGTTTCGGTTAATTCAACGTCATAACGGATCCCGTAATTGAGCGTCAATCTTCGCGTTGCTCGCCACGAATCCTGGGCAAAAAACGCGATCGGTGTATTTTTGATCTGGCTGCTCTTATTGCCAAAGCCCTGGACATAGGTTGAGGGCAGTCCAAGGCCATAGCTCTGTACCGGCGTAAACGAGGGCAGGCCCGCGAACGCTGGGTTAAGATTGGCAGCATCAAAATCACCAAAATTAAACAAAGCCGCAAAGTTTAGCTCAAAGTCGGCTTTCGGTATCCTGACCGTGTTAAAGTCGCCGCCAAACTTCAATGTATGGTTTCCAGTAACCCATGTGAAATTATTGACGAACTGATTTCGGTTTTCGATACGATCGACGGGCGAAAAAAGTTCTCGTCCGATGAACGCCGTGCCTGAAATGTTAAAGGCGACAGCCTCGCCATTCTGCGACTTAAATCCTGTGTCACGCCGTCCAAAGCTGTAACGAAATTCATTTGCTGTATTGCTCGAAAGCGTCGAATTGAGTCCGACGTTAAATGATGTATCTTTGAAACGCGTGATTCCGGTGCGTGAAAAATCATTTTGTCCGAGCGACTGGTTCTGAGACTCGACTTGGATGCCGGTCACCGTACCTGTGTTGAAGCCAAACCGGACATTCAACTGATGATTTGCGTTGATATTGTGATCGACGCGAGTCGAGAGATAATTTGACCTGTCGGTGATCGGGAAGATCTTGTCGAGACTATTCAAAGCCCTAAATGCGATCGGCAGGCCGTTTGTGCCGACAGTTCCGGTGGGAACCGGTGCTGATGTGAGAAGAAAGCGAGCCCCAATTGTACCCGGTGTGATAGGCGATATTGCCGGACATACGCTACCGTCGTTTGGACTGGTCAATGGGTTTGTTCCAGTCAGAGCTGTCTGTCCGCCACTAGACGCAAAGAAAGCATAAGCACGTGCCGCGCAGACATTTGCACCGCCGAGGCCAACAAGGGTGTTGATCGCTGCCGCCTGGGCTGCCGTTAGGTTTGTAAAGGTGCGTGCGACCGGATTGGTCCCGGCAATCACAGGGATCGTAGCGGAGGCGGTCAAATTACCCACTACATTTGAAGTGAAAAATCCAGACTCGTTCCGCTGACGTCCTTCGTAAGCAAAGAAGAAGTGTGTTTTGTCTTTGATGATAGGGCCGCCAACAGTCGCCCCAAACTGCGTTCTGCGAAAATCCGGATTCGCGACAGGTGCAAAAGCATTTCGAGCCTGGATCGACTTGTCGCGAATAAAGCCAAACATATTACCGCGAAAATCGTTAGTTCCGCGTTTGGTCACAACGTTGATCACACCACCCGTGGCACGGCCAAACTCTGCTGTGTATGAATTTGTCGCGACCTGATATTCCTGCACCGCTTCCATCGAAACGGTCGAGCGAGCCGCGTTGATCGAGTTGTCAGTAAAGTCTGCTCCGTCAACATTGACCTGTGTCGAACGTCCCCGTTGGCCGCCGATGTTGAGGCCTGAGGTGGGGGCCGGTCCGATCGGTCTGCCATTATCTCGGCCGACGGTCGAGAGAGTCAGGGCAAAACCTGTCGCACTACGTTCGTTAATAGGCAGGTTAGCAATGCTTTGCTGACCGATTGTATTTGAGACCGATGATTTTGTAGTTTCTACCAACTGCACATCATCGCCCGTTACGTTTACGACAGCAGTTGCGGAACCAAGTTCGAGTTTGATCGTGAGGTCGGCACTTTGCCCGACCGTGAGTTTAACAGGCGAGATGACAACTTTCTTAAAGGTTGCCGCTTCGGCCGTGATCTCATAGTCGCCCGGCGGGAGTCCGATGAACTGGTAGTTCCCCTCGCCGTTTGCTGTAACGGTACGATTGATGCCGTTGCCGATACCCTTGGCTCGAACCGTAGCACCGGCTACGACTGCACCAGTTGGATCGGTTACTGAACCTGAAAGGTCGGCCGCTGCTGACTGGGATTGCCCCATCGCAGAGACTGCCATAAATGCACAGGCTGCTATTGTGATCAAGATCGATGCCGCCTTGGCGGAGATCGCTGACGAAAATACTCTCATTATTTTTTCTCCTTCGAACCTATTTGAAATCCTTATATTATCTGTATCAAACCCGAGAATGTTCTCGTTTCGGCAAGCCGCGAATCGGTGAATTGCTAACGTCTTGTCTTACAGATATTTGAACGGAAATGAATTGCTTTGAACTTTTTACCCCAAAAACCATTTTTAGGCAAGCAAAAACGTAATATTTTTGTAATTCTGTGCGAAATAAATTGGATTTACCAATATAACTTGATCTTAGTCCAAAATTAGCTAATTTCGGCATTCTATGAGCATTTTACGTGAGTAGGTTTTTCTTTGTTTCCGCGAGGCTCGCAAAGCGTTGGTTTGGTAAAATGTTGGCAGTTCTCAAGAGTTACTTTTGGCCCAAATTATATGAAGATAATCCCTTTATCGATCCCGACGCCGTTCTATGTCGGCGACGTCAATGTCTATCTGGTCAAAGAAGATCCGTTGACGCTGATCGATGTCGGGCCAAAAACCACAAAGGCGGCAGCGGCCTTGAGGGAAAAGCTTGCACAGAACGGCGTGCAGTTTTCAGATGTTCGCCGGATCGTGTTAACGCACGCGCATGAGGACCATTGCGGATTAACCAAAATGGTTCGCGATGAGGCAAAGAATGCCGAGGTGCTCATCCACGAATGGGAGACCGGTCACCTTTTCGGCCGGCTCGCTCACGAAGAGCATCGCCAACTGATGCTCCGCTCCGGCGTGCCGGACGCTGTTTTCGAAGAGATGAAGTCGCTTTATGAAGACATCAGTCTCTTGACCGATTCGCTCGACGTTGATGATCTAAAACCGCTGAACGACGATATGGAACTTGAGTTCGATGGCGGCTCATTGCGGGTGCTGCACACACCCGGGCACACGCCGGGATCGTGTTCATTTGTCCGCGAAGCCGACCGTACACTCATCTGCGGCGACTGCGTCCTAAAACGCATCACGCCAAATCCGATACTCTCGCCCGATCCGCTCGATCCGTCTAAACGGTTTCCCTCATTGGCCGAATATCTCGTGAGCCTTGCCCGGCTTCGCAGTTTTTCACCCACGCTTGCCCATGGCGGCCACGGCGAACCTGTCACAGATTTCGAAGAGATCTTTCATCGATATGTTCGCGCGATAGACGAGCGGCAAAAAAAGGTCATCGCTCTGGTGTCAAACACAGGCGTGACCGCTTTTGAGGTTGCCAAACGGTTATTCCCCGATTCGTTTGACCACGACGTTCACAGATTTTTAGCAATTTCAGAGTCGATCGCGCATCTTGACTACGCTGAGTCTGAGGGCAGAGTTGGTGTCGAGATGAGCGGCGGTGTGGAATTTTACCGGCCAAACTAAGCAGTTCCAAACTTCATCGCCGCGTTTTCGGCCATGCCGCCGATCGTTTCGGTGATCTTTGTGATGCCGTCAAAACCCGGTAGCTGGCGGACGCGTTGGGTAACGGCTTTGTCGAGATTGTCGATGGCACCGTCTTCGGCAAAAAGAGTTCCGATCGTATATTCGGTGCGGCTTTTCGCGAGCGAACCTTGCCCGACCGGAGCCCAAAAATGATCGATCACCCATCGCGCCATCTTTTGAGCGAACGGGCTTCGCTGCAATTCTAGCCGTGCGACGCTGCGGTAAAACTGGGCGTGGATCGCCTCTTCGCGAATGATGCCGTTGACGATATGTGTCAGCACTGGATGATCCGCCAATGCGATCAGACGGCGATAGCCCATCGCGGCCTCCATCTCGTGGATCGCACCAAAGGTCATATGCGTTGCCGTAAATTTCTTACCGACCAGATTGGTAATTACCGTAAGGAAATACGCATTTGCATTGTACGTGGTGGTCACAGCATTACGGACCTGTACCTGCCAGTCGTCATCCGTCTCGTACCCCATCTCGTTGAGAAAGCGATTCAAGACTTCGCCATGGGTTATCTCTTCGACGCCCCAGCGCTCCATAAATTTGCTGATGTGCGGGTCTTTGCCGGTCGGCGTGCGGAGCAGCTCGCGGTGATACATGTCGGTCAGGGTTTCGACATCGCGCATGTATAGTAGGATCGGTATTAGTTTTTCATCGACGTGTGTATCTTTTACTTTGTCCCACTCGATGGCGTTGATGAAATCGGGCGTCAAGGAACGCTCTTGCTTTTCAAACCAATCCAGTACATCTTTGTTCGTCTCAAAGTTCATAAGACAAGATCTAAGCAAACCAATACCATCAGACTTGCACCATACTCTTGCTTAGCTATCTAATTCGGAAAACTTCTTATTTCGGATGCGCAAATCGTGACCGTAATAATATAATCGAAAATATGAAAAAGTTGTATTTTATCGTTCTAGTTATTATAGCCTCTGTGTCAACCGGCTTCGCCCAGCAAAACCCGCTCGCGATCGCTGGCGAGCGCCACCTAACCAACATCAAACAGCTTACGTTTGGCGGCGAAAATGCCGAGGCTTATTTTTCGTCGGACGGAAAACAGTTGATCTTTCAATCTAAACGCGACGGACGTGGCTGCGATCAGATATATCGGATGAACATTGATGGCTCCGGCGTCAAGATGGTTTCGAATGGCGATGGCCGCACCACTTGCTCATATTTTTTCAAAGGCGGCAAAAAAGTTCTCTACGCTTCGACCCATGGAGGAGCCAAAGAGTGTCCGCCAAACCCGGATTTCTCGATGGGTTACGTTTGGCCGGTGTATTCTGATTTTGACATTTACACATCGACACCCGACGGTAGAGACATTAAGAAACTGACAAATTCGCCTGGCTACGACGCCGAGGCGACGATCAGCCCAAACGGTAAGAAGATCGTTTTCACCAGTGAACGTGACGGCGACCTCGACCTCTATTCAATGGATACGAACGGCAAGAACGTCAAACGTCTGACCGACGGCGTAGGCTATGACGGCGGAGCGTTCTTTTCGCCGGATGGCAAAATGATCGTATATCGCCGATCGACGCCGACGACACCCGCTGAGATCGCGAAGTTCAAAGACCTGCTCTCAAAGCATCTGGTAGTGCCGACCGTTTTTGAACTGTGGGTGATGAACGCCGACGGAACCAACAAACGCCAGATCACAACGCTCGGCGGCGGCAGCTTTGCACCATTTTTTACGCCGGACGGCAAGCGGATCATCTTTTGCACTAACTATTTTGCGACCGATCCGCGTAAACGCAATTTTGACCTCGCTTTGATCAACCTCGACGGCACCGGCATCGAGCGTGTTACGTACAACGAATCGTTTGACGGTTTCCCGATGTTCTCGCCGGATGGCAAAAAGCTTGTTTTTGCGTCAAACCGCAATGCCGCTAAAGAGGGTGACACGAACGTATTTATCGCGGACTGGCAGAACTAGTCTCAGATCTTAAATTTGCGTTCTTTGCGGTCTCTGCGTTAATTATTTAAACGCGGAGACCGCAGAGGCAGCTGGGAATACAAGATTTGTCTGAGGCGTTCGTTCATGAGTGTATGAAAAAGCAAATATCCAGCCTCGCGTTTCTCTTGTTGCTATCAGTTTGTGTTTCCGCCCAGACGACCGATAGATCCGTCGAAAAGATCCGCACCTTTTACACTGACATAGCCGAAAAGGCGCGTTTGTGTGAAACGGATGATGACCGCGGCGAATTTGGCGAGCTTTTTATGAACGAGCTTGTCGTCAACAAACGCAATCACCAATGGCGTGCGGTCGGCCGTCACGTTCTAACATATAGATTCTTTTATCAAATGACACCCGGCGACCGTGAGGATCATATGTATCCCGACCAACTCGTCATGGTCAAGGTTGAACGTAGGATATCCGATCGCACCTATAATGAGGAGTATTTATATTCCGCCGGCGGGGCACTCATTTTCTATTTTCAGAAATCGGAAAATGACGATCAGTCCCCGTCAGAGCGACGCGTTTATTTTTCCGGCATCAAAGCCATTCGCATCGCCGAGGACGGCAAGACCCGCGACAAGCTAAACACGAAAGACGCGGCGACTATAAAAGAGATTACCGGTGAAAGCGGCAAGATAAAGGATGTATTTACGAGGTCTCTGAAATTCTAGGTAAGCGCCGACGGCTCAGCTAAATGAAAACCATTTACCTCATTCCCATCACTTGTATTTTGACGTCTAGCTTCGGCTGCGGCGGCAGCACCGTGCCGGTCAATGCGGTTCCGCCACCGATCGCGACACCGACATCCGCCTCGCCTGTTCCGACGACGGCGACGCCAAAAGACGGAAACTATAACGGAAAGGGCAAGGTGACCAAGGTTAACACACAAATCGGCTCAGTCGAGCTCGACCACGAAGAGATCGCCGGCCTAATGCCCAGGATGATCATGGAGTTTTATGTTAAGGATAAAGCTCTGCTCAACGGCCTCGCGGTTGGCGACACCGTTGATTTCGTTATTGAATACAAGCATCCGGCGGAAACGGTGGTAAGCATCAAAAAGATCAATTAATGGCGGTCCCGTTTTGCAAATTTCACGGCTTTGGCAACGATTATATCGTCATCGAACGTGCCGATATCGACGCGTCCATCGATCTTGGTAATCTGGCAAAGGCGATATGTCAACGCAACACCGGTGCCGGTTCCGATGGCATCGCTGTGCTGGAAAGGCTTGACGGCACTGACGCAGATTACCACTGCGAGATTGTCAATCCCGACGGCAGTATCGCGGGATTTTCCGGTAACGGCACACGCTGCGCCGTCGCTTATCTTCATTACAAAGGTATCTGGACGGAAACCGATCTTCGTCTGCGGACGCGTAGCGGTGTTAAGAATTATCGGCTAATTGACCGCAACGGCAATGGCTTTGTTTTTGAGGCCGAGATCGGCAAACCGCATTTTGCGAGCGAAGAAGTTCCCGTCCTCGTCGAGACCCGCCGCGACCACATCGTCAACGAGCCGATCGTCGTCGATAGCCGCCATTATGTTTTCTCGGCGGTTAATGTTGGCAATCCGGTGGCGTGTATCTTTGTAGAAAATTTTAGTTTTGATTGGCGAGCCGTCGGCCGCGTGATGGAAACACACGAGAAATTTCCCGAACGTGTGAATGTCGTTTTCGTCAAAATCGACGATAGCGATAATATCGAGATCCGCATCTGGGAACGCGGAGCTGGTGAAACCTCAGCCTCGGGCACGTGTTCAAGCGGTGCCGCCGTCCTCAGTGCTTTTATGCTCAAAACCGGCCGCAAGGTCATGGTCCATTCCGAGGGCGGCACGACCGATGTCCTCTGGCGAGACGACGACGAGATCGTCATCACCGGGCGGGCAGACTACTCATACTCAGGCCAGTGGCCTCTCTAAAGATCACACGATTTTTACTTTGCTAACTGGCCGTGGAGCCAGGCCTTTGCCATTGCCCAGTCGTTTCGGACAGTTGCGTTTGAGACGGCGAGAACTTTGGCAGTTTCTTCGTTCGTCAGGCCGCTGAAGAATCGGAGTTCGACGACCTTAGCTTGTCGCGGATCTAGTCTTTCGAGCCTGACAAGCGCCTCGTCGAGAGCAACAAGGTCAACGCTTTTTTGCGAAACGCCTATCATTAAAGCATCGTCGAGCGGTATGTCCTCGGCGTTTCCGCCGCGTTTTTCACGATGGCGCGTGCGTGCGTGGTCAACCAATATCCGCCGCATTGCCGTCGAAGCGATCGCAAAAAAATGATTCCGGTTTTGCCATTCTATCTCGTTTTGACCTGCCAATCTTAGATAAGCTTCATGGATCAGGGCCGTCGTTTGCAGCGTGTGTCCCTGACGTTCCTTTCGCAGGTACTGTGACGCCTGGCGGCGCAATTCCTCGTAAACAAGCGGCATCAGTTCATCTAGGGCCGCTTGGTTTCCTTTGCTCCAATCCTTCAAAAGCTGTGTGATCTGCACGAAAAAAACAATATCACAATTTTTTTTTAGCGCTTTCATAAAAAAGTGTCGCTTCTATAGTTGAGGCGATAAAACGCCCGACAAAATTTAAAAATAAATAGGAGAAATTATTATGAAGAACATTTTCTTAGGAACGACCATTGCCATGTTTTTTCTCTGCGGAAACGCACTGGCGCAGGCCAAACCGGTAAGCGATGAACAGGCGGTCTTCAATTTGATGACGCAGCTCGCGAAAACTTGGGAGGCCGGCGATATGAATGGCTTTAGCGATCTAATGGCGGACAACGTTGTCAGCGTTAGCCATTTTGGTGAGGTTATGACAGGCCGCGAGACGGTCCGAGCGAAGCTGCAATGGGTTCGCGACGTCCCGTACAAAAAGGCGAAAATTCAGATGACGATCACCGACGTAAAGCTGACCTTTGTCACGCCCGACCTCGCGGTTGTGACCAGCCGCATCGCCGAAACTACCGAGGCCGGCCCGAAGCAAGGAGATATGCGTTCGATATTTACAACTGTTCGCGTCAACGGCCAATGGAAGGTGGCCCAGTTTCAGAATGTCGTGATCGCCGACCCGCCGAAGATGAATTAGAAGCCGCTATCGACGAAGCGGATCGCACTGAGATAAGTGATCCGCTTCGCTGTCGTTTGCATAAATTGAGTTTACTTTTATTATGTCAGTAACCGAGCAATGGAAGACCCAACCAAATTAGATCCCGCTTCCGATACCGGACGCTGGCGGCGTGTAAAGGAAATATTCACGGCCGCATCGTCGCTGGCCGGCGCAAAGCGGCAAACATACTTGAAAGATGCGTGTGCGGGTGACGAAGACATTCTTCGGGAAGTAGAGAAGCTGCTCGGTTCGCTCGACAGTTCTGAGAGCTTTCTCGAATCACCCGCAATTGCGGATGCCGCGAGTATGTTCGAAGAGAAGAAAACAGCCATCGCGGGCACGACGACAGGCGACGTAAAGGGCGGCGAGTTCGTCGCCGGAACCATTCTCGCGAGCCGCTACCGCATCACGGGCCTGCTCGGCAAAGGCGGCATGGGAGAGGTTTACAAGGCCGAGGACATCAAGCTATCGCAGACCGTCGCACTCAAATTCCTCCCGGACCACATGGAACGAAACGCAGACGTGCTCGAGCGTTTCCACGCCGAGGTTCGGACGGCCCGGCAGGTCTCTCACCCGAATGTCTGCCGCGTTTTTGACATCGGCGAGATCGACGGCCGACATTTCATCTCAATGGAGTTTATCGATGGCGACGACCTCTCGTCCTTGTTGAGACGTGTTGGGCGTTTGCCCTCGGAACGAGCGATCGAGATATCGCGTGAGCTGTGCGTCGGGCTTGCCGCTATTCATGACGTCGGAATTCTGCACCGTGATTTCAAACCGGCAAACGTTATCATCGATAGCCGCGGAAGGGCGCGCATAACCGATTTTGGGATCGCCGGTCTGGAAGCCGATATTGCTTCGGACGGCCTAAGGGTCGGAACGCCCGCCTATATGTCGCCCGAGCAGATCGCGGGCCGGGGCGTGACGCCGCGAAGCGATATTTACGCGCTCGGCCTTGTCCTGTATGAGATCTTCACCGGCAAACAGGTGTTTAAGGCGGACACTATCCACGAGCTGATCAAAAAGCACCAGACCGAGACGCCGACAAACGCATCCGACATCGTCAAAAACATCGACCCGCTGGTCGAGAGCGTCATCGCCCAATGTCTCGAAAAAGATCCGAAAGATCGCCCGCAATCGGCGCTCCAAGTCGCAATGGCCCTGCCCGGCGGCAATCCGATGCAGATCGCACTCGATGCCGGACAAACGCCAAGTCCGGAGATGGTGGCGGCTTCGCCAAAAAGGGGAGCATTGCGGCCCGCCGTTGCTATGGCGTGCGTCATTGGAGCGGTTGCGATGATCGGCTTCATTCTATTTGCTTCGATGAAGATCGGGCCGCAAAACCGCATTCCATTTACAAAATCGCCAGAAGTTATGTCTGAGCGAACCAGCGAGATCATTTCAAAGTTTGGCTACACGGATGTGCCAGTAGAAAGACTTTATCGGTATTATTACGACGAAGCGTATGAGAGATATGTTCGGGAAGATCCGTCGCCCGAAAATTGGGAGAAAATATCGACCGGCCAGCCGTTGATGTTTGCCTTTGGTGAACAGCAAAGCCCTCGCTATTTTGATGTTGTGATGATGGGCAGTGGATTTTGGAGGTTTTTGCCGCAGACGACGGGCGGGATGAAGACAATTTCGCTCGACACTCGCGGACGATTGGTCGAATTCAGCGCGGTGCCGCCGCAGTTTACCGAAAGCCCCGCCAGACAAATAAATACGGATTTCACGCCCGCATTTTCAGCCGCCGAACTAGATCTGTCCAAATTCAAAGAGACCGCGCCAACTTGGACTCCGCCCGTTGCGTCTGATACTCGCAACGCTTGGGAGGGCGTTCTGCCCGACCACCCCGAGATCCCGCTTCGCGTCGAGGCCGCGGCGTTTCAAGGCAGGATCGTCTATTTTCAACTTATCTATCCGTGGACAAAGCCCGATGTTACCCGATTCGATTCTTTCACAACCCGCGATTGGATCGCGATATTCATCTTCGCCGGCGTATTTATCGGCATTATCCTGACCGCGATCTTTCTAGCGCGAAAGAATGTCAGATCGGGCAGCGGCGACCGCAAAGGTGCATTCAAAACGGCGCTGGTTGTTTTGGTTGTAACATTTAGCGGCTGGCTATTGAGTATGAATCACGTTCCGGCGTTTTTCCCCGAATTGGACCGCTTTTCACACTCAATGCGGATCGCTCTATACTGGGCAGCCGCAACGTGGCTGTTTTATCTCGCGCTCGAACCAATTGTCCGGCGCAACCTGCCCGAACTGATCGTTTCGTGGAATCGTCTTTTGGTGGGCGACTGGCGCGACCCGCTTGTCGGGCGCGACGTTTTGCTCGGCGCATTGTGTGCCGTCGCAGAGGTGACCTTTCTTTACCTGTCCCTTTTGGCCCAACGCTTTTTTTACAATGACTTTGAGGCGTTTATTGACTCCAATGCGCTGATCGGCCTGCGAAGTCCTATTTCGATAATTCTGAGCGTTTCGGGCGGCACCATCATGGGCGGATTTGCGTTTGTTTGTTTGCTGGTCATTTTGTTTTTGATGCTTCGACGCAGGCTATACGCAAGTATCGCTCTCTTTGTCATAGGCGCGACAATTTCCGGGTTGTTTTTCAGTCAGTCATTGGTTGATCTGCCATTTATGTTAATTAGCATGGGAATCATGTGTATGGTCGTTAGCCGTCTGGGATTGGTGGCAACGATCGTTATGGTCACCGTCAACTCGTGGATGTTATCAACGCTCTTCACACTCAACTTTTCAGCATGGTACGCAACGCCGATGTTCGTGACGCTGGCGCTGATCCTGTTTCTGCTTGGCTACGGTTTTAAGGTCTCTACCGCGAATCGCCCGCTCTTTGGAAACGGGTAGTTTTTTTGAGCCTGAAGGCAGAACTAAGTGGTGTCACTCGCCCTCGATAAAAGTTTGGTAGAATTTAGCTATGGATAATTTAGAAACGGCGACGTTGGCGGCGGGGTGTTTTTGGTGTGTTGAGGCGATATTTGACGACCTGAAAGGCGTCGAAGATGTCGTTTCCGGTTACTCCGGCGGACACACTGAAAATCCGACTTACAAAGAGGTTTGTAGTGAGACGACCGGCCACGCCGAGGTTGTGCAGATCAGGTTCGATCCCGCCGAGTTATCATACAAAGAGCTTTTGCAGGTGTTCTTTACCGTCCACGACCCGACCACGCTAAATCGCCAAGGCGGCGACATCGGTACATCTTACCGCTCGGCGGTCTTTTATCATTCCGACGAACAAAAGCGAATTGCCGAAGAAACGATCGCCGAGTTTAACGCCGAGGGCATCTACGATAACCCAATCGTGACCGAGGTCACTGCGTTTGATAAATTTTGGCCCGCCGAAGATTATCACCAAGAATATTTCGCCAACAACCCAAACCAGCCATATTGCAACGCCGTCGTCGCACCAAAGGTCGCAAAGTTTCGGCAAAAGTTTCTCTCGCGGCTAAAAAATTAACCACCCACCGTGTTAAATTTTGTTTGACACATTAGTATCGGATGCTGTATCTTTCTACTAGCAGTCGCTGATGCCTTATATCAGCAGCTCCCGCAAAGCCCTACTCCAACCCATCACCCTTGAGATTCGATACCCCGAATTTCTCACAAAGGAACCCTCATAAAATGAAGATAAATGCTTTTCTCGCCCGCTACAGGGCCGTCGCTGTCCTTTCGCTGATCGCAGTGCTGTTTCTGTCGATCGTTTTTTCAAATGAGTTTTACTCAAGCGCTCAGAGGATGACAAGACCCTCAGTCGCCGACACCGAAAAATCGGATGCCGCAATGGCAGGCACCATCTCAGGTAAGGTATTTCAGGACTTTAACGGCAATGGGGCATATGACAACACGAGCGGATTAAACTCGATCGACGGCGGTGTCGCCGGCGTGACGGTCAGTGCGTATGACGGGCTCGGCAATGCATGCGGCTCGACGATGACTGACGCCGCCGGCAACTATTCGCTGAGCGCGACCGGTACGGGTCCTTATCGCGTCGAGTTTACGACGCTGCCGAGCGGCTTTATGCCATCGGCGAGAGCGACCGATTCGGTCTCAGGTGGCACCGCTGCTGATTCAGGTTCGACGGTGCAGTTTGTTCCCAACAGCAACACGCCTAACGTAAATCTTGCTCTTAACCGCCCCGAAGAATTTTGCGAAAACAACCCCGCAGCGGTCGTCTCGAGATTTGTCGAGGGTGCTCAAAACGGCGTCTATGCCAATAACAGCGTGTTGTGGGATTTCCCTTACAATTCGGGAACGGCATATACCGATACGACTGTCGCAAACTACGACAATCCTTCGACCCACGCGCTTAGCGTTGCTGCCAGCACGACGGGAACGGTATTTTCGTTGGCTTATTCGCGTGTCAATCGCCGTGTCTATGCAGCATCTTTCTTCAAACGCCACGCAGGGTTTGGCCCGGGCGTTGATAACATCTTTAACAACGCCGACGACGCGGGTGCGATCTACGTCATCAATCCGGCGACAAACGCTATTACATCAAAATTCACACTGCCGGCAGCGACAACCAATGCACACGATCCGCTGGATTACACCTCGGATAACAACGATGCGGGCTGGGATGCGGTCGGTAAGACCAGCATCGGCGGTATGGATCTGGCGGCTGACGAGAGCAGATTGTTCGTGATGAATCTCGAAAACCGCAGGCTCTATGCCCTAAACCCTTCGACCGGTGCATCGCTTGGCAATAGTGCCCAGGCTTCGACTCTGACCCTGCCTACACCGGGCGGCAGTGCTGCTAACTGTCCTGCGGGCGACATCCGTCCGTTTGCAGTGAAAGCGTATCGCGGACAAGTTTACGTCGGCATGGTCTGCTCTGCTGAAAGCACAAATGCAGTAGCAAATCTATTCGCGTACGTTGTTCAGGTAGATCCAACGACGCTTGCATTTGGCCCGGTTGTACACAGCTTTCCGTTGAACTATCCGCGCGGCTTCGCCGACCCGGGACAAGCGGCGGAATGGCGCCCTTGGAGACCAACAGTTCAGTCAAATTTTGCTTTTCCGCAGCCTATGTTCGTCGATATGGAATTTGAGAACGGCAACCTGCTTATCGGCCTTCGTGACCGTGCGGGCGATCAGGCGTTTGACAATGGCCCGGATGCAAAACGTACCGCCGGTGATTCGCTCAAGTCGTGCGGCTCGTTCGGAGCGTGGACGCTTGAGGATAATGGCCGATGCGGCTCAGCACCGTTACTCGGACAGGCGCCACAGGCGACCGGTCAGGGCCCGGGCGATGCCGAATTCTTTTACGAAGATGATTTTTGTCTGACGCCAAACGGAGCCAACTATCACGACGAAGTAGGTTGGGGAGTAATGCTCCATATTCCCGGCCGTGAACACGTCATCACCACGCTGCTCGACCCGATCTCACGCGCCATTTCAAGCGGTGCTACATTTGACGGCGGTATGCGTTGGATGAATGTTAATACGGGTGCGAGCAATCGTGCCTATCGTATCTATAACGGTACGGGCGGCTCAAGCGTGCCTGATTTTGGTAAGGCAAACGGCCTCGGCGGCACGACCGCTATGTGTAGTGCGGCACCGATCGAGATCGGCAACCGCGTCTGGCGTGATATCAACAACAACGGCGTTCAGGATGGAGGCGAGGTGGGCATTGCAAACGTCACGGTTCGTCTCTATCAGGGATCGACAAATGTCGGAACCGCTATTACGGATGCGAATGGCGAATACTATTTTGTTTCGTCCACGGCGGTTGACCCAACGCCAACCGACAACATCGGCCAGGTAAATGGTGGTATTCAATATACAACGGCCTATCAGGTGCGTTTTGACAATCCTGCCAACTACAGTAGCGGCGGCCCGCTATTCGGACTGTTTTTGACGACGCAGAATGTAACCTCACAGCTCGGGTCAGACGACTCGTCTGATTCGGATGCGGCTAATGTGGTCAATCCGGCAGGTTCGCCGTCAACAGGAACATTCGGCGTGGTCAGTCTGACGACCGGCGGAGTCGGTGCCAACGATCATACGTTTGACACAGGTTTTGCGGCAACCCCACTCTCGTCTGAGGTATCGGTCAGCGGCCGAGTCCTGACCAGCGAGGGCCGCGGTGTGACCAATGCTGTTGTCTCTCTGATCGAGGCAAACGGCAATGTTCGCAACGTCCTTACCGGTCGATGGGGCTACTTTAACTTTAGCAACGTCGAAGATGGCCAGACGGTGGTAGTTAGCGTACGGTCGCGACGATTCTCGTTTAGCCAATCGGCGCATGTCATTTCGCTGACGGACAACGTTGTCGATCTAAATTTCGTCGCCGATCAGTAGATGACGGGCTGACAATTTCTCTCCCAAGCTTTATGAGCGGTCGTCCCATACGGCCGCTCTTTTTTTGTTCACAACTTGCCGAGCAGCATCAGCACACCACACACTCTTGACTCTCAAACCGAATTGGTTCAAAATTCGCGTTAAACCATACCTTTAGACAAATTAGCTTAGTACAAAATTGATCGCGCGAGGACCATTATGAATCTATTCAGGACTAAATCCATTTCGCAAATTCAGGCTGACGCTGCTGCCGGGATGACGGAGCATGTCGGTGATGCGGCTCCTGCCGGAACTCTACGTCGAACGCTCGGCGTTTTTGACCTGACGCTAATGGGCATTGCAGCAATTATTGGTGCGGGCATTTTTGCCATGGTCGGCAAAGCGTCGTATAACGGCGGCCCGGCGGTCGCTCTGCTGTTTGTCTTTACGGCGGTCGCGTGTGCGTTTTCGGCACTTTGCTACGCGGAGTTTGCCTCGCGGATACCGGTTGCCGGTTCGGCATACACATACGCGTATGCGTCGATGGGCGAATTTATCGCCTGGATCATCGGCTGGGATCTGATCGTCGAATACGCCATCGGCAACATAGCCGTCGCCATCTCGTGGAGCGATTATTTTACCGGTCTTTTGAAGGGCTACGGTATCGACATACCGCTGCATTTTACGATGGATTTTCTAACGGCAAAGCGTGGCTACACCGCTGTTACAGAAGCCGTCGCCGGCGGTGCGACCGTTGACGCTTTGACAGCCGCTTGCTCGGCAACTGACGCCGCAATTAGCTGCGGTCAGGTAGACGGCTATCTCGCATGGCTCAACGCTCCAAAGCTCGGCTCGATCTCGGTCGTCTGCGATCTGCCCGCGTTGCTGATCACACTCGTAATTACGACTCTCGTTTTTATCGGCATCCGCGAATCAAAATTTGCGTCGAACATCATGACCGTGCTAAAGATCGGCATCATTTTGCTGGTTATTTTCCTCGGCCTCAATTACGTCAATCCGGCCAACTGGTCGCCATTCGCACCAAACGGCGTCGAAGGCGTGCTCAAGGGCGTCTCGGCAGTATTTTTTGCCTACATCGGTTTTGACGCACTTTCGACGACCGCCGAAGAATGTAAGAATCCGCGACGCGATCTGCCGATAGCAATGATCGCGTCCCTTGTCATTTGTACGATCCTTTACATCGCTGTCACGCTTGTTTTGACCGGTATGGTCAGCTACAAAATGCTCGACGTCGGCGATCCGCTGGCGTTTGTTTTTGGTCCTGAGGGTGCAAACATTCCTTGGGTTGCGGGCATCATCGCGGTAAGTGCCGTGATCGCTCTGGCGACGGTTTTCCTCGTATTTCAGATCGGCCAGCCGCGTCTGTGGATGGCAATGAGCCGCGACGGATTGCTTCCGAAAAAGTTCTCCTCGATCCATCCGAGATTTAACACGCCTTGGTTTGCGACCATCATAACCGGCCTTGTTGTGGCTATTCCAGCCTTATTTATGAACCTAACCGAGGTCACGGATCTCGCCAGCATCGGTACGCTGTTCGCTTTTGTCGTGGTGTGTGCGGGTGTACTTTTCAAGGAAAAAGAATTTAAGGAAAGCGGCACGCGTTTTGTGCCGTATATCAACTCACAATTCATATTGCCGGTTATCCTGATCATCGTCGCATACGTTATTTATTCCTTTAGCCCGACGTTTTACAGTGATTTGATCACCATCACGCCTAAGGACGGAGAGACGATGCTCGGTGCATTTTCGCACAAGATACCGATGATCTTTTTCGTTATCGTGTCGGTACTGCTTGTCTTTTTCAGCCTTACAAAGAAGCTCTCGCTGATTCCGATCCTCGGGCTCTTGTCGTGTCTGTATCTGATGACTGAGCTTGGCGTAACGAACTGGATCCGCTTCGGCGTCTGGCTACTCGTTGGTATGGTGATCTATTTTATGTACGGCTACAGCAACAGCCATCTCAATCGCGACAGCGAGGAGGCAGCGGGCTAAGAGAGGATTTACAATTCTTTACACTTGATCCAAAACCATATGGACTAAACTAGCGTCTTACAGGGGTATCTATCTGATCTCAATTTTAGTAGGAGCTATATTATGAAAAAGAACTTTATTTTTGCGGCGGCTTTGATGCTGTTTGCGATGGCTGTTTCTGCCTCGGCGCAAAAGGCCACAGATTTTAGCGGAACCTGGAACCTCGACCTCGCAAAGTCGAAACTCTCTGACCGCGAAAAAACGAGCATCGAATCCCAGACTCTGATCGTCACTCAAACGGCGACCGAGCTCAAGGTCGAAACGACGACCAAGCGTGCAGCACCTCCGGCAGGCGCACCCGCAGGCGGACCTCCGGCTGGTGGGCCACCTCCGGGCGGTGGCGGCGGACGCATGGGTGGCGGCGGTATGATGGGCGGCGGTGACGGAACCGTGAGCTATGCACTCGATGGCAAAGAGGTCAAAACCGAGATGTCCGGTCAAATGGGCACAATGCAGATCTCGACCAAAGCCAAACTCGACGGCGGCAAGCTCGAGATAACCCGCACCGTCGGCACGCCTATGGGCGACCGCGTCACAACTGAGAAATGGTGGTTAAATGCTGACGGAACTCTGTCAGTCGAGTCACAACGGCCAAACCGCGACGGCGGAACGGACACCACGACCAAGGTTTACGTTAAGAAATAATTGAATAACAACCAATATAAAAAGGCGGCCCTAGAGCCGCCTTTTTTATTGTCCGAGGCTTTGGTCCATCTTGGTACACCTTGGTCCACTTGGTCCGGACCGGACCAAGATCAACTATTCCGCAAACTGCAGTTCGTTGATGATCTCCTGCATATATTTCTTGCCGAGCTCGAGATCCTCGGGCTTTAGGCTGACGGCGCCGACAACGGCGTGTCCGCCGCCGCCGTAGCGTTCGCAGATCTCGGCGATGTTATGCGTGCGAGGACGCGGTGCCCAGGGGTTTGAGCCGACGGATATCTTTGTGCGAAACGAGCTTTGGCTCAGAGACACGACATAGGTCACCTCAGGGTGGAAATAGTACGGGATAAATTTGTTATAGCCCTCGATCCCGGTTCCGGTCAGGTCAAAATCCACGACGCCGCGTTCCGCAGTGGACCGGCCTTTTATAAGCTCGACCGTGCTCCAATGCTGTTCGAGAATTGGTGTCAATTTGGCTTGTATCTCGGCACTCTCGATGATCTCGTCAAGCTGCATTGTCGTCAGCATAAGGATGATTTGCTCAACAAACGCCGGATCTTTTTCGCCCTCGATGACCTGCATCAGTTTTAGGGCTGACGAGCGAAGCTCGACGCATTGCGCGGGCGATTCATACAAAGCGCCGTCGATAATATGAGCCCAGTGGATGAGCTCGGCGAGCGACTCGTCCTCCCAGCCGTATTTCTCTTTGGCAATGCGGGCGATAAATTCGGCGCACGATTTGCTCGTTGTATCGAGAAATTTCTGGCCCGATGTGTCGGCGAGAAAATGCTCTTCGTCGGGTTTGGAGAGAAATGCCGATTGATGATGATCGAACCACCACGTTAGGCGTTCGTCAGGACAATATTTGAAATCGACTATCGCGTTCTCATCGCCGTCAAACTGCTCGCGGTCAAACGCATTTCCGGCCCGGTGCATCGTTGGCGTGTACGCGACCTCTGCATCCGGTGCAAATTTCGCTCGGTAAAATTTGGTAAAGATGGCAGCCGACGAGACGCCGTCAAAGCAATTGCCGTGATAAAGTATCCGTAGTTTCATACACTGAAAATTGCCAGTCGGCAAAACATATTAGGCTAGAGGACGGCGGCGGGTTCGTCAAGCAAACATA
>DEQS01000100.1:132780-151281 GCA_002360555.1 Chloracidobacterium sp. UBA3360
GGCAAACGGCTCGAAAGCGGCATTTTGCGAAGCGGTGTCGAGGCCGTTTTCGGCGATGCAGAGAAGGGCTTTTATGTCGTTGCTGAGATAGAAAATACGATCGCGGGCGGCCTGATGGTCACGCGCGAGTGGAGCGACTGGCGTAATGGCTGGTGGTGGTGGATACAGAGCGTATATATCAGGCCGGAGTTTCGCGGGCAAAAGATCTACGCGAAACTATACGGTTTTGTTAAGGCAAGGGCCGCCGATGCAGGCGATATATGCGGATTTAGGCTCTACGTAGAGAACGATAACTCACGTGCCCAAAGAGTTTACGAAAGGGTCGGAATGGAGGCCTCGCATTATCTGATGTACGAAGAATCGTCAGAACCGCCTGCGTAAGCGGGCGGCCAGTTCGACAGATGACAAAGATCACAGAAAATGAGTTTGCCCGTATCGTTGACGGCATTAGCGAAGACCGCGAGAGCATCATCAAACACAATCCGCTCGGCCCGCCAGACGAGATATTGTTGTGGATGCTGTTGAGCTGCTTGATCATTTACCTAAATCTGAGCGAGCTCGAGACGCCTTGCTTCAATACAAAACCTGATGCAAACACATATCGGGACGCCATACTTTTTGTCCTGAAAGATCGCCGCGAGACTGATTTTGATATCGATAAATATTTGGATAATTTTAACTGATGATAATAGAGACTTTTGTTCAAACGGCGTTTCAACAAAACACGCGGATTGTCGCCTGTGAACAGACGCGAAAGGCTATCTGTATCGACCCGGGCGAGCCTTCGGAGGCGGTTGTTGCGTTTATCAATGAAAACGAGCTTGATTTGCAAGGGATAATCCTGACGCACGGACACCTCGACCACGTCGGCGGCACGCTTGCTCTTTCGACGGCATTTCCGGACGCTGAGATCCTGATCCACAAAGACGAAGAGCCACTCTATTACAGCTTGCCGCAGCAGCCGCTGTTGATGGGGATGCAGCCGCACCAGATGGCGGCGATGGGAATGGACTACGAGGCTCCGCCGCATATCACACGCAATCTCGAGCACGGCGAGATCTACGAGGTTGGTGAACTGCGATTTTCGGTGCGGCATTGCCCCGGCCACACGCTCGGGCATATTGTTTTGGCAGAGGAAAGTGAGCGAAAAGTTTTTACCGGCGACTGCCTTTTTAGCGGTTCAATTGGCCGCACAGATCTGCCGGGTGGCGATTACGACCAATTGATCGCGTCAATCACCGAGAATATCCTCAGCCTAAGTGACGATTTTACGGTCTATTGCGGCCACGGAGACGAGACGACCATCGGCCGCGAAAAGGCTCACAATCCTTTCTTAACGGGCGTTTACCAGTTGTCGAAAGGACGATTTGTTTAGCAGATATTTGGACCAAATTGGAGTAGAAAACTATGCGTAAATTGATCACATCGATCATTTTGTCCGGATTGTTGAGCCTTTCTGCATTGGCTCACAACGACGACAGCCACTTTGAAAATAATCAGGACGTTACCGTCAAGGTCACGAAGGTTAGCGGCAATGTTTATATGCTGCAGGGCCGCGGCGGCAATATCGGAGCGATTGTTGGCCCTGACGGCATTTTGATCATCGACGACGATTACAAGGTCGTCAGCGAAAAGCTGCGTGACGCTTTGAAAGAGCTCGGTTCTGCAAGCCCAAAATTTATCGTCAACACCCATTGGCACGGCGACCACACCGAGGGTAATGAGTTTTTTGGCAAACAGTCGATAATTGTTGCACACACAAATGTGCGTAAACGGCTCATGGACCCGCCGGTCATATTCGGTCAGAAAACCGCCCCGGTTGTGTCCTTTGCATTGCCGATGCTCACGTACACCGAGAGTATGTCGGTTCACATCAATGGCGAAGAGGTTAAAACGGTTCATTATCCCAACGGCCACACCGATGGCGACTCGATCGTGTTTTTTGTAAAAGCGAATGTCGTTCATCTCGGGGATGATTTTTTTGTGGGACGGTTTCCGTTCGTCGATCTCGACAGCGGCGGCAGCGTTCAGGGGCTGATCAGAAATATTGATTCGCTGATAAAGACCCTGCCGGCGGACGCGAAACTAATACCGGGTCATGGCCCCCTAGCGACGATCGGGGACCTCAAGGCGTATCACCAAACCCTGGTCGAGACATCGAGCATCGTCCAGAACGCGATGAAAGCGGGGAAATCGCTGGAGGACATAAAAAAAGCTGGGCTTCCGGAAAAATACAAGGATGCGGGATCCGGATTTATTAAGACGGATGTGTGGATCGATACGATCCATCGAAGCTATTCTAAGAAATAAAAGATCTGCCCACGAAACATACGAAAAGACGCGAAAGATAAAAGTTCTTCTTTCGCGTCTTTTCGTTTGTTTCGTGGGCAATCTTCTACGCTACAGTTATATCTTTTGAAAGATAAACGTCCTGAATAGCGTTGAGCAGTTCGACGCCCTCGGCCATTGGGCGTTGGAAAGCTTTGCGGCCCGAGATAAGGCCCGTGCCACCGCCGCGTTTGTTTACGACCGCCGTGCGAACCGCATCGGCCAGATCGCTCTCGCCTTTTGACTCGCCGCCTGAGTTGATCAGCCCGCAGCGTCCCATATAGCAATTTGCAACCTGATAACGGACGAGGTCGATCGGATTGTCGCTTGATAGTTCCGAATAAACTTTGGAATGCGTCTTACCATAGCTGCCCGATTTATTGAGCGCCGTGTAGCCGCCGTTGCGTTCGGGTAGTTTCTGTTTGATGATGTCCGCCTGAATCGTTACACCTAGGTGATTTGCCTGTGCGGTCAGATCGGCTGCGGTGTGCATATCGCCATCAGGCGTTTTGAACGCGGAGTTGCGTAAGTAGCACCACAGGATCGTCGCCATCCCAAGCTCATGCGCGTAAGCGAAAGCCTCAGCAACCTCGGTGATCTGACGCGTCGATTGATCCGAACCAAAATAGATCGTCGCACCGACGGCGACCGCACCCATATTGCTTGCCTGTTCGACCGTGCCAAACATTACCTGGTCAAATTGATTCGGGTACGTCAGCAGTTCGTTGTGGTTGATCTTAACGATAAACGGTATCTTGTGGGCGTATTTGCGGGCGACCGTCCCAAGCACGCCATAGGTCGAGGCGACAGCGTTACAGCCGCCCTCGATCGCGAGCTTTACAATGTTTTCGGGGTCGAAATACATCGGGTTCGGGGCAAACGAAGCTCCGGCCGAATGCTCGATGCCCTGATCGACCGGCAAGATCGACACATAACCGGTGCCGCCAAGTCGGCCATGATCGTGCAATGTTTGAAGTGATCGCAATACGCGTGGATTCCGATCGGACTGCGACCACACACGGTCGACAAAATCGCCGCCCGGCAGGTGAATATTTTCTTTTGGGATGGTCGTTGAGACATGGTTCAAAAGCAAATCAGCCTCAGAACCTAACAAACCCCTAATTTTATCGATATCGACAGACATTAACTCTCTCCTAGCAAATAGAAATCAAAAAGTACTGAATATAATGCACTAGCATACCACAAAATGATCATGTGACCTTAAGAGAAGAATTTCGTTGATTTAGAAAATAAACTCGAGTACACTGTCTGCGAAACTCGCGAAAACTCATCGGTAAACGGCTTCGATCTCTATAAATCGAAAACCTTGCCGGTTGGTTTCCCTAAATCCAATTCGATCGAGGTTAAAAAATGAGAATATCCCTTACGAGCCTGCTCCCAACCGTTCTATTTTTGTGTTTTTTGCTCGGCACGACGGGTCAAGCCCTGTGTCAGGACAAAGATTGGCGACCTATCACACCTGAAGAACTCCAAATGAAATCCCCAAAAGTAGATCCAGACGCTGACGCCGAGGCTATATTTTGGGAGGTCAGGATCGACGATTCCAGCAGTGACGATTTATCGCGTAAATATTACGTCCGGGTCAAAATATTTACGGAGCGAGGCCGTGAGAAATACAGCAAAGTAGACATTCCATTCTTAAAGGGCACTAAGATCAAGGATATTGCTGCTCGAGTCATCAGACCCGACGGCTCGATCGTTGAGATAGGTAAGAACGATATCTTTGAACGCGAGATCGCAAAAGCTGACAACGTCAAAGTAAAGGCAAAGTCGTTCGCGGTGCCAAATATCGAGCCAGGGGTAATAGTAGAGTATCGCTATAAAGAAACCAATGATGATAGCGGGGCCGTTGGCCTGTCCCTGCAATTTCAACGCGATATACCGGTCCACGACCTTTCGTATTATTACAAACCGTACGAAGGAGAGCCGCGGTACCAATCCTACAATTTTACCGGAGTAAAATTTAATAAAGATAAGGGCGGCTATTTCCTTGCCCAACGCAGGGATGTGCCCGCTCTGAAAGAAGAGTCGATGATGCCGCCTGAGGACAATGTGAGGGCGTGGATGCTGCTTACAGGTACGAGGTTTGGCATCGCCAGTGCATCAATGTTTGGGATCAGTTACACGATAAAAGACCCAAGCAATCCAGTGCTCTATTGGGGTGGAGTCGCCGGCGAATGGTCACCGCTTGCTCAATTTATGTTAAAGAAATCGGATGACATAAAAAAAGCGGCAGAGGCTGCGACCGCGGGTGCCCCCGATGCGGAAGCAAAGATGAAAAAGCTCTATGAGTTTTGCCAAACGGAGATCGCTAACACAACGTTTGATGCAAAGATGACCGATGAACAACGAGCGAAATTGCCCGCGGTACGTTCTTTGAACGAAGTACTAAAACGTAAGTCTTCCAGTTCAATGTATATTGACCTCTTATTTGGAGCGATGGCGTCCTCGCTTGGATTTGACACTCGGATCGCTTTGATCGGTGACCGTAGCAAGATCAATTTCAATCCCGAGAAAATGGTCAATGACAAACTCGTCCACCCCGGAGGCATAGCCGTTAAAGTTAATGATACTTGGAAGTTTTTTAACCCCGGCTCGCGTTTCGTTCCGTACGGCATGATGCCGTGGTACGAAGAAGGAACGATGTCGTTATTAGTCGGTGAAAAGACCTACAACTGGAAAGAGTCGCCGCTTTCGGACGAGACCAAAACTCAGTCCAAACGCACCGGTAAGTTTAATTTGCTAGAAGATGGAACTCTCGAAGGCGAGGTCATGATCGAGTATACGGGCCACGATGCCCTTATATACAGATTACAGAATTATGATGAGTCGACCGCGACTCGCGAAGACGGCGTAAAGTCCGAGGTGAAAAGAGATCTGAGCGCCGCAGAAGTTTCAGAGATAATGGTGGAAAATGTCGATGATCCCGCAAAGCCATTGATCAAACGATTTAAGGTTCGTGTTCCCAATTACGCCCAAAAGACCGGCAAAAGAATTTTCTTTCAACCGGGCTTTTTTGAGTATGGCGAAAAACCACTCTTTTCAAGTTCTACGCGTCAGTATGACATTTTCTTTAGGTATCCATGGTCCGAAGTTGATAACATCGAGATCTCCTATCCGAAAAACTTTGACTTGGATAATGCCGATTTGCCGCAAATCGTTGAGGATCC
Source organism: Chloracidobacterium sp. UBA3360 (assembly GCA_002360555.1). Classification (GTDB taxonomy): domain Bacteria; phylum Acidobacteriota; class Blastocatellia; order Pyrinomonadales; family Pyrinomonadaceae; genus OLB17. Next base: position 138,300 of record DEQS01000100.1, read on the forward strand.
GTCAAAAATTTGTTCTGACGTGATAGAAATATCTGTGGACAGGGCCAATTCAATCCTCGTATACAAGCGAAAATTCCATTTCGGAGCTAAAGGGAAGATAATGTTTCCCTCCACGGTCTATCAGCCATTAAAAAATTTATTTGATATGGTCAATAAATCGGATTCGCACACTATCACACTGAAGCAAAAGTAGAAAAGGCACTACCATGAACAAAAAAAGACTCCTAACAGGTGGAATATTGGCGGGCATACTTTACCTATTTTTCGCCGCGGGTACGGTGAGGGCCGACGATCCGCCTCAATGGTTGCGCCAAGTGGCCACAGTTGCGGCGTCCGGTTACGAAAAAGATGTCCCCGGAGTTGTTCTGTTTGACGAACAGCAAACTACATATGACGGCGAGGGCAAACTAAAGACGGTTGAAAATTACGCCGTCAAAGTACTGACGCGCGAGGGCCGGGGCTTAGCCGTCGCGCGAGCCTATTATTTGGTTAGCTCCGGCAAGGTCAAAGATATTAGAGGGTGGATAGTCAGGCCTGATGGCTCTGTTAAGGAATATGACAAGAAATTTGTTCTCGATGTGATCGCCGATACCGATGATATATACAACGAGGGGCGGATCAAGGTAATTGATGCCTCTGATGATGCGGACGCAGGATATGTTTTTGGCTATACGATCGAATCCGAAGACAGTCCGTTGTTTTATCAGGATTCGTGGGCGTTTCAACATCGACTACCGACACTTGTCTCGCGCTACTCCTTAACCCTGCCAAAGGGTTGGGCCGCGACGAGTCTTACATTCAATGCGTCTGAGGTCCAACCCCGAGTCTCGGGGACCAACTATGTTTGGGAGATGCGCGATCTGGCTCCGATACCTCCTGAGCCAATGAGTCCTTCGACCGTAAACCTATCACCCAGGATCGTGGTCAATTACGCACCCGAAAATAAACAGGGGATGGCGGATCGCGTATTTGGTGCATGGAGTGATGTGTCTCAATGGGCGAGTGCGATGCATGAGCCGCAGGTCATTGTTGACGACAACGTTGCCGGCAAGGCTCGGGAGTTAACTGCTAATGCGTCTAGTGAGCTCGACAAGATAAGGGCTATCGGAACATATGTACAAAATCTACAATATATCTCGATCGATATTGGCGTGGGTTATGGCAACGGATACCGTCCCAGGCCTTCGACAACGGTTTTGAGCCGCGGTTATGGAGATTGTAAGGATAAAGCGAATCTCATGAGAGCGATGCTAAAGTCCCTAAAGATCGACGCATACCCTGTTGCGATCTATTCGGGTGACCCGACTTTTGTTCGCGAAAAATGGCCCTCGCCACGGCAATTCAATCACTGCATTATCGCGATCAAAATAGGTGACGCGGTACGGGTGCCGTCGATACTAGAACACGAAAAGCTGGGGCGGCTGCTGATATTTGATGCAACGGACGCATTTACTCCGGTCGGCGATCTGCCCGACTATTTGCAGGGTAGTTTTGCTTTGATCGCGGCCGGTGCAAACGGCGGCCTTTCAAAGATGCCTATATTACCCGCGGACAGCGACATGCTGGAGCGCACGGTCGAGGCAACCTTGTCACCAGTGGGCGAGATCAAGGGCAGCATTCGCGAACGCTCTACTGGCCAGACCTCAGCCTATTCGCGGCGCGAGTTGAGGGACTCATCGGCTACTGATTATCGTAAAGGCATCGAAGGGTGGCTCACTCGTGGGGCAACCGGGGCAAAACTTGGTAATCTCCAGACCAAGGACAGATTTCAGGAATCAGGCTTTGATATGGATCTTGATTTTTCCGCTTCGGCCTACGCACAACTAATGCAGGGCAGGCTATTAGTATTTAAACCGGTCATCGTAGGCAGGCGTAATGGCAGCTCGATCACTGATACAAAACGTAAAACCCCTGTCGTCACTGACGCCTGGTCGATGAAAGAAACAGCGGTCTTTACCCTACCGGAAGGTTTTGTGGTTGACGAGACACCGGAGCCAGTTACCCTCCAGACTGATTTTGGTTCGTACTCGACCAAATACGAGGTCAAAGATGGAAAGTTATTATTTTCCAGAACATTGATCATGAAAAGGGCGGAGGTTCCGGTTGAAAAATACGATTCGATCCGATCGTTTTACGCGAAGATGCGCGATGCTGAGCAGTCGCCGGTGGTTTTAGTAAGGAAATAGTTAGTCGTCGGGATCGTAAAAAAGGGCAAAGCTTAAGTGCTTTGCCCTTTTTTGTGTGTTAGAAACCACCTAGTTAGATATAGGATTGCCATCTGCATCCAGCAGCCACATCGGATATCCGAGGTCTTTCAATCCGGGTTCAACGACCTTGCGGTCGCCGACGATGACGATCGCCATCTTGCTCGGATCGAGGTATTTGTTGGCGACGCGGTTGACGTCGTCAAGAGTGACCGTGTTGATATTGGCGATGTAGTCGCTAAAATAGCTGTCTTGCAAACCATAGACGACCAGGTTTGAAAGCTGTGCCGAGATCTGGCCGGGCGTCTCAAACCCTGACGGGAATGAGCGGATAAAGCCCTGCTTGTTGATCTCGAGCTCGGCTGCCGTTATCGGGCGAGTGCCGCGGACGCCAGTGATCTCTTTCATGAACTCCTGAACGGCTTCTTTGGTCGAGACCGTCTGTATTTCGCCCGATGCCGAAAATGGCCCGGCACCTTTGCGGAAAACGAATCGGCTGTATGCGCCATAGGTGTAGCCCTTGTCTTCGCGAAGGTTCTGATACAAACGAGCCGAACCGTCGCCGCCGAGGATCGAGTTCATCACCTGTAGAGCGTAGTAATCCGGGTGGCTGCGATCGACACCGACTAGGCCGATATTGACTGAGGACTGGGCAGCTCCTGGTTTGTCGACCAGATAAACACCAGGCTTTGCTGCCATAGTCTGTGCGGCAATGCTGGCCGAAGCCGAATCGCCTGATTTCCACGCACCAAAAGCCTTTTCAAGCTTAGCCATGATCGATTTCGAATCCACATCTCCGACGACGATCAGTGTCGAATTGCCCGGTGCATATGCCTTTTGATAAAAACTTGCGAGGTCGTCACGCGTCAGAGCCTTGAGCGATTTCTCATCGCCCGAGAGCTGACGGCCGTATGGCTGATCGCCATAGAGAACCTTGCTATACACAACTCCTGCGACCTGTTGGGCATTTGATTTACGCTGAGCCAACCCAACGATCGAACGCTGACGTAGCGACTCAAATTCTTTGGCTGGGAACGATGGATTTACCACCACATCGGCGTAAACATCGAGTGCCTGATCGAGTGTTTTTGTAAGCGACGTCATCGAAACTGTCGTCGCATCATAGCTAGCTCCGGCATTGACCGACGCACCGATCGACTGCAAACCATTTGCGATCTCAAGGGCCGAACGCTTTTGCGTGCCCTGATTGAGCATCGATGCCGTCATTTGAGTAACGCCTGATTTTTCAGCAGGTTCGGCTGCTCCACCGGCACTGCCGACGACGAGATTCATCGAAACGACCGGCAGCTCGTTGTGTTTGACGATCCAGACATTTAGTCCGTTTGAGAGCTTTGTCTTTTCGATCGCGGGCAGGCTGACCTTAGGATCAGGGCCTGCTTTTGGCAGAGCGGCTTCCTGACGAGCGATCAGGTCTTTATCTTTTTTCTTGCTTTCGGTCGATGCCGGTTTATCCGTGCTTGCCTTGGGCGGCTCGGCCTTGCTCGGAATATAGCTCATGACAAAGCGGTTGCCCGTGAGGTATTCATTTGCCACGCGAACAACGTCCGCCGGAGTTACTGCACGGTAGCGGTCGATGTCAGCCTGAAAATGATTGGGTTTGTTGAGATAACCCGCATAGCTTGCGAGCTGGCCGCCCTTTCCAAGCACAGTCTGCAATCCAAAGATAGCCTGAGATTCACGAATGTTGAGGGCTCGAGTCATTTCCTCGGCCGACGGCTGCTCTTTCTTGATGCGCTCGATCTCTGCGTTTATTTCTTTTTCTATGTCTTCGAGAGATTTTTGCGGACGGGCAGTTGCCTGGATCTGAAACATACCGGCGATCTCGCTGGTGCCGTCGCTGGCAAAAACTTGCTGCGCCAACTCTTTGCCGTAAATTAGGTTGCTCTGCAGACGCGAACCGCGGCCGGTCGAGAGTATCGATGACAAGATGTCGAGGGCGGCCTCATCTTTGTGGTAAGTATGGACACCCGGCCAGATCATATACAAACGCGGCAGCGGGATGCCCGGTTCGTTAACGACCTGACGCACCTCGCCGGTAAGTTTTGGCTGCGGTGTGTTAGGACGGGTGATATCTGCGCCCTTTGCGATGGGGCCGAAATATTTCTCGATCCAGTCTTTGGCCTGCTTTTCGTCAAAATCACCTGCCAGGGCGATGTACGCATTATTTGGGGCGTAATACTGCCTAAAAAAGGATTTAACATCGTCGAGCGACGCCGCCGATAGATCTGCCATCGAGCCGATCACCGACCAACGATACGGGTGGCCCTGCGGATACATTGCCTCGAGAATGCGCTCCTGAGCACTGCCGTACGGCACGTTGTCTACGCGAAACCGGCGTTCGTTTTTAACAACGTCACGCTGATTATCGAGCTTTGCCTGATCCATCGCGTCGAGCAGATTGCCCATGCGGTCGGCTTCGAGATAGAGCACGCGTTCGAGGAAATTTGATGGGATCGCTTCGTAATAATAGGTACGGTCCTGATCGGTCGTGCCGTTGACGTTGCCGCCAAGCTCATCGACGCCGCGCCATCCGTCCACAAAATTCTTTGACCCTTGAAACATCATGTGCTCAAAAAGATGGGCGAAACCGGTGCGGCCCGGAGCCTCGTTCTTTGATCCAACGTGATACCAGAGGTTTACCGCCACGATCGGCGTTGAGCGGTCTTGGTGCATTATGACGGTCAGGCCGTTTTTCAATTTGTATTCTTTTACATTGATCGGCGGCAGTTTGTCGCCCGACTGAGCAAAAGTGCTGCTTGCGGTGATTATGACGGCAAGCAGCAAAGACCCAAATATCCTAAAGTTTCGCATTTCAATCTCCTGTAGTTGATCGCTTTAAATATTGTAAAAAAGTTAAAGATTCTCTTTTACAGCAAAAGGATCTCTAACCTATTTCGAGTTTGTTGTGATTTATTACGCAGACGGCTTGGCCGGGGTTTCAACCTTTGCGAGAGCGGCTATTTTGCCTCGTTTTGAAACGACGACACCGCCCGGGCGTTCGACGGTGATAGCAAACAGCTCAGGTGCGGTTGCGGCGATCTTGGCGTTGATCGGAATAACGACCTCGCCCTCAGCAGAGACGTTGAACACGCCGCCGTCGATCGGTGTTGCCTTGTCTTGGTTCTTGTCGAATATCCAGAGCTGATACTGCTCTTTGGTCGCGTCATTGACCGGTAACCCTTTGAGCCGCATATATCCGGCTTGTTTTTGATCGCTCCAGACGACGTCGCCGACCACTTGGGTCAATTCTTTGACGTTACCAACTGCCCAAGATGCCTTGATCGTATCAGTCGCGGCTTTTAGCAATTCCTCACGCAGCTCAGCGGCAGATAATACACGCGGCGTTTCGACAGGTGGAGTTTTTGCAATTTCAGGCGGAGTTTGGACGCGGGTGAAATAAATATTGAGAGCGAGTGCGATACACGCAAGTGCGGCCGAAGCCCAGCCTAGCCAACCCAGCCATGAGCCGGACGGCTTTTCATCCGCGGCGGCAACATAGCCATTGTCTTCTTCACTAGTCGTCGGCGGCCACGCGAGAGTCTGTTCGTTTTGTTCGACGACAAATGCGTTGGCATCGGCGATGATCTTAGACCGCAGGCTGGCGGGCATCGGTTCGTCGTCAGTCGCGCCCATCATGCTGATCGCGGCGGCGGCCATTTCGAGCGAGTTAAACTCAAGCTCGGCGTTGCCCGGATCCATAGCGTCGAGCTTAGCTTGCTCCGCCGCGTCGAGGCCGAAGATGGCCTTTTTCGTCAGGAGGTCGAAGAATATGTCTTTTTGTTCTTCGTTCATATTGCTGCCTCCATCGAAACGTTAGATCCGCCTAAACCCATATTTTGCCGCACATGGAGCAAGCCCCGGCGTGCGTGTGTCTTTACCGTGCCAAGCGGCATGCCCGTGGCATCTGATATCTCCTGATGCGACATCCCCTGTACTATCGAGAGCCTCAGCACCTGCTGCTGCTCGGGCCGCAGGCTCCGCATCGCCTCAGCCGCTTGCCCCGCCTCGACGCTGACCTGTATTGCTTTGTCCGCTCTGGTAAACGGTTCGAGCAGAACATCGTCAAGCGAATCCGCCGAAATGCGACGGTTCGAATGCCTAATGCGGTCGATCAGACGGCGGCGGGCGATCATCGCGATAAACGTCGTCTCCGACGCTTTTGATTCGTCAAAGCGGCCCGCGTTTTTCCAAATATCGACAAAGATCTCCTGCACAGCATCCTCAGCATCGTCCGAATTACGGAGCATTTTACGCGCGATCGACCACACCAGGCCGCCGTATTTATCCAGACAATCCTGGATCGCGTTGCGGTCGCCGTCAGAGATGCGTTGTAAGATTGCTTCAGTCACTAAGAATTCCGAAAAATCGATTTCGTTTTAATTAAAGCTACCTTATTTGGACGGATGTTGCCAAGTTAAAGCCGTCCCTTTGCATCACTGATGACCTCCGTTGATAGATTTCGCGCGCGCAAGCGGATTGGATTCAGAGACTTTTGGTCCGGTCCGGTCCGGACCAGATGGACCAAGATGGACCAAGGGTGGACCAAATCGGAAAAATACGTCATTTTGCGAAAAATACAACAAAACACGAAAAATACGTCATTTCGTGCAAAATACGACAAACCCCGCAAAATAGTATTTCAATCGCGGCAAAGTTGTGCCAGTATTTCACATACGGAAAATGACGAAAGATTGCTGAATCGAAGATCTGACCCCATTCTTCCTATTTGATTACCATATCAGCCGTAATGATTACGCAAACTATCACATTCCAAGTTGTTCTCGCACTTTTCTGTGCTAGCGGGTTCCTTTATGCTGGGATTCGCTTTCTACGTTTTCCCGATGTCTATGTCTCCATGTATGCGAAGGTCTTGGAGTCTGTTAAAGGTGCGGACTGGCTTGAGCAGAAAGGCAAGGGCTGGATAAGAGTCCTACATATCTATGTTCGTTTTATGGGCGGCATTGGGGTGTGTGCAGGTCTCGCCATACTTTTGCTTATCGTTGTTAAACTGATAGCCAATTTCAGCTAGCAATGCGGGAAAGGGTGATTAGGGTCAGTCCAGCGATTCTGCGATTTTTGTCGTCCCAGGCCCTAGGAAAAGCGAAATGATAAAAATGATGAGGAGCGTAAATGTCGTTGCCGCCGAGATGAGGCAAAACTGGCAATATGCTCCAATCAGAGCCGCTTGGACGTAGATCAGCCATCCTGAGAAAGCCGCCATCAGTACGACGTGTGCTCCAAACAATTTCCACATCCGCCGGTCGCCAAATGCGGTGAGCGTGGCCAATGCAAATGCGACAAAATACGCCGCTGCTCCAAACGCTGCTAACGGAATATCAGAGACGGAGCCCGTCGCGGCCATCATTCCGGGGCTAAACCAATTGATTATCCCGCCGAGCGTGGCAAACGGGCTGGTGAGCACCATTTCGCAGTCAAACGCCGCTCCGCACGGGACGGGCTCGGCGTTGTAATGATGGGCGGTGAGATAGACGGCATCGGCGAGGCCCGCCAAAGCGACGACCGCCGCTGCGAGAGGCAGTTTGGCGATCGTGCGTTTGGCTGGCGTTATCTCCGGTTCGGTCACTTATTTATTCGTGTTGCCGGTGTTTGCGGGTGCAGCGGGTGCAGTTTGATTTTGCGGAGCGGCTTTGGCCAGCTCGGCGTCGATCAACGCTTTTAGGCCCGTTACATTCATCTGCTGAAAAGGCACGTCAACGCCATTGATATAGAGCGTCGGCGTCGAATTTATCCCCATTCCTTTGGCGCGTCGCATATCTTCGTCAACGCGCGATTTCGCGGCGATACCGGCCATATCGTTTTCCCACTTGGCGACATCGAGCCCGATCTTTTGGGCGTAATCTTTCCACGTCGTGCGGTAATTAGGATCGGCGGTCCAAGCCTTTTGATTTGTAAAGAGCAGGTTCTGCATTTCCCAAAACTTGTTCGGGCTCTGCATACCGGCGGCCTCAGCGGCGACAGCGGCGTTATACGATTTGTCGTGGGCCGGGATCGCGAGCGGATAGTTGCGGAAAATAAACCTGATGCGGCTGCCGTATGTCGATTTGATCTCGTTCATGATCGGATGAACGGCCCCGCACTGCGGACACTGAAAATCGGCAAATTCCTCGAGCGTCACAAGCGCCGTCGGCGAGCCCTGTTGGTTTGGCGGATTTGCACCCTGCGGGGCATTTGCCGGGATGGTATTCGGCTTGGTCGTGTTGGCGGCATTTGCCTTGTTGGCGGTGTTAGTGTTCGACGCCGTCTTTGGCGAACTCAGCAGATACCAGCCCGCCAGCAGAGCCACGACCAAAACCACACCGATGATCAGTATCGGAGTATTGCTTTTCTTTTCAGCTACGTTATTTGTATTATTCATTGATCAAAGTTTATTACGATAGACGGCCCCACACGGCCATGTATCTAAAGCCCATATTTTAACAATCTTTATTTTACCCGTTAAGCCGTTTTCTTCAAGCATCGCGCAAAAAAAGAGCCGCGAGCGTGATGCTCGCGGACTCTCTTTCTTTTGCGGGCTTGTCGCGTTGCAATGCGGCGAGGCTTGCCTCGACGTACACGCTACATAAATCACAGGAGGCTGCGCCTCCGGGGATCGGCGGCGTAGCCGCAAGACTTTTTTATACCGCCAACGTCGAGGCAAGCCTCGCCGCAGTGCGTTTACGGCAGAGCCGTCTATTCCTTTTGGTCCGGTCCGGATCAGGTGGACCAGGGTGGACCAAGGTGGACCAAGGGGGACCAAAGCTTGAAAATTCAATTGCCTCCACCTTCACGTGGAGGTCACGTGAGAGCATTAAGCTGGGTTTTAGCCCGATCTTTCCGCCGCTCCGATCCCCCAAAACCCGGCCCAACACCACCCCGCCTATGCTAACATCCTAAAAATGAAGACATATCGCGCGATCGCAGGCCTCACCCTATCTTCCACCATCTTACTGATATTAGTTTGTACGGTCGCTGGTTGCGGTTTGATGGGGAACAAACCATATCCTATCAATTCCGTTGTTGATGGCCCGTTCACAGTGAGAGCAGAGTGCAGACAGATTACGACCGGAACGGTAGCCCCCTACGCAACCGTATTTCGCCATAATACAGAAATTGTGAGCATAAAAGTAAACGACGGCTATGACCTTCCTAATGATTGCCTTAAGTCAAGCATTGAGATGGTTAACTTAGACAAGCCCACGAACAGTTTAGTTATACGAATGCAAGACGGCGAGGTCAAGAACGTGCCAATCATAGGTATAAATTTAGAAGAATTAGCCAGATGAAAGAAGAAAGGCCTCGCATATCGCGAAGCCTTTTTGTTATTTCACCGCTTTGATGCGTTTGCGGCTGAGGTCGTTCTCGGCCATTGTTTCGAGGGTCTCGTGGACTTTGGCGTAGATGCCGTCGGGGTCGAGGCCGTAGTGGGCGAGGAGTATTTTGGGGTCGCCGTGGGTGACGATCTCGTCGGGGACGCCCATGCGGACGACGCGGATCTTGTCGGACAGGCCGTTTTCCTCAAGCAGTTCGAGCACCGCCGAGCCAAAGCCGCCGGATAGATACGCGTCTTCGACGGTGACGATCAGGCTCTTGGTGCCCGCGAGTTTTTTGATCAACTCAGCGTCGAGCGGTTTGACAAAACGGGCGTTGACGACCGTCGCGGCAATGCCGTCTTTTTCGAGACGTGCGGCCGCTTCGACAGCGGGCCCGACCATTGATCCGTAAGCCAATATCGCGATGTCGCCGCCTTCTTTGAGCACCTCGGCTTTGCCGATCTCGATCTGTTTGGGCGGCGAACTGATATCGACGCCAAAGCCGTTGCCGCGTGGGTAGCGGATAGCCGCCGCACCCGGATGCTCGATCGCGGAGAGCATCATATCGCGAAGCTCGGCCTCGTCTTTTGGCGCCATCAGGACGATATTTGGATAGCCGCGCAGATAAGCGATGTCGAGCAAGCCGTGATGCGTCGGGCCGTCGGCTCCGACGATGCCGGCACGGTCCATCGCGATCGTGACGTTGAGGTCCTGCAGACAGACATCGTGGATCACCTGATCAAAAGCCCGCTGCAAAAATGTCGAATAGATCGCCGCGACAGGTTTTAGGCCCTCACACGCCATACCCGCACAAAACGTGATCGCGTGCTGCTCGGCAATGCCGACGTCAAACGAACGCTCGGGAAATTTCTCCAGCACCTTATCGACGCCGGTGCCGTCGGGCATTGCAGCGGTGAGGGCGACGATGGTCGGGTCGCTCGCCATCAGTTCGCACATCGTCTCGCCAAAGACGGTCGTGTACGACGGTGCGGCGACTTTGCTCGATTTGTAGGGAAGCCCGGTTTTCGGGTCGAACGGGCCGGTCGCGTGATACGCGTAGTAATTTTTCTCAGGGTTCGGAAAGCCCTTGCCCTTGGTCGTCAGAGCGTGGACGATGACGGGGCCGTCGTCGACTTTTTTTGCCGCTTCAAGAGCTTTTACAAGCTCCGCGACGTTGTGGCCATCGACATAGCCGATGTATTTGAATCCAAGCTCATTGACCAACGCTCCTGGCAGAACCGCGGCGGCGATGGCGTCTTTGACCGATTTGGCAGCACGTCGCAACTTGCCGCCGATGCCGGGAACGCTTTCGAGCACATCGCCGATCTCTTCTTTCCAGTGCTGATAGCTTTGGGCCTCTTTGATGCGGTTGAGATAGCCGCTAAGCGAGCCGACCGCCGGGGCGATCGACATGCCGTTGTCGTTGAGCAGGACGACGAGCCGCGATTTGAGATGGCCGGCCTGATTGATCGCCTCCATCGCCATACCGCCCGCTAAGCTGGAATCGCCGATCATCGCACAGACGTGAAAATCTTCTTTTTTGGTGTCGCGGGCAACTGCCATTCCGAGTGCCGCCGACAGCGAAGTCGAGGCGTGTCCGGCGCCAAATGTGTCGTACTCAGATTCGTCACGGCGAAGAAAGCCCGACAAACCGCCGTAGGTTTTGATCGTGTGGAGCTCGTCGCGGCGTCCGGTTAGTATCTTGTGAGCGTATGCCTGATGGCCGACGTCCCAGACGAGTTTGTCGTCGGGCGTGTCAAAAACGTAGTGCATCGCCACCGCAAGCTCGACCGCACCGAGGCTTGCGCCCGTGTGGCCGCCGACGCGCGAACACGTATCGATGATAAACTGACGGACCTCGTCCGCGACCTCTTGCAGGTCCTCGACCTTGAGTTGCCGCAGGTCCGCCGGTGAATTGATCTCGGATAAAAATCTCATTGCTTACTCAATTTACCATTTACCCTTTAGCATTTACCACTTACGCCGCTGACATTTCTTTACACTTACGGACAAAATTCTTTCGACCTTTCGCAGACGCGCCGCGTCAAAGATAGCGACAGGCGAAAGCTTAGTAATAATATAGAGGTAAAAAAATGTCATCAAAAACTAAATTCATTTCAGTTCTTTCAATAATATTGGGTATCGCAATGTTTGCGACGGTCAGCTTTGCACAGGAAACAACCACCACGACGCAGACCGATAAGGTCGAGCGTAAGAAAGGCGAACGCGGCTTTGGCAAGCGTATGGGACGCGAGGGGTTTGGCGGACGTCACGGTAAGCATGGCCGCATGGGCGGACGTATGATGCTGCATGGCATCGACCTGACCGACGCACAGAAAGCTCAGATCAAGGCTATCCGCGAAGGCAACAAGCCTGATGCAGCGACCATCGCCGAGCTAAAAGCGATCCACGAATCACGCAAGGCCGGAACCGCTTTGACCCAGGAACAGCAGGACCGCATGAAAGCATTTCGCGAACAGCGTCAGGCAAAGATGAAAGCTGCTCACGAGCAGATCCTCAACATTCTGACCGCGGAGCAAAAGGCCAAGATCGAGACTCGCAAAGCCGAGATGAAACAGCGTTTTGAACAGCGTAAACTCAAGTTCGAAGAACGCCGCAAACAGCGTGATGCAAAACCGGCAACAACCACTGAAAAACCACAAGATAACTAAACTTGTCTTTTGGTAAATGAAAAAAGAGCGTGGAGTAAATTCCACGCTCTTTTTTTGTTAGAACGACGCAAACTCGAGCGGCCAAAAACTTGACTATTAAGGCTAAATGGTAGATATTTTTAGCCATCATGAAGAACAAATTATTCTCGACTAAAGGGTTAAGGGTTTTGGGCGGCTTCATGGTTTTGCTGGCCGTGGGGTTGTCGGCGAGGGCTCAGACGCTGTCGGCGGCGGACGTCCAGACGATCATCGCACAGGCGGTTTCGACCGCCGTTTCACTCAATCAAAAAGTTACAGTTTCGGTCACGGACAAAGAGGGCCATTTGCTTGGCACGTTTGTAATGACAGGTGCGCCCGCGACGACGCTGATCCGCAGTGTCGGTACGGCGGGGCAGGGGCTGGAGAATCTTTCTGTAGCGGCGACGGCGGCTTCGTACTCAAAGGCCGGAACGGCGGGGCTGTTTTCGACGGGAGGCAATGCGTTTACTACGCGGACGGCGAGTTTCATCATCCAGGAACATTTTCCGCCCGGTATAGACAATCGCCCCGGCGGGCCGCTTTACGGTGTACAATTTTCAACGCTGTCGTGCTCGGATGTTGCTATTGCGGGATTGCCTTTGGGACTCTCCGGCGATCCCGGCGGCATACCTTTATATAAGAACGGCGTGGCGGTCGGCGGTGTCGGAATCGAGGGCGACGGGCTTTATACGATCGACCGCGACCCTACCGACAACGATCAATCAGCCGAAGAGATCATCGCTTTTGCGGCGGCTCC
>DEQS01000074.1:0-4917 GCA_002360555.1 Chloracidobacterium sp. UBA3360
GACAATCGAGACGACCGCCAATACAATAACAATTTCGGGCGTTCTCCCCGTTTCAGAATCAGACGGGGCAAGACCCATGAGCTCGGGTTTAACAAAATAGATCAACACCAGGAAAAGAAACTGCGACACCAAGATCGCAGCACATATTGAATTAGCAACGATGTATCCCACCCTTGTTCCACTGTCGTTGTTCTGCATCTAATCTGTAACCCTCTCGTCTCCTAAAAGCTCACTTCTTGTAGCTAGCTGCTTGAATATCGGCTCGGCGGGGAAAGTGGAACAATGTTCCGATGATGCCGAGAGCTGAGAACGCAAAGAAAAACCGAAAGTCGAAAACAAAAGCGACAAACATCCCAAACAGCGAGACCAGCTCGCAAAAAGCACAGCCAAAGATCATCGCCGTCTGGGCAAGTCCGACGTTCTGCGTTGCCACAGCCTGATCGTTAAAACGCTTGCGGAGCGTAAACGACGTGACCAGGCTGACGAGCGATACAAATCCCAAAAAGCCTATCTCGATCGGGTAGTCACCAAATAGCGGCGGGTTTAGGTTTAATCGAAACATTTCGGGCTTTGCCGCAAACACTATCACCGGAAAAAATAATTGAGAAATTGCCAGTGCTCCCCAGATGATCATCATCGTATAAAACACGCCTTCGATATTTATGTTGTCGTTTTTCATTTTGAGATAATAGCCGCAACCGGCCGGAGCACGCAACGGTTTACTCGGTAGCGTCAAGCTCTTCTTCTAAACGTTGACGCTCATAGAGGTCGGCGTATTCGCCGTCGAGGGCGAGCAGCTCGTCGTGGGTACCGCGTTCGATAATGCGGCCGTCGGCCATGACGCAGATCAGGTCGGCGTCGCGGATCGTCGAGACGCGGTGCGAAACGATCAGTGTCGTACGGCCTGCTCGCACGTCGCGGAGATTGTGCAAGATCGTTTCTTCGGTATAGGTATCGACAGCGCTCAGCGAATCGTCGAGGATCAAAATTCGCGGGTCACGCATCACCGCCCGTGCGATCGCCGTCCGCTGTTTTTGCCCGCCGGAAAGGGTAATGCCGCGTTCGCCGACGAGCTGTTCGTACTTGCCGGGGAAATCGACGATATCATCAGCCAAGCCCGCGATGGTTGCGGCTGATTCGACGGTCATCTTGGAAGTAGAGGAGTGGGGGAGTGGAGGAGTAGAGGAGCCGTTGCTTTTAACACTCTCCCCCACTCCTTTACTCCCCTCCTGCCCCACTTCCGTCTCTACGCCAAAAGCTATATTCGCCGCCAGCGTGTCGCTGAATAGAAACGTCTCTTGCGGGACAAAGCCGATGGCTTGGCGGAGTTGGGCGATGGGGTATTCGCGCAAAGGGCGGCCATCGACCAAAACCGTGCCGTCCCGTGCGTCAAGCAAACGCGGCACGAGGCTCATCAGTGTCGATTTGCCGCTTCCCGTCTTGCCGACGAATGCGACGGTTTGCCCGGCGTCTATTTTTAGGTTGATGTCGTGGAGAACAAAACCATTTGCCACAGAGTTCACAGAGACCACTGTGGAAGCATTTCCGTTCTCGGTGTTCTCTGTGCTCTCTGTGGCTATTTCTTTGTAACCATAATTTAGATCGCGGAATTCTATCGAGCCTTTTATCGCGGGCTGTTCTCTGGCCGATTCGTCATCTCGGATCGCGGGCTCGGCTTCGAGGATCGCGTTAAAACGTTTGAGCGAGGCGGTGCCGCGTTGGTAGAGATTGACGACGTAGCCGAGGGCGATGAGGTACCAGATCATCCGTTGGAGGTAGAGAATGAATGCCGTGAAATCTCCCGCCGTGATCTCGCTGCGGACCGCCATCGGCACACCAACGGCGACGATAATTACAAACCCTAGCCCGATGAAAAAGAACAGCAGCGGACGCATCGCGGCAGCGTATTTTACGAGCTTGAGGTTTTGCGAGGCGTATTCGCGGTTGAGGACTTGAAACTGCTCGATCTCGGCGTCCTCCTGAGCGTAGGCACGGACGACGCGGACGCCGGTCAGATTTTCTTGGGCACGGGCCGTAATATCAGAGAAATATTCTTGGATCTTCTCGAACCGCTTGTGAATCCGCTCGCCCAAAAATTTGACGGTCAGCGTCACGAGCGGCATTGGGATGAGCAGCAACAGAGTGAGCTTGACCGAGATATTGAGCATGATCGGCAGCGAAATGCAGAGCGCAAATATCGCTTGAAAGCTGTACAGGATCATCGGCCCGACGATCTGGCGGATGGCGGCGAGGTCGTTGGTCGCACGTGCCATCAGGTCGCCGACGCGGGTCTCGTGAAAATACTGCATCGATTGCCCGACCAGCGACGCGTAAAAATCTTGCCGCATGTCGAACTCGATATGCCGCGACGTGTTGATCAGCAACCGCCGCTGCAAAAACAAAAACACACCGCTCATCAGATTGATGCCGAGAATGACGAGCGGATAGTAAATGATCTTTTCTCGTGTCACGCCAGCGCCAAGATCATCGACCGCCTGGCCCACCATATACGGAACAAAAAGCCCAAACGACATCGACGCCAAAATACAAAGGATCCCAAGCAGGATCGTCCCCTTGTAAGGCTTAAAATATCGTGCAAATTTGCGTAGTTGTTCCATTTTGATTCGCCACAAAAGGCACAAAGAGCACAAAAAAAATCCCTTATGTGCCTTTTGTGCTTTTTGTGGCTAAACCCTCGTGTAAGTAGACAAGCCCGTTGCGATAAGATTGCCGTCTTCGCCGTGGACGTCGGCGGATACGGTGAATATTCGTTTGCCGGCCCGCACGACTTTTGCTGTGCATGTGAAAATCCCTGTGATGTGCGGCCTCAGATAATGGACGGTGAGGTCGATCGTAGCGGTCGCTTCATCAATACCGAGCCGTGTGCGGACGGCGAAGGCCATCGCCGTGTCTATCAGCGTCGCCGTCACGCCGCCGTGCAAAACGCCGCTTGGCTGCCGCAGGTCGTCGCGCATGTCGATCGAGATCTGCGCCTCGTCAACCTCGAGTTTGACCAGCTTCATCCCAATTAATTTGGAAAAAGGCAGCGTGTGCAGCGCGTTCGCCGCAAAGGCTCGTTGCTCGTCGGTGATCTCTGTACGCAGTTTTTGTTCGGTCATAACGTATTATTTGCCGCCGGAAAGTAGCTTTTTCATCTCACCCGGGGTTATCTTTTTCAAGCCCTCCGGTAATACGAAAAGCTTCTCGTCAGCGTCTGCTTTGAACCCGGAAAGCGTTATCGTCATCTCGGGAGCTTGCCCGGCCTCACCGGCCTTGAATATCTCCTTTTTGACCGGCAGGCCGAGCTTATCATCAAAATAAACTATCGACTCCTTACCCTTATCACCGTCGGTCGTAACCTTATATTTGGTCAGGCCGCCGTCGACCCCGAGCTTTTCGTAGACGGCTTTGACCTTGGAATTGAGCATTCCGAACGTCATTTCGTAAACCGTATCTTCGCGGTCGTCAAAGCCGTGGCCGGTCGGATATTCGGCGTAGACCTTTGTCGCAGATGAGATCACATATTCTTTATCCGTGTGGATCGTTGTCACTTGTCCGGGTGATCCATACGAGGAATCCATCCGCCATTTATCGCCGCTGCGGGTCAAAAAGAATTTCTCCGTTCCCCTCGCCGAAGTCTGCCAGATCTCGGTCTGATATTTTTCAGGTTCCCTGTCCGCGTACGGAGCTTTCGTCTTTTCGACCCCGTCGATCGAGCCGTTAGTGTTCTCGCCAGTCGAGACGGTGCGGCAGCCGGTGAAAAAAAGAGAGGAAACGGTGAGGAACAGCAAGGTCGTGGATATATTTATTATCTTCATTGGATGGTTGAATTTTAACATAGCGGTTTCACGGGCTCGGCGGCGGAGGGCGACAAATAAAACGATCGCTTATGGCTGTGTGACTTTACGATATTCGGAGGGAATCGCGAACGTGCTGTCGTCCACGCTCAATTTCAAATTTCGCAGCTCATAAACATATTGGACACCGCCGTCAGCCGCTAAAAATTCCTGCCTAACCATCATCCCGCTCGCGGTGTCGATCGAGACGACGATGCTGCCCGGACGTTTGTCGACGGGGCGGACCTTGTATTTAATGATATTGCCTTCGCGGCCGGTTTCGTCAAAATCATTGTGCTCATAGCCTCGAAAAAAACTGCGTGCGATGTCGCTGATCTCAGCTGAGCCCTGCTTTTCGCTCATCTCCCAAAACGTTTTTTTGCGGTGATCGATGTAATAAAGTTTGTCGCCGCGTATCTGCGAGACGGTCATTGCTGTGCCCACGTAAATGTCGTACCGCCACTTATCAGTGTTACGGGCAACCGACCATCGCGTCTCGATGCCACCTGCCGTCACAATCACATCAGCTTGATACGTCTCCGGTTCCTTAACCGCGAACGGAAATTCGCTACTGCTTTCGCCCGTCAGTGAAATCTCTTTATTTTCATTAGGTTGCGACGAGCCGCACGCCTGAATTACAAGCGTGAGAGCGATGACGAGCAGGAAAATCCGGGGCAGATTTGACAAAAACATTTGAGGCTTTAAATTTTATCATAACGACACGCATGGACAACGGCACCGACAATTTATCGCGTCTGCAGAGGCAGTTTATGCTCGGCTCGGCCGTGTTGCTGCCGTTCACACCGCTGCTGCTGCTACAGGGACAGGTCACGCGTTGGAAGATCGGCGTCCTACCCGACGCAGGCGGCGAAAGGCATGGACGTTACGGCGACGGCCCCGATCCGGCAAAGCTCTACGTCGTCGGCGAATCGACCGTCGCGGGGCTTGGTGCCCGCACGCACGAACTCGCGCTTGCCGGGCAGTTTGCAAAAAACCTGAGCGAACACATCGCCCGCCCGGTTGCGTGGACAGTGCTTGGCAAAAACGGCGTCACCGCCCGCCGGACGATCGAGGATCTCGT
>DEQS01000074.1:5223-7073 GCA_002360555.1 Chloracidobacterium sp. UBA3360
GAGCTGATCTCGATAGTTCGCGAAAAAAATCCAAACGCGGTCATCTTTATCTCAAACTGCCCGATGATCATCTATGCTCCGGCTCTGCCCGAACCGATCAGATCGATCCTCTGGCGGCTGTCGCAGATGCACAACGCAAACATAGTCGAATTTACACGCGGCATGGACCGCGTCTTTTACTATCCGCAGCCGGCCGATATCAGGCTCGAAGGCTTTTGGGCCGACGGCATCCACCCGTCCGAACAGGGCTACGCCGACTGGGCCGAGGCGATGATCAAATACTTTGCCGCTAATCACGAATGGTGAATACGGAAGAACTCCGCGAGCTCCTCGCCGCTCATCATGAGTGGTTGCTCGTTCGCGAAACGGGTCGCACATTCCCCTTAAACGGTCCCGAGATCGAAATAACCACTGCGGGCGACAAGACGCTTGTCGGGTTTATCGGCGACGACGGCTTTCATGACTGGCGGCTGCATTCGTTTGAATTTGACGGCAATGAACTTTCGCTGAGCTTGAGCCGTGAGTTTGGCAAACGCGAAAGCGTTCGGCTTGTGCCGCGAATTGCCGCGAGCACCCTCACCGCTGAGGTCGAGCTTGCCCGGCTCGAAAAGGCCAACGAGATCGCCAGCCTGATCAAGGCAAATTTCTCAGACATCAGGCTCGGCCGCGTCGCCTTAAATACCGACGGCGGACGGCTCGCCCACATACTATTTGACGATGCCGACAAAACCCCTCTTGCCGCGATATACGATGTCACCGGCAAACTGACGGTCGAGGTCGTGTTGTCGTCAGCGATTCTTTGGCTTGAAAAACTCGGCTCCCGCAAAAAGAAACCGATACTCGATATTTGGATAGTCTGCGAAAAACGGCACGCCAAAAATCTGCAAAAACTCCACGCTATTTTGACCGAACGGTGGAAAGCAAAGATCACGGTATTTGAGATCAAGCGAAAGACCGAGCCACCGTTGGTGGTAGAGCTGCCAAAGCGAAAGATCCGCGATCTGTGGCGGGAAAAGTCTCGTCGCCCGACTGCGCCCGAGCTGCGTGAACCCGGCGGCATCGCCCAACGCATCGTCGACCTATCGACGGACGAGATCGACGTGGTCTATTCGCGACAGGGCGAGACGCTTCGGTTCATGGGGCTGCCGTTCGCCCGCGTGCGGACGATGTTGGGTATCGAAAAGGCGTGGTTCGGTGTTGGGCGGGACCGACGGATATTGACCGAGGAAACGTGGGATGATCTAGTTGAGATCGTCGAGCAGCTCAAGCTTTATCGCACCGCCGAGACGCTGAATAAGCGCCATGAACATTACCGCTCCGCACCCGAAGCGTGGCTCGAATCGATCCTTCGGCGTAACATAACGCTGCTTGATGCCAACCTGATATTGTCGCCGATATATCATCAGTTTCGCTCCTCGAATGACAAGATCGACCTGCTTGCACTCCGAAAAGACGGGCGCCTGGTCATCATCGAGCTAAAGACACAACCCGACCGTTCGAGCGTTTTTCAGGCGGCGGATTACTGGCGAAAGATCGAGCTGCAGCGGCGTCGCGGGCAGCTGGACGAAGCAAATCTGTTTGACGGACGCACCATCGCCAACCAACCCGCGATCATATATCTCGCCGCTCCGGCGTGGAGCTTTCACCGTGATTTTGAGTTTTTTGCAAAGACTATCACGCCCGAGATCGAACTGTGGCGGTATGAGCTACATGAGAATTGGCGAGGGAAAGTGCGCGTCGTCGCGAGGGAAGACTATAGAGGATAAGAATTTGCCCGCGAAATACGCGAAAAGACGCTAAATAAGATACTCATATTTCGCGGTTTTCGTGTGTTTCGTGGGCAAACAATT
>DEQS01000004.1 GCA_002360555.1 Chloracidobacterium sp. UBA3360
TTTCGTTTTCAAAATACTCTCTTTCATTTTCCTACATTTTCGGGCACTATCCACTATCAACTGTCCGTTATCAACTTTCGGCGGCTCCTCCTATCTGGTCAATAAATATATCGTTGAGGCTAGGTTCGACTTTTTCAAATTTTGAGATATTCGCTCCGCTCTCGATCAGCTTTTTCAGCAAAACCTGCGGGTCAGCATTCTCAGCCAGCTCGATCTCGATCTCGTCAGAATGCTCGATTGCTTTTGCGACAAGAGAGCGGTCGGCCAGCACTGCTTCCCCGCCGACCGCACGCAGCGCGATCAGATTTTTGCCATAGCTCGCTTTTACCTCACGGAGGCTGCCGGAGATAACCTTTTTAGATTTATTAATTAGGAGTATGTCATTGCAAAGTCGCTCGGCGGTTTCCATCAGGTGCGTCGAGAATATGATCGTCTTGTCCTGTGACTTAAATTCTGACATCACATCGATCATAAACTCGACATTTACCGGATCGAGGCCCGAGAACGGTTCGTCGAGGATCAGCAAATCCGGGTCATGCAGCACTGTCGAGATGAACTGTATCTTTTGCTGCATCCCTTTCGACAGGTCGGTCGTTTTTTTGGATTTCCACTCGGAGAGGTTCATCCGTTCGAGCCATTTATCGATGCGTTTGTCCGCGACAGCCTGCGGCACGTCTTTCAGCGCCGCAAAATAGCGGAGCTGATCAACGATCTTCATCTTTTTATATAGACCGCGTTCCTCCGGCAAATAGCCGATCCGGTCCTGCATTTTCGGCGATATCCGCTCGCCAAACAGCTCGATCTTGCCTTCGTCAGGAGCAGTGATCCCAACGATCATGCGAATTGTCGTCGTCTTACCCGCACCGTTAGGCCCCAGAAATCCAAACACCCGCCCGGCACGCACGTCAAAACTCAGCCCCTCGACCGCCGTAAAGTCGCCAAAGCGTTTTGTCACATTTTCGACCCGTAGAGTCGCGTCAGATTCACTCATAACTACACACGATTCTATCCGCCGCGAACTGTTTACACCAATCCGCGTTCAGATTTGAATCGCACCTTAAAATTATTGATCAGACGGTGTAGAAGCCACGCGCATTAGAGCGAGATAATCGAAGATGACCTGAACAACGAGGATGCCGGATCGCGGCCAGTTCATCGTTGTCCAGCCGGACCACGCAGCGCGCAGAGATTCGGTGTCGGATGTGAGCGGCGCGACAAACATTATGTCGTTTCGCGGAAAGAAATAGGCGTAAGTGAAAAGGTCGCCCGACACGGCGAGTACGAGGGCGACAGCACAATAAATACGCACTCGCTTGCCCGCACCCCAGCAAATTATAAGGGCGAGCAAGGCGATGATCTGACTGATCGGCGATGCGATGCGAAAAAAGCTGCCCGGATTTGCGACGCTGAAATATTGGCGAGCCGCGATAAGCGAGTTAGGGATGTCGTGCCCCCAATTACGGGCATCGACTAGCGAAGTATAAACATTTACAAAAAGCAGCCCGGACGCGAATATGGCCGCAAGGATCAAAATAGTCTTTCGCATAACTTTTTACCAAAAGTTTTAACGCGAAATCAGATCATTTGCAAGCAGAGGTGGTATGCGATTCAAGACTTACAGACGAACCTGCTTGACCAGGATGACGGCTTCGATCTCTCGCAATTTTTCTAAAACGGGTTCTTCGAGCGCAGAATCGATCTCAACGACGGCGAGGGCTTCGCCGCCTTTTTCCTGACGGCCGAGGTAAAATCGGCTGATGTTGACGCCATTTTGCCCTAGGATCGTACCGAGTTCGCCGATGACGCCGGGGACGTCGCGATTTTTTGTAATGAGCATGTAACCGTGCGGCACGGCTTCGATCGAGAAATTGCCGATGCCGGTGATGCGGCCTTCGCCATTAGCAAAGACCAGGCCCGACGCGGTCTGTTCGCCGTCGGTGGTTGTGACGCTTGTCAGGATATCGGCGTTCACCGTTTTTCCTGCGGTCGTGTAGCTGGTCGTAACGCTAATGCCGCGTTCCTCTGCGATTAAAAGCGCGTTGACAACGTTCACACGGGTCGAAACATTGCGGAGCAACCCAGCGAGAAACGCCCGCGTGACCGGTGTAGCGTCGGTGCTGGCAAGAGCTCCGGTGTATTCGAGACGGACATTTGAGATCGCCCCTTCGTCCAAAAGCTGTGCCTGAAAACGTCCTAGACGTTTGGCGAGATCGATGAACGGCTGCAGAGCCTCGACCTCAGCCGCCGCCATCGACGGGGCATTAACCGCTCCGCGAAGCGTCCCGTCGATCAAATAGTCACGCATCTGCTCGGCGACGGTAAGGGCAACGCCCTCTTGCGCCTCGGTTGTCGATGCACCCAAATGCGGTGTTGTAATTATCTTTGGGTTTCCTAATAGCGGCGAATCCGGCGGCAGCGGCTCGGTTGCAAATACGTCGAGAGCAGCGGCTGCGACCGCGCCGTTTTCGATCGCTTCGAGCAAAGCCGTTTCGTCAACCAAGCCTCCGCGGGCACAGTTTACAAGCCGCACGCCTTTTTTCACCTTCGCAAAGGCGTCTTTGCCGATGATGCCGCGCGTTTCGTCAGTTACCGGTGTGTGGATCGTCAGGAAATCAGCCCTCGCAAGCACTTCGTCAAGCGTTCCCGTTTCGATACCAAGTTCCTTTGCCTGATCGGCGGATGTGAATGGATCGAACGCCACGACCTGCATTCCAAACCCGCGTGCGATCTGGGCGACGTGCTTGCCGATTCGGCCGAGGCCGATCACGCCGAGCGTTTTCCCGTTCAATTCGACGCCGACAAAGCTTTTCTTATCCCAAACGCCGGATTGCAGTTTCGCATGAGCCTGCGGCACGTTGCGGGCCATCGAAACAAGCAGCGCGATGGTATGTTCGGCGGTGGTGATCGTGTTGCCGTCAGGCGCGTTCATCACGACGATGCCGCGTTGCGTGGCAGCTTTGACATCGATATTATCGACGCCGACGCCAGCGCGACCAATGACCCGCAGGTTCTTTGCGGCATCCATCAACTCAGCCGTGATGTGCGTCGCACTGCGGACGATGACGCCGTCGGCGTCCTGCAATCGATTCGCAAGCTCAGCATCGCCGAGCTTCGTCTCTTTGACAACGTCGATACCCGCATCGATGAGCGGCGCCAATTTTTCTTCGTTAACGTCGTCAGCGACAAAAACTTTCATATCAGTTGTCAGTGGACAGTAGTCAGTGGTAAAACCGTAAGTGTTATTTGCGGTAAGTTTAGCATTTCGCCAATGTAGCGACAAAGAGCGTTCGTTATGGAAATTTTCTGCTACAGACAAGGGTCGGATAAGGTCGAGGAAGGTTTTACGCGCGACGAACTCCCAGCCTTGCTCGCCGACCAGACAAATGTCGTCTGGGTCGATCTGAAAGGCGAAACCGAAGCCTGCATTGAGGAATCAAAGGACGTTCTGCTCAATATTTTTAAGTTTCACCACCTTACGGTCGAGGACTGTCTCGAGACACGAAACCAGCCAAAGGTAGAGGCTTTCGAGAAGTATCTCTATTTTATCGTCCACGGCATCAAGCCCGAGGAAACGAACCCTTCGAATTTTGTCACCAAAGAACTCGACGGATATCTCGGTTCAAATTATGTTGTCACATTTCACGTCCAGCGTTTTCGCAGTATCAAGACCGTAAAACAACATATTCGCAGCAGTCCGTTTCATTG
>DEQS01000050.1 GCA_002360555.1 Chloracidobacterium sp. UBA3360
TGCGGCGGGCTTTGCAGATCTACAGTGACGGCGGCGACGTCTGGCACGCACCGAGCACGCCTATGGAAAAGATCTTGGCTGGAGAAAAGTTAAACCTCAGCGAGCATCTCGAGCTAGACGATACGGATGTGATGTTTAGCATCAAGCGTTGGCAGCACTCTAGCGATACGGTCCTTTCCGATCTGGCAAAGCGATTCTTAGATCGCCGCTTGTTCAAAGCGTTTGACCTCGATATGCCCGAGGCAGAGCGTTCGTCATTTATCGCCGCGTCGCGGCAACTTGTTGCAAACGCAGGGTTTGACCCGGAATATTATTTTGTCGAAGATTCGGCCGGCAACGTGCCGTATTCTTTCTATTCAAAAGACGCATCTGACCCCAAGAACCTGATCTATGTCGAAGACGGATTCTCGCGGCCCGAGATCCGCGAGATCTCGTCCGTCAGCCCAGCCATTCGCGGATTGCAAGAGGGTTATCGCATCCACCGCATCTGTTTCCCTGCCGAATTAAAAAATGAGATCGCCGAGCTTTATCACAAAATTTAGTAATAGAAAGGTCTGTCTCATACTTTTGCCTTTTGCCTTTTGTCTTTTCACTTACGCTTCGGCACCTCAGCGCGTTGCCATACTTTCACCGGACGGTTCGGAAATGAGCGACGAGATATCCGAACGCCTAACCAGCTTTTTGATCTCAGATCTCAAGGTGCTAGATATGGATCTGGCTAAAGCCGCATTCAATTCAAAACCGCCCGTAGCTCCGTTTAATATGACTATCGACGAGGCGAAACGAGTCGGCGGGGCTATCGGGTGCGATCACATCATACTGATCAGAACCGCCAACCAGCGACGCAATGCATCAGGACGTGGCGAGTATTACGAAGCATATGCCGTGATATATGTCGTCAGCGTCCGAACCGGACGATTGATCCACTGGGCACTGTATAAATCTGAGGCGATAAGTGCCAAGGCCTCGACACGTTTTCTCGACGTGGCCGTCCCGGAATTTGCCGGAGAGATAAAAGCAAAGATAAATTCGGCTACAAAATCCGAGATCGCCGAATCTCCGTTACCTCCGATGGAAGAGCCGCCTGCGCCTAACTCACCTGAGGCTAAGAATTTCATCGCCCCTATTCCCTTTCGACGGATCAAACCTGAGTACACCGCCGAGGCAGCTTTTTATGAGGTCACGGCGACGGTCGAGATAATGGTCGATCTCGATGCGGCGGGTAAGATATTGCGGACTGAGATAGTTCGTTGGGCAGGGTATGGTTTGGACGAGTCGGTCGAGCGCACGGTTAGACAAATGAATTGGCGGCCCGCCGAGCGTAATGGTAAGGCGTTGCCGATGCGGTTTTTACTGCGATACAATTTTAAGAAAGTAGATAAGCAGCCGCTTTAGATATCGCATGAGAACAATCAGGGCAGCAATAAAGATCGTCTTATTTGTCGGCTCGACGCTTGGCCTGTATTGGAGCTGGTATATCTTGCGTGTCCTTATGCCCGATAAGGTCCGCTGGCGGCAGCGTATATTTGGCGCGTGGACCTGGAGTTTTGTCAGCATCTCAAATATGCGGATCGAGGTCATCGGCAACCCGCCGCAGCCTCCGTTTTTCCTCGTAACAAACCATCTCAGCTACACCGATATACCGGCGATCAGAAACGCTGCTAAGGGGATCTTTGTCGCCAAGGCCGAGGTTGAGACCTGGCCCGTTGCCGGACGCATCTGCCGCGACATGGGCACGATATTTATCGACCGTAGCAACCGCCGCGACATACCTCGTGCCGGTGAACTGATCGTCGAGCGGCTGGATATGGGCGAGGGCGTCGTCGTTTTCCCCGAGGGCAAAGCGACGAATGGCGACGATGTCGATCCGTTTAACAGTTCGTTTTTGGAGTTTGCGGCTCAGGGCGATATCCCGGTCTCGTATGCTTCGATCACATACACGACGCCGGAGGGAGAAACACCCGCCAACCAGGCCGCCTGTTGGTGGGAAGACATCAGCTTTTTCGCTCATCTCTGGCGGTTGTTCAAAGTCAGTGAATACACCGCCACGATCACGTTTGGCGAAGAGCCGGTAATGAATCCCGACCGCAAATTGCTCGCCGCCGAGCTGCGTCAGCGTGTTGCCGAAACATTTGTCCCTGTTAAGTGACCGGCGTAAAAACCTTTTTGGAAACAACACCGTATATACTGGTTATCAACAAGAAAATCTTTCTTTAGGAGTAAAAAATGCACACACGACTATTTCGTTTTGTCACGACTCTCGCGATCATGCTGTCTCTTTGGGGCGGCGTCCTTGCTCAGAGCTCGGGCTTTGACCCGTCACGCATGGACCGCACGACCGAGGCGTGCGACGATTTTTTTCAGTACGCTAACGGCACCTGGTTGAAAAATACCCAGATACCTGCGTCGGAAGCGAGTTGGGGGACATTTAATATGCTCCGCGATTCGAATAACACGATCCTCAAAGGCGTGCTCGAAAAAGCCGCTGCTACCAAGGCCAAATCCGGCAGCGACACACAAATGATCGGCGATTTCTATGCCACCTGCATGGACGAGGCAGCGATAGAAAAGTCGGGCACAAAGCCGATCGAAAAATACCTCAAAGCGATATCTAAGGCAAAGACTCCGGCCGATATACAAAAACAGATCGCCGAGCTGCATAGTTTAGGACTGCCGGCGGTGTTTGGTTTTGGCGCGGGTGCCGATCTCAAATCGACCAACACGATGATCGTCAACGCCGGTCAGGGCGGCATTTCGCTGCCTAATCGCGACTACTACACCGAGGCTCGGTATGCTGAGACACGCGGCAAGTTCGTTGAGTATATGACCGCGATGTTTAAGCTGCTCGGCGACAATGCTGAGACCGCTGCGTCCAAGGCCGCTAAAGTGCTCGCGATCCAAACCCGCCTTGCGACGGCGTCGCTAACACCGGTTGAACGCCGCAATCCGGACAACTCTTACAACAAGATCACCGTCGCTGATGCTCAGGCTTTGACGCCAAATTTCAATTGGAACAGCTATTTTGCGACGCGAGGCGTTGAGACAAAATATGATTTCAACATCGCACCCGCAAAGTTCTTTAAGGAAATGAACACGATGATGGCGGACGTTTCGGTGGACGACTGGAAAACCTATCTGACATGGATGGTCGTCAATTCCGCGGCGGCGTCTTTGCCAAAAGCTTTTGCCGATGAGAATTTCAATTTCTTTGGCAAGCACCTCAGCGGACAGAAAGAGCGTCAGCCGCGTTGGAAAACCTGCGTCCAGAATGTGGACGGAGCACTCGGCGAAGCACTCGGTATGGAGTACGCTAAGGTCGCGTTTACGCCCGCCGCAAAAGAGCGGATGAATGTGATGATCGACAACCTCATGGCTTCATTGAATGAGCGAATCAACGGGCTCCAGTGGATGAGCGACGAGACTAAAAAGCAGGCAAAGACCAAGCTCTCGACCTTTAAGCGTAAGATCGGCTATCCCGATGTGCTTCGCGGTTATGCGGGGCTGACGGTCAAACGCGATTCGTACGCGCAGAACATCCTGCGGGCAAATCAGTTTCAGATCAACCGTAATTTCCAGGACCTCGGCAAACCCCGTGACAAGAACCGTATGGGCATGACGCCGCCGACGGTCAATGCTTCGTACAGCCCGCAGAATAACGACATCACTTTCCCGGCCGGTATTTTGCAGCCGCCGTTCTTTAATTTTAACGCTGACGACGCCATCAATTACGGTGCCATCGGCGGTGTCATCGGCCACGAGATCACGCACGGTTTTGACGATCAGGGCGCCCGCTTTGATGCGGACGGTAATCTGAAAAGCTGGTGGACCGATGAAGACAAAAAGAAATTTGACGAACGCGCGGCTTGTGTCGTCAAACAGTTTGACGGATACGAGGTCCAGCCCGGGCTCTTTATCAACGGTAAGCTCACGCTTGGTGAGAACATCGGCGATTTTGCCGGCCTGACCGTTTCGTATTACGCCTATCTCAAATCGCTGCAGGGCAAACCGCGGCCGGCTGATATAGACGGATTTACCGCCGAACAGCGTTTCTTCCTCGGCTGGGCGCAGGTCTGGGCGGGCAAATACACCCCCGAAGCCGAACGCCAACAGGTCGCCGGCAACCCCCACGCCCTACCCCGCTGGCGCGTCAACGGCCCAATGTCCAACATGCCCGAATTCGCCAAAGCATTCGGATGCAGAACCGGCCAAAAGATGATCCGCGAAAAGGTTTGCGAGATCTGGTAGACGATTCGCAAAACAAAAAAAAGCCGGAGGCACGTTGCTCCGGCTTTTTCTATTACAGTTAGCCCCCTCCTTTGAGGTGGCTCCAAAAATATTGCTACCAATTAAGCTTAGCGACACACACGCTCGGAGTGGTTGCAATGGCATTGCAATTTGCCATAAGCGAATCGTATGTCGCCTTATACTCCGCATACTGGCTGTACTGGGGCTGTGCCTGACAGGTTGTCTGTAGATGCTGCATGTACTTGGCGACAGCATACATCGCGGTCTGTAATACAGGAATTGTTGATATCCCCGAGGGCTTACGGGCGTTTATACCGTTTACTTCCTGATCCAACTCGGCAAGACCGGCCGTGCATGAAGCTGCATCAGAGACCCTTTTCCGATCATTTTCTTGTTGAGCACGGCCGATGCCCTCGTCGCCTTTGACGGTGCTAACAAATCCTTCGGGCTGAGGAACAGGTGTTGGGGTCGCAGATGCAGTTACCGACGCAGCTCTAACGGCGGCGAACTTACTTGTCTCGTTCGCAGCTTTTGGAGCCGGGATGCACGGCGTAATGCTACTCGAGGGTTTTTGGCTTGCTGACATCGCTCGTAGTTGGCCAAGCAACTTGGCGAGCTCTTTATAATTCGCATCCGCCGGCCCCATATCGAACGGGATCGCGTGATGCGGTGAACGTGGACCGAATATCTTGTATGCTTTCTCTAGCTCAAAGGCTTTGTAGTTTTGCGAGTCACGCTTCCCGCCCATCTCTAGCCATCGGACATTAGTCGTCTGGACGTACGGATACTTATTCTCGGTAGAGGTAAGAGCGAGCGGTTTAAGGGTGGCTGCCATCTCCTCGAATGAGATCGTCGTGGACAGATCCTGCTGCCACCAGCTCACGTCCTCGGGCTTCGCCGCCTTAAAACCGTCGATACTGTCCCATCGCTCGGTAAATCGAAATACCAACGTGCCCCCCTCATTAACAAAATCGACCTTTGTGACCGTATAAATGGCACCGCGAAATTCTTCAAGAGAGATCGGTTGCGTGTTCGCGCGCAGGATTTCGAGTATCTTGGTTCGGATCTCGTTGGCAGGATCCTTTGGGCGTTCGACGCCCGGGTCTTCGGACGAGCAGTAGGCGTCACCGTTTCCCAGGAATGCAGTGGGAACCATCAGAGCCTGTGGGTCGTTCTTTAAACTAGTCTGAGCCGCCTTGACCTTGTCGAAATTGGGGCATTTCTCTGTCGGATTCCATGTGCAAAATAGGTCGACCGAATTCGCCGCCGAGTTGCATCCTTCATACTGGCCAGTAGTCGATGGCTCGGTAGTAACGTAACCCGCCACAAAATACGCGCCGGTGGGATTCTTGACATGAAGCCAGCTATACGCGGGGCCGCTTTCGAGAGTGCTTGTCTGGATACTGCCGTCCATAACCTTTTTGCGGGCCTCCGCCTCGTCAGCGGCAAGAACATAACTGAACTTGACCTTCGAATTAGGCTTCGTATTTCTGACGTTATACCATATCAGGTATCCGTCTTTTGACGGACCCACGTAGGTGTTGATCGAATCCAGGTGGACTGCAACAGTGATATCAGAGTGACAGGCATCCGCTTTGCCGTTCTTCTTCCAGTCTTCATCCTGATCATCGGCGGCAAAACGCTGGCCGAGCGCCGGTGTAAGGAGAATTATCATTAGGCACAAGGCTCCTGCAAGGGTTGTGATCCTCATATTGATCCTCTATTGATCGCGCGCATTCTTGGCACAATCTTTTTTTATGGTGTCTGTAGGACCAGTGCCGTTCCATTCGGCGTTGGCACAGCGTAAATAATCCTGGACGGCCCGCTTCTTATCCTTTAGTTCATACTCGTAGAAAAAAGCACGTGCGTGATAGCTGTAAGGGTCTTTGGGGTCGATCTCGATTCGTTTATTGAGCATCCGCTCGGCGCCGGCCAGGTCGCCCGCGTCTTTGTATCTGTCGGAAAGAATGCCCGCGATATATCCTTTCCTCGGGTTGAGCTCAAATACCTTGATGTAATCGACGAGTGCCCTATGGAAGTCCTTTTGGTCGCGGTATATGTCTGAGCGAGCCGACCAGCCTGAGTCACTCGTCGGTTCGACCTCGATGGCTTTCGTCGCGTCGGCAAGGGCAAGGGCAATTTTCCCCATTTTCTTGTAAACCGCGATCCTCTCCGTATAAGAGTAGGCGGACGCCGGATTAAGCTCGATAATCTTACTAGCATCGGCGAGAGCCTCGTTAGGCCGGTCGGCAGCAAGAAGATTATAGACGCGGGCTCCGAGACAGCCCCGGCAGTCGGGCTTAAGCATTAGAGCTTTTGTCAGGTCGGCGAGTGCATTCGCCGACTGACCTGCAGGGTTATTGATTGCCCTCATCCAGTAGTGCTGATAGTATGTCGGCTCAAGTTCGATCATTGCCGTATAAAGCTGATGGAAGGCTCGCCTGGCGTTTTCGGTTTCCTTAATGTAGGCATCATAACCTTTGGTCTTGAAGATAACGTTCGCTCGGCTGTAATAACCGAGCGGAAACCCGGCAGCGACGAGCTTGTTAGCGTCAGCCATAGCGTCGCTATCGAGTCCGACGTTCAGTAATGCTTCGCTCCGGCTGTAGTAATTCATCATATCGTCAGGGTCGAGTGAGATTGCCTTATTGTAGTCCTGTACCGATCTATCAAATTCCTTTGTTCTATCATGGAGCAAGCCAAGGGCTTTATACGCCTTCGCCGACGTCGGAGCGACCTCAACGGCTTTGGCAAGGTCAGCCCGTGCTTCGTCAAAAAAGTCTTGCCAAAGAAAAAAATTGGCTCTTGCTACCAATACCTCAGCTGAAGCCGGGGCGAGAGCGACAGCCTTATCAAAATCGGAGCGTGCTTTATCATATTGACGCTTGGATTGATACCTCCACGCACGCCGAATGTAAGACATCGCATCGTCAGGTTTCAATTCGACCACCTTTGCAGCATCGGATAGCGCAGCATCGTAATTTTCGTTCCGCGCGAACGCAGATGACCGTTCGAAGTAATAGGACGGTTCGTTGGGTTTGATCGCGATGAGTCCGTTGTAGTCCGCGACGATGGCTGCAAAATCTTTTTTGCGTCGATGAATTGTCAGTGCCAACTCATATGGTTCCGGGTCCTTTGGGTTGATCGATATCACCCTACTCAGGTCCGCGTATGCATCGTCGGTCAGCCCGTAACCGAGATATAGCTTCGCTCGCTGCTTTAAGATATCAACATTCTTTGGTTCTAACGCAAGCGCAGCAGTGTAGATCTTCTCGGCAGCTTCGGGTTGGTTGACGAGCGTGTAGGTCGAGCCGAGTTCCAGATACAGATCGATATCGGCGTGCGCCAGCGTGATCGCGTTTCTAAGGTCGAGTATCGCCTTGTAGTACGAGCCCTGTCCGCGGTACGCAAGCCCTCGCATTTTGAAGACATCCGGCGTCTTGAGGCCGAGATCGATCGCTTTCGTGAATGCCGAAATGCGGCAGTCATAGGCCTCTGCCCCGCAATTTAAACCGGCATTGTAATTAGAGGTACCCAGCCCTTGTTTAGGAATGTCTGCCGCGGGTGCAGTCGTTTTCGGCTTTGCGACCGGCCGTTTTACGACGCGCTGAGAATACGTAACGGAAACACACATGCACAGTATCGTACAAATAATGCCGCCAATAAGTTGCTTCATATACCGCTTCGCTAGGGAGAAGATTACAACACATAACTTAAAGTACGAGAATGATCCGAATTAGATTAGGACATCTTAGCACGGAAAGGCGTAAAACAAAATGCCTTTTAGAATGGGTCTACAAAAGGAAAAGTATGGGGTAAGCGCGCATGCGTTGCGAAAGACGACCAATTCCACCGCCCGTAGAAAAAGGCCGCGAACTTCATGCTCGCGGCCATTCTGCTAAATTACGCAACGGCTTACGCCGTCGCTACTGACAATTACAATTCATCGTCATCGACTTCGATCTTCATGGCTTCGTCGATGTCAAAGGTTTCGATCGCTTCGATCTCGGCCTCTTCGCCGTCGATGTCCTCGACGTCGATTAGTTCGCCGTCAAATCCGTCCGGCTCGACCATCGGCACAGGGGCCTCGAGTCCGCCGCGGATGTAGTCGCCCATTTCGTCGTATTCATCCGTCGGTTTTTGATTTTCCGTGGCATCATACGCGACCTTGACGTTGCGGTAATATTTCATACCCGTACCGGCCGGGATGAGGCGTCCCATGATGACGTTCTCTTTCAGGCCGCGAAGGTAATCGATACGTCCCGAGATCGCCGCCTCGGTCAGCACGCGGGTCGTTTCCTGGAAACTGGCCGCCGAGATGAACGAGTCGGTCGAAAGCGACGCTTTCGTGATACCGAGCAAGAGCGGTTCGCCGACCGATGTCTGGCCATCTTCGTCCTGGACACGGCGGTTTTCGTCTTCGTAACGGAAACGATCGACCTGTTCTTCGAGCAAAAATTCGGTATCGCCGACCTCTTTGATCTTGACCCAGCGGAGCATCTGGCGGACGATCACCTCGATATGTTTATCGTTGATGTTAACGCCCTGCAGACGATAGACCTCTTGGATCTCGTTTACGAGGTAATTCTGGAGCGCTTCCATTCCCAAAACACGCAGGATATCGTGCGGGTTGAGCGGGCCGTCCATCAGCGGTTCGCCTGAGCGGACGCGATCCTCTTCCTGCACGTTGATGTGCGTACCACGCGGGATGTCGTATTCACGTTCGCTGCC
The DNA here is from genome assembly GCA_002360555.1 of Chloracidobacterium sp. UBA3360. Classification (GTDB taxonomy): domain Bacteria; phylum Acidobacteriota; class Blastocatellia; order Pyrinomonadales; family Pyrinomonadaceae; genus OLB17. The sequence continues at coordinate 8,977 of DEQS01000050.1, forward strand.
GTCATCGCCGATGATGATCAGCTTACGTTTACCCTTTGAGATCGGGCCAAATTTGACGGTACCGTTGATCTCCGACATGATGGCCGTTTCGCCCGGACGCCGTGCTTCGAAAAGCTCGACGACACGCGGCAAACCGCCCACGATGTCTTTGGTCTTGGTGGTTTCACGCGGGATCTTGGCGATGACGTCACCGGCCTTGACCTCGTCGGCGTCCTCGACCATCAGCTGTGCACGTATCGGCATCTGATAGGTTTTTAGCACCTTGTTATTACCGCTGCGGATCTCGAGACGCGGCTGATTTTTCTCATCCGAGTCTTTGACTACGAGACGTTTCTGGCCCGTGACCTTATCGATCTCTTCTTCGACCGTCTTGCCTTCTTTGAGGTCCTGGTACTTGATCGAACCGGATTCCTCGGTCAGGATGGCAAAAGTGAACGGATCCCACGTGACGAGGATGTCGTCTTCTTTGACCTTTTGGCCGTCCTTGACGTGGATCTGTGCACCGTACACGACCTTGTAATGAGCGACCTCGCGGCCGCGTTCGTCAACAAGGGCGATCTCGGACTGTCGTCTAAGCGAGACAAACTCTCCAACACGATTCTTAATGACCTTGGTATCGCCAAGGAACCTGACCGTACCGTCCATCGCGGCGACGTGCTTGGTCTCTTGTTCGAGACGAGCCGTTCCACCGACGTGGAATGTACGCATCGTGAGCTGCGTGCCTGGTTCACCGATCGACTGTGCGGCGATAACGCCGACAGCCTCGCCGATCTCGACGGTGTTGCCGGTCGCAAGGTTGCGGCCGTAACATTTGACGCAGATACCGCGTCGCGATTCACAGGTCAGAGCCGAGCGGATACGAACTTTCTGCAAGCCCGAAAGCTGAACGCTGGCACCGAGATCTTCGTCGATCTCGACGTTTGCCGCAACGATCACGCTGCCGTCAACCGGATCGATGATGTCATCGAGCGATGTGCAGCCGACGATGCGGTCACGTAAGGACTCGACCTCTTCACCATTACGGATGATGGCCTCAGCCCAGACACCGCGCATCGTGCCGCAATCCTGTTCCGAAACGATCACGTCCTGAGCGACGTCAACCAAGCGGCGTGTCAGATAACCCGAGTCAGCCGTTTTGAGAGCCGTATCGGCCAGACCCTTACGGGCACCGTGCGTCGAAATAAAGTACTGGAGAACGTCGAGGCCTTCGCGGAAATTAGCAAGGATCGGATTCTCAATAATTTCACCCGACGGCTTAGCCATCAGGCCGCGCATACCGGCGAGCTGACGGATCTGAGCGTCCGAACCACGAGCACCCGAATCGGCCATCACGAGGATAGGATTGAGTTCTTTACGCTCTTTTTCACGCGTGTGCATGGCCTTAAACATTTCCTTGGAAACGTGATCGGTCACATCCGACCAGATGGCCGTAACTTTGTTGGTACGCTCCATGTCGGTCATGGTCGCGTCTTCGTACTGTTTGCGAAGTTTCTCGACCTCTTTCAAAGCCTTTTCGATAATGCCTTTCTTGGACGACGGCGTGACCATGTCGTCAATGCCGATCGAAACACCGGCAAGCGTCGCGTACAAAAAGCCCATCGTTTTGAGATCGTCGAGCAGGACGACCGTCTGGTCGTGGCCGAGCTTGAGATGGCAAAACGTCACGAGCGACTGCAGGCCTTTCTTTTTCATCACGCCGTTGACGAACGGCAAGCCGTCACGCGTCAGGCGTTCGTTAAAGATCGCACGTCCAACGGTCGTGTCGATGACCTGATCGATGCCCTCGCGGATGGTCGCACGCATCACGTCCTGATTGTTGTGCTCCATGCCGAGGTCGATCAGATCGCCTTTCCAACGCAGACGGATCTTGGTCTGCGTCTCGACAAGCCCTGCATCGAGTGCGAGCAGCACATCGTCGATGGTGCCAAATGCCTTGTTATCGCCCTTCATCTCATCGCGGGCGAGCGTCAGGTAGTAGCAGCCAAGAACGATATCCTGCGACGGCACGGCGATCGGTTGTCCCGAAGCCGGCGAGAGCAGATTGTTTGACGCGAGCATCAAAACGCTCGCCTCGATCTGTGCCTCAGGAGACAGCGGAATATGAACAGCCATCTGGTCACCGTCAAAGTCGGCGTTAAAAGCCGTACAGACGAGCGGGTGAATTTTGATCGCCTTACCCTCAACAAGTACCGGCTCAAAAGCCTGAATGCCAAGACGGTGAAGCGTCGGTGCACGGTTCAAAAGGACCGGATGCTCGCGAATAACTTCTTCGAGAATGTCCCAGACGATCGGCTCCTGACGCTCGACCATTTCGCGAGCCTGTTTGATGGTGGCAGCGTGTGCGTCTTTTTCGAGCTTGTTGTAGATAAACGGCTTGAACAGCTCCAAAGCCATTTTCTTCGGCAGTCCGCACTGATGCAGTTTCAGCTCCGGCCCGACGACGATAACCGAACGTCCCGAATAATCTACACGCTTACCGAGCAGATTCTGACGAAAACGTCCCTGTTTACCCTTCAGCGTTCCGGACAAAGATTTCAGCGGGCGATTGTTAGCACCACGCAGCACGCGGCCGCGGCGTCCGTTATCAAACAACGCATCGACTGCCTCTTGCAGCATGCGTTTTTCGTTACGGACGATGACCTCAGGTGCGTGTAGCTCGATGAGCTTTTTCAGACGGTTGTTACGGTTGATGACGCGGCGATACAGATCGTTAAGATCCGACGTCGCAAAACGTCCGCCGTCCAGGGGCACCAGCGGGCGAAGCTCAGGCGGAATGACCGGAATGACATCGAGGATCATCCACATCGGGTTGTTGCCCGAACGCAGGAACGATGTCGAAACTTTCAGACGCTTGGAATACTTAAGCTTTTTCTGCTGCGACGTTTCGTCCTTCATCTTGGCACGAAGCTCGTCGACCAGCTCGGCAATGTCGATCTGCTGGAGCAGATCCTTGATCGCCTCGGCACCCATTTTGGCGACGAATTGATTAGGATAGTCACGCGACAGCTCGCGAAAACGCTCGTCTGTAAGCAGATCTTTCTGCTTCAGATCGGGTACATCACCCTCATCGACGACGATGTACGTCTCAAAATAGAGGATCTTTTCGAGATCTCGCAAGGTGATATCGAGCAGATGGCCGATACGCGACGGCAGCCCTTTAAAGAACCACACGTGCGAACAGGGCGAGGCAAGCTCGATGTGTCCGAGCCGTTCACGGCGAACCTTGCTTTGTGTGACCTCGACGCCGCATTTGTCGCAGATGACGCCGCGGTGTTTCATCCGCTTGTATTTACCGCAGAGACATTCCCAGTCAGAGACCGGGCCGAAAATACGTGCGCAAAACAGGCCGTCGCGCTCCGGTTTGAACGTTCGGTAGTTGATCGTTTCCGGCTTGGTGACCTCGCCGTGCGACCATGAACGTATCTTATCGGGCGACGCCAATGAAATGCGGATCGCTTCGTAATTTGTGGTCAATTGCGTCTTGTTATCGTTATTAAATCGAAACATGTTTTTTATAGTTCCTAGTTCAAAGTTTCAAGTTCCAAGTTTCTGCCGATTCTTATGTTCCGGGTTCACAAAAACTTGGAACCCGGAACCTGGAACCTGAAACTAGTCCACACCCACCAGTGCATCAACGCCTGCGATGATCTCGTCCGGATCGATCTGATCTTCCTGGATCAGCTCGACATCGAGACAGAGCGATTGCAGCTCGCGCACGAGCACGTTGAACGATTCCGGTATGCCCGGCTCAAAGTTCGAAACGCCCTTGACGATCGTTTCGTAGATCTTTGAGCGGCCGGCCACATCGTCGGATTTGCATGTCAGCAATTCCTGCAGGATATGAGCCGCACCGTAGGCTTCGAGTGCCCAGACCTCCATTTCGCCGAAACGCTGGCCGCCAAATTGAGCTTTACCGCCCAGAGGCTGCTGCGTGATAAGGCTGTATGGCCCGATCGAACGTGCGTGGATCTTGTCATCGACCAGATGCGAGAGTTTCAACATATAGATGTATCCAACGCACACCTTTTGCTCAAATTGCTCACCCGTCATGCCGTCAAAGAGACGCGTTTTGCCCGACGGGCCGACCGAAGCCGGGATGCCGAGTTCGTCGTATTTCTCGTTGGCCTGAGTGATGTAACCCTTGATCTCCTCTTCGCTTGCACCGTCAAAAACGGGGGTCGCAAAATGGAGTCCGAGCACGCGGGCAGCCCATCCGAGATGTGTCTCAAGGATCTGACCGACGTTCATACGCGACGGCACACCGAGCGGATTTAGCACGATCTCGACCGGAGTTCCATCCGGCAAGTACGGCATATCTTCCTCAGGCAAGATGCGGGCGATGACACCCTTGTTACCGTGGCGTCCGGCCATTTTGTCACCGACCGAAAGCTTACGCTTCATGGCGACAAAGACCTTGACCATCTTGATCACGCCCGGCGGCAATTCGTCGCCCTGCTTGAGCTTGGTGATCTTTTCGTCGTAGATATCACGCAAGATGTTGATCTGGCGTTCGGTACGCTGTTCGTATTCCTTGATCTCTGCGATGACATCGATATTGCCCGAGGCAACATCAGCCTTACGCAAAAGCCTCGGATCGACACCCTGCAGCTTTTCACGGTTGAGCGTCTCGCCTTTTTTGAGGATGACCTCTTTATCTTCGACAAGGTCTTTGGTCAGCTTGCGGCCGTCAAAGAGTTCGTAGATGCGCTCGTTACGCTGCTCCTCAAGGATACGAATTTCGTCCTCGAGATCGCGGTGGAAATCATCTTCTTCCATTCCCTCGATGTCGAGTGAACGCTCGTCCTTGTCCTGTCCCTTGCGGGTAAAGATCTGAACGTCGACGACCGTGCCGTCGATACCCGGAGGGCAGGTCAAGCTCGCGTCTTTAACGTCGCCGGCCTTTTCACCAAAGATGGCACGGAGAAGTTTTTCCTCAGCGGTCAGCTGCGTTTCGCCCTTGGGCGTAACTTTACCGACCAGTACACTGCCCGGTTTGACCTGAGCACCGATGCGGATGATGCCGCTCTCGTCGAGGTCGCGGAGCATGTTCTCACCGATATTCGGGATGTCTCGCGTGATCTCTTCGGGCCCCAGCTTGGTATCGCGTGCCTCGATCTCGAGTTCCTCGATATGGATCGACGTATAGTAGTCGTCCTTGACCAGCTTTTCAGATACCAAAATAGCATCCTCAAAGTTGTAACCACGCCAAGGCATAAATGACACGAGCACGTTACGGCCGAGTGCGAGTTCGCCGCGGTCCGTACACGGGCCGTCCGCAATTACCTGGCCTTTTTTAACGCGTTCGCCGACCTCAACGATCGGACGCTGGTTGATACAAGTGTTCTGATTAGAACGCTTAAATTTGACGAGCGAATAAATATCCGCCGTCACCTCTCGCGAAATCGTGCCGTCGACCTGATGGTCAGCTTTGACGATGATGCGTTCGCTGTCGACAAAATCGACGACGCCGTCACGGCGTGCGATTACCACCGCACCCGAATCGCGGGCGGCGATCTTTTCCATACCGGTCCCGACATACGGCGACTCGGCACATAAAAGAGGTACCGACTGACGTTGCATGTTCGATCCCATCAACGCACGGTTGGCGTCATCGTTTTCAAGGAAAGGAATAAGCGACGCGGCGACCGACACGAGCTGCTTAGGCGAAACGTCCATGTACTGCGTCTCGGCACGGTCGGCGGTGATAAATTCACCCTTTTGCCGAGCGGCGTTACGCTCATTTACGATGTTGCCCTTGGCATCAAGCTCAATATTTGCCTGGCCGATGATGTAGCGATCCTCTTCCCAAGCGGTCAGATAGAACGGCCACGGCTCAACGTCCGCCTGTTTGCCGTCCTTGATCTTTTTATTAGCCGCCTCGACATCCTCAAGCGGGACATGCTCGCCGGGTTTGAATTTAGTATCGCCACCGTTCAAGACGCGAACGTATTCGATAACGCGGCCGTCCTCGACCTTTCGGTAGGGCGACTCGATAAAGCCGTACTCGTTGATGCGTGCAAAACACGACAGCGATGAGATTAGGCCGATGTTCGGGCCTTCAGGCGTTTCGATCGGGCAAATGCGTCCGTAGTGCGTCGGGTGAACGTCGCGAACCTCAAAACCCGCACGTTCACGCGAAAGACCACCTGGCCCGAGCGCCGACAAGCGGCGTTTGTGCGTAATTTCCGACAGCGGATTGGTTTGGTCCATGAACTGCGAAAGCTGCGATGAACCAAAGAACTCACGAACTGCGGCCGTCACCGGCTTGGCGTTCACGAGGTCGCGCGGCATCGTGGTGAACATATCCTGTTGGATGGACATCTTCTCCTTGATCGCACGTTCCATACGTTCGAGGCCGATACGGAATTGATTTTCGAGCAGCTCACCGACCGCGCGGACGCGGCGGTTGCCCAAGTGATCGATATCGTCCTGGCCGTAATTTTCGCTGTCGCGTTTCATGCGGAGCAGATAATTGACGACCTCGATAAAATCGGTCGGGGCGAGCAGCGGATCTTTGATACGGTCAAAATCCGGGCGGCCCATCTTGATGTTAAATTTCAGACGCCCGACGCGTGACAGGTCAAACCGACGCGTGTCAAAGAACATGCCTTCGAGCAGACGGTAAGCTGTCGGAACGGTCGGAGGATCGCCCGGACGCATCTTGCGATAGATCTCAAGCAGAGCATCGACCGGTTTACCGATCGGATCCTTTCTCAAGGTCGCGGATATGATCTCGCCGATAACGTCGCGTTTCGGGAAAAACACCTTAACGCTCGAAATGCCTTCTTCGACGATCTGCTGTATCTTGCCAGCGGGGATCTCGGTATTCGATTCGACGATGACCTCACCGGTTTCGGTGTTGACCACATCTTCGAGAGCAAATGCCCCCTCAAGATCGGCGATTGCAACCGCAACCGAACCCACGCCCATGCGGCGAAGGTCGGCGAGAGCACTCTTAGTGATCTTTTTGCCCTTGCGGGTGACCTCTTCTTTCTTGTCCTTAATGTCGTCTTCGGCACGCATACCAACGAGGTTCGTGTCGCCGCTCTCTTTCACACGGATCGTCAGCTTGCCTTTTTCATTGACGATCTCATCCGTCACATAGAACAGCTCGAGGATGTTCGAATCCGGGTATTCCGCATTCTTAACGACTTCCTCAAGGATCTGGTCCGACACGGTCTTCATGTCGATCTGCGGATTTAACCACAGGCCGAGTGCACGCAGAAATACGGTCGCGATGATCTTTCGTTTACCGAGACGTGCGTGGAGGATGCCCTTTTGGTCGTATTCAAATTCGACCCACGAACCGCGGTACGGGATGATCTTTGCGAGATAATCGTCACGCTCGCCCTTAAAGAAAACGCCGGGCGAACGGTGAAGCTGCGATACGATGACGCGCTCGGTACCATTAATAATGAACGTACCGTTGTCGGTCATCAGCGGGATCTCGCCAAAGAAAACATCCTCTTCTTTAATATCGCGGATCGTCGAGACGTTTGTCTCTGGATCTTTGTCATACACCGTCAGACGGATCTTGACCTTGAGCGGGACGCTGTACGACATGCCTCGTTCCTGACACTCTTGCTGATCGTGCTTGTGTTTAAGGCCGACCGGTTCACCGCAGTTGTTGCAGAGATTAGGACGGACGGCATTGAACGTGCCGCAATTTTTACAAAGCACTTCGGCGGGGTTAAACGGGTCAACCTTGATCTTGGCCGAGCAATTCTTACAGTTTGCACGTAAGTGCTCGAGGCCCTCGAGGTTGCCGCATTTACACTGCCAGTTACCGATCTGATACTCGACATACTCGAGCGTCGCCGTCTCGCGAAAATCCGACACAGGAAAGATCGACGAGAACACCGACTGCAAACCGATGTAGTCGCGCTCCTCAGGGATCAGGTCCATTTGCAGAAACCGGTTGTACGATTCGCGCTGGACCTCGATCAGATTTGGGATCTGTGCTGACGTATAGATCTTAGAAAAATCCACTCGTTGCGGCGACTGGCTTGTGCGTCGTCCTAGTCCGTTCGAGTTATTTTGTAGAGGATTGTTGATCATATAATTAATAGCGGGCTGAAAAAAACCTGTTGATTTTCGCGGGCTTTGCTGATACGATTCCCGTAACAAAAAGCTCCTGCAAAAATCTCTGCGAATAAAGACAGCAAACGCGGTCGAGGGCAAAGTTTACCCAGACCGCTTAAAGCAGTAAATAGCTGCTATCTTAATTTTCCGAGCGTGCCGAAAAGAGACACCCACTCTCCACTTTTGCGGGCCGCAGAGCCTCGCGTCTAAAACAAACGAAAACAATAATTGCGTTTCCGATCCAACCGGTCATCGCACTCAAGACAAAATAGATAGAGCGCGAACCAGCTAGTTTAACAATAACTTTTTATAAAGGCAAATGCTAAGACGCCCGCTCAAACGAACGAGCGTCTCAGCAAACATGATCGACTATTTGAGCTCGACGGTTGCGCCTGCTTCGGTCAGCTTAGCCTTGATCTCATCGGCTTCGCCCTGCGAGACGCCCTCTTTCAGGGTCTTCGGAGCGGCATCGACCAGATCCTTGGCTTCTTTGAGGCCAAGACCGGCTACGACTTCGCGGACGACCTTGATGACAGCGATCTTGTTGCCGCCAGCCGACTGCAGAACAACGTCAAACGAATCCTTAGCTTCGGCAGCAGGAGCAGCGTCTCCGCCACCTGCACCGGCACCAGCAGCCATCATCATAGGGGCCGCTGCAGCCGCCGAAACGCCGAATACTTCCTCGAGTTCCTTGACCAATTCAGACGCTTCGAGAAGCGACATACCTTTCAAATACTCAACTACATCTTCTTTTTTAATAGCCATGACTTTTTATCTATCTCCTATTTAGGGTTCTGTTACTTAGTAAATGGTAAATAGTGAATGGTGAATAGTTTCTGTCTATTCACTATTTTCGATTCACTATTCACTAGTGTCTGCCGCTAGAACCCAGGGACTTCTCAAGAACGGGTTGCATCACCTTTCTTTGTCTGTCCGAAGTCGCGTGACCTGACAAATCACTTGACTCGCTTTCCTTGGTACGGCTCACAGACATTTCTGTCCGCAATTCCAAATTTGAAATCTGAAATTTCAAATTCGATCTTTAACGAGATCCATAGATCTCGAAACTTAATTATTCAGCCTTTTCCTCAGCCTCTGCTTCGGGGGCTTCTTCAACAACTTTTTCGGCCGGAGCTTCTTCCGCAGCCGCTTCGACTGTTTCTTCAACCGCAACTTCGACTGCCGGTGCTTCTTCCGCTGCCGTTGTTTCGGTTACTTCCGCTTCAGCGGGAGCAGCTTCTTCCACCGCAGGTGCAGCCGCCGGAGCGGCTTCGACAGCGGGTGTTCCCGCTGCACGGCCTTCTTGCTTACCGATCTGATCGATCACAACTGCCAGATCACGCGGCACGGCATTAATGACCGTGACGATACGTTGTGCCTGACTGTTGAGAACAAACAACAGCTTGGAAATAAGCTCTTCTTTGCTCGGCAGATTTGCGATCGTCGTTAGCTGTGTAAGGTCTACCAGCTTGCCATCGACGACACCCGTTTTAAAGGTGTAAATGTCGGCGTTGTCTTTCATGAACTTCGAAATTGCTTTCGAAAGAACGACCGGGTCATTTTCTGTCCACGCGATCGCGGTCACGCCCTTGAAATGCTCGCTTGCATTCTCAAACTGCGTTCCCTTAACGGCGATACGTGCCAGAGTGTTTTTTACGACTTCGTATTTCGCACCCGCTTCACGCAAAGAGTTGCGAAATTCCTGGTCCTTTTGGACCGTCACTCCCGAAAAGCTAACGACCATAGCGGACGTCGACTTTTGCAGCGATTCGGTGAGGGCGGTCAGATCTGTTTGTTTTGTTTCTCTTGATTTCATTTCTTTACTCGCTCCTCACTTATGCGTACGCAAGCTCATCGAGCAATACGCCCGGGCTCATCGTTGCGGCTAAGTTAATTTTCTTTAGATAACGGCCTTTCGCAGTGGTCGGCTTTGCCTTCATCACAGCGGTGATCAGGACCTTGGTATTTTCGGCCAATTTAGCGTCGTCAAACGACACTTTGCCGACCGGCGAGTGAATAACGCCCGTTTTATCAACGCGATATTCGACCTTACCGGCCTTGGTCTCTTCGATGGCGGTTTTAACGTCCATCGTGACCGTTCCTGTTTTTGGATTTGGCATCAGGCCTCGAGGACCGAGGACCTTACCCAATTGTCCGACCTTGCCCATCATGTCGGGCGTTGCGATCAGTGCGTCAAAATCGAGCCAGCCGCCTTTGATCTTTTCGACGAGCTCGTCGCCGCCTGCGAGATCGGCACCGGCCGCTTCGGCCTCTTTGATCTTGTCGCCCTGTGCGATGACAACGACCTTTTTGGCGTCACCACCAAGTCCGTGTGGCAATACGATGGTGCCGCGGACTAGCTGATCTGCTTTACGCGGATCGACGCCCAGCCACATCGTCAGTTCGACCGTTTCGTCAAACTTTGCAAATGCGACCTCTTTCAATTTCGAGACCGCTTCTTCAAGTGTGTGCTTCTTGTGCGGCTCGATCTTTTCCAGAGCCGCCAAGTATTTCTTTCCTCTTTTCATTATACCTCCAGGTATTAACGAACGCGTTAACGTTCTCCCTTATGAGACACATAGGACGTATATGTCCTATATGACCAATTTATTCAATGGTCAATCCCATCGACTTAGCCGTTCCCTCGATGGTCCGCATTGCGGCGGCGAGGTCGGTCGTGTTGAGATCGACCATTTTCTTTTTGGCGATCTCTTCGATCTGCGCGCGTTTGATGCTGCCGACCTTTTCACGATTAGCTTTGCCCGAACCTTTGGCGATACCCGAAGCCTTTCTCAAAAGGTCGGCCGCCGGCGGCGTTTTCGTTTCAAACGTGAACGAGCGATCCGCATAAACAGTGATTACGACCGGGATCTTCATGTCCGGATCGTCGTTTTGCGTTTTAGCGTTGAACGCCTTGCAAAACTCCATGATGTTAACGCCGTGCTGACCCAACGCGGGGCCGATCGGCGGCGCAGGGTTGGCCTTACCGGCCGGGATCTGCAACTTAATGTAGCCTTCTATCTTCTTTGCCATAACTGTTTTCGATTAACGATCCCGATGTTTTATATCGGGAATGTCCTCATTTATTCTTCTTCTGCAAACGTAACCTTTTCTACTTCTAAAAATGTCAGCTCGTACGGTGTCGAGCGGCCAAAAATTGTGATCGAAACCTTGAGCGTCGATTTGTCTTCGTTGACCTCTTCGACCTTGCCGGTAAAGCTCGCAAACGGCCCCGACTTGATCCTGACGACCTCGCCGACAGTGTAGGTGAATTTTGGTTTCGGTTTTTCGGTCGCGACCTCAATGTTATGCACGATCTGATCGACCTCAGCCTGTGACAGCGGCGTAGGCATTTTACCGCCTAAGAAACCCGTCACCTTTGGCGTCGATTTGATCGCGTGAAAAACGTTATCTGGCGGCTTTCCGGTATCGCCGCACTCGATCTCGACAAGCACATATCCGGGATAAAACATCCGCTCGGAAACATACTCTTTATTGCCGCGCATCTCGACGACCTTTTCTTTCGGGAGCAAAACGCCGGTTATCTGTTCGGCCAGCTCCATGTCGCGAATGCGCGCATTCAGGCTCTCGACAACCTTGTTCTCGTGACCCGAATATGTGTGGATAAAATACCACTGCTTCATGTTCAAATATCCCTTTTAGGCTCCGGCGATCTTATTGACCAACCACGTTAAGGCCTGCAAAATGTACACCCATCCCTGATCGACCAGAAATAAGTAAGTCGCGAAAAAGAGAACGCTGATGATCACGATGATCGTCGTATTCTTAACATCGTTCGACGACGGAAATGATGTTTTGTCGAGTTCGCTGCGGGTCTTTTTTACAAACTCGCCGATTCCCTCTTTATGTTTACCCTCAGCGGGTGTGACCATCTCTGACACTTCTTCTCTCCTATCTAACTGGCAGGGGTACCAGGACTCGAACCCGGACCTAAGGTTTTGGAGACCTCCATGCTAACCATTGACACCATACCCCTGAATATTAGTGCAAAGTTTAGAGTGGAAAGTGGAAAGTGGTAGAAAACTCTGCCACTTTCCACTATCAACTCTCCACTATCAACTACTTGTTTTCTTTATGCAGCTGATGACAACGGCAGCGACGGCAAAACTTTTTAAGCTCAAGCCTGTTTGGCGTGTTCTTTTTGTTCTTTGTCGTTACGTAGTTGCGCTCTTTGCACTCAGTGCACTGCAAAATAATATTATCTCTTGGCATAATTCCTCAGTTGGCGGTTGGCAGTAACAGTTGGCAGGATCAAATCCGACTGCCTACTGCTGCTGCCTACTGCCGCTTTCTATTCCACAATCTCCGACA
>DEQS01000091.1 GCA_002360555.1 Chloracidobacterium sp. UBA3360
AAAACCGCCGACGAGCTTAAACCTGCACTCAACATCCTCGAATGGACAGCCAAACGGGCGTTACCATCCGGCGTTTTGGCAGAGCAGATCGATCCGCTGACCGGTGAACCCCTTTCAGTTTCGCCGCTGACATGGTCACACTCGACATTCGTCGCCACGGTCCATAGCTATCTGGAGAAAATGAAAGGTTTATGAAACGCTTCTCACCATAGATAAACACAGATTGACACAGATCATCATCTGCAATCGTTCTGTCTTTATCGGTGTTTATCTGTGTATATCTGTGGCTAATTTCCTTTCCTTTTCCCCTTTGCGTTAGAATCTTAATTTATGCGAAAAGCAAAGATCCTTGCCACACTAGGCCCCGCGTCAAATACCAGATCGGTCATTGACGAAATGCTCGCTGCCGGCCTAAACGCCGTCCGCATTAACATGTCGCACGGCACTCAGGAAGAGCATACTGCAAGCATCAAGATCGCCCGTGAGGCAGCGGCAGCGTTAGGCCGCCCTATCGCGATACTCGTCGATCTGTCTGGGCCAAAGATCCGTACGCGTGGGTTAAAGGACGGCATTCCGGTCGTGTTGAAAGCCGGACAGCAGTTTGTCATGACAAACCGCGAGGTTGTCGGTGATGACAAAGAAGTTTCGACCAACTATGCCGACCTGCCATCGGTGGTCTCGGCCGGAGCAAGGATATTAGTCGACGACGGAGCGATCGAGCTGGTCGTTGAAAGTGAAACGCCGACGGATATTATTTGCCGCGTTGTCATCGGCGGGGTGCTTGGCGAACGCAAGGGCATCAATCTGCCCAATACCTCGCTCCCGATACCGTCGCTGACGGAAAAAGACCACGCCGACCTGATCTGGGCGATGGAGCAAAATGTCGATTATATTGCTCTGTCTTTTGTCCGGACCGCCGCCGATTGTAAAGAGGTCAAGGACCTCATCAAAAAACTCAACAAACGAAAGCTCGGCCGTGCCTTGCTGGTCGCCAAGATCGAAAAAGCCGAGGCGATCGAAAATCTGATCGATATCCTCGCCGAGACAGACGGCGTCATGGTCGCACGCGGTGACCTCGGCGTCGAGACGAGCGTCGAGCTGGTGCCTGTTTATCAAAAACGGATCATCGAGTTGGCGGTTGCTAAGGATAGATTTGTCATCACGGCGACGCAGATGCTGCAGTCGATGATCGTAAATCCATTCCCGACCCGTGCCGAGGCTTCGGACGTAGCAAACGCCGTCTGGGACGGCACGGACGCTGTCATGTTGTCTGCGGAAACGGCGAGCGGCAAATATCCGGTCGAGGCGATCAAGACGATGGGACGTATTATCGATTCGGCTGAGACGATCAAGGCGGATCAGCTAAAAAAACCGGCTAAATTTTCACAGCCGCCTTCGCGTCGGACGAGCCAGGCATTATGCATAGCGGCAGCTTATGCCGCCAAAGAAATGCAGACGGAAAAGATTGCGGTCTTTACCGAATCGGGCCTGATGGCTAGGCGTCTGTCAACGGTGCGTTCGGGATTGCAGACGTTTGCACTCACGACTTCGTTCGACGCGTATAATCAGTTGGCTTTGATCTGGGGAGTTCACCCGTTTGTCCACGAACCGCGAAATTCGACACGCGAAATGTTAAAGATCGGCGAGAAAACACTGATCGACGCGGGGTCCGTAATTGCAGGGGAAACACTGATAATGATGGCAGGACGACTGTCAGGACTAGGGCTATCGAGTTCAGTGATCGTGTGGTCGATCGGAGAGAAAGTTCCTAAACGTTAAACCACCGTTCCAAATATTTTACCGACGAGTGCGGTGGCTCCCATCGCCATCGCTCCCCAAAACAGGACACGAAGCGAACCAGTGAGAATGCTTGCCCCGCCCGCGCGGGCAGCGACACCCCCAAGTAGCGCGAGAAAGACGAGAGAACTAACGGCGACAACCGGTATCATCATCGATCCGGCCAACAGCGCAGTCACCAACAGCGGCAGCGATGCTCCGACCGCAAAACTAACCGCCGAAAAGACGGCCGCCTGAACGGGACGAGCACTCATAATCGATGAAATGCCAAGCTCGTCGCGGGCGTGTGCTCCGAGAGCGTCGTGAGCTGTTAGCTGTTTTGCCACCTCAAGGGCGAGGTCTGCATCGAGTCCGCGATCAACATAGATGCCCCTCAGCTCTTCCAGTTCATGCTCCGGACTCAAAGCTAATTCTTTCTTCTCGCGTTCGAGATCTGCTTTCTCCGTGTCGGCCTGGGAGTGGACTGAAACATATTCCCCCGCCGCCATCGACATCGCCCCGGCGACGAGCCCAGCGACTCCGGCGACAAGTATCGCACTATGCTCGGCCTGTGCCGCAGCCACGCCAATGACAAGGCTCGCGGTCGAGACGATGCCGTCATTTGCTCCGAGAACGGCGGCCCGCAGCCAGCCGACCCGATCTGTACGATGATGTTCGCGATGACTCATATTTTTTGTGTCATTTCCGCCATTTTCTGACGGATAATCTCGATCGCCTTGAGCGGACGAATCATTACTTTAAATTCGACAATTTTTCCGTCGGCGTTCCATTTGATAAGATCCACGCCGTTGATGGTGATGCCGTCGATCTCCGACATAAATTCAAGGACGGCATCCTGCGGCCCGACCACCTCGCGGACATAGCGAAACGTCCCGTTCAGCAACAGCCCGGCTGCCGCCGAGAGATATATTATGGTCAGAGCCTTGCCGGCCTGTGGCGTGTGGATAACGGGCGAATGGAAAATGACATCGTCAGCGAGGATGTCGGAAAGGCCGGACATATCACGCTCTTCGACGACCTTATGCCAAGCCGTAATTGGGTTGTTCGATGTATCCATTTATTCGGAACTCAAAACTTGAGCCACGGTCTCTTTTTTCAGTCCGCCGTTTTTCTTGATATATTCGGCGGGCGAGATCTGCGGGTCACGCCACGCGTCGAGGAGCGCGGTTTGGTGAACGCATTGGATGGTGCAGGTCGGGGCACACCATTTTTCGGTGTTGTATTCTCGATGCATGTCGGCGTGGGTATATTCGAGTAGAGGGATTCCGGGAGTGCCGCGTTGTTGCGAACACCAGCTAACAATACCGCCTTCATCTATGTACAGATACCGCGAACCGGCACGGCATTTCCACACATGTTCTTTGCCCTCGACGAGGTCATCCTGAAACCAGTTCCAACGGGCATAGCTGCGGGCACCTTTGTCCTTGATCTCTTTATAAACTTCCTTTTCGCGAGCGGTCAGGCCCTTATTCAGGCCGTCGCCGTCGTGGATAACACCAACGGTCGACGAGAACCCAAGCTCACGTGCACGGTTTGCGATGATCAGAGCTTCCTCGGGGTTTGCCACGCCGCCGCCGACGACCGAGTTGATGTTCACCTTAAATTTGGCGTAGTCACGAAGATTGACGAGCTTGGCATCGAGTACCTTAAGGCTCTTTTTAGAAACGTCGTCCGGTGTGACGTTGTCGATCGATATCTGTAGATAGTCGAGACCCGCTTCGTTTAGCTTTTTGACCTTTTCGGGCTGAAAATAATAGCCGTTCGAGATCAGCCCCGCGATCATTCCGTGATGGCGGATGCGGGCGATGATCTCATAGATCTCAGGGTGCATCATCGGTTCGCCGCCGGAGATAGTGACGACCGAGGTGCCAAATTCGGCAAGCTTATCGATACGCTCGAGCATGACATCGATCGGCACCGGATCGCTCGTTTTGTCGTATTCGTTGCAGTATGTACACGCCAAATTACACCGCCGCATCGGCACTATGTGCACGAGAACGGGGTGCTTGGTCGAGGCAAAAGCCTTGATGGTGTGCTTAACACCGCGTGTAAATCTGCTGAAACTGCTCGCCTTTGGCATAAGAGATTATTATATCGTGTCAGAACCGTGAGTGGTAGTCGCTGATTCTTTACAAAGGATAAAGAACCCGGTCGCCATCGATTCCGGTTCTGACCAAAAAGCCCCGGCTGGAATAGATCAGCCGGGGCATTTTCAATTGATAGAGCGTAATTTACGCCTTTATTTTTTTGACTGAACTCGGATAGCTGAGAGCGAAGACCTTGGTGTCGATCTTTGTATTTTTTTCCAGCCCAGACAACAGAACAGTCGTCGTATCGTTATTCTGTTCGGTAATTTTTGCCTGCAAAGGCATCCCGTTTCCGTCAACCCACAGCTCGGCAAGTTTGTAACTCGTCTGGGTTTTTGGCGTCAGCTGCAAATGCCATGTTTTTGTCCCGCCGGAAATTCCCTCTTCGCCAATGTAAATTACATCGTAATTAGCTTTTAGCTGATCCTTGGACATATTCATAAACGCCAAGGCCCCACCAACGGCCGGCGAGCCTTTTGACTGCTGTACCTTTCCGTAAATGACTTGACCTAAACGCGGTCGATATAATTCGTAATTGTCGCCGATAACAGCCATCTGTTCCTGAACAGGCTGTGTCCAATCTATCCTGACGTACATCTTGCCTTTGCCGGCGATCTTTGTGATGTATTGAGTCGTGCCGACATTTGTGTCGGAAACGTTAAGCTGTACATTCGTTTTGACCATCGTCACTTTGGCTTTCAAAGTCTGGAGCGATTTATTATGGTCGTCCATACGCTTTAAGATGGTGCCGAGCGGGCCTTGAGCGTTGGCGGTCGATGCGAACAGGCCAAAACACATTACAAATAAACTTAAAATTAAGAATTTACGCATAAATACATTAACTCCAACCGGTAAAACAATAATATTTTCTATGAATTTACTTAGCGGTATCGGTCACAGATTGGACGGTCGCGGGTGCTGATTGGGTTGCCGGTGATTTTGGCTTGTTAAACCACGACTTTGGCGTCGCGAATATAAATATCATTATCAAAATGCACAAAACGTCCCATTGCCAAGAAGCCCTTTCATAGTTCCAATTGATCACGTTTTTCATACCGTTAAAGTTCAATTAATTATGTGGCCGTCACGCATCTGTATCGTCCGTGTGCAGACCGCCGCAGCCTCGGGGTTGTGCGTGATCATGATGATCGTCTGGCCAAATTTTTCATTTAGCTCTTTGAACATTTCCAGCACGATCTGCGAATTTTCCGAGTCGAGATTACCCGTCGGTTCATCCGCCAGGATGATCGCCGGGCCGTTGACGATCGCACGCGCCAGAGCAACACGCTGCTGTTCGCCGCCGGACAGTTCGAGCGGCTTATGATGCATTTTATCCTCAAGTTTTAGCAGTCTCAAGACCTCACGACGATTATCGGAATTTTTACCACTCTGGCCGGTGTGGATCTTTTCCGCCAATTTCAAGTTTCCCTCAGCCGATAATGTTGGAAAAAGGTTGAACCGCTGAAACACAAAGCCGATCTTGCGCCGACGGATATCAGTTCGCCGTGCGTCGGAGACCTTGGCGAGATCCTCACCGTCAATCAGGATGCTGCCGCTCGTCGGCGAAAGCAATCCGCCGAGTAAGTGGAGCAGCGTCGATTTACCACAGCCCGACGGGCCCATGATCGCGATAAACTCACCCTCGGCAACGTCAAACGAAAGCCCTCGCAAAACCTGGACATCGAGCTTGCCCACTTTGTAGGATTTTTTTAGGTCTATGGTGCTTAGGATCGGTTTCATCTTTGGGTGCGGTTAATTTTTTGTCGCCGGGGCTTTGTTATCGAAAAGCGGTTGCTCGACGGCCGCTTCGAGCAACCGTTTGTCGAGATCGACCTCTTCTAAATTCCACGAATTTTGGAGGACAAACGCCGCGTCAGGAAATGTCGTGCCGATCGTAACGGCCTCCGGCGTTTGGTACGTCAATTTCATCGAGTACCGTTCTTTTGGCCGCGTCACTTGTATTTCAAGCGGCAGGTTCGGGTAGTTTCCAGTGGCAGTAAGGCTGCCTTCTTTACCATAAACGATATCGGATTCGATCTCACCTTTGGCGTCGAAGATCTGTTGCCTAGCAAGCCTAATACCGCCGACACGGTCAAACCAAAAACGACGCATTATCTTTAGCATTCCGTCTGGCTGCTTTGAAAATTCGTCCAGCAGGTAATAACCGCGTGTTACATTTCGGATCGGCGATTTCGTATCTACGCTGGTGTCCTCTTCTTGCTGAAAGATCGTGCTCATCGTATATACATTTGATTGGTCAGTCGGCCGCACCAGCATCGCGTCAGTAAAATGCTGGGGCCGCAGGTTGGCAAATGCATTGACACTCTCATTTGTCTTTTTGGCGTTCTCAAGCTCGGCTGTGCTCAGCTGCTTTTGCAGTTTTGAGTAATCGGCACTGTTGGTTCCCTTGAGAAATTTTTTATATTTGCCTGTACCACCGTCCTGCAGTATGGCGACGCGAAACTGCTCGCCGTCTGACGTCATCTGAGCGACGTCCGAATGTATGATCGGGACCTGAACCTTGAGCAATATTTTGCCGGGACGCTGAACGACGACTTCGCCATCAGCCTGACGATAGACCTCTTTGCTACCGAATTCGGCAAATGAATTGTCCTCAAACTTGAGATCCATCTTGGCCCGCAACGAGTTGACCCGCGAAAAGCGGTCGATCTCTTTGAGCAACTCGGGTTGCGTGGCAATTTCGGTCTTTAATAGGCGTGCGGTCGCACGATCTTGCTTAACCTTGATACACCCTGCAAACAGCACAATGCACGAGATCAATGTGGTCAGCAAAAACCGATGTGATGGATCAATAAAACGTATCATTCGTTTCCGATGGTCAGGACGTGTGTGGCGTTGCTACTAATCGCCTTTCAACGTGTCAAACGCAAGATAATAGCACGTCAAAACGCCATTTACCACCAATGAAAAGACGCGGGAACGAGATATAAATTTCTCCGCTCCCGCGTTCAATCTAATAAAAACTATAATTTAACCCGAAAAAGTTCCGGATCCACGTGTAAGGTAATCCTGCATCGTGTATGCAAACATGATCGCCAGCCAGAAAAAGCTACCGACGGCCGCCAGCCAGATCAGCCTTTTGCTCCAATAGACGTGCATGAAGAAAAGCATCACGAACGTCATCTTAGTAAATGCGATGAGCAGCGCGACTAAAGTATTCGCTCCTGGAAAAAAGCGATCCATGTCGACCGTCGCCGCATAATATGTGGCGATCGTGCCGACTACGAGAATCATAAATATCCCAATATACTTGGGAATATTCATATGTTCATGGTCGTGTTCGTTATGTGTATCTGCCATTATCAGCCTCTAATGAAGAAAATGTCTGCCCAGCAAATATAACAGCGGGAACAGGAATATCCAGACGATATCAACAAAGTGCCAATACAGCCCCGACATCTCGACCGGCATATAATACTCGGACGTGTAGTGCCCACGAAACGCTGTCCAAAGCAGCCACAGCATTAAGCCCAAACCGACGATCATATGCAGAGCGTGCAACCCGGTCATTACGAAATATAGGAAAAAGAAAATGCGGACCTTGTCGCGGAACTTATCCGGATCGATCTTGGCGGCTCCCGTTTCGTCCTTAACAAAATATCCGATCTTTTCGGACTCGGTAAGATAATTCTTGTCCTGGGCGAGTTTTACGAGCGAGCAATCCGTCCACTGAAAATCACCTCGAGGATTTGGATGCTCAACCGCAGGTGCGTTGTGATCGACTTCCCAGCACGGCTTTTCGTGGCCGGTTTCATGAGCCGCTTTGTCATCCTTGATCTTTTTATTTAATCCGGCGACAGGGATAAGCCCGTGATTATATTTATCGGTATACTCGATCGCCTTGACCCCGAGAAAAGTCGCACCAAAGATCATCGTCAGCACGATCATGATGACCTGCATCCAGCGATTACTCTTTTGCGCGTAATAAACGGTCAGGGCCATCGTCAGAGAGCTGACGATCAGCACTAGCGTGTTCAGCCCGCCCCAAAACGCGTCCAGGTGATTAGAGCCGGCGGCAAATGCCATCGGATATTTAGAGCGAAATACGAGATAGGCCGTAAACAGCCCGCCGAAAAACAGGATCTCCTGAACGAGGAACATCCACATCCCGATCGAGACGCTCTCTTCCTGTTGGCCCATGTCTTCGAACTGGTGCTGCAAGCCCGGCTCGTGATAAACAAACTTATCTGATGTTTCGTGTGTCGACATTTGTGTTAATTAGGACCGTTTATGCAACGCCAGCCGCATCGCGACGCTTTGCTCCCTCTAGATCCAATCCGCTCTCTTCGCCAAATTCGTATGCCTCCCAAGTAACAACAGGCATTACGTCAAAATTCTCAGTCGGCGGCGGCGAGCTTGTGCGCCATTCCAGACCCGGATGCATCCACGGATTATCGCCGGCTTTCTTCCCGAAAATCAGCGAGTGCGTCAGATAAATTGCCGGCATGATCAGACCTATGCCGAGCACCGAAGCCCCGGCGGTCGAAAAGATATTAAGTACCTGCAACTCCTCAGGATAAGCGGCGTATCGTCGCGGCATGCCCTGATAGCCGAGTATGAACTGCGGAAAGAAGGTCAGGTTAAAGCCCACAAAAACGAGCATCGCCGAGATCTTGCCCCAAAATTCCGAATACATCCGGCCCGTCATTTTCGGCCACCAGTAATGGATACCGCCTAGATAGGCGATCACCTGTCCGCCGACCATCACGTAGTGAAAGTGAGCAACGACAAAGTATGTGTCGGTCAGATGGACCGTGAGGCCGATGGCCCCTAAAAATAGTCCGGTCAATCCGCCGATCAGGAACAATCCCATAAATCCGATGGCATATAGCATCGGCGTGTCGAACGAGATCGAACCTTTGTACAAGGTGGCCGTCCAGTTAAACATCTTGATCGCCGACGGCACCGCCACGACCATAGTTAGGAATGAGAAAACCATTCCTGCGTAGATCGACTGGCCGCTGACGAACATGTGGTGACCCCAAACGAGGAAGCCAAAGACGGCGATCGCGATGCTCGAAAAAGCGATGAATTCGTAACCAAAAACTTTCTTTCTCGAAAAGTTTGAGATCAGCTCAGAAATGACACCCATTCCCGGCAAGATCATAATATAGACCGCCGGATGAGAATAGAACCAGAACATGTGCTGGAACAGGATCGGGTCGCCGCCGATCGACGGATCAAATATCCCAACGTGTGTTGCACGCTCGATCGCGAGCAGGAGCACTGTGATCGCAACGACCGGTGTTCCGAGGATCATCACAAGACTAGTCGCGTAATGAGCCCAAACAAATAAAGGCATGCGGAACCAGGTCATTCCCGGAGCACGCATCGTGTGGATCGTGACGATAAAGTTCAAGCCCGTAAGGATCGACGAAAAGCCGTTAATAAAAATACCTAGGCCGACAAACATAACGAACGAATTCGAAAATGTCGTACTGTACGGAGTGTAGAACGTCCAACCGGTATCAACGCCGCCCTGCATGAGTGCGAACAGAGTGAGCCCACCACCGAGCCAATAGATATAGAGACTAAGAAGATTGATACGCGGAAGAGCAAGATCTTTGGCACCGATCATTAGGGGCAGCAGGAAGTTACCCAAAATGGCCGGTATCGACGGTATCAAGAAGAAAAAGATCATCAAGATGCCGTGCTGGGTGAACACCTTGTTATACGTCGCCGTTTCGACCAGATCGCTTGCCGGTGTCAGCAATTCTAAACGGATAGTGGCTGCATAGAGCCCGCCCATCATAAAGAATACCGAAACCGAGATCAGATACATGATCGCGATGCGTTTATGATCTTTGGTCAGTAGCCACGATGCCAGCGTCGAGCCATTGGTCAAATAATTGCCCTTTGGTGTGTCGGCGTGACCTTCTGTGATTGCAGTTTGCGCGTTCATAATCCTTAAAAACTACTTATTAGCATTCGCGGCCGGTTTTGCAGCCGGCTTGTTAGCAGCTGGCGTATTTGCATTTGCCGCCGGGGTCGCCGGCATCGCCGCGGTTGAGGCAGCGGCATTGGGGCTTAGCGATTTGATATATGCTACCAATGCATTGAGCTGCTCCTCTGTCACCTGTCCCTTAAATGTCGGCATAATCGGCTGAAATCCTTCGACAACCTGTGATGACGGGTTTAGGATCGAATTGCGAATATATTGCTCATCAGCCTTGACCGTGGCCCCGCCGACCAATTTCACATCGTGGTTATAGATCCCTTCGAGCTTGGCACCGCGTTGAGCAGGGCCACCAGCATGACATGATGCGCAGCCGAGCTTGTTCGTAAACAGATCTTTGCCCATCTCGACAGGCGTCTGGCCCGAAACACTGCCGCTCAACCAATTGTCAAAATCACGCTGTTCCATCACATAGATCCAACCCACCATGCCTGAATGGTTTAGGCCACAGTATTCGGCGCAGTACAGATGATATTTACCAGGTTTTGTCGCCTCGAACCACATATAAGTGTAGCGACCCGGAACGACGTCAGCTTTTGTACGAAATGCCGGTATCGAAAAATCGTGCAGCACGTCTTCAGTTGTCATTGTCAGCTTGACCTTGCGTCCAACCGGGACATGCAGCTCGTTGATCTCACGCTGGCCGGTTTGGTGCTGGGCCTTCCACATCCACTGCTTACCGACAACGTAGACCTCCATCGCGTCTTCGGGAGGAGTATATTGATTAAAATATACAAGAGCCCCGCCAATAAAGATCGTCATCGATATAACGAACGGGATGATCGACCAAACCGTTTCGAGAAGCATTGAGCCATGCATTTCTTCCGGCGTCGCATATTTCTCGGTTTCACGGTATTTGAGGGCGAAGAAAAATATCGCCACCACGATAGGAATCGTGAAAGCAACGCTCACAGCGATCAGGTAAAAATACAGGGCATCTACCTGCCACGCGAAAGTCGAGGCCTGATCCGGAAATAATGGTACCCACGTTGTGTTCTGCATAACTCAGTTGTCAGTTGTAAGCCGCCCGGGCGATCAACTACTACTCACCATCTACTGCCTTTCTTTTATTTCTCCGCCAAAAAACAAATCCCATCACGCCCATTAGTGCAAGAGTCAGTACACCGCCCACTCGCATTACACGCAAGATCGCCAAGCCGTACTTACCCGTCGAGGGGTCGTAGTGATAGCAATACAGCAACAACTGCTCAGCGGCGGTGCCAACTTTGTTCTCATTCGACTCCATGATGCCGAACTTTATGTCCTTCGGCGAATAGTCTATGCCGTACAAATACCTCGAAAGCTTACCCTCTGGAGTCGCGATCATCACACCTGCGGCGTGGGCAAATTGAGAGCTTTTCTCGTCCCACTTGTAGCTAAATCCCGCGGCGGCCGTCGCCTTATCAATTGATTCCTGCGTTCCCGTCAGAAAATGCCACCCTTTTTCAGCTCCGGCCCGGCCGTATCGTTCGACATAAGCGGCTTTTTTGTTCTTAGCCAGGTCAGGCTTGTCGTTTTCGCGGGCGTCAAAGCTGATCGCGACGACATCAAAATCTTTTCCGGCATCAAACGTTATCCCCTTTAAGGAACCGCTAAGTCCATTCAGCACCTGATTGCAGAGCATCGGGCATTCGTAATAGACAAATGCGATGATCACAGGCCGTCCGGTGTTGAAGTAGCTGCCAAGTTTGACCGTCTTGCCTTCCTCATCCTTAAACTCAACATCCATCGGCATTTGAGCCCCAAGCTTTTGCTCGATACCGATAGTTTTCAACGGTTCGGGCAGACCGTTAGGCTCGGACATCGCTGGATCGTACGTTCGCGGGCTATAAAGCGGCGAATTGTAGTGCTCGTTTTTTTGAGCGAAAGCGGAGAAAGCGAATAGTGAACAGTGAATAGTGAACAGTAAAAGACAAAGAGCAACTCTGCCCCCACGACCAAAGGTCTTGGATATCAGAATATTTACTTTTACATTTTGCCTTTTCACTTTTTACTTTTGCCTTCCGGTCTACCGGCGTTTCTCCGATGCCATACGCCCCGCACTCGATTCTGAAATAAAGGCAAGCGAGCTTTTAAGTAACGCTTCGGCTTCGGCACCTGATTTTGCCTTTACATTTTGGCTAAGGAATTTCTCCTTTGCCTCGTCGATAGGCATCATGGTCACCGTGCCGGTCTTTGCGTCCTTTTTGCCATGTTCCCAAAGAACGAGCCATTGCTTATACAGCTCGCGATACTCGGCTTGTGGAGGGCCTAACTCCATATTTACCCAGCCTTTTTCGGACTCAACGCCGAAACCGGGAGCGGCTTGAAGCCGAGGTTCTGCGGGAAGCCGTTCCTTTTCGCTCATTCCCATAGGGTTTGCGGGGCCGGCGTTCTCTTTGTTGTAGTCCCTGAGGACATTGAGCATCGCCCACATCAAGCCAAACGTGATAACGATCAGGAAAAAAAGCCCGACCGCGAACGAAACGATGCCCTTCAGCCCTATTTCGTTCTCTTCGTAGGCCTTATTAAGGTCTGCGACGCTGTCACTATGTTTCTTTGACGACATATCAGTTTTTACTCTGCCACCGTTAACTAATGCCCGTGGCCGTGCTCGACGGCCTCTTCAAAATACGGATCTTTTGCTGGTACCATTGGACGTTTGAGCAATTGACCAAAAAACCACCATAACCAAATGCCGCCGACCGCAATAGGTGCGACGATATCCATCCAGCTAATAAAGAATGCTCCCTGCTCTAACGTGCCCGACACGCGATCAGTCGGCCCGATCAGGTAAAACATATCGACGATACGCATCACCAAAATAAACATAGCGAGCGATGCCAGCCAACGTGCTTTTCGCTTGAAATCCTGCTGGAGCAAAACTAAGAATGGAAAAGCAAAGTGGAACAGGATCAAACCGATACCGACATAGCCCCAACCTCCTTTCATTCTCGCCAGATACCAGGTCGTTTCTTCGGGAAGGTTACCTGCCCAGATGATCAGGAACTGCGAAAAATTGAAATATGCCCAGACCATGGTCAACGCAAGCATAAGCTTACCGAGGTCGTGGAAATGGCGTTTGCCAAGCACGCGGTTCATCGGGGCCGTGTCCGAAAGGTTTGCGAGTATCGTTACGGAAAAACAAAAACAGCTCAAGCCCCACCCGGCAACAAACAACAGCCCCCACATCGTCGAGAACCAATGAGCATCGAGCATCATCATCCAATCGACGACCGCAAATGTCACAGCCAATGCAAAAAAGACCATTGCCGGGCCGGAGAAACGCGAGGCTCTCTCGAGCACTAAACGCGATTCTTCAACCGTTTCCGTCTTATCTTGTTTCACCGACCATCCGTTCAGAAGATAGATCATAAAGCCGAACACGGCGAAATAAATGGCGGCACGCACGATCCAAAACCACGGTGTCATATAAACACCGCGATGGGCCATGATCGGATCGTCGGCCGGCAGATGCGTCCATTCAAAAAATGTATGCGTCCAAACGCCGATCGCCAGCGGTATGAACAGAAGAACGACTAGAGGAAATGTACGCGTCGCCGCCTCAAGCGTGCGGCGAATAACAACACCCCAGGCTCCGCCGGTCAGATACTGGAGCATCAATACGCCCAAAGAGCCAAAAGTGATGCCGGCCCAGAAAATAAAGCCGAGCAGCCACGAGCGCAGGCCCTGTTCCGGGTTCATGTATGTTCCGACGCCCCAAGCGAGCACGGCAATCCCCCCCGCACCGAGAGCGAGTGTTCGCCAACGGTTGATCACGGCCGGTGCTTGATAGTCATCAAGATTTGCCATTTAGCGGTGTCCTCCGTTCGTGTTCGCGTTGGTTGTCTCAGCCGGCTTAGGGGCAGGCGTATTCGATTCAGGTTTTGTGCTCATTTTGAGACTTTCGTCCGGGTTCTGACTGACCTGCAAAGCCCGAATGTATGCAACGATCGCCCAGCGGTCAGCTGGTTGTATCTGATAAGAATAACTACTCATCCGGCCCCAACCATTTGTCATCACATCAAAGAAATGTCCCACCGGAGCATTTCGTAGACGGTCGTCATGATAGGTCGGCGGTTTTGGAAAGCCGCGTCGCACGACCATACCGTCGCCATTGCCGACCGGGCCGTGGCATACGATGCAGTGGATGTTGTAGCGATCTTGTCCGCGATCGACCAATTCCTTGGTGACCGGGATCGGAAATTCGTCTATGTCATTAGGAAAACTGGTCACTAACGTATTGCCTGTCGATGTAACGGTGCTCGTTACTACGGCATTGAGGTCCGGATTATCGATCTTACCGGTATAAAATGCTTTATTGTCGTGCAAATGCCCCCTGGCCACAGTTCCCGCGACCTGGTCGCGTGTTGACAGGCCGTCCTTGAACCACTCGCTCTTCTTATACACCTTGTAACGCGGCTGGTCCTGCATATCAAAACGCAAGCCACAGCCGACAGTCAGCAGACAGTAGGCAATAAGCAAAAGGCCGTAGAGGTAGTTGCGTTTATTCTTCAACATCAAACACCTCCTGCGGGGCTAGGCTTTCCATAAAACTTCTCGTTTCCGCGTAATCGTATTTTTCGTCCTTTGACTCGATGATGAGAAAAAACTTTTCTCGCGTAGCGAGAGCAAATCTCGGCACATTAAAGACCGGGTGATATGGAGCCGGTAGGCCATTGAGAAACAACATGCCAAAAACCGCTACAAACGCCGAGAAAAGGATCGTCAGCTCATACGCCGGGGGAATAAATGCCGGCAAACTGAAATGAGGACGCCCACCAACGATGATCGGCCAATCAAATACATGGACAAAATATTGCAGGCCAATGCCGGACAACAGCCCCGTAATGCCGCCGCAAAATATCAGGTACGGCAGTATGCTCCGTTTGATGCCCAGAGCTTCATCGATCTCATGCAGCGGAAACGGCGAAAAAGCGTCCGTTTTCGTATAGCCCGCATCGCGAACCTTACGCGCCGCATCTACCAGATCCGAAGGCGTATCAAACTCAGCCATTATCCCGTGAAGTTTGCTTTCCATAACTATCAAAAGTTCACTGCCTACTCGTTTGGCGGATCGGTCCGGTCGTATGTATATTCGACCTCGTTCACGTTCTCCTCAAAATCTTGTTGGTGCCCGTGAACATTAGCTTCGGGCAGCAGCGTTCTTACCTCAAATATCGAGATGATCGGCACAAATCTGACGAAAAGATATATCAGCGTAAAGAAAAATCCGATCGTGCCGATGAACATCGTCCAGTCCCAAACGCGCGGACTATACATCGCCCAGCTCGAGGGCAGAAAGTCGCGGTGCAGACTCGTCACAATAATAACGAATCGCTCCAGCCACATGCCGACGCTGACGATGATCGAGATGACAAACAGCCAAAATTCGCTTTCCCTAAACCGTTTGAACCACAAAAACTGGATCGAAATGCCGTTACAAAAGATCAGCAACCAATACGACCACCAATACGGCCCTTCCCAAATGCGGTTCTTGACCATGAATAGCTCATACTGCGCTCCGCTGTACCAGCCGAAAAAGGCTTCCATCGCATAGCCATAGACTACGATCAAGCCGGTCGCGAGCATGACCTTTGCCATATAGACAAGGTGCTGATGGGTAATAAAATCCTGCATCCGATACCACTTTCGCAGGGGGATACAAAGAATTAGCACCATCGCAAACCCTGCAAAAACAGCTCCCGCGACAAAGTACGGCGGGAAGATCGTTGCATGCCATCCCGGAACCTGTGAAACCGAGAAGTCGAACGAAACGATCGAGTGTACCGAAAGTACGAGCGGCGTCGAAAGCCCCGCGAGGATCAGATACGTGATCTCGTAACGGTGCCAATGACGAGCCGATCCACGCCAGCCCCACGAAAGAGCGGCGTAAACAAACTTGAAATACTTATTCTTAGCCCGGTCGCGAAGTGTCGCAAGATCCGGTATCAGGCCGACGTACCAGAACAGAGCCGAAACCGTTGCGTAAGTCGAAACCGCAAAAACGTCCCAGATCAGCGGGCTACGGAAATTGGGCCAGATGCCCATCGTATTTGGATACGGGAACAGCCAATATGCCGCAAGCCATGGACGTCCTGTGTGAAGTAACGGAAACATGGCGGCGCAGGCCACGGCAAAAAGCGTCATTGCCTCAGCAAAACGGTTGATCGACGTTCGCCACTTTTGGTTCAAAAG
The DNA here is from genome assembly GCA_002360555.1 of Chloracidobacterium sp. UBA3360. GTDB lineage: Bacteria > Acidobacteriota > Blastocatellia > Pyrinomonadales > Pyrinomonadaceae > OLB17. The sequence goes on from DEQS01000091.1 coordinate 16,039, forward strand.
CAGCAAAATAGCCGAGATCAGCGTTCCGGCGTGGCCAATACCGATCCACCAAACAAAGTTGATAATGTCGAATGCCCAACCGACCGGCTGGTTGTTTCCCCAGACGCCGATACCGTTCGCGAGCAGCCACATTACCGAAAAGAGCAACAGCTGAGCGACCATAAAGGCGAGCCCAAACCCGATGAACCAGTGAAACGGCGTGCGCTTTTTCAGCGTAACGTCACTGATCTTGTCGGTCACACTCGCAAACGAGTGGTCGCCCTCGAGCATTGCGGGGTGCAGTTTCTTTTGAAGTTCTTTATCGTCCTTCATAAATCTTAAAGGCTAAAATTGCTTAGTGCCCTTCGCCTCCCGCAGTTTTGGTCTCGGCTTTTGGTGCAGTCGACGCCTTTTTGACCGGCGCCTTGTAATCCGGCATTTCCTTGTTCTGATTCTTGAGCCCTGCCAAGTATGTCGTTCGGGGCTGAGTGTTCAGTTCATTTAGCAAAATGTAATTGCGATGATCTTTCTTCGATTTCGCGATCTTGCTGTTCGGGTCCGAAATATCGCCAAACGTGATCGCCTCGGTCGGGCAAGCCGCCTGACACGCAGTGACAACCTCGCCGTCGCGGATCTTGCGGCCGTCTTTTTCAGCCTCGATACGGGCGGCGGAGATGCGTTGCGTACAATATGTACATTTTTCCATCACACCACGGCTGCGGATCGAAACTTCAGGGTTTCGCATCAGCTTATACTGCGGGGTGTTCCAATCCTGATATAGCAGGAAGTTGAATCGTCGAACCTTGTACGGGCAGTTATTTGAGCAATAACGCGTTCCGACACAGCGGTTATAGACCATGTCGTTCAAACCCTCAGCACTGTGGACCGTCGCGTGGACCGGGCAAACCGTTTCGCACGGTGCCTGTTCGCACTGCTGACATAGAACCGGCTGGAAATGCGGCCCCTCGGGCTTGTTGACATCGTCGCCGCCATAATAAGCGTCGATACGCAGCCAATGCATTTCGCGGCTTCGCTCGACCTGTTCCTTACCAACGACGGGGATATTGTTCTCCGACTGGCAAGCGATAACGCAAGCGTTACAGCCGACGCATGAATTGATATCGAGCGTCATGCCCCATTTATAATTTTGGTTATAAACGGCCTGATGCTGCTCGTACGGATACATCGATTTCGGGTATTCGTCGTGCTGATGGCCGAGGGTCGGGTCTTTTTCAAATTCGTCGATGTCCCAAACACGCAGGATATCGCGGCCTTCCATATTGAAATGGATCTGTGTCGAAGCGATCTGCGTCGTCTCGTTACGTTTGGCGATCTCGCCAAACCCGTAATCCATCGCATCCGAACGCCGCACATCAAAAGCACTGTAGCCAAGCCCGGTGCCGACCTTGCCCGCACGCGTGCGGCCATAGCCCATGTAGATCGTGACGACATCGTCCGGCTGGCCGGGTGTGATCCACATCGGGACCGGCTTTGTTATTTCGCCGCCCTGATATTTCATCGTCACGAGATCCGACGACATATTGCCGCCGCGAGTGTTGATGAAACTCGTTCCACGAACACCGCCGCTCTTTTCGTCTTCGTCGTTTCCGGTGTTGACTCCAAGCTTTTTGGCCGTTGCGGGGCTGATGAGGGCCACGTTTTCCCAGGTGATCTTGTTAAGCGGATTTGGCAGCTCCTGCAGCCAACCGTTATTGACGAAACGCCCGTCATAGACGCACGGATCAGGCAAGATCGATATTTCAACACTTCCCGACGCGGCTGGTTTTGTCTCAGGCTGACTCAAAAACGCCGTTGTCGCCGTTACCGTCTTAACAGCAGCAGCCGTGTTCGGAACGACGCCATCGTGAATAGCTTTACGCCAGTTGTCTTCGAACGATTTTGGCGATGTTCCGGCAGGAACCGCAGCGGGTACAGCGGCCTTAGGGGCATCTTTCGCCGGCGGAGCCGCGGCTTTCGGAGCTTCCTTGCCGGCCGTGGTGGTGGGCTCCGCAACCTTAGCTTCTGTTTTCGGGGCTTCCGACTTATGTTCCTCAGCTTTCGGCTCCGTAGCCTTTGCCTCATCTTTCTTAGGCTCTTCTTTTTTCGGCTCTTCTTTAGCGACCGGAACGGCTGCGGCGGGCGTGATATTTGTTCGCTGCCAATATTCTTTGACAATATCCGAATCTTTTTTGTCGAAGCCTTCTTTCATGAAAAGCTGTGCGACTTCGTGAACATTTTTGCCGTCGTAAAGCGGTGCGACCAGCGGCTGGATGATCGAAACAGTACCGTCAAAAGCACGAGCATCGCTCCAGCTTTCGAGATAATGCTTTTCGTGCACATGCCAAAAACAGTTCTCCGCGGTCTCGTCAAAATACTGGCCGAGATGAACAGTCATCCCCGCTTTCTTCATCCGCTCCGGCGATAATTTAATATCTGCCGGCGAATTATAGACCGGATTGCCGCCAAGGATGACGAGCAATTTGACTCTTCCGCCATCGACGTCAGCGATCAACTCTTTGAACTGCTCGACCTGCGCCTTATCGGTGTTGGGCGACATCGGATCGGTATAAACGACCGTCTGTCCGGCATTGCCGAGAGCAGCGTTCATCGCGTGAGCGAGAGCATGCACGACCGGCGGCTGATTGTCTCCTGCGACGACTATCGATTTGCCCTTATGCTCGACCAGATCTTTTGCCATCGCTGCGATCCACGGGGCGTTTTCCGTATAGGTCGATGTCGCACCGGCGACTCCTACGGCGTTCGCCACAGCCTTCGCAACCTCTGCCATCTGGCTCGGCTTGACCGCAATGCGGTGGTCGGCCTTGGCTCCGGTCAGGCTGATGGTCGTCTCGATCGAGTAGAGGCGATTGATCTCTTTCTTTTCCTCAGAAAAAGCACGGCCCTTACCAAAATCTTTAATGTATGCGACGTTAAAACCCGAGAAAAGATCGGCACTTAGCGACAAGATCCTCTCGGCTTTATCAAATTTGTATATAGTCTGGACGGGCGAGCCAAACGCCATTTTGGCACCAGCCATAGCATTGTCGGTATTGATCGGCTCGTACTGTATCCATTTAGAGTTGGGCAACTCCGTTTTGATCTTAGCGAATTGATCGATAAGCGTCGGCGAGGTGACCGTTTCGGTCAGGATGCGAACGCCCGCTCCGCCGTCTTTGCGATTTTCCTCGATGACCGCACGAAACTCGGTCATAAACGCTTCCCAGTTTTTTGGGTTTCCGCGAAACGTCACTTCCTGTGAACGGTCGGGATCATACATCCCCAACAGCGAAGCCTGTGCAAGCACATCGGTCGCACCACGGCTGCCCGGATGTTCGGGATTTCCCTCGATCTTAACGGGACGAAACTCGTAAGCTTTTGCCAGCAAACCGGTCGCGACGCCACCAAGCGACATCGCGGTAGCAAAATACTCTGCCTTACCCGGCAGGCTGCCCTCGGTCGGCCTGACCGGGGCGACGATCTTCTCAGGCGGCTGGATAACGCATCCGCTCAAACCCGCGAGGGCGAGCGAAGCTCCCATGACCTTTACAAAATTTCGACGGCTCAGGCCATTGTCCCACTCTTCGATCTCGTGCGGATATTCTTCGGCAATTAACTCTCTGAATTCGGGTGTGTCGGCGTGTTCCTCAATGCTGCGCCAATATTCCTTACCGTTCTGAGCAAGTATTTGATCGCGTATAGAAGCAAATTTGGCCACAGAGGACACAGATATCTCTGAGGCTGTTTCCCCGATCAAATTATCGTTCTGCGTGGTCTGCGGTCGTTTCATAAAGTTTTTCAACTCTTCTGTGTTTCGGTTCTTACCTGTGACAGGTCGAACAGCTCGTCATCATTTCTTTGCTGCGGATCTTCAGATCGCTTTTCAACTGCTTACGTTCTTTTTCATCCAGATCGCCGTCCTGCCAAGCCATGTTAAAGATCTCTTTCTTAGGGCGGATAAATTTCTCAGGTGCGCGGTGACATGCGATGCACCATTCCATCTGCAGAGTGTTTTCCTGGAAAACCGCCGGCATGTTATCGATCTGGCCGTGGCACGTCGAACAACCTACGCCCTTGGCGACGTGGATGCTGTGATTAAAATATGTGTATTCGGGAAGGTCATGCACGCGTTCCCATTCGATCGGTTTATTATCGCGAAAGCTTGCACGTACCGGCTCAAGATATGGACTGTCCGCCCAAAGTTGGCTGTGACAGTTCATACAGGTCTGCGTTGCCGGCATACCCGCCGTGGCAGTCGTCTCAACTGTTTGGTGGCAATAGCGACAATCGATCCCATCGTCGCCGACGTGATGCTTATGGCTAAATTGCACTGGCTGCTGCTTTTCGACGTAACGTCCGGTCAGATACGAGGATCTCGAGAACTGAGTGAACGCAAATCCGCCAACGCCAGCTAGAACAGCGGCCGCGACCATGCTGATCCTCGCGATGTTGTTTGCACTTTTATTAAAGAATTGCGCCATTGTTTAGTCTATTCGCTGAAGGACGACCAAGAAATTCAGACCTATCCTGCCCGTATACTTTGCCTTGGCAAAGCGTTCGAGAAGGGATCAGATCAACCTGTCTAAATAAAAATTGCGAACCGTAAAACTGCTACTAATATTACAAGAACTTAGAAAATCCGCAAATTGCACAATAAAAAAAATATCTAAATCTACGATCAAGAGCAATCGCCGTTAAATAAGTTGCCTTAATTAACAGAATAACAATTCTCTCGTTTCCCTAATTACTTTTCCGCAAGCAACGCCGCACCGGTCGCCGCAGCAAATTCCCCCAACTCGCCCTCGACAATGCTTACCGCCTCAAATGATGGAGCGAACGACAGCTCGCGTGCCCGCTCGATGATCGCGTCGAGTACTAGATTCTTAGCGTCCATGATCTCACCGCCGACGACAACCTTTTCCAGGTTTAGCAGATTGATGACGCTCGCGACCGCCGTGCCGACGTAGACGCCGGTGCGTTCGAGCATCATCTGAGCAAAATCATCGTCCTCGCGGGCAGCGTTGATGATGCTATCAAGCGTTATCGCCTCTTCGTCCAGCGAATTGAGCGATGATGTACTGTCCTGATGAAAACGAGCCTTGGTCCGCCGGACAATATTCTCAGTCGATGCGACCTCTTCCAGGCGCATGCCCTCAGAATTAATAGGAACAAAGCCAAATTCGCCAGCAAAACCCGACGCTCCACGCCAGATCTCGCCGCCGAGTATAAACGCTCCGCCGACGCCTTCGCCAAGCGTTGCGTAAAAGAAATTATTGCTGCCGCGTGCGGCCCCAAGTATAAATTCGCCGTAAGCGGCGGAATTGGCGTCGTTCTCTATAGACGCGATCAGCCCTGTGGCACTGCTGATCTCTTTTATCAGATCAAAATTTGAGTGTTCGGGAATATGAGCCGAGAATGCGACCCGATGCGTTCCCTGATCGACGAGTCCCGGCACGGCAACACCAAGCCGATCAAAATCACCGACATCTTTTTTGAGGCCGCCAATTAGAGATTTGACCTGCTGCGCGGTTTCTTCGGCGGGGTCAAAAGCTATCGACCGCGTCGCAGCAAGCTGGCCGTCCTGATCAACAGCGACCGCCCTCAGCTCATTTGTGCGGATCTCAACGCCGACCCTGATCATTCCGGTATTGCTCATATTAAAAAGGCCAATTTTTTAGTGACTATCGCGATTTTAGACACTCACTTAGTTGGTGTCAAACACTACGCCCGTCGCGTCGCAAGCCGTGTCGCCATTGCCAGACGACGGCCAAGCCCGCCGCTTGCCCGCAACACTGATATTGTCGCGTCAGCCAAAAACGGCATCGACGCCGCGTGACGTAAGATGCGGCAAACCCGCAGACGAGCGTCGAACGCAGACGAGTATTTTCGTTGATATTCTATCGCCAAAGTTTCCGGATCGCGACCAGCCGCGAAGCTCTTAGCGATAGCGGTGGCAGCGATCCTCGCACCCTCAAGCGAGAGCAATATGCCGCTACCTGTAAAAGGATCAATAAACGCCGCCGAGTCACCGACCGTCAGCAATCCTTGTGCGGGAACGAGCTCGCCGCGACCGTATCGTTCGATCGGCACAGCAAGCCATTCGCTCTCAATGGTGACATTTTCGAGTACTGAGGCCGCACGATTGTTAGAAAAAACGACCTCTCGCATTACTCGTTCGGCATCGCTACCAAGCCGCTTCACGTCCTCGGCATCAGCAATAAAGCAAAGGTTGTAAAGCCCATTCTCGATGCTGTTACACCCGCCATAGCCACCGCGATAGGCAAATATTTCACACGCACCCGCCGCGATCTGTGCTCCTGCAAGATGGGCTTTGAATGCTACGTGTCCGGCTCGCTTATGCTGTCCGGTATCTTTTTCGAGACGACGCGCGAGTGAGCGTGTCCGACCCGTTGCATCGATAATCACATTTGCTGTGACCGGTGTTTCGATACCGTCTTTATCTTTTAGGCGGACGCCAATTACCCGTTCACCGTCAAAAATCAGCCCGGCGGCGGTCGTAGCTTCGCGAACCGATACGCCCACTTCCCTCGCACGCCTGAGCAAAACATCATCCATCTCGGCTCGGCTGAGCCCTAACGCGCGTGACCCCACCTGGCCGAACCACTCGCTCTTGACCGCCACGCCTTTTCCGTTACGGGAATAAAAGACCGTTTCGGCAATGTCGACGCCACCTGCAAGTTTGATATCCCCGGCGACGCCAAGCTCGTTAAAATGCTCGAGACATTCGGGTGAGATAAATTCGCCGCAGAGTTTCTGACGCGGAAAACGGGCCTTTTCGACCAGCATTACACTGACCCCGGCGTTAGCCAGTCGAATAGCCGTGGCCGACCCTGCCGGGC
>DEQS01000113.1 GCA_002360555.1 Chloracidobacterium sp. UBA3360
CCCGACCGGATAGGCGGACGCGGCCTTGCAACAGCAGAGCTGATCGACATGCGTGAGGTTTTCAAACAAGCTGGAAAAGATGTGGCGCTGTCACCCCAGCTTTTGAACGAGATCAAAGAAACGCACGCGAGAGGCGAGCAGGTCATTATTCTGCTCAATCGTCGAGGCTTTTCGCAGTTCGTTCTCTGCCGGTCATGCGGCGAGACGCTGAAATGCAAAAATTGCGACATCACGCTCACCTTTCATCGCGGCGACGGTAAGCTGCTTTGCCATTACTGCAATTACCGCGAAAAGGCTCCGCGTATCTGCCCGCATTGCCAAAGCGAATATCTATACTTCGTCGGCGAAGGCACCGAAAACATTGCCGATCAGCTCGCTAAAAAGTTTCCCGAAATGCGGATCGCCCGCGTCGATCGCGACACGATGTCGCACAAAGGCGAGATCGATGATGTGCTGCTCACATTCGCTGACGGCGGCCTCGATATGCTCGTCGGCACACAGATGATCGCCAAAGGGCATGATTTCCCTAACGTGACGCTGGTCGGTGTCATCTCGGTCGATATCGGCTTGGGCTTGCCGGATATGCGTTCGGCGGAACGGACTTTTCAACTCATAACGCAAGTCGCCGGACGCTCAGGCCGCGGCGAGAAACTGGGACGCGTCCTGATCCAAACGTACTACCCGGAGCATTACGCCCTGCGACACGCCCGCGAGCAGGATTACGAAGGGTTTTACAACGAGGAGATAAAGTTTCGCGAACGTCTCGCCTATCCGCCATTCGTCGTGCTGGCAAGCATTTTGATAAAGCACCGCGACCTCGCATACGCGTCACGGCACGCCAATATTCTGCGCCGTTCGCTAGATGCAGCAAATACGTCACGTCACGTCCGCGTACTCGGCCCCGCCCCGGCGTCGATCTCTCGTCTAAAAAATGAATACCGCCTACAGATAATCCTCAAGGGAGCGAGCCGCCGCTCCCTGCGCGAAACCCTCGACATCGCTCTAGCCGATGCCGAAGCCAACGGCTGCGACCTACGCTCGATTTTCGTTGAGATCGATCCGGTCAACCTGATGTAAGAATAGCTAACCACTAAAATACACGAAAAAGCCACTAAAGACACTTCAACCCGTTTAGTGTTCCTTCGTGCTTTTTAGTGGTTACTTTCTTAATTAACCGCCTTGGAACTAAGTTCTGATTCTTTCAACTTCACCTGCGCATACACCTCGGCAAGCGAGAGTTTGCAGTTGATCGATTCGAGCGTTATAACGTCGTCGCGTTCGTTGTAGATGCGGTAGATCCACTGTTTGGCATTCTGCCGGGCGTAATGCTCGATACGCATTTCGTTTTCGTTGACGAGCAGACAGTCCTTGATCTTTGGTATCGCAAGAAATCCCTCGAGCTTTTGCGTGCGGTCAGATGTCTGCGAAGGCGACGAAAATATCTCGATAAGCACCGTCGGATTTACCAGTAACTCAAAATTATTATCGGCAAACGCCGGTTCGCCATTGACGACAACGACATCGGGAAAACAGATCGAGTTTTTCCCGAGCCGCACCTGCATATCGCTCGAATACAACTCGCAAGTGCCGTGGTGAATTCGACTACCGATGGCAACGACAAAATTTGTAGTTATCAGATTGTGCCAGCGGTTTGCGGCGGGTTTGGGTGCAAGCCGTCCGTATATAAATTCGTTTTTCACGACCTCGCGTCGTTCTGAGGTTTGGTAATTCTTAGATTGTTTTACTGCGGATTGGTCTGTTAAAGTCGGGTTCATATGCGATACTACTCCTGTCAAAAACTACAAAAAGGAACGGGGAAAGAGGATTACAAAGACTGAGGGCTTTGCGTGGGTCAATTTGTTTGCTAAAAATAGTGTGACATACGCTGACACTTTCTATCAAGGAATTTTTCATGAAACTAGGGCTACTCGCCGAAAAAACAGGCTCGACCATCGGGCAAGGTTCAGATGATATCGAGATCACATCGACCGCCGGGCTCGACATTGCCGGCCCCGGCGACATAACTTTTCTCGCCAATCCTAAATACACACCGCAGGTCGCGGACACCAAGGCAGGAGCGATATTCCTTAACGAAGGCGTCGCTATAGAACGCGATGACATCGCCGTGCTGCGAACGAAAGATGCGCATGTCGCATACACTCTCGCGATGCGGCTGTTTTTTCCTGCGCCTGCGTTAAAGCCTTTCGTCCATCCATCAGCCGTCATCGATCCGACTGCGACCGTCGCAAATGCCGTTGAGATCCACGCAAATGCAGTCATCGGTGCAAATTGCAATGTCGCCAGCGGCGTCCGAATAATGCCGAATGTGACGCTTTACGACGGTGTGAGCATTGGCGAAGGCACGACGATACACTCCGGCGTCTCGATCCGTGAAAACTGTGAGATCGGCCGTAACTGCACGATTCACAATAATTCGACGATCGGTTGTGATGGGTTTGGCTATGCAAAAACTGAAGATAAACAGTGGCTCAAGATACCGCAGACGGGCAAAGTCGTGCTCGAAGACGATGTCGAGATTGGGGCAAATACAGCGATCGACTCTGCTTCGGTTGGCGAGACCCGCATCAATCGCGGAGCAAAGATCGATAATCTCGTCCAGATCGGCCATTCCTGCACCGTCGACGAGGATGCTCTGATCTGCTCACAAACCGGCCTTGCCGGCAGCTCGCACATCGGCAAACGAGTGATCCTGACCGGACAGTGCGGCATCGCCGGACACCTTAAGATCGGTGACGACGCCGTGCTTACGGCAAAATCAGCCACCTCTCACGATATCGAACCTGGCGCGATTATGTCGGGCGTCCCGGCATTTGCAAATAGCGACTGGCTGCGTTCGATAGCCGCATTTCGCAAACTCGGCGAGATGGCCCACCGTTTGCGAAAGATCGAAAAGCATATCGCCGGCGACGGTAAGTAAATATGCAAAAGAAAGAAAAGTTCATCATTGCCCTGTGCGTCATAGCGACGATAGCCGCCGGGGCTCTGCATTACGCGCACGCAAATCCGATCCTTGGGTTTGTCGTTACAGCGGCTGCCCTTGCGATGCTGGCGATGATCGTCGGTGATGCGACTGAGCAGCTCGGCAGCCGTCTGGGACCCGGTGCAACTGGCGTATTGCAAGCGAGTCTTGGTAATTTACCCGAACTTTTTGTTTGTATTTTCGCCCTCAAAGCTGGTCTTGTCGGACTTGTGCAGGCGGCCCTGATCGGCTCGATCCTCGGCAATGCCCTGCTCGTATTTGGACTAGCATTGTTCCTTGGCGGCCTGAAAAACGGCACGCAGCGTTTCAAGTCTGAACCGCCAAAAATGATAGCAACGTTGATGATCCTCGCAGTTGCGGCTTTGATGATCCCAACACTTGCAAAAGAACTCCACACCCCCGCCGAAGCCCATGTAAATGCGCTGGATGTCGTTTCGGCGGTTGTCCTTTTGGTCCTGCTTGTGGCAAATACCTATTTTTCAGTAAAAGGCGATCCGGCTGTTGTATCGCAATCACAAGAAATGGGCGGTGCAGAATGGTCGATGGGCCTGGCGATCGCTGTTTTAGCAGGAGCAGGTGTCGGAGCGGCATTTGTCTCAGACTGGTTCGTCGCGTCGCTCGAACCGGTAATGACAAGGTTTGGCCTGTCCGAGGCGTTCACCGGCCTCGTTGTCGTCGCGATTGCCGGAAATTCGATCGAAAATATTGTTGGCATCCAGTTCGCGTGGCGTAATCAAGCGGATTATGCGATCAGTATCATGCTAAACAGTTCGCTACAGATCGCCCTCGGTCTGATACCAATACTTGTACTGTTATCTTTTGTCCTAGGCGGTTCGATTCTTACGCTCGTATTGCCTCCTATGCTGGTTGCGTCGCTCGCTCTGACTGCTATCGTGAGTGCATTTATCGTCTACGACGGCGAATCGATCTGGCTCGAGGGCCTCGCCCTCATCGGCCTGTATTGCATAATTGCAGCGTCGTTCTGGTGGGGCTGATATTCAACGTCAGCCATTTAGGAACGCAGTACTTCTAGTCCAAACAGTTAGTATCGTCTGCAATGATCGACACCGTTGGGAATTTGCTTCCGACCTTTGTCTTCACCGCAATAAACCCCTGGTGCATGTCGCTACTCACTAGCGTCAGCGAGGTTCCGTTTTGCAGGAATACTTCCTTGCCCGTAGCGACGATCGTCGCGGTCGTGCCGTTAGAGTTTGTCACCCGGCAGGTTTTGAGAACCATGTCCGTCGTAGCGTTAATTTCTGACGTGGCTGACGCGGGTGTCGCGGGCACCTGAAATGCTCCGATTGCACCACCAACTATCACAGCTGACAAAAGCAGGCCATAATTCATTTTTTTCATTTTGTTCCTCCAAATTCGCCACCACTCTACCACCGCTTTGCTCGAAATTCAATCCGAGACCCCCCGACCTACACAACCGTTCCAGGTTAAAGTAAAATAGAACAACGGAATAAATTTATGAAGCCTAACGAACAACGAGAAACATCAGCGAGCGGCTACGACGTCACACCTCTCACCGCCGAAGTCATCGAACGACTTGCTCAGGATCTGAACGAAGAGGAATATCGAATTCTCTTAGATCACGGCACGGAAACGGCGTTTTGCGGAACGCTGCTCGATAACAAGTTAGACGGCACTTATGCCTGCCGTTTGTGCGGGCTGCCGCTATTTAGCTCGGCGAAGAAATTTCACTCGGGAACCGGCTGGCCGTCGTTCTACGCACCGTTCGACAAGGATCACCTAACCTATATCGAAGACAACAGTTACGGAATGCGCCGTATCGAGATCCGCTGTGCTAGGTGCGGCGGTCATCAAGGGCACGTCTTTCCCGACGGCCCACCGCCAACCGGACAACGATATTGTCTTAACTCCGCAAGCCTAGAGTTTTTTGAAGATGGTGAGGAGATTCCGCAAAAGTCATGACGCGGCAGAATGTGAATTATCACAAAATGGCGGGCTCTTCGTGAGTTTGCACTGACACAGTTTGGTACTTCCGTCGCGTTTTGACGTGCAAAGCAGCGGTTTGAATTTTGTTCCGTGGTGCGAGCCGTCACAAAATGGCTGGTTTTGGCTGCGTCCACACCTACACCAAAGGTACTTTTCACCCGCCGCAAATTCACAAACAGCAGGCTCCGACTTCGTCGTCACATTCTTTTTGAACCCTCGTGAGATCTCGCTGTCCGGCTTTTCAGATGCAATGAGCGGGTAAAAATAACTGGCGGTCCATTTATCTTTCGGATCATTGACCAGGCCTATCTCAGTTGGAAATTGACGTGTAAATTTTGCCGTCCCAAACATCTGATCCCAGATCGAAAACATATTGCCATAATTACCGTTCGGGTCGCTGACACCGTCGATCATCGATTTGCCATGGTGAGCGTAGTGAAATGCAGGCGTGACGATTATCCGTTCGAGGACCGTTGCTAAGGGGTTGAGAAACGTGTATTTGTATAAGATCTCATCCCAACGCACCAGGCTGTGCGAACCGATAATGACCAATTGCTTTACGATCAGGCCGATCGCTACGGCCTTGGCTCCTCCCGCAAAAACGACTAGCCCGACCCACCAGATATTCGGCATTAGCAGATAATACAAACCGGCGTTGCGATACGAAACAAAAAAGCCCATCTCCTCTGCTTGATGATGTGGACGATGTAGTTTCCATAGCCAACCGTATTCATGTCCAAAACGGTGGTACCAATACTGCAAAATATCATCGATAAATAAATAGATCAGAAATACGGCCCACAAATATGAATTTGCGACGTAATTCTGAACATTCGGGATCAGCAAACTACCCAAATAGAACGCTAAAAAAACGATCAGCGGTTTGTAAACAAACGAAAGAGCTACAAACCCGCCGGCCTCTTGGATCCAGTCGCCGAACTTCTTTTTTGACGCTGTTAGATAACCAGCGATCGTTTCAACGAGGCTGAAAAATACAACGATACCGATTACGATATACCCGTCTAGATTTGGTATGCCGAAAAGAGGTTCGTTCATCGTTCCTTGGTGAATAAATATCTAAAACAAAATATCACAAATAACTAACGAAAATGCGCAAAAGGCCCATTTTGAACCCTTCGCGCATTTTGTGCCGGTTTGCTGCAGTTACTTCCTGTCCTTAAAGCTGTCAAACAGCTCCGTGTGACGGCTCGTCAGCGGGATCATCCGTCCGTTTATGAACATGTACTTGATGTTCGTGGTTGGCTGCAAGACGTCGCCGTCGGCGACGACCACATTTGCGACCTTACCTACATCGAGCGAACCCATTTTTTCGGCAACGCCTAGGATCTCTGCCGCATACAACGTGACCGATTTGAGAGCGTCTTCTTTTGACAGGCCAAACGCACCCGCAAGCCCCGCGTGATACGGCAGATCGCGAACCTCAGGCCCGGTGTCACCAGTCGAAATACAATATTTCAAACCTGCCGCTTGCATTTTTGAAGGAGCCGCAAACAAGTAATCGTAATCATCATCATCACGGACGGGCAGATTGTAAATATTGGTGTAGATAACCGGGATGTTGTTCTTTTTCAGGTCATCAGCCGCTTTCCAGGCCTCTTGGCCGCCCATCAGGATACCCTTGACCTTCATTTCAGAGACAAATTTGGCAACGCCGCGGATGTCGCGTTCGCGCTCCGCCGTAAAGATGATCGGCTTTTCGCCTTTCATAAAAGGTGCGAGAGCCTCGAGCTTTTGATCGGTCGCTGGATAGGGCAAGGTTTTGTCCTTGGCGTATGCGTCTTTTGCACGAAAATATGTTTCCGCATTCTTAAAGATCTTTTTCAGTTCTTCGACCTGTGTGTCGCGTCGCCTGACAGCTTCGTTAAAATCGACGGCCGCTCCGCCGCCGCCAAAACCGCCAAAACCACCACCAAACCCGCCGCCACCGGCGATCCTTGGGAAATTGATAACGAGCGCATATTCCCGAACGACCGCCATCTCATCCGGCGTTGAGCCGTTGAGATTGATGATCGCAGCCTGTCCGGACATCAGCCCGCCATTTGGAGCCGAAAGTACCGTCGTTATGCCGTTGACGCGCGTTACGTTGATGTGTGCCGAGTGCGGGTGAATACCCTTGATCGCCTTAGTGTTGGCGTTCATCGTGCCGACCTCAGTAAGATCGACCGAACCATTTACGGCCAGCGTGATCTCGGCAAGGCCCATATTCGTTCCCGCATCTATCATGCCCGGGAAGACACTCATACCCTTGCCGTCGATCTTTTCGGCACCCGCAGGGATCTGAACATTAGCCCCGACCGCCGCGATCTTACCGTTTTGGATTACGATCGTTCCGTTCTCAATTGTTGCACCTGAAACGGTAACGATCCTCGCTCCGACGATCGCAAACGTTCCGGCACGGCCGGTCTGATTCTGCTGAGAACCGTCATTCTGCGCCGAAACCAAAGAAAATTGGCCACAGATGATCACAGAAAGAAACGCGATCAGAAATAATTTTGCATTGTGCATTTTGCATTTTGAATTCATTATTGGTTGCCTCCGTCGCCGTGCTCGGCCTCGTCGCGGTCGCCGCGTCGGCGGTCAGCCGGTCTCTGTGGCGGCCCGCCGCCTGTTCCCGGAGCCTTGTTTACGTCAAGTTTTTCAAGCGTTTCGCGTTCTTTTAAGACATCGAGCCGCATCTGCGCATCCGTCGCCCTGTCAAAATAAGTCACGCCCTCGATGATCGTCGTATCGACGCGTGAAAACACGCTAAATGGATGTGCGTTCCAGATGACAACATCGCCGTCCTTGCCGACCTCGATCGAACCTGTCCGCTTATCGATCCCTAGCTGTTTTGCCGGATTGAGTGTGATCATTTGCAGAGCGTCTTGCGCAGGCACGCCGCCGTATTTTTCGACCTTTGCGGCATCAAGATTGAGCCGACGCATACGACCGTCGTCATCGGAGTTGATCGACACGATAACGCCGTTCTTCCACAAAATATACGCGTTGTACGGTATGGCGTCGTACGCCTCGAGCTTATATCCCCAGCTATCCGTAAAGATCGACACGCCCGTACCGCGTTTTGCGATCTCGGGTGCGATCTTGTACGCCTCAAGCCCGTGCTGCAGCGTTGCGACCCTAAAGCCAAACTCATCCGCCAATATCATCAAGTTCAAGTGCTCGTCAGAACGATATCCGTGAGCGTGGACAAGCCGTTTGCCCTCAAGTATCTCAACGATAGGCTGTAATTCCTGGTCGTTTCGCGGCTGCACCTTTGTCTTGCCTGCCTTAAAATCATCCCACGATTGTTTGTAATCGCGTGCCCTTATAAATGCGTCACGCATGACCTCTATCGTGCCCTGGCGGGTTCGCGGGTAACGCAAAACCTGTCCCGGCTGCGGCGACTGTGTCGTCCGGCGAACGTTCTCACCCATCGCAAACTTGATCCCCGGCGGTGCATCGGCGACCGGATAATCCTCTACCGGCTGCCCCCATTTGAACTTGACCGTCGTGCTCTGTCCGCCGATCGAATTTGCCGAACCGTGCAGCAAAAGCGCACCAGTCACCCCACCCGCCAACGCTCGATAGATCGCAATGTCATTCGGATTGAGCATGTCGCGGGTTCGCGTCATTGATGTCACCGAAAACGAACCCTCGTTGATAGCATCGAGCATCGAGTGCGAGTGAGCATCGATAATACCCGGCGTTACAAATTTGCCTGTCGCATCGATCGTGCGGGCACCAGCCGGGGCCGTAAGTCCTTTGCCGATCCGCGTGATCTTACCATTTTGGATCAAAATGTCGGTATTTTGGAGCGTCCCTTTGGCCGCCGTCAACACCGTCGCATTTTTTATTAGAACGTCGTTCTTCGATTGCCCAAATATCAATGTCGGCGAGATCGCCAACAACGAGAGCATTAAAAGAGTAACTAAGG
>DEQS01000001.1 GCA_002360555.1 Chloracidobacterium sp. UBA3360
GGAACTCCAGCCGGAAGCTGGCGAAAGAATGAGTAGCTGCAATACGTCCAAGTTCCTTTCCCAACCTTTGCTATCACCAGACCACCCTTGTTTTCTAGCTCACCCGCGTCATGCGATTCAAGTAGCGGCGTGTATTGCGGGTCAAATGTAACGAGGTTATAAGCATTTCGCTCCTGCACCCAGCCTTTGAAATCGTCGTCGGTTATCTTGTTTGGCGTGGTGAAAACTGAGTGGTTTGGCTCAAGTATAGTTACTTTGGCATTCTCATCGACAACCCTTGCGATCGAACCAGCCGCTGTCTTTTGCGTATCAGCGATCGTGACCGGATATGGAGCAAGGCCGGTCCAGTTGCCGCGCTGATACTGCATGATCACGTTCCCGCCATTCTTAACATAATCCAGCAACCGCTGATTATTCGCCAAAAGGTCAGGCCGCGTCTCAGACGCACGTACCCCGACGACGATAGAATCAAACTTAGTCAGGTCGCCCGACGCGAGATCTTTTTCCTCCAGCATCGTGACATCTCCCCCCATCTGCCGTATCGCCTCAGGCACCTCGTCGCCGCTGCCCATGATGTAGCCGACCTTTACGGGTGCGACCTTGAGATCGAGCACCTCGACCTCAGTCTCGGCACGCGTATAAAAACGGTGCGTCTGTATGTGCGGATAAGCGATCGTATTGATCGTCTGCGTTGCCAGGCCCTCGCCGACAGACGCATTTGCAACGATGTTGTAGCTTCCCGAGTTTGTCTTTGCTGGGATCGTGATCTCAAACGCTACAGTTGTCTGTTCACCCTTTTTCTTTAGGTTGAACGTCCGGTTGGCGGCAGTGACTTTCCATTCGTCAGGCGTCGTGATGTTCAACCCTGCGACACCAGCGATCGCTTTGGCCGAATTGTTTGTAATTCCAACAGTCAAAGTTCGTGTCTGTGGTTTGCTGCTCTGCGGCACCACGAGCAGCTTGTGATCGGCGCTGACGGAAAGGGCCGGGACAACGTTCAGGTCCCGCCGTATCTCGCCTCTCGTGGAATCGGCATAGCGGAATTGAATTGGGCGTTCAAAGGGTATGGCAGTACCGTCGATATCGACCGTTACCTTTGCCGCGATATCCGCCGGAGAAAACGGCTGATTCTGATCATCATTAGCGGCCCATCGAAATAGGTCGCCTTCTCGCGGGCCCTCGAGCCAATACGGCTGTGTTGGCCTTGCGTCAGCAGACACTTTGACATTGAAATATGCAGACTGGTTTGCCGCTTCACGCCTATTAAATCCTTGTGCAGTTTCATTCGGAGCTATGGCGTTAGCCACTTCCCATCCGACCGGTTTCGTGAGCGATATGTCCTTGATCGTGATCGCTGCTGACTTCGGAAAAAACACATTCACCGTCGAAAAAATGCTCTCACCGGGAACCGCCGTTTCACGATCAGCCAGTACGTCGATCTGAATACCCGCTACATTTGCGATCGCAGCGGCAAGATTTCCCTCGACGACGCGAAACACCGCCTTCGTCCGCGGCTGCCGAGTTGACCATTCGCACTCGACCGCAAGTTTGTAAGCCGCGACGAGGTCGGACAGTATCGCTGATCTGCCCAATGGCTGATATTTCGCCGTAAGCGCTTCGATCTTGGCCTGTAGTTCAACAGCCTTCTTTTTGACCGGTTCCTCGGAATTATTTGTGATCGCAGGAATTCCCGCTATCGAAATATCGATCCCGCTGAAAGGCGACACCTCCGGTGCATTTCCGGACACGGAGCTTTCCTTAAGATTCAACCCGGAGAATAGATCACCCTTGAGTTCGAGACGGCCTTCGCCCTGGGATTTATGCTGACTGCGGCCTTCCATGGCGATTTCGAAATATGAGCGCCCCAAAACCGCATCGTACGCACCCGTGTTTAGTCTGAGAGTTGCGGTCGCACCCGCGGAAAATCCTTGTCCGGCGTAAAATTTTAGGACTCTCCAAGGCTCGCCCGCCTGCGTGCATTGCCGCGGATCGGCGGCGGCTTTGACGGCCAGCGGCGAGATGTAACCGGCGTACTGATGTTGCCCGTGGCCGTCGGCAGGCGTACCGGAAAATCGAGAGATGACAACCAAGGGCCTAAAAGTTCGAATGCCCCTGACGACATCGCACAATATCACCTTTTCATCCCATTTAGACTTAGCTTCATCGAGCGTTTTTGAAAAACCGTAATCGAACGCCCTTGCGAAATACTGTTCGGCTCCGTCGAGCCGTCTCGCCTGCAGCAACTCCTCCGTCCGTATGACACCTAGAGATTCAAACAGCTCCGGGCCAATGATATTCTGCCCACCGTCGCCGCGTGTCAACGAAAGATATGCTGTGCGGGCATTTTCGCCGCGAGCGAGATATGCGACCAGCGCCGAGTCTTCATCGTCGGGATGGGCGCCGATCATCATCACGCTAGCTGTAGTATTGAGGCGTTTTAATAGCTGGGCAAGGCCCATCGCTCCGTAGTCATTTACCGGTCGGACCTGTGCGTGACCAAGACCAGTCCAAATAACCACACAGGAAAATAGGATAGCGACAATTCGTCGCATCTTATTCGGCCGCCTCGATTTGTAATTCATCTGTGTCATCTTTATTGAATGGAAATTCGGCCCGTTTGTATGAGCGAACAAGGTAAATGATCACGCCGAGCACGATCAAAACCGCGGCATATTTGACCTCTTTTTGAAAGTTAGGCCGCATAAACAGCACGTATAAAAACCCGATGATAGCGATCAAGGCGGGGATGGGATAGAGCCACATTTTGAACGGTCTCGGGAAATCCGGCTTGGTTTGTCTGAGCACGATCACGCCGACTATCTGTGCTAAAAACTGAACAATGATGCGGATCACGACGAGTGCCGCGATCACGTCTGCCAGCCTGAGAAAACAAAACGCGGCGGCGATGCCGCCCATCATCAAAAGCGAAACGTATGGGAATCGGTGTTTAGGATGTACCTTTGAGAATATCTTGAAGTAATTCCCGTCCAGCGACGCCGCATAAGGCACCCGCGAATAACCGAGGAGAAGCGAAAAAACGGATGCAAACGCCGTCCACATTATCAAAATGGTAGCGATCACTCCGGCTGTACTGCCGTACAGCCTCTCGATAAAGACTGATATAACAAAACGCCGCGCGTCAGAATTGGCCGTTTCCATAAACTCCCGCCAAGGAATGACGCCCAGGATCGCGATATTCATTACGATGTAGATGGCCGAAACCGACACGATCGAAAGTATGATCGAGCGCGGGATCGTCTTTTCGGGATCTTTTACCTCACCTGCAAAAAAATTGACGTTGTAATACCCCCAATAATCATAGACCGCGATGAGCAATGCCGCTCCGAGCCCCAAGAAAAACTCCGGCTTTAACGCAAACGCATCCGGCGGAAAATCAAACGCGATAGCTGGGTTAAAATTGGTCAGCCCCGCAAAGATGATCCAGACTATGGTTATCATCACGCCCAGCCATAAAAATTTGCCAAATTTTTCGATGATCGTTATCTTGCGATACAGCAAAAACATGCATAACAGACAAATTCCGATCGCGACGAATGTTCCGTAAGTTGCTAGCACGCTGGCGCTTAGATCGCCGACGAACGGGATCGTGGTTTTGAGATCCTGTTGAAATAAAGTATTTCCAAGGTCCGGGAAAATATACGTCGCGTAAAGAGCAAACCCCAGACACCCGGACGCCATCGACAGCGGGGCGCTAAATTGGAGTTGCCATATAAACAAAAATGACATCAACCGGCCCATGCGCTTTTTGCCATAGATCTCTTGCAGGTAGTTGTACGGACCACCGGATCTCGGCATCGCTGCACCCAATTCGGCCCAGACCAGACCGTCACAGATGACTAGCAACGCACCAAAAATCCACCCAAGCATCGCCTGCGGCCCACCCATTGCGGCAATGATAAGCGGCATCGTGATGAAAGGCCCAACGCCGATCATATCGATCATATTGAGCGTCGTAGCACCCGTCACACCGACGCCGCGGATCAGTTTGTTAGGCTCATCAGGTGTCATATTATGTTCGGTGAAATCCGCGCTCGATATCCTTCATCGACAATCTCAAAATCACCGGCCGCCCGTGCGGACAGGTCGTCGGCGAGCTTGTTACCAGCAGCCGGTCGATCAGCCAATGCATCTTTTCGGGCGTCAGTTTCATGTTGATCTTAACGGCGGCCTTGCAAGCGAGACTCGCTGCGATGTCATCACGCAATGTTAATTTCGGAGAGCCCTTCTTTTCATTTTCGATAGTATCGAGAATTTCGGCAAAAAGGTTTCGAGCCTCTGACGCGGGCAGATCTGTCGGGATGCTTTTGATAGCGATCGTCCGTCCTGAGAGTTTCATTACACCAAATCCTAAAGTTTCGAGGTCATTTTCGATAAGTTGAAACGCTTCAGATTGTGCCGGGCTCAGATCGATCGTCTCGGGCAGCAATAGATTTTGCGACTCAATTGGCCGGTCAGTTTCGCTCTTGCGATATTTGTCAAAAAGGATGCGCTCATGGGCGACATGCTGATCGATCAGTAAAAGGCCCTCATCATCCACAGCGATGATAAAACTCTCGTGTAGCTGGCCCAAAGGCTGGATCTTCGCCGAAGATACCTGGTCGACCTCAATAGACCTAGTCAGCTTGTCAGCAGAATTTACAGGCGGTAGCTCCGCGTAGCCTGCAGCACCCGTTGTCGCAGGTTCAGATGCAAGCGTTTCAAAACTGAAAGGAATTTCCCGTGGGGAATTTTCAATTGGCAATGTCGCTTCCCTTTCAAATGACAACGGCGGAGCAGTCTCGCTCAAAGCGGTCGCGGAAAATGATCTATCCTCCGAGTGCGGTGGTTCAGGTCTAATAACTGACGGCTCGAACGTAATATTGGCCTGTTCCGGCTGCGGTTCATCAATTTTCACAGCTTCGCTTTGACGTATCTCCGCCTCGTACCTATCAAACTGCGGCCTTGCATCACCGGTAATTCCCGCTTTAGCCAAGGCATTGCGGATCGCTTCGGCGATGACATCCTTGACCGCCTCGCCGCGTCGAAAGCGGATCTCGGTCTTGGCCGGGTGGACATTTACGTCGATCTCTTCGAGCGGCAGTTCGAGGAACAGGAATGCGACCGGGTAAACACCGTGCGGTAAAACGCTACGGTAGCCTTCGAGCAAGCCGCCGGCTATGGTTTTGTCGCGGACAAAACGGTTATTTACAAAGAAATACTGGCCGTCACGTGTTGTCCGCCGTTCACGCGGAGCCGAGACGAATCCGGTCACACGGGCAACGTATTCGCGTCCACCCTCGACCGGCAACAGGCTCTCAAGCAGTCCGCCGCCAAATATCTGAAACGCACGCTCACGCAGATCTCTCGCCGGGGCCACTCGCAGCACTTCGCGACCGTTATTGGTCATCGTAAAAGCGATCTCAGGATGCGCCAAGGCATAGTGCGTCGCGATGCTCGTAAGATGATAATTTTCGGTCGCCTCGGACCGCATGAATTTACGCCGCGCGGGTGTGTTAAAAAACAGATCACTCACGGTGATCGTCGTACCCGTGTCACGAGCGGCATCTTTGACATCGACCAGCTTGCCGCCCTCAACGTTAACGCGGGTTGCGATCTCGTCGTCAGCCGTCTTGGTAATTAACTCGACCTTGGCAACAGACGCGATAGAGGCGAGAGCCTCTCCGCGAAAGCCAAGCGTAGCGATCGCACTGAGATCTTCGAGCGTTCGGATCTTTGATGTCGCGTGCCGTTCAAACGCGAGTATCGCGTCGTCGCGTGTCATGCCCTCGCCATCGTCGCTGATGCGCATCAACCGCCGCCCGCCTAGCTCGATGTCGATCTGGATACGCGTGCCGCCCGCGTCAATGGCATTTTCGACAAGCTCTTTGATAACGGACGCCGGCCTCTCGACCACCTCGCCGGCCGCTATCTGATTTGCCAAATTGTCCGGTAAAACCTTGATCTTGTTCATATTATAGATCCACTATCCTGTGATCTTTGTCCTCAAGGTCGATCGCCGCATACAGCCAGTCGATAAAATTCGGCCCAAATTTATTAAGGTATGTGAAGACGTTCAGGCTGCGTTCCTGCAATCCGCCGTTCGGCAAAAACGACGCAAATAGGCCCGCAATCTGACGGCTCGCGACCTCGTCATTTCGCATCTGGGCAAGCAGGGCTTTCTTTCGCGTTGCTCCGATATGATAGATCATTTTGCGTCGACGCTTGGCAAAATTTGCGGCGACTGTTGCGTCGATACTCTCAACCTGCGACTCGATACGATCAAGTTCCGCCTCTATTTTCTGTTCGACATCTGTAAATAACTGCCCCGTGTCCGCAGGATCTCGTTCTGCAAGTTTTAAGGATATTTGCTCAATGCCCGCGAACAGGTCGCTCAACTCGAGGCCAAACTTGTCCAACGCCCGGCGGTGTTTATGTTCGACAATAGTAAAACTTTGACGATGCAGGATCGGTGTCACAGGCCTTTTCAAAACACGATACGCCTCACTGTTTTGCGCAAAATAAGCGATCTCTGCCGCACCGCCAAAGTAACAAACCGTCGGCAGTAGGTAGTCCTGAACTACAGGCCGCAGCATCACACCCGGACTCAAACGCTCTGGTTGATTATTAGCAAGCTCGATCAGACCGTCGCGGGCCAATTCGACCCTTGTTTCTTTTGTTCGATAAACGCCCTCACCGGTTTTCCTCAAAGACCGGCGTTTGCCCTCTTCGTCGTGCCAAAAGAGCGGGAAATAATCTTCGTCAACGAGCACCTGCGTGTGATAGCCCTCTGTATCGAGCACGCGGCCGCGTTCGCGGATCGCCGAAACCATCTCATCTGCCCTTTCGATCGCGCTGACATATATCGGCGAGGCGAGGCGTTTGATCCCGGGATGTATCGGGTCAATGAAGATTAGCCCAAGTTCGGCAAAAACAGCCGCCAGCGAACTAATAAACGCATCGCCAAATCCTGTTCCTTCTTTCCACGAATCAGCCAACGTAGCTTTTAGCCCTGCCGAAAACGGCGTATTGCTCATTTCCGATAGCATCTCGTCGATCAAGCCCGCAACCGAGTCATCTAGCTTTACTTCACCCACTGGCAACCCGATAAAACTTTCGTCCGCAACGTACTTAGATTCGAACAACCCGCCGTCATTAGCCAATGAGTAAGCCTTGGAAACTTCCTCAATATCATGGTCCTCAGTCGCAGCCCAGAATACCGGAACCGCTGCGGTTCCTTGCAGCCGCAGTTCATCGGCGAGTTTGATCGCCGACAGCGCTTTGTAGATCGTGTAAAGCGGTCCCGTAAATAGCCCTGCCTGTTGGCCGGTCAGGACCGCAACGGTCGAGCTCTGACGCAATAGTTCAATGTTAGCGAGGGTTTTTTCACCGGCTCCGGCTTTGTTATTTATTTCGGCAAGTGCATCACATAGCCCCGTTCGATCTGTCTGGTAGTTAGCCAATACTTCGGGAACAAATTTGGCGATGTCAGACGGCGTGGCGACTGCGTTGGGATAAAAACGTTTTAGCGAAAGCGGGGCGGTTTGAAATTCGAGAAAGAGCCGCGACTGTGCGGGAATTTGCGCAAATGGCAGTTCCGATATTCGGAATTGTGTTTTTCCGTGTAAGGACTCGCGGGCTGATTCCTGCTTCAAGATGTTGGCTCCTCGTTTCTAAAATTATAGATTTCAGTCAGATAACTTCCAAACTCAAAAACAAAAAGAGGCGGCCATCTCAAGCCGCCCCATTAGATGCATTGATCAATGTCGTAATTAATCCGCCGCCCTCTCGATTCGATATACGCCAGATGAGTGCGTTCCCGCGAAAATGCGGTTCGAATTTTGCGGATCAAAAGCTATCGACCACAGACGTCGGCTGGCAAGTTTCATATCCTTGCCGTCAACGCGTTTCCATTTGTTGCCCGCGTCGGTCGAGATAAACATACCGCCATCCGTATCTAAGGAGCTTGATACTATGATCTCATCCGCGTTACTTGGGTTGATCAATATGCTTGTAAAATTACCGAGCGGAAGGCCGCCGCCGCGCCGCGTCCATGTTTTACCACCGTCACGGGTCAAATAAAATGTTTGGATCGTGCCGACATACACATAGTCAGGTCGGCTGGGATCGGACCTGATCGAGCTGACCGGTACATTTTCGACCGCTCCCGCTGTTTTTGTCCATGTTTTACCGCCATCGTGCGACACGATCACACCCGATGTCGCCGTACCTGCCCAGATGGTTTCGGGACGTGCAGGCGAAACATGAACTGCAAAAATGCTTTCGTTGATTCCGACACCCAAATAAAGTTTCTCCCATCCTTTAGTAACATCGTAGGTGCGGTAAAGCCCCTTATCGGTACCAACTAATAGGCCTTTGCCATCCGGAAGATTCTCGATGACCCTAACCTTGTCGGTAATAGACGGGACCAGTTTTGCGGCTCCCAAAGCCGGAGTGTTTGTAGCGACGACGGACGCCGTTTTCTTAACAGGCTTTTTCACGACCGGTTTTTTGACTGGTTTCGCCGGAACCTTGGCGGCGGTCAATTGAGACCATGATGTTCCGCGATCGACCGATCGATAGATACCCACATTGGTGCCGAGATACATCAGGCTCGGGTTTGTCGCATCCTGGCGCACAACAAAAGGTCGGACACGGACGACATCGAGCCCGCGTGACTGTTGCCATGTGCGACCTCCGTCGGCACTTACAAAAAAGAAACCGCCGCCCGTCGCCGTATTATGCGTCGCGGCATAAAAGCGATTAGGTTGGCTGGCGTCTGGCGTAACAAAATAAGTAAACCGGCTCGAGAAATTAGTATTGGTCTGAGTAAAACTTCGTCCGCCGTCATTCGAAACCATCACACCGTAATTATTCGTACCGATAAAGACCCGGTTTGGAGCATCCGGGTGAACCGCGATCGAGTTTATCTCGAGATCTCTCTGTGTAGTAAGCGACCAGGTCTTGCCGCCGGTGCTGCTCATCCAAAAGCCTTCGGTCGTCGCCGCGTAGATCGTGCCCGGCACCGACGGATGCTGAACGATGTCACGCGTACGTCGTGATTGCGACGGAATACCCTGGATCTTTGTCCACTTTTCACCTGCATTTTGTGATTCGTAAATACCACTGCAAGCAGACGCCACGAGATGCTCAGGGTTTTTGTTGTTGATAGTTATGGCGAAGACGTCGGAGTCGTCGATCATACCGTTCTTAATGAGTCGCCAATTTTTACCCGAGTCGGTCGTTTTATACGCGCGCCACCATGTGCCCGCATACATCGTCTCGGTAGAACGAGGGTCGACCGCCACAGAATCAATATTTACAGGCATAGTTGCTGACGAGATCTTTTCCCAATCTCCGCCGGAATTTTTTGATCTCCAAACACCATTAATGGTCCCGGCGATCAAAATGTTTGGATCGACCGTTGACTGCGTAAGCGCGTGGATCGACTCGTTATGCAGTTCTTTTGATTCCTTCCAAGTCGCTCCGCCATCGGTCGTTCGGAAAAATCCGCCCGGAGACTTATGTCTATGGCCAGATGCATAAATCTTCATAGAGTCTCGCGAATCGACGAACATATTATCGATCACCAGTTCAGGTTGGTTTAGATTTACCAGCAATTGCCAGCTCTTGCCGCCGTCTGCAGACGTATGGATCTGGCCATCAAGCGTGCTCGCATACAAACGATCTTTATCCCTAGGGTCGATCGCCACGACACGTACATCCCCGCCGCTGGGCCCGACGACCTGCCAGTTATCAAATTTAGGTGCCTCAGTTTCTGTGTCGGCAGCCATAATGGCCCCGGCATAAAAACTAGAATTAAATATTGCTAGCAAAGCAAAAGCGGTTATCGCGGCTTTGTTTCTAAAGATCTTGAACATAACTGGTAAATCCTCTGAATAAAAACTTTGCGGAATATGAAATGGAAGAGCCCCTTCGCTAAGGGCTTATTGCAGTAACTACTTTCAAACATCCTCTATTTTACAGCAACCGCAGGCCAAATCAAACAAAAAAAGCAGTTGAGGCTTGGTGATGACCGCCTCAACTGCTTTATTAGATGTCTGCATCTCTAAAGAGATGCAAAGCTATTTACCAATTGCTAGCCTCAGCCCCAGCAGGAACGAGGTAGAACTTGGTGTTGATACCAGCAGCACCCGGGCTGTCGACGAATGTCACACGGCCTGCGTCATACTTACGGAAGTTGATCGCCTTCATGATCTGAGCTCTACGCTTCTTGATCTCAGCGGCTGTTCCGTAGTTGATGATATAGCCTTGTGCGTTGGGGTTGTTATTGAGCGTGATATAGAACGCATCAACACGAGCCTTAACGTCATCGTCTGGAGCCTTGCCGAATGTATCGACGAGTGTCTTTTCAGGTTTAGCAGAAACGCTGCCGCTACCCGATGCCGTGGTCGTGCAATTACAGCTTGCATCAAGTCCAGCGATATCAACAGTAGCTGTTACGTTCTGACCTGCGAGTCCGGTCGTATCAACCGAGATGCTCGAGGTTCCCTGTCCGCTTGTGATGGTACCTGCCGAGACGGACCAGTTATAGGTAACGCTTGCACCACCTGTAAGGTTAGCGGTGAAATTCATCGCCGAACCAGGTGCTACAACACCACCGTCACTGACCGAAAGGGTAGGACATTCGCAAACTTGGACACAGTCTGGACATTCTTCGACCTTGACTGTACGTGTGTCGGTCTTGCCGCAAACGCCGCAACCGTCATCGACACCAGTCGTGATCGTGTATGTTCCAGGCTGAGCACTGCTCAGATCCCATTGAACGTTAGCACCCGTTCCAACAATACGTCCGCCAGAGACGGTGTAGTTGTAAACAAGCGGGTCATTTTCAGGATCGCTGGCCGAGGTCTGAACGCTGATGGTCTTGCTGTCGTTGCAAGCACCTGAGCGTGACCTGAAACCAGGCTTACAAGGCAATGATATAACCGAGTCACTCAAGGTGACCGAGTTAACATTAGCAACCTTGTTCTCAACATCACCGTCACGCTTGTCGCGACGACCGATGAAGAACTGTGCAATGTAACCATGCGGGTCAGTCGATTCAGCAAACCCTCTCGGCAAATCTGTCGAGGTTGTCGTGTACGACTGAGCGGTACATACTACGGTCGTCGGGCAAGGAATCAGGACATTCGTTGCGTTAGTGGCTCCGTTAAAGCTGTCGGCATCCTGCTGGTTAAAGTTAATACGATAACCAAGGCTAACACCAAACCAACGACGCGGGAAAATCCTTACGCCTGCGATGCCGTCAAAAGGATCCTGCTCAAGTGCGTTAGGCGTTCTGCTACGCACGTAGGTCTTTGACGTGAATTCGAGCATCGGCTGGAAAAACTTATTGACCGGAAAATCAAGTCCAACTGCCCATGTGAACTCATCAGGACGGTCAAGCAAGGTAAATCCGCCCGCCGTTGGGTTTGATACAAACGTGTAACCAACGTTACCCGACATATTTACCCAACTCGCAAGACGCGCATCAACAAAGAAGCTAGCACCGAAGTCACCGCGACGGGCACCCGGTCCGGCTCCGCGTTGAAGCATGTTAAAGCCAGCTGATGTCTGTGCTGAATCAGGATACCAGCGGTAAAACGCTTGCACACCGTAGCCGACCGCCTTGAGTGAATTATTAATACGCCACTTGATTCCGACATCCATCGAATTGAACGACGAAGTGCCCCATGTTCGAGAAACAAATGGTGCATCGGGAAGATATGAAGGTGCAGTCGAGAAGACTGTCGGCCTTTGGGCTCCACTAACAGTAACTGTCTGTAGTACTATACCCGGCAAAATACTTCCGAAAACCGAGCCGACTCCAGGATACAGCGAAGCACCTGAGCTACCGGCACGCGGCGGCCCTAGTGTTGCATTGCCCGGAGGAAATCCAAAGGTCGGGCCTGAACCCGCCGCAATTTGATAGTTGCCCGCATTAGCTCCAGTGAATGGATACGCGGCGAACGGCATACCAGAGGGGCGGAATACCGCTAGGCCCGCAAATGAACCGGTCGTTCCAGGTGCGAGAACGATCGCTGGCAGTCCAGCCCCGCCTGTATTCGGCAGGTAAAAACCTGAAAGATTACGCGGCGAATTGATCTTGATCCCGCGATAGACTTCCGTGTTGAAGAACAACTCTAGGTTATTCGTCAAACCTATCTGGAAGTTAGCCGGCATTGAAGTAATGTCAGCGTTACCCGGATCGCGGTCATAGTTGTTCATAGCGGCACTAAAGGTGTATTCACCTTTTCTAAGTACCTTGCCGTCATAAACGGTAAACAGGCCTGTAGGGCCGGCAATTGTTGGAGCGGTATTACGGTCATCTTTCTCCGACAAGTTTTGTGCCGGCACCGCAAACACGAGCATTAATAATATGAGCGTAACAGCGTACGCCTTGATAGCGAGTTTCATCACATTCCTCCGCCAAAATTGAAAATTTCAGTCAAATAGTTGCAGCCTTAAACTGCTCAAAAATCGCACACACAGAAAACTTGCTAATGCCTAAGCCCTGCAAAATTCCGCGTGGCCACAAAAAGTAAATCTATACTAACGTAATGTTTATAATGGAGTACACCGATAAAGTCAATGATTACTACAAAAAACTTTAACTCTCCTTGGCTACGACCTTAACGCACATTTTTTTGAAAATCAAGCGTTGCCGACAAAATATCCATTCTTTTTTCTATGCATATATACCGCGCATTCTGGTGTCATAAGCGACGCGATCGATCGCCAGCATATACGCCGCGGTCCGAGAATCAACATTATGCTTGTCGGCATAGTGCACCAGCTCGTTAAAACTCGCGACCATTTTGTCTTCAAGACGGGCATTTACCTCAGCCTCTGACCAGAAATATCCCATCCGATCTTGAACCCATTCGAAATACGAAACGGTCACGCCGCCAGCGTTTGCAAGGATGTCAGGAATGACAAAGACGCCGTTGTCATGAAGTATCTGGTCGGCCTTGGGCGTTGTCGGCCCGTTGGCTCCCTCGGCGAGGATCTTGCATCGAATGCGGTTTGCGTTCTCCGAGGTGATCTGGTTTTCGGTCGCACACGGCGCGAGCACATCACACTCGATCTCGAGCAGGTCTTTGTTAGAAACTTGTTCCGCTCCGGGATAGCCCTCAAGCGTCCGGTTTTTTTGCAGAAAGTCGAGCACGTTCGGTATGTCGAGTCCGTCTGGATTGTGAATACCGCCGCCGACATCCGAGATCGCGATGACCTTGTAGCCTTGGGCGTGCATGAGTTCAGCTCCGATACCGCCAACGTTACCCGAACCTTGGACAACAACTGAGGTCGTCTCGGGCGTCAGGTTAAATCGTTTTATCGCTTCGTTGACGCAAAACAAAACTCCGCGTCCCGTCGCCTCGCGTCTGCCGAGACTGCCGCCAAGCGCGACAGGTTTTCCCGTGACGACCGCCGTGACGGTATGACGGGCATGCATAGAATAGGTATCCATGATCCACGCCATCGTCTGCTCGTTGGTGTTCATGTCCGGAGCCGGCACGTCTTTGTCAGGGCCGATAAAATCGATCAGCTCTGCTGTGTAGCGACGCGTCATCCGCTCTAGCTCACCCAGGGACATCTGCTGAGGGTTACAAATAATGCCGCCCTTACCGCCGCCAAACGGCACATTAACGACCGCGCATTTCCATGTCATCCACGCCGACAGCGCCTTGACCTCGTCGAGACTGACGTCGGGTGCGTAACGGATACCGCCCTTTGCGGGGCCGCGGGCGAAGTTGTGCTGAACGCGAAACCCTTCGAAAATCTGTATGTGCCCCGTGTCCATACGGACTGGAATATAAACCTTGATCTCGCGGCTGGGCACACGCATGACTGCGTAAAGGTCTTCGTCAAGGCCGAGCAGTCGTGCCGCACGGTCAAAGCGTTCGCTCATCGCCTCGAAAGGGTTCTTTTCATCGCTGCCGTGAAACCGCCGGTTTTCGTCGGCCATCGGATTTGCCATTGTAAAAAATCTCCAGATGTATATTAAATGGTAACGCCTCTAATCTACTTTCCGCCAAAACCTGACAACAGCTAGTTATCTAAACGCATCTTACTAAACTCGTCCATCAGATCGCCGCTGCTGAGCTGCGATCCGTGGTTCATAGTACATACGTTATTTGATTGGAAAATAAGAACATTGAAACGCTTTCAATTAGAAAATCTTATCTCACCATTAATAGTGAGCGCAAATGATGCCAATTAAAATGTATGTTGCGGCTAGGTGAATTAACCTAGACGCACTTTCGGGCAAATGCTAGTATTTCTCTATCCTTTGATGCAAATGAGCCGTGAAACAGTTTTATCGTCGTTCACCCTCAGCGGTCGTATTGCTCGCGTCGTGATGGTGTTAATGCTGGTAGCTTTTTCGCTGTCTGCTGTCGCGGCACAGGATAGTGACGACGCGGATGACGCTGTCGCCATATTTAATGAGGCACAGGCACTTCACGAAAAAGGAAAGCTCGCTGAGGCGATCGCACTTTATGAAAAGGCCATAAACGCTCTCCCCGAATTTCCCGAAGCCGAATATCAGCGGGCGTCCGCATTGCAGTCGCTCGGTAAAAACGACGAAGCCGAAAAAGGTTTTCGCCGTGCTGTCGAACTTAAACCGGACTGGACCCTTGCGATGACGAGTCTTGGTTCCCTGCTTGTAAAACGGGGCAACTTCGCAGAGGCAGAACCGATACTCATTAAGGCTCTCGAAACCGAACCGCAAAACCCGACTGCTCTCACCGCGCTCGTTGAGCTACGGTTAACGACGAAAGCATCGAAAACCGTCCTTCAAGATCTATTAACAAAAGTCTCGTCACTCACCTCCAAGGCGAATCCGACTGCCGCCCTATGGTTGGCGAAAGCCGCATTAGAGTCCGCCCTCGGAAAACTCGAACAGGCTAAGGCCAGTCTCACGAACACCCTGTCACTTGACCCAAATAACCGCTCGGCGATGTTTCAACTAGCAGACATAGCTCTCGTCGAGGGCGACCTCCAGCGCGCAAACAGTTTGGCTGCGGTCCTCGAAAGATCTGGTCAGAATAAGGATGAACTTTATTTGTTAAGGGCAAACATACTCGCCGGCGAAGGCAAGTTTGAGGACGCTCTAAAACAGCTCGACGCGATCACTAAACCAACCGCCGTCGCGTTGAGCCTCCGCAGCCAGATCGTCGCCAACAGTTCGCAAAATCCGGCCGACCTTGAAAAACAGCTAGAGACAGACGCAATGAATGTCCAGTTGCTCGGCAGGTTGTGTAACTTATATAGAAAGGACGACCCGCAAAAAGCTCTGGCGTACTGCCGCCGGGCTAACGCCATCGAGCCGACAAATGTCAGCCACGCTGTCGGTTATGGTGCCGCACTCGTTCAGGCCAAGCAGTATGACGCGGCGGTAAATTTGTTGAGGAATATTCTCCAGAAAGTTCCCGATAACCGGACGGCGCATGCTAATCTTGCAACAGCACTTTTTCAACTAGACCGGTACGCCGAGGCAAAGCCCGAATTTGAGTGGTTGACGGCAAAAGAGCCAACGCTCGCAGGGCCGTATTACTTTTTAGCGATCGCTCATGATCACCTGGCCGAGTACATGGATGCAATGGCAAATTACCAATCGTATCTGCGGCTTGCCGACCCGGTAGCAAACAAGCTGGACATTGAAAAGATCAATCTCCGCCTGCCACAATTGCAAAAGCTTATAAAGGAAGGAAAAGGGAAGAAAAACTAAAAGTGAAAAGTGAGAAGTCAAAAGTGAAGAAAATGCTGGCGTTCGCCATTTCGGCGCAAAGCATTGGATTTGCAGGCGTCACTTTCCTATTCACTATTCACTGCTCATTATTCACTGCCTTTGGCCAGCCCGATCCCGAACCCATCCCGCCGCCGGTCATTGTTGTGACCAAGATCGAGCGGCAAAAGCTCGATGCTTTGACTGATCTTAAAGAACGTACAAAACTCTCGCTCGACCTGATGAACTCGCACCTGTCTGCTGCCGAAAAATTCAATACCGATCAGGATTTCGACGCAATGTTTCGCGAGCTTGGTGGATTTCACGGCCTGCTGGACAACGCGATGGCACACCTCGAGCGTCAAAATGCCCAAAACACTAAGGTGCTTGATAATTATAAACGGATCGAGATCGGACTTCGCGGGTTTTCAACTCGTCTCGAAGGGATCCGCCGGGATATGCCGATACGATACGAAGATTATGTCCGTAAGCTGTTGATCCACTTGAGAGATATGCGAACCAAAGCCGCAGAGCCATTTTTTAAAGATGCGATCGTTCCGAATACTCAGCCGGTTAAGCCTGAATAGTATATGACAACGTTTTTCAGATCAGCCTTAAACGATCATTCCCGCTACAGACCGTTTCAATTTATGGTTGGCGGCGCTTTCTTCTTTCTTTCACTATTCACTATTAACTGTTCACTATTCACTGCGACAGCAGTAGCTCAGTCCCGCGATTTCCTCACCGCCGAAGAAGTCGAGATAATCCGCGATGCACAGCAGATCGATGACCGCATAGATGTACTCGTCAAAGCCGTCGACCGGCGATTTGAGGCTCTCAATGCTCCGGTTTCGGTCCCGGTTGTAGGGAAAGTAAAAAAAGACGACAGAGAATGGGGCAAGCCCCCCACAGGCACGCGGTTAGAACTGCTATTCGACATCAAACGTATTCTGCAAAAGGCCATTGATGACATAGACAATCTGGCCGAACGGCCCGAGTCAATGGTGGTCGACCCAGACGAGAAGCCGGACAAAAAGCGTCCGAAAACATTCGAGGCGCTTTTCCCAAAAGCCGTCCGCTCGCTAGCAGCCGCAGCAACCCGCTATCAACCGGTACTCAAAGCCGAACTCGACCGATCGACCGACAATGCGGAAAAGGGATTGATCCTAGCCGCACTCGACATGTGCTCAGATGTCATCGCGTCGGTCGCTAAACTCCCTGCTGCCGTCAAAAAAGAAAAGAATTAGCCACAATTCTCTCCCGTAAACTTGCTCGGCTAATACCTCTAAATTACACTTCTCGTATATGTCTGAAACAGAACTGAAACGGACGCCCTTGAATAGCGTTCATCGTGCGCTCGGTGGCCGGATGGTCGATTTTGGCGGCTGGGATATGCCGGTGCAGTATCCGGCGGGTGTCATTGAGGAGCACATGCGTTGCCGAACGCATTCCGGTCTCTTTGACGTTTCCCACATGGGCGAGATCTGGGTCGAGGGACCGGATGCCATCGATTTTGTTAATCGCCTGACGACCAACGATGTGACCAAGCTCGTAGACGGTCAGGCACATTATTCTGCTCTGACCAACGTCGGCGGCGGAGTGGTCGATGATCTGCTCGTTTACCGCTTTAGCCATGACCGGCTGCTGCTCGTCGTAAACGCAGGTACGACCGAAAAGGATTGGGCCTGGATCAAGTCGCACCATTCGGAACACGACGATCTCGCTTTGCGAAATGCGTCAGCAGAATATTGCCAGATCGCCGTCCAAGGCCCTGACGCGACAGACATCTTGCAAAAACTTACCGCGACCGATCTCGGAGCGATCAAGTATTATCACTTCACGACCGGCGAGGTTGACGGCGTTGACTCGATCATCTCGCGTACGGGTTATACGGGCGAAGACGGCTTCGAGGTCTACGCGGCCCCCGAATTCGCTGAGCAGCTTTGGAATAAACTACTCGAGACTGGCAAATATGATAGTGAGGGCGGAGTACTTCCCTGCGGGCTTGCGGCACGCAATACGCTGCGGCTCGAATCGGCAATGTCACTCTATGGACACGAGCTTGGCGACGACATCACGCCGCTCGAAGCCGGCCTTGGCTGGATCACAAAACTCGATAAAGAGGGCGGATTTACAGGACGTAACGCTCTTGCTGCACAAAAAGAAAGCGGTTTGACGCGAAAGATCGCGGGTTTTGAAATGACCGAACCCGGCATCGCCCGCGACGGTTATGACGTGTATGTTGGCGGCGAAAAAGTGGGCATCGT
Source organism: Chloracidobacterium sp. UBA3360 (assembly GCA_002360555.1). Taxonomy (GTDB): domain Bacteria; phylum Acidobacteriota; class Blastocatellia; order Pyrinomonadales; family Pyrinomonadaceae; genus OLB17. The sequence goes on from DEQS01000001.1 coordinate 17,995, forward strand.
AACGAGCGGTTCTCCCGCTCCGTTTTTAAAAAAGAACATCGGACTCGCATTTTTACCGCCTGACTTGGCAAAGATCGGGCAAGAAATTAGAATTGAGGTAAGAGGCAAATATCTCGCGGCGGTCGTAGTTCCAACGCCGTTTTATAAGAGGCAAAAATAGATCACGGCACTTGGTTTTCACGAAAGCCAAAGGCCTAGATCCAACAACCAAACTATGTCACACAACATTCCTGAAAATTTACGTTACAGCAAAGACCACGAGTGGGTCGGCGTTGATGGTGATATCGCAACCATCGGCATCACGGATTACGCACAGCATTCGCTTGGCGATGTTGTCTATATCGATATGCCGCGGGTCGGTGATAAATTTAGCGCCCACGAGGCTTTTGGTTCGGTGGAATCGGTCAAAGCCGTAAGTGAGATCTTTTTGCCCATCGCCGGAGAGATTTCTGAGGTCAACGACGGCCTCAACGACACCCCCGAATCCGTCAATAACGACCCGTACACAGACGGCTGGATGGTCAAGATCAAGATGGACAACCCCGGCGAAGCTGACGGAATGCTGTCCGCCGCCGAGTACGAAGAATACCTCGAAGCGTCCGCATAGCTAGGTTCCGTATGAAAAAAGTCATTCTATTACTAGTTTTGGCGGGAATCTCGTGTATTCCGGCATTTGCCCAAAAAGGAAAACCGAAAACAAAGAGTGCCGGGTCAGGCAGCACTTTTGAGATGACCATCGAACGTGATGGCCAAAAGACCGAGATCAAATGGACCCAGTTCCAGTCGGCTGACGGCAACGCTGTTAACGCCGACAAGGGCCGCGTAAACTTGTTTTACGGCGCCAGTAATAATAACGACGATAAAAGTTTTACGTTCAATGGCTGGGTGCCCGCCGGTGAGACCGGAACATTTGCCATCGGTTCGGGGCCGAGCGTTGGTTTTTCTGCCCAGACAAGCCTCTTTTCAAATGTCCCTATATTTATGCCCGATAAAGGTGGAACTATCACTATTGACGCAAACCCTGCGCAGGGCGGATTTGTTACGGGTACGTTTCAAGGCGTCTGTAAAAACGTGACCGATGCCGGAGCACTCGAAGAATATAAGATCAGCGGTTCATTCAAACTTGCACGGCCGTAGCGGTACTATTTTTTCGCTTGGATCACGGTTGGCCGCGAGCAATTTACTCGCGGCTTTTTCACTTTGTTGAGATGTGTTTGCTATTATCGTAGTTTCGGAAACACTTTTTGATAACTCCATATTTATAGATGAGATATATACCCAATTCACTCGAAGAACGAGAAGAGATGCTGGCAGTGGTCGGCCTCAAAAACGCTGAAGAGCTTTTTCGCTCTATTCCGAAAGATGTCCAACTCGGACGTCCGTTAAACGTCACCGACCCGCTTGCCGAAAGCGAGGTCATCGCCGCCATGGAAACGATGGCAGCAAAAAATACGGCGACGACAAAACCGTCGTTTCTCGGTGCGGGGGTTTATTCGCACTTTTCGCCGACGGTCGTAGATCATCTGATCCAGCGAAGCGAGTTTTTCACTAGCTACACGCCTTATCAGCCTGAGATCGCCCAAGGCACTTTGCAATACATTTTTGAATTCCAGACGCTCGTGTGCCAGCTCACCGGTATGGAGGTCGCTAATGCGTCAATGTACGACGGCTCGACCGCCATGGCGGAGGCATATCTAATGGCTCAGCGTGTGACTCGACGCGAAAAGATCGTGGTCGCTCAGAGCGTTCATCCTGAATATCGTGAAGTCGCCACGACATATGACCAGCACGGCGACAGCGAGATCGTTGAGATCGGTTTCGACGAAGCTACCGGGCGTGTCATTGGCCTCGAGGCTCTCGACGACAAAACCGCGGCACTGGTCGTGCAATCGCCAAATTTCTTTGGCTGCATCGAAGATCTTGAGACGCTGGCCGCCGCCGCTCACGCGGTCGGAGCATTATTCGTTGTGGTTGTGACCGAAGCGATCTCGTTCGGCCTCCTCAAGACGCCGGGCGAATGCGGTGCCGACATCGTCGTCGGCGAAGGCCAGTCTTGGGGCGTGCCGATGTCATTTGGAGGGCCGCATGTGGGGCTGTTTGCAACGCAGGAAAAATTTGTCCGCCAGATGCCCGGACGCCTTTGCGGCGTGGCTTACGATAAGAACGGCAATCGCGGTTTTGTATTGACGCTATCGACCCGCGAACAGCATATCCGCCGCGAAAAAGCTACCTCGAACATCTGCACCAACCAAGGCCTCATCGCCCTCGCCGCGACCATATATATGGAGACGATGGGCAAAAAGGGCTTACAAGAGGTCGCGATGCAAAACGCTCAAAAGGCAGCCTACGCTAAAGACCAGATCGCAGCGATCGATGGCTATGAGATTGCGTTCTCGTCGCCGACATTTAACGAATTTGTGGTCCGCGGCCCGCGTCCGGCGACTGAGACACTCGAATTAGTTCGCGGAAAAGGCATCATCGGTGGGCTCGCTCTTTCGAAATATTACGACGGCCACGACAACGATCTCCTCGTCTGCGTGACCGAGACAAATTCGCGCGAGCAGATCGATGCACTTGTGGTGTCATTGGCCGGGTAATGGAAAATCCGGTTTACAACTTGAGCGAAGGCTTGATATGTTTTGTTCCGGTGTTCTTGATCATTAGCCTTCTCGCAGCAGCTTTGCTTTGGAATAGCTGGCCGGAGAGGAACAAAGACGTTGATGAGAAAGAATAAATGATCTTCGGCGCGACCGAAATTTTGCTCTGCATCGTGCCGGTATTTTTGGTCATCGCCGTCATAGGCGTGATGCTGGTGTTGAGAAATCAAAAGAAAGGAGAGGATGAATGACAAATCGAAATGACATCGACCGCCGTGGATTTCTCTCCTTCGCCGGCAAAGGCCTCGGTCTTGCCGCCCTCACTTCGGCTACCGTCGGCTCGCTTTTCAACAAAGTCGTCGCGGCTGGCAAACATATCGAACATCTATCACCGATCGAAGCCGCAATGGATGAAGATTACTGGGCAACGATCCAACAGGCTTTTTCTGTGACGCGGGGTATCGTCAACCTCAATAACGGCGGCGTCTCGCCCAGCCCGCGAATGGTGACCGAGGCGTTTGTCCGCTACACCTGGCAGCAAGAGGACGCGACCGCTTACACGATGTGGCGGATACTTGAGCCGCAATCCGAAACCGTTCGCACCGGCTTAGCCGAAGTGTTTGGCTGTTCGGCTGAGGAAATCGCGATCACACGCAATGCATCGGAGTCGCTCGAAATTTTGCTGATGGGCATGGATTTCAAATCCGGCGACGAGATCCTGACCACAACGCAGGATTATCCGCGAATGATCACAACACTCAAACAACGTGAAATGCGCGAGGGGCTAAAACTCAATCTCATCAAGATCCCGCTTGCCCCCAAAAACGTAGATGACATCGCCGCCGCCTTTGAGCGCGCGGTCACGCCAAAGACAAAGCTCATCCTCGTTTCGCATCAGATCAATCTGACAGGGCAAATATTGCCCGTAAAGAAAATTTGCGACATGGCTCGCTCCAAAGGCATCGAGACCATCGTTGACGGAGCCCATGCGTTTGCCCAGTTCGATTTCAAACGCGACGACCTCGGCTGCGATTATTACGGCACTTCGCTACACAAATGGATCTACGCTCCTAAAGGCACGGGGATGCTCTATGTTAAAAAAGACAAGATCGCCAAGGTCTGGGCTCTGATGGCATCCGAGGATAAAAACCGCAACGACATCCGCAAATTCGAAGAGATCGGCACCCACTCGGCGGCAATGCGGCTTGCGATCGGCGAGGCCGTTTTGTTTCACAACGCCATCGGCGGCAAACGCAAAGAAGAACGTCTGCGGTACCTGTCGCGTTATTGGATGAATCGCCTCAAAGATGTGCCAAAGGTCGGATTTAACACTTCGTTCGACCCAAAACAGTCATGTGCGATCGCTAATTTCAAGATCGACGGCATCGACCCGGTCGAGATCGGCAACCATCTGATGGCCAAACATTACATTTTTACGACGCCGATCGTCCACGACGAATTTACCGGCATCCGCATCACCCCCAATGTCTATACGACGCTGTGGGAACTAGACCGTTTTTGCGACGTCGTCGAATCGATAGCGAGAAAAGGATTGCCGAAAGTATAGGTTTTTATGAGCATTAAAAAAGTTACGCAGCACCCAACGCAAAATGAGTCGTTGATATTTGAACGGTCGCAGACCGGACGTGTTGGCTATCGTCTGCCCAAGCTCGATGTGCCAGAGACATCCGATGTCATTCCGGCAGAGTTTCGCCGCAACGACGATCTAGACGGTGTGCCTGAGGTTTCCGAGGTCGATGTTATTCGTCATTTTACGCGGATCTCGACTTGGAATTACTCGATCGACCTCGGCATGTATCCGCTTGGGTCGTGCACGATGAAATACAATTCGCGCCTTAACGAAAAGGTCGCGCGTATCGGCGGTTTTGCCGGATTGCATCCGCTGGCACCTGAGGCTGAGTCACAAGGCGCCTTGGAGTTGATCTACAGACTGCAAGAAGATCTCGCCGAGATCACAGGCCTGCCTGGAGTGTCGCTGCAACCAGCCGCCGGTGCACAGGGCGAGATGACCGGCGTTATGCTGATCCGTGCGTTTCTAGACCAACGCGACGGCGAGGCTTCGAAAGACCGACGCGTGATCCTTATACCCGATTCGGCACACGGCACCAATCCGGCATCGGCCGCGATGTCGGGCTTTACGGTCAAGACGATTCATTCAACTGCCGAAGGCTTGACCGACATGAACCACCTTCGTGAGCTTTGCAACGAGGGCGGCGTTGCCGGCCTAATGCTGACAAATCCAAATACTGTCGGCATTTTCGAACGAAATATTCGCGAGATCTGTGAAACCATCCATGCTGCCGGTGGCCTCGTGTATATGGACGGTGCAAATATGAACGCTCTTGTCGGCGTCGCCCGTCCCGGCGACATGGGTGTCGATGTCATACATCTCAATCTGCACAAAACATTCTCAACCCCACATGGCGGCGGCGGCCCGGGATGCGGACCGTGTTTGTGTTCTGCGGAATTGGCACCCTTTCTGCCGACACCTCGTATCGAGAAGTCCGGTGAGACGTATAGATTGAACTACGATGTGCCTACCTCGATCGGCCGCGTCAAGGCATTTTACGGCAACTTCGGCATGATGGTGCGTGCCCTTTCTTACATTTACACTCACGGAAACGACGGGCTTAAAGAGGCGACCGAGGCGGCGGTGCTAAACGCACGATATGTCTCAAATGCTCTCGCTGCAACCTACGACAAACCGTACGAATCAGACTGTATGCACGAGGCGATATTCTCGCATAAAAACCAGTCGAAAAAAGGCGTCGTTACGCTTGATATCGCAAAGCGTTTGATCGATTACGGCTTTCACCCGATGACGGTCTATTTCCCGCTCGTTGTCGAGGGTGCGATGCTCATCGAGCCGACCGAATCAGTCGGACGTGCCGACCTCGACGCGTTTGTCGAAGCAATGATCGACATCGACCGCGAAGCTCAGGACGACCCCGAACTCGTCATCAACGCCCCACACTCGACACGCATCGGACGACTCGACGAAGCGACAGCTGCCCGTAAACCTGTTTTGCGCTGGCGCGAAGACATGGAATCAACAGCGAAAGCCGCCTAATTGAATGGCTTGAAATCGCTAACCGAATTTTCGTTGGAGATCAATTATGAACAATTCCCCATCTGCGTTCAGATCGAGTTGGCCACTGCGTACTGTCAGATGTTCATTTGTCATTCTGGCCATCCTAACCCTTAGTACATTTGCGTTTGCACAATCGTTGGACAGGTTACAGCGGGAACGTGCAAAAGACATGCTTAATGCTGTTAAAGGTGAGATCAAGAAAAACTATTACGACCCGACTTTCCACGGTATTGACCTAGACGCGCGCTTTAAAACGGCGGAAGACGCAATTGATAAAGCGACATCACTTGGGCAATCGTTTGGCATCATCGCCCAGGCGGTCCTGGAATTAAATGATTCGCACACAACTTTTTACCCGCCGCAACGCACCGCGCAATTCGATTACGGCGTACGTTGGCAAATGATCGGTGAAAAGTGTTTCATCACGAGCGTCAGACCAAAAAGTGATGCCGAAAAGCAAGGCCTTAAAGCCGGTGACGAAATACTGTCGATCGAGGGTTTCCGGCCGAATAGAAAGGAAATCTGGAAAGTTAACTATTACTATTACACGCTCAGCCCAAGAACGGAGTTAAATTTCAAGGTGATCGGCCCGAGTGCAAAAGAACCGAGAGAAATAACGATCGCAACTAAAATCACCGAACTTAAGGGCGTACTGAGTCTGGCTGATATGTTCCGTTCTTATGAACTAGGCCTTGACGAAAAAGTTAAACATGGATTCGCTAGGGTTGGACGGACCGCGGTATGGAAAATGCCGACCTTTTCAATCGACCCTGCGAATATTACCAACATTATGAATGGGCGACTACGCGATGCCTCAAACATCATCTTCGACCTTCGAGGTAATGGTGGTGGTTTGGTCGTCACTTTAGAGGAATTGGCTGGCTATTTTGTCGAAAAGGACACCAAGATCGCCGACCTGAAAGGTCGAAAGAAAATGGACCCACAAATGGCGAAGACAAAGGGGAAAAATGTCTATCATGGAAATGTTGTTGTTTTGGTAGATGCGAATTCGGCGTCGGCGTCGGAGATATTTGCCCGGTTTCTTCAAATCAACGAACGCGCGGTTGTTATCGGCGACCGGTCTGCCGGAGCCGTTATGCAATCCTCGAGCATACCTATGCAATTGGGTACTCAGTCAATAGTCCCGTATGGCATGAGTCTTACAAATGCGGACGTAATAATGACCGATGGAAACAGCTTGGAACATGTGGGAGTTACCCCCCAGCTGTTTATGATCCCGACCGCGGCCGATATTGCGGCTCAACGAGATCCGGTACTTGCAGCGGCTTTCGAATTGTTAGGTGAAAAACTATCGGCCGTTGATGCCGGTAAACTATTTCCATATCAGTGGGATGATAATTAAGTCCCTATCGATATTATTTGGTCAAAGAAAATATTTTTAAACACTATGAAGGTCAGAATTTTGTTATCAGTTTTACTCACCGTTTCTGTATTGAGTCTCGCGGCGGTCACATCCGCCGACGGCGTTACAAAACGAATCCGATTTGCCAAGGGCAAGCACTCGGCGACCGTCTCGAACAGCGTCGTTCGCGGCGACCGTGATACTTATATTGCCGGTGCTGGTACCGGTCAGACGATGACCGTTAAGATCACCTCGCTAGAGGACAACGCTGTTTTTCAGATCGAAGCTCCTAACGGCGAATTTCTCGACGGGGCCGGCGAAACAGATGATGCGATGGAGTTTACGGGCGAGTTACCCTCCAAGGGCGATTACAAGATCATCGTCGGCGGCACACGCGGTAATGCGACATATAAATTGACGGTTATGATCAAATAGTCGCAATCGATTAGTATTTGATATTTAGCCGTGAGAATATCGCTCACGGCTTTTTTGTTTTGATGAGTTCTAAGCTATCCGCAACAACTAAGATGCTCCGAAAGGTAATGATCGGCCTGTGGCTGGCGGTCATCGTCGTGTGCGTCGGATATTATCTCGCAAACCCGTCGGCGTTTACGGCTGAGAATATTGCTGCGTTTCTTGAGCATTTTCAAGGTGCGATCTGGCTCGTCTATCTGATATTTTCGATCCTTCGCGGGATCACGCTATTGCCAAGCACACCACTTGTCTTGGCCGGAACGATGCTGTTCCCCGGCCAGCCATGGGCAGTGCTCGGTGTTTCGATGACGGGCATTTTGCTCTCATCGACGATGATCTATTACTTTTCGGACTTCTTAGGTTTTGACGAGTATTTTGAAAACAAAAACCCAGACCTCTCGCACAAGATCAAAGCAAAACTTGAACATCCGCTTGGCTTTCTGTTCGTAGCGGGCTGGGCTTTTTTTCCGCTGGTCCCGACCGATCTTGTTTGTTACCTTGCGGGAACAACTAGGATGAATTTTCCAAAATTCATCACTGCGGTTGGGGTGGGCGAGGTCATTTTATGCAGCTTTTATATCTTTTTTGGCGGTGCCTTCGTAAACTACATGCGATAAGTCTTAATTTATTGTATTCTCGCACCTTACGGTTCATTTTTGCATCACAAATTCAGAGAGGAAAAATCAGTGAAAGATTGTAATAAAAGTTCAGATTGCAGCGGCCGCCGCGAGTTTTTGGTGAAAACTGCCGGCCTTGCGGGCGGCTTGGTTTTGACCTTATCCGGTATCGGTTCGGCGTTTGGCGTGACATTCGCAGACGTTACTGTGAATATCGATAGCTCTAGTCCGCTTAATAAAGTAGGGGGATCGGTCGTCGTTGATTCGTCCGCGGGAAAGATCGTCATCGCTCGCACGGGTGAGGCGGCATTTATCGCCTATTCAGCCAAATGCACTCACAAAGGCGGCATTGTCGAATATGACGCGGCAGGTAAACAGTTTGTTTGCCCGAAACATGGTTCGAAATTCGACGCGGCAAATGGCAACGTCACGGACGGGCCCGCTGATACTAAATTGACGTCATTTGCGGCCAATGGAACAGCGGCGTCGGTAACCGTCACGGTCGGCTGATCAAAACGATTTGAGCGACACTAGTGACACCAATCACTGCCGCTGTTTACGCATAATACTAGACTCTATATTTGTCTGATTCTTAGAGTTTTATTAGAATTTGAGGGGCGTCTTTGACAGGCTCCGACCGACCGACGAATAATCAAGACTAATGACAACAATCGGCATCCCCAACGAGATACATCCGGGCGAAAAGCGCGTTGCCGCGACTCCGCAAACCATCCTCAAGCTCAAAAAGCTAGGCTTTGACGTCGTCGTCGAATCGCACGCGGGCCACGGCATCAACGCCATCGACAGCGAATACCGCGAGGCCGGAGCGACCGTAATTGAAGGCACAAAAGACCTGTGGGCCGCCGCGGACGTGATAATGAAGGTTCGCCCGCCCGAGGAAAATAAAGATCTCGGCGTGCACGAAGCCGACCTCTTGAAAGAGGGTGCGACGCTCATCGGCTTTGTCTGGCCGGCTCAGCACAAGGAGCTACTCGATCGCCTCGCCAAGCGAAAAGCAACCGTTTTTGGCATGGATTGCGTGCCGCGGATCACGCGGGCACAAAAGATGGACACGCTCTCCGCGATGGCAAATATCGCCGGTTACCGGGCGATCATCGAGGCCGCGAATCATTTTCCACGATTTTTTACCGGGCAGATCACCGCAGCCGGAAAGATCGATCCGGCGAAGGTGCTGATCATCGGCGCCGGTGTCGCGGGGCTCTCGGCGATCGGTGCGGCAAAAGGTTTGGGAGCGATCGTGCGGGCATTTGACCCGCGTTCGGCGACGAAGGATCAAGTCGCTTCGATGGGAGCAGAATTTCTCGAACTGGACGTCAAAGAAGAGGGCGAGGGCAAGGGCGGCTACGCCAAGCAGATGTCGGACGATTTTCTCAAAGCTGAGATGGCTCTTTTCGCCGCTCAAGCGATGCAGGTCGACATCATCGTGACGACTGCTCTGATCCCTGGCAAACCTGCTCCAAAACTTATAACTCAAGGCATGGTCGAATCGATGAAACCCGGCTCGGTCATCGTCGATCTCGCCGCCGAACAAGGCGGCAACTGCGTCCTGACCGAACCCGGAACCGTCGTCACGCACAAAGGCGTCTCGATCATCGGCTACACTGACCTGCCATCCCGAATGGCGTCGATGTCCTCGCAGCTTTACGGTGCGTGCATTGTCGCCTTACTGACCGATCTCGCAAAACCGGTAGCGGCCGCCGTGTCAGAGCCGGGAGCGGCAGCGGCTGAACCACCTAAAGCGGAGATCCATATCAACTTGGAAGACGAGGTCGTTCGCGGTGCGATAGTTCTTCACAATGGCAAGATGATGTGGCCTCCGCCCGCACCTGCGACACCGCCAACCGTGGCACCGCCCGAACCGGGCGTTCCGACAAAGAGTTCGGCCAGCGTCGCGGTCGCCAAGGCTGCCTCAAAGGGACACGGACACGGAGAAAGCAATGGCATCAACCCTTGGGTACTTGCATTCGGAGGCCTCGTTTTATTAGGCATCGGCTTCCTGGTCCCATCCGAGGTCAAAGCTGCGGGGGGCGATACGCTGAGTCATTTGACGGTGTTTATTCTCGCATGCTTCGTTGGCTTCCAGGTCGTCTGGAGCGTCAAACCGGCACTCCACACCCCGCTCATGAGCGTCACCAACGCCATTAGCGGCATCATTTTAGTCGGCGGCATGCTCCAGCTTGTAGGCACCGAACTCAGCGTTACCACCATCCTCGGAGCCATCGCCGTTCTGGTCGCCGCGATCAATATCGCCGGCGGATTCCTCGTAACTAATCGCATGTTGGCGATGTTTAGAAAATGAACCAAAGCCTAATTACAATCGCCTACATCGCCGCGAGTGCGTTGTTTATTTTGAGCCTTGGCGGGCTGTCCCAACAGTCGACTGCCAGACGCGGAAACCTCTACGGCATCCTCGGAATGCTAATCGCATTAGTTGCGACCGTTTTCGCGATGAAGGATGGCAACTATGCCGTTCTCGCAGCCGCTCTTATTCCCGGCCTCGTTATCGGAGCCATCCTCGCCGCCCGCGTGCAGATGACGTCGATGCCTGAGTTGGTGGCGATGCTCCATAGCTTCGTTGGTTTGGCCGCCGTGTTGGTCGGGTTCGCTACTTATCTCGGGCCGCATAAGGCAATGTCGTCGGGCGAGCACACTTTGCACTTGGTCGAGATCTTCCTCGGCGTCGTTATCGGTTCGGTGACGTTTACTGGTTCGGTCATCGCGTTTCTCAAGCTCCGCGGTACCATCGGCGGCAAACCGTTCATGCTCCCCGGACGCCATTTGATCAACCTGATCATGCTGATCGCCACGGTCGCGCTTGGAGCAGCTTTTCTAATGTCGCCTGATACGGCGGCCGGACAATGGCCGCTCATCATTGCGACCGTGCTGACAGGTATTCTCGGAATTCACTTCATCATGGCGATCGGCGGTGCGGATATGCCGGTGGTCGTTTCGATGCTTAACAGCTATTCCGGCTGGGCTGCTGCTGCGGCGGGCTTCATGCTCGGCAACGACCTGCTCATCATCACGGGTGCCCTCGTCGGTGCAAGCGGTGCGATCCTCAGCTATATCATGTGTCAGGGCATGAACCGCTCATTTGTGAGCGTAATGCTCGGCGGATTTGGCACCGAGGGCGGTACGCCTTCAACCGCAAGCGGCGAACCGCAAGGCGAGGTTCACTCCGTCGAAGCAGCCGGTGCCGCCGAACTGCTGCTTGACGCCAAAAAGATAATCATCGTTCCCGGCTATGGCCTCGCGGTCGCGCAGGCGCAGCATTCGCTGGCCGAGGTCTGCAAGATACTCAAGGAAAAAGGCGTCGAGATAAAATTCGCGATCCATCCGGTCGCCGGACGCCTGCCCGGCCACATGAACGTCCTGCTCGCCGAGGCGAACATCCCCTACGACATCGTCTTCGAAATGGACGAGGTCAACGACGATTTCCCCACGACCGACGTCGCCTGGGTCATTGGCGCCAACGACATCGTCAACCCCTCCGCCATGGACGACCCCGGCTCCCCCATCGCCGGCATGCCCGTCCTCCACGTCTGGGAATCCCGCACCTGCATCGTCATGAAACGCGGCATGGCCAGCGGCTACGCCGGCGTCGACAACCCCCTGTTCTACAAAGACAACACGCTGATGCTGTTTGGCGATGCTAAGAAGGTGGTGGATGAGATATTGACTGTGATGCGGGGTTGACACTCTAAATAGTATGGAACTGGAAATGCGTGAAAATGGTGAAGTCTTTCTACCGGTGTCGTTGCTCCTCCGCATTGGCATCAACATTGGTGACACGCTACAATTACAAATTAAGGACGGTGACCTAGTGCTCTCACCGAAACAGGATCTTGAATATGACCCGAGCGACGACACGTCTGGCTCCCCTCCTTACGAAGGAGGGGTGGACGCCGCTTCGGCGGACGGGGTGGTTCTCTAGTAGTGAGTGAGTGGAACTGCTGATTCAAGAGTATGACCTTCAAACGGAGCAAAACTGATATTCACACCTTACCCTCGGTCGCAAAATATCGCGACAAATTACGCAAAAACCTCACACCGGCAGAAGCTGCATTTTGGAACCTAGTCAAGAATTCTCAGCTCGACGGACGCAAATTCCGCCGCCAGCACAGCATTGGTAACTACATCTTCGATTTCTACTGCCCGTCTGAGAAACTTGCGATCGAACTTGATGGTCAAGGCCATTTCGTCGATCATCCGGCGTTGAATGATCGCACAAAACGGGAATACGCAGAGTCGCACGGGATCAGGGTGATTCGATTTGAGAATAAAAGAGTATTCGAAGACACGCAATGGGTTCTTGATGTTATCAGAAATCACTTCCTCCCCGGCTAAGAGAGAACCACCCCGTCACCCGAAGCGGGTGCCACCCCTCCTTCGTAAGGAGGGGAGCTTTTGCTTCTCACCCATCAGATTGAACGGCTTCGCGTTGTAAGTTGCTTATTTCGCCTGTTATTTCCGATTTAAGCAACGTAAAGACACAAATATATCTTTATATTTGGTAATTAAGTCGTTTATCCAGCTATCTTGGTCTTTTATTTCCTAATTAAAAGACCTATCTTCAAAATTAAAAGACCAATATCGCAAATTAAAAGATATAAACGTATGTTTATATCGCGTTGACGTGTGGTTTGATGGCGTGTATTTTGTTCGGGAAAACGTGGATAGGCCCATGTTTCACTGATTATTAACAAAACATCTAGGAGAAAATAAAATGGCCAATGTAAATGTTAAAAGGGTCAAGGAACAATGTGACGTAATGCAGGACGCTTGGAATGAAGGGGCGAAGAGTGTCGATTTTAACGGCATCAGTTACACGGCTTTCAAAGCAGATATTGATGCCGCCGACGCTGCCGATGATGAGATCGGCGATATCGAGGCCCAGCTAAAGCTAAAACGCGAGGCCCGCGACGATATGTACGCCGCTCTGGACGAGAAACGCTCAAAAGTCGGCCAAGGCGTCGCCGGCAACGCCGCCTACGGCGACGACAGCCCCCTCTACGGCGCCATGGGCTTCGTCCGCAAATCCGAACGCAAATCCGGCCTCACCAAGAAAACGAAAACTACTTAGTTTTCGATATCCAACAAAAACGTCGTTGATAATACCGAAATTGGTGTATTATCAACGACGTCGCATCTGCGGAAACAACCGGACGTGCTTGCACAAACATCTAAGAGTCAATCACTTATGAAAATTCTTCTGCCGGGTATAATCCTTTTTCTAGCAGTTAGTGCGGCAAATAGTCAGCCGCGGCTGACAAACGAAGAATACGCTATTTACGGCCTCGTTCTAACCGATTTTTTTCACAACTCAAACCTCAAAAATCCCGAGAATCCTCAGACACATTTCTTGATAGCTTCTTACGCGGGCAAATTTGACTCGCTAACCGCCGACTCGGAGACGACGAGTCTGGACCGAAGCTTCAACGATCGGAACAAAATGCGAATTAGATTGGAGCGGCGGTTCACCGTCACATTTTCTTACTCGATTGTGGACGAAAAAGAGATACTCAACTGGGCTGGACAAGACGCAGCCGAATACGTTGCCAAGCAAGAACAGCGGCGCCGCGATGGCAAGCCACTTATCGCATCGACGTGCGGGGCAGGTTGGAATAGGTTTTACGCACGTTTCCCGAAATCATTTGGTTACTATCGACTCTCGCGAATCGGCTTCAGCCGCGATCACCGTCATGCTTATCTTGAAATCAAAGGCAAGGGTAGCACCTGGGACGAAGATGTTAACTATTGGCTGAAATGGACAAAAAGAGGCTGGAAAATTCAAGACGCTGGTGGCGGATTTGGGGTCTGTTGATCCTTCATATCTGCGGCTTCTCTAACTGAATCAACGCCAATCTCTCAACAATCTTCCCCTTCTCTAAATGCTCCTCAACGATCTCAGCCGCGTCTTCGGGCTGGACTTGGCCGTACATTGTGCCGTCGGGATAGACCATGACGGCGGTGCCGATGGAGCAGAAGCCTATGGATCCGCATTCGGTTAGGACGACTTCGCCCATGGGGTTGCGGCCTTTTGTTTCTTTGCCCTGACGGATGCCTTTTTCGACGAGGATGCGATCAAATTCGGCCATTACCTCTTGCCCGCCGACGGCCGTACATGATTTGCCCGTACAGACAAAAACCTGCCGCTTTATCGGAGCTTTGAGCATCGGGGCGAGTTTTTCGAGTTCAACACGATCTTTTATAAATTTTGGCTTTGCCATATGTAGTGAATAGTGAACAGTGAATAATGAATAGTTGTAGTTTAATACGGCAGGTTTTTGGTATGCTAATCACGGAAAACTATTCACTGTTCGCTAATCACTATCCAAATGGCAGTCGGTATTATCATCCACATCACGGTCGGCCTTGAGAAACGTACCGAATTCTTTTCACAGGAACGTATTCGTATCGGCTCGGACGAACACTCCGATCTGCAGATACATACGCCCGGTAAAGACGGTTCGGGGGCGTGGTTTGACCTCGAAAACGCTGACGGCGTGTATCGCATCGTTGATTTTAACGCCGAGCTCGGACTACAGATCAATGATAAACCGATCCGCCGATTTATCGCGATCACCGATGGCGATGTGATAGCGGTCGATGATTCGGATATCTCGTTCGCTTTCTTTTCACTTGAGACCAAATCTTCGCTGATAACGACGAACCGCGAACAGCCCCAGATCTCGCGTTTTATCGAGGACGCAGCTCTCGAATCTGCCTCATCCGCCAAACGCGACGACGCAAAAGCATTTTTACGCGAATTCGTCCGCGAACTTTCGCGCGAGATCTCGCTGACCACCAAACTTATCGCTCTCGTGCTCATCGCCGCATTTGTCACCGGCGTTTTGTATATTGGCTTTGCCGTCAATTCTGAGCTGCGCCAGAGTCGTAAGCAATCTGAGGAACAGGCAAACATCATCAAACGGCTCGAAGACAAACTCGGCCAGACGAGCGATCAGATCGGTGAACTTGATAAGACCAACAAAGACCTGATGAAAACCGTCTCGCTCGCACCGAATCTACGAGTCGAGTACGGCGGTGCGATCTGTCTGATCGTCGGCGTGTATGATCTGGTCGATAAACGCAACGGCAAAGTGCTCCGCTACGCCGATCCGCAGAGCTTTCGTCCAAACCCGTACGAACCGACCGAGTCCGAAGACCCGGGCCGGCCGGTGATGCCGCCGCAGATCGGCCTTACGACTGACGGCAACGGGGCGACGGTCGAATACGATTTTATCGGAACAGGGTTTCACGTCGGAGGCGGATATATCTTGACCAACCGCCACGTTGTCCAGCCTTGGGAAGAGGACGATCAGGTCAAACAAATGATGCGTGCCGCCAACGGCCGTGCTCGGCTTAAACGGCTTGTTATATATTTCCCGAATTTTGCCCAGCCTTTTCCGTTGCGGGTCCGACAACTTGGCGCACGCGAAGACCTCGCTGTCGGCGTGATCGACCCGGCCATGCTGCCGTCCGAAATACCAACCGTACCGCTCGATCTCGACACTGAATCTGCCGCCGTCGGCAAAACTGTCGTCACGATGGGTTACCCGAGCGGCCCTGACCGTTTGCTTGCGATGGTTGATGACGACGAAGCTAAATCGATCAACCAGCGTTTTGGCAACTCGCGCCAAAACCTGATCAACTTTCTCGCCCAGTCACAAAAGATCGTCCCGCTCACCACGCAGGGAGCCATCACCGACCTCGACGCCAAACGCATCGTCCACGACGCCAAAACCGCCGAGGGCGGCTCAGGTGCCCCGTTGTTTGGCCAGGCCGGTAAGGTTATTGGCGTTAATTTTGGCGTATTTACTGAGAATACGGCCGCGAACATGGCCGTTCCGATAAGGTTTGCTCTCGAATTGTTAAAGAAAGCGGGTTGGCAATCACCCGAAGAAAAACAGAAACAGGCCGAATCGCAGGATCAGGTCGCTGCAACCGATACCAACTCAAACTCCGCTCCGCCCGTCAAACAGTAGCAAATTTCTCGCGGTCTTTTTCGCCAAGTTCGGCGATCTTTGCCATCAGATGGTCGGACAGCTCTTTGTGCGTCCGCAGACGGTCGCCTTTGTCGTAAAATTCCTGCAGCTCGATCGGCTCACCAAACCAGATACGGATCTTTGGCCCGCCAGTCCAGTTGCCCATTATCTGTTTTGGCAGATCGTTGCCAAGCCCGGCGATAAAAACCGGTATCACTTGCGGATGTGCGGAATAGATGACCTTACCAATGCCCGGCTGGGCCGGCAAGATCGAGTACGGATCGTCGGAAAAGTTGCGTTTTCCCTCAGGGTGAAAACCGATAATATGACCGCGTCCCTCAGCACATAGCTGGACGAGTCGCCGCATTGAAAATTTATCAAATTCCCTCTTCCTTGCCTCGCGCGCCTCGCGAAAAAACGGCGGGAACATCGAAAACCAGCCCATCACGAGATTGACGAACCACCCAAGCGGATTATCATAAAAAAATTTACCCCGCACCGGAAAATACAGTTCCATCGGCCGCTTTGTCCGCCGGAAAAGCACGCTCGAAACCGTGTACATATCAAAGAACGAGCGGTGATTTGCGACGAGCACCAGCGGCGTATCGACATCAGTATTCTCGACATTTTCGATACCGAAAACGTTCATCAGATTGTATGTCGCAAGATAGATCCACAGCGATCCGATGTGCCGCTGGCCAAACGTCATCAGCCGTTTCGCCACCCCAAGATTCATCCAATGCGTCACCCAAAACCCTATGCGTTCCGTGCGGCCCAGCACACCGATCTCTTCGCGTAAGGGGACAATCGGAGCCTCTTGTTTTACGGCGGGCGTATTCGTGGATGTCTTGGTCAGGTCTTCGGTCATTTTGCAAAAAATAGATATTAACATTTTTGCAGGATTTCGGCTCAGGCGGCTCATATGCTACTACCGCAAAGCGTAGTGTTCTCGGGTTAGACAAGACTATTCGCGGGCGCGTAACATTAAGGAGCATTATTTTATCAAGCAGGAGCACCAGATGTACCAAACAAAGTTCCCCTCTTTCGCAACCATTGTTTTCACGATCGTCATGTTCGCCGCGGTGAATATTTCGGCAGCAGATGAGGGGTTTTGGACTCGAGTCGATGCCGGTAACCTGCGCAAAAGTGCAGTCGAACGAACCACCACGCCGGATAGATTTGCCGCATTCTCACTGAACAAAGAGATCCTCCGTCAGTTGCTCGATAAGGCTCCGGAAGAGTTTACCGGCGGCGGGGATCTGATCTTGTCGCTGCCGATGCCGGACGGTACCCTGGCAAGGTTCGCGGTCGAGCATTCGCTGGTGGTAGAGCCGGGACTGCTCAAAAAATTTGCAGAGCTAGGTGCGACCTATCGCGGCCAAGGCATCGACGACCCGACCGCGACCGTCCGCTTTGACCTGTTGCCAAGCGGCTTTCACGCCATTATTCTCTCGTCGACCGGAACGGTCATGCTCGATCCATATTCCGCGAACACGCCGGACGTGTATATGAGCTATTTCAAATCTGATGTCCGCAACACCGAAGAATTCACCTGTGAAGTCGACAGCAATGGCTTTGGATCAATATCAGAAGTAAAGTCGGCAAAAAGAGAGGAAAAGTTTGTTCCAGTAGCCGCTCCTGATGTGTCATCCGGGACGCAGTTGCGCACCTACAGGCTGGCTCTTGCGGGTAATTGGGAATATTGCAATGCAGCTTCGGGCGGCACTAATACCGTAGCAAACTGCCTTGCCGCCCAAGTTGTGATCATGAATCGAGTCAACGGAGTTTATGAGAAGGATCTGTCGATGCGGATGATAATGGTAGCGAATAACAATTTAGTCGTTTATGCCGGCGACCAGCTTTGTGGCGGCGTCCCTTGTACGTCGGCCAACGACCCGTATTCTAATGGAACGGGAGCCTTGAGTCAGAATACCCCAAACCTCAACAGCGTCATCGGCTCAGCGAATTACGATATTGGCCATGTATTTACCACCGGCAGCGGCGGCGTTGCTCAGTTAGGCGTACCTTGTGGTGGTAGCAAGGGTGCTGGGACTACAGGACGAGCTGTTCCCATCGGCGATCCTTTTTCGATCGACTATGTCGCCCATGAGATGGGGCATCAGTGGGGCGGAAATCATACTTTCAACGGTGCGGTTAGTAACTGTTCAAGTTCAAATCGCAACGCGTCAACTTCGTATGAACCAGGCAGCGGCATCACAATAATGGCCTATGCGGGAATTTGCGGCAATCAGGACCTGGCTCTGAATAGTATTGATACGTTTCATGTCCGCAGCTTAGAAGAGATCGTCGCGTATAGCCAAACAGGTACGGGCAACAATTGTGCGGCAACGACATCGACGGGTAACACTCCGCCGACGGTTACCGGTCCGGGCAATTTTACGATACCGGTCCAAACACCGTTCTCGCTAACAGCTAGCGCGACAGATGCAAATGGCGACACACTGACCTACGATTGGCAGCAATATAATACCGGAGGCTCTACGGGTACTTCCGCAGTTCCAAATTCCGATGGCGACGGCACGGCACGGCCCATTTTCCGGCCGTATTTACCGTCCACAAGCGGTACACGATATTTTCCGTCGCTGACATATATTCTCAACAACGCCAACGTCCCGCCGTCAACATACGACTGTGGGGGCAGAGCGACGCCGTGTCTGACAGGCGAGCTGATGTCGTCTATGAACCGGACGATGACTTTTCAGGTAATTGTCCGCGACAACCGTGCAAACGGCGGCGGCATTAATACGGCTACTTCTCAGGTTTCCGTCAGTTCCCTTGCGGGTCCGTTTAGCGTAACGGCGCCAAATACCGCGGTTAGCTACACCGGCGGCTCATCGCAAACGGTCACGTGGAACGTCGCAAACAGCAACCTGTCGCCGGTAAACGCGGCAAATGTTGACATATTGCTCTCGACCGATGGCGGCCTGACGTTTCCAACGGTTCTGCTCGCGGCAACGCCAAACGACGGCACGCAATCCGTAACTATACCTAACGTTGCGACCGCGACCGCACGCATCATGGTGAAAGGAACCGGGAATATATTTTTCGATGTGTCGAATACAAACTTTACGATCACCGCATCAAGCTTTAACGTGTCGGGGCGGGTTTACGGCGTTGGAAATCGCGGTGTGCGCGGAGCCAGAGTCACCTTAACGCCTCAGACCGGATCGCCGATAATCGTATTTACGAAC
>DEQS01000057.1 GCA_002360555.1 Chloracidobacterium sp. UBA3360
AGTGCGGACAGCCGTCAGGCGGATGGAGCCGAGATGTTGAGCGACCGTATCTGGGAACCGTTCGAACGCCGTGCCGCCGTGCTCGATCATTTTGGCTACATCGACAGCAGGTCTGAGACGGTAACGGAGGACGGCAAATGGCTTGCCGATCTGCGTATCGACCGGCCTTTGCTCGTCGGCGAAGCTTTGAAACAAGGCACGTTCGACAACCTAAAAACATCCGAAGCCGCCGGACTCATGGCGTCGGTCGCGGCAGATGCCGACCGCAGCTATGGCGAGATGAGGGCGTCGCGGGCGATGACCGACATCCTCGCAAATTTCGAGGATCTCGTCGTCGCTGTGTCTAATGTTGAGTGGAAAAACGGCGTCGAGCCGACCGAAGAGATCAATTATTCCGCCGCGTCCGCCGCCGAACGTTGGACCGCCGGCATGGAGTGGGACGAACTCGTCGACCGCACGCGTGCCGAAGAGGGCGACCTCGTCCGGCTACTGTCGCGGACAGGCGAGGCTCTGCGTCAGCTATCAAATCTTCGTGAATCAAACCCCAAAGCCGCCGCTATCGCATCCGCCGCTGCGGACATTATTCTGCGCGAACCTGTCCGCTAATTATTCGATCGACTCGATCCGATCCAAATAAACATTTACAAGTTTGTGATTAGCAGAAGCTGCCCGTATCGATTTCCAATTGTCTTCGATAAACTTGATGAAATCGCGCAGTCGCATGTTGCCGATCCTCAAATGAACGATCCGGGGTGGTGGCTGCGAGAGTATAATTCTGTTTGAAAAATCAGCGTCTTTAGTTACGATCGTGCAGTCATTCTTGCGGGCGTAATCCCAAATCTCCGAATCACTCCACTCCTCGTCTATATCGCCTACAAACCAAAATTTCTCGCCTTGCCAGACAGGAACCCTAAACGGCAAATTGACATCGATCAAAAATCGCTTCATGCCATTACGGTTTCGATCTCATACCTATTCTGCATGATGCCGGATGCAAATTTCAGGCAAGCAAAAATGTCTTCCTTTTCGAGCGAGGGATAATTGGCCAAGATCTCATCAAAATCATCGCCATTACCCAAGAACTCCAGGATCGTTTGCACAGCGATCCTTGTCCCGCGAATTGCAGGTTTTCCATTTAGCATGTCCGGGTCGATAGTGATTCTTTCCGCAATTGTGTCCATACCAAAATCTTATTCCTACCCTATTTGAGAGTCAACAAAAATCAGCGGTTCAACTTAGAATTTCAGCAGCATCTCGTACTGGCTCAGACGCTCATAAAAACCGCGTTCTGTAAAAAAACTCACTGCCGCAGCGAGCCCCTTGTCGATATTAATGATCTGCAGCGAATAACCTGGTGCAGTGTCGCTCTGTACTTTTTGCAGGAGCATCGTGCCGATGCCGCGGTTGCGATAATTGAAAGACACGGCCATCTGGGCGACGCGGCCAAACTGTGATGAATAAACGACATAGCCGACGCAACGCCGGTCGGTGAACGCCCCGGCGATCTTTTTCATCGCGAAGCTACGGGTCACCGCGTCGATCGAATTTTGCCAGGATGGATGGCCGTCCCAGAATGTCGCGAGCTGTGCCCAGTCCGGCTCTGTGATCCCGCGTATCTCGACGTCGGCCGGTGGTTCGTACGCCGATACAATCCCGCCGTCGCATTGTAATAACGCCAATTCGCGGGTCGTGTGAAAGCCGAGCTTTTTATAAAGATCGATCGCTCCGTCGTTGCCCTTGATGACCTCGAGCAGGCATTGCTCAATGCCCTTTTCCCGAAACGCGGGGATCATCATCTCAAACATCGCGTCGCTAATACCCTGTCTGCGAACGGAAGGCACGACGCCCGTTCCCGCGTCGTACACGGTCTCTTTGCCGTCCCACAGTCCAAAACCGTTTAGCGAAAAACCGACGAGCCGGCCATCGTCAATGCATCCAATTGTTCGGTCGAGATCGACGGCGTTCAGGGCGATGTGATTGCGAAACTGGGTCTCAGTCAGGGCAAACGGATAGACGTAGTCCGAAAACGCTTCGGTAAACGTCTCGTAGAGCTGCGGAAAGTATTCCGCATTCAAGAAACGGCAATGCCGGGAATTGGTTTCGTTTCCATTATCCATTTGTTAAAATGTTATTGTATTACTGAGGCGTAAATAGCAAATTAGTTAAAGTCTGATCAAAATGCAAGTACTGTTAGCAAATGAATACGGGTTTTGTTTTGGC
Source organism: Chloracidobacterium sp. UBA3360 (assembly GCA_002360555.1). Taxonomy (GTDB): domain Bacteria; phylum Acidobacteriota; class Blastocatellia; order Pyrinomonadales; family Pyrinomonadaceae; genus OLB17. The sequence goes on from DEQS01000057.1 coordinate 2,221, forward strand.
GTCGAGCGTGCCGTCGAGATGGTCGAAGAGGCGGTCAACGCCGGCGACACCGTCCGTGCACTCGGCCCGCTGATCCATAACGAGCAGGAAATGCAGCGTCTCGCCCACGAAGGCGTCACCACTATCAGCGACCCGATTCAGATCGGACGGCTCGAAACAGCGGTCATTCGCGCCCACGGAGTGACGCCCGAGGTGCAGAAAGAACTTGAGGAACTCGCAGCCAAGGTCGTCGATGCCACTTGCCCGTTTGTCACCCGAGTGCAAAAACTCGCGGCCCGCGCGGCTGCGGCCGACCGTCACGTCATCGTCGTCGGCAGCCCCGACCATCCCGAGATGATCGGCGTCAAAGGGTACGCGCCCAACCACGCCTTTGTCATCAAAGACGAGACCGAGGTCGCCGCTTTGCCGCGTCTTCGCAATCCGCTCGTCGTGTCGCAGACGACCATCAAGGTCAAAACTTTCTTTGACACCGCCGAAGCCGTGCGTGCGAAGACCGATGACAACGTCGAGATCATCAACACCATCTGCTCCGCGACAAAAGACCGTCAAGAAGCGGCCCGTGCGCTCGCCGGCATGGTCGATGCGTTTTACATCATCGGCGGCCGCCATTCGTCAAACAGCGTCAAGCTGCTCGGCGTCTGCAAAGAGCAGTGCGAAAAAAGCTTTCTCATCGAAACCGAAGACGAGATCAACGCCGCCGACCTCGACGGAGTCGCAACAGTCGGCGTCACCGCCGGTGCATCCACCCCAAACTGGCTGATCGACAAGGTCGTCAAACACCTCGAATCCATCGGCCGCGACCAAGACGCCGGCCTCAAGCCGTAAGGAGTAATCAGTAGTCAGTTTTCGGCGGATCGTCTGCCTACCACTGTTCACTATTCACTGATCACTGTTCACTATTTTTGGTCCGGTCCGGACCAGGTGGACCAAGGTGGACCAGCAAAACCCGCAAAATACGACAAAATCGGAAAAATACATCGATTCCCGCAGAATCGCAGGCCTGACCCCGTCCTCATGTGACCCCGTCCTCATGACACCGTCCTTACCTTTTTCTCTATCCTAAAGCGAAGGTTATCACGAACAATTGGGGTTGAGCCGCACCAACGCAAAGTCCATGTTTGAACCATTGCTATTATCTCCACCAACGACAATTTGACCGTTAGGTTGAATTGCAATGGTGGAAGCCCCGTCCGTCCCAATAGGTAAGGTCAGTATGCCACCTTTACCGAATGTCGAGTCGAGTGATCCATATGGGTCATATCTTACCAGCGCGAACGAGTACCAACTGGGGCCAAAACTATTTCCAACCACGATAATCTTCCCATCAGATTGAAGAGCAACATCTCTACCCCCTTCAGGAGAATTTGTTCTCATATCGGTTACTACGACGCCGCCGATGCCAAACGAAGGGTCGAGCAAACCATTCGGCTCATAGCGGACAACAGCTAAGTCTCGGTAGGGGGTATCAGATTCCCCTGCAACCACGATTTTGCCATCGGACGGTTGTATGGCCACAGAATAAGCTATGTCTTGATTTCCATTCATCGAGAGCGACGTCGTAACGATACCATCGAAGTTGAATGACTGATCTAAAGTTCCGTCTGTTTTATATCTAGCGACCGCGAAGCCAATCCCAGAAGCATCCCCGGAGTATCCGGCAACAACTATCCTACCGTCAGACTGAAGAGCGACCGAATTCGCCTCGCTCTGATCCCCAATGGCCGTTGTGACTTTACCGCCTGTTCCAAATGAAGTATCGAGCAATCCGGTTGATTTATAACGTACGACAGCAAAAGAAGAGAAAGAGGCAGGCAGGGCACGCTGGCTTTTCCCGACCACAACTATCTTGCCATCAGACTGAATCGCGACGGACGAAATTTCCGCATTGCCAATACCTACGTTCGTTGTGACTTTCCCCCCCGAGCCAAAAGAAGTATCGAGCGAACCATTCCTATCATAACGAACTACTGCAAAGTCAAATTCAAGCAGGGTACCCGGTTTGTGGCTACGGCCCGCAACGACTATTTTACCGTCAGATTGAAGCGCGACCGAAGAAGCCCCATCGGAATCGTTCGTAATCGATGTAATGACTTTGCCGCCTGTACCGAATGAAGTATCGAGCGAACCATTTGGCTTATATCGTACGAGGGCAAAGTCATCTCCCGAGTAACCGGCAGCGATTATTCTTCCGTCAGACTGTATAACTATTGAGGCTATCCCGTCGTCACCGTTTCCGATTGGTGTTATGACCGTGCCATTAGCACCGAAAGTATTATCAAGACCGCCCGCCCGACAGGTTGGCGAACCAAGATAAGATTGGATGCGAGGATAGAATGATGAAAATCTTCCGTATGAGCTTCTCCGATTACTGCAAGGACTTGTAGACCCACAACTCAATGTGCCTACCAAATATGTTCCGAACGCATCTTTCTGCCATAGGCCCGATCCGCTTGATCCCTGCTCTGTAGTGCCAATTGTCCAATTCACCGCCAAACCTTGCGTTAACCCCGTGTCAGGACAAGTTGTCGAATTACCGGTTTGTCCTGCTGAACGTCGAAGAAAGGAATCTAGCGACGGAGGAACTCCACCGCCAGGATGGTGAAGCCCGAAAACCGGCACACCGCTATTCACCGGGTTTGCTATCCAGCCAGAAAACTCCGCTCCCATTGGAGCGGGATGGATCAACCGTAGAAGTGTTGAATCCGAATCACGGGCAGTTGCAAGTAAATTAGCCCCAGACCCCGTTTGCACTACGCCACTCCCCACAGTTCCGCTGTTACAAGCGGCAGTTTGATAGAACCAGTAAATCGCAACCGTTTGAGCCACAGCTTGAGTGGATATACAGTGGTTTGCCGTCAAAAGATAGGGTATCCATGTTGCGTTGTCAGAATCGTTCAATAATGTACTACTGCAAACAAATGTCCCCCCCCCTTTTTGATATGAGATCCGTGCCACTGAATTTTTCTCTATGTCGTTTGAACATGAAGCATCAACCTGACACGACGGTGGAGGAGGCGTAAGGGAGCGTTTAAGATCCAGGGCGGCTTCATCAAATATGTGGGAAATCTTTGAGATCTTGAAATTACCTTTGTTTGATTTTGAATGATATTCAATTATGGCTGTATCCCCTTCAACAATGCCAGACCAAAAATCACTGTCGGGCCAGGGGCCCCTTTCGGTATACGGTCCAAATACTTGACTGCTTTCGCCTGTACCGTAAATCCAAACCTCGTCTCCAATCGGGAGGTCAAAACCATCAAAATTAACTCTTACACCCGCCGCGGCCGGGGAACGGATCATTAATAACTTTATTGTTGAACCGTCGGGATTGGGGGAAACTTTCGCCTGATTTCTGAAATTTAGGTTTGTCTTACGCTCCACGCCGATTTGATTTGCGGCCTTAATATCTTTTATCAAAATAGTTAAAGGAAGCATTTCAATCTTCTTTGCGACTTTTTCTATTTGTATACCGTATTTCTTGCTCGGCAAGTTCGTGTTACTTTTGGTCTGAACTTTGTCCGTATTTGATAGACTGAGTCTCCTCGATGACTCGACTTTTTGGTTTGATTGCGACCAGACCGGCTTACCAATCGCGAAAGGAACACAAATGAGCATCAAGATAAGGAAATATTTCATAAAGTGTTTACCTATTGTATCGCTAAGCTTCGTTATCGCGGATGGTTTCGCAACCGCTGGAAGAGCGAGGGCTATGCAAAATGCATGTTTCACACATGGGAGCGGGTATCCATCATTCTGACAGACAGCCGCTCTCTTTCCCTGATTCTTTTTGGACATGTGGTTGTCGCTCCGAATTTCGTTAATTATTTAGGTGTGAGGAATAGTAGCGCAGAACAGTGGTTAGTTGCCAGTGGTCAGTTGTCAGTTGTTGGATAAGAGAGAACCACCCCGTCTCCCGATAAAACTCATCGGGATCCACCCCTCGTTCTGGACTCGGAAACCTCATCCAGTGCTTCGCCGCGTAAGGAGGGGAGTTTGAGCTAATGATCATCGTTAGGGATTCCTCGGTCGGTGGCGTCGTCTAGGAGGAATTTTAGGGCGGCGGTGCGGGTGGCGGCGATCTGGTTTAATGCCGCCTCGTTGCCCGCGAGCCCCTTTTCTAATTCGGCAAGCTGCGGCAGCAGGACTAACGCCGTGCGGCGGCGTATGTCGGGGGCTTTGTCGTGGTCGGGTACCGCTGATTCGACGCCCGCGATCGAGGCCTCGGCCTCTGCGATCTCGGCATCGACTATGCGAAGAGCTTCTTGCACCCTTGGGAGCATCTCCGGCGGCGCAAACTTTAACCCATCCGCTAACTCTTCGCGCTGTTTGTACAACTCCGAAAGGTCCCGCTCCGCCCGCTCACCGCTCTCATCTCTTGGCATTTCAAGAATATAATGCGATGCGACCGCGTGCGTCAATGGTCAGTTGTAAGTTGTCAGCTGTCGGCTATCAGTTGTCGGAGAATTGACAGAGCGTGGGGGAATGGTGAGAATTATCGGTAAAAAGCTTTGGGGACATCGGGGATGGAATCCGTCGATCTAGACAAAATGGACGAGGCGGCCTTTGATAAATGGTATGCCGAGCAGGAGAGGGAACGATTCAGACAGATACGGGCCGGGGAGGTTGAACCTGAGCGGATCGATCTGGATGTGCTGGAGGAGTCCATAAATATCGATATCATCGGCCAGGGCGAGGTGGTTGACGATTATTGGGCACGCGGGTGGACCACGGGGTTGGCGGCCGCGTCGCGGAGTAATTGTGATGAGACGGGCGAACGCTGCGCTAAGTCTTTTCCAACGCGATACCGGCTGGACGATCTAGAATTGAGCAAGAGCCTGCGGCGGGTAATCAAGCGGAGCGAGGGACTCGCCCGTGTTATCCGCCCGATGCGCGTGACGCCCGCAAAGGAAAAACTGAATGCTCATTTTGACGCGGACAGGTTTGGCTATCTGTCGCAGCGACAGCTATCAAATAAATACGGCAATACGAAATATTACCCTTCGAGGCTGATGGAGGCGTGCGTTTTCCAAGGCGACATTTTGCTCGCTTGCAGCATTTTTCAGATCGGTAAACGTGCGGCTTTTGGCGACACGGCAATGTACAGGCTCGGGTACGAATCGGGCAGCCTTGGTATACTCACCGTTTTAATGGAAATGCTGTATGCCAAGGAGCTCGGCAAAAAGCATTATTACCTCGCCGGCTATTCCAAATACAATCCTTTGTACCAGTATAAAACGCGGTTTCCGGGGCTTGAGCTGTACGATTGGGATCACGAAACGTGGATCGATTTTGCGGACGAGAGAGTCGAGGCGATGCTCGATGAGCGGTTGCCGCTAAAGCCGGAGGTCGCAGGTGA
>DEQS01000084.1 GCA_002360555.1 Chloracidobacterium sp. UBA3360
ATGTACAGGCTCGGGTACGAATCGGGCAGCCTTGGTATACTCACCGTTTTAATGGAAATGCTGTATGCCAAGGAGCTCGGCAAAAAGCATTATTACCTCGCCGGCTATTCCAAATACAATCCTTTGTACCAGTATAAAACGCGGTTTCCGGGGCTTGAGCTGTACGATTGGGATCACGAAACGTGGATCGATTTTGAGGATGAGAGAGTCGAGGCGATGCTCGATGAGCGGTTGCCGCTAAAGCCGGAGGTCGCAGGTGACATCTGATTCGCTACAGATCATCAATACGGGGCTGATCAGCAAAATGCTCCTGATGGATCGCGACGAGCTGTGGAGCCTAGCCGAGACGCGTTTGAAGGGCCCAAAGCCGGAGAGGCGTTATGAGACCATTTATTTTAATGGTGTCGAAAATCGCGGCATCGAAAAAACCCGCGATGTATTCTTTTACCTGTTTGATCAGGATCGCGAAGACGCCGTGTACCATCTGATCCTGGACTTTTGCTTTGAGGGCGAGCGTGTACCGCTCGACTATTACGCCCGCTGCGGTTATCTGGACAGCGGTGCTTCGTGTTTTTCGAAAACGTCGGACGAACTTATCCCATTTGATAACGACCCTTGGGATGACGGCGACTGGCGGTTTGATATGGAGCGTTTCGACGTTCTGACCGGCCGCGACGTCGGGCGGATCGTCCAGTCGATGGAAAAAAATCTTGCCTTAATGACTATAAACACGGCCGACGACATCCCAAAAGTCAGATCGATCATGCAACGCTGCTACAGCGACGAAGGATACAACGCCGCCTATATCTATGACCTCGTGCATTGGTAACAATGAACACGCTGATTCGATTGCCGTCGAAAACGCGTTTTCGACCAATAAAAAGCCGCCGCTGATCTGTCAGGGCGGCTTTCATATTGTTGGACTCGGAACCCAGTCGGCTCCCACCACCTCGTCAGCCGAAGCGGCTGCCACTCCTCCTCAGGCAGGAGGAGAGCTAATGGCTAGACGGTTGCTCCGGGGTAGCCTTCGCCAAAGCGAGCGGCGTCGCCGTCGGCGAGCGAATTTAGCAGCTCGTAGTGAAAGTAGTCAAAGCGGGCCGCGACGGGCGGTTGGACGCGTTTATCGTACATCTCGCGTGAGCGGTCGATGGCTTCGCGCAGGCGGTCGTAGAGGTCGTGTGCCTGACGGCCTTCGAGCACTTTTTTCTCGTTATAGAGCTTGATCTCGGATACCAGCAACCTCGCAAAACGGCGTGCGTCATTGTGCAGACGACGTTCTTCTTCGGGCACCTCGATCGGCAGATCTACCGGACGGTCGCTGAGGCGTGCCTGCGGAGTAGCTGCGGTCGCGGTCTGAACGACGGGTTCGGCTACCATCGTCGCACTGCCGCCGCTACCGATCGGAGCGCTCGGCTCAAATGGTTCGACGGCACGGTCAAACGGCGAGCCCTCGGCTACGGCCGGTTCGATCGAACCACCGGAATCAAACACCATCGCACCGCCGTTAGTTTCATACTCAGGTGCGGGCTCAGGCTGGACCTCGGCCGGCTGTTCATAAGCCTGTTCAAAAGGATTTACCGCGACAGGAGCCTCAAAAGGAGCTTCAACAGCGAACGCGTCCGTCGCTTGCTGATTGTCGGTAAAAGAAAACTGGTCGGTCTCGACAGTTGAGGTTTCGACCACAGCCGGAACTTCCTCTACTCTTTCCTCAAAAGCAGAAATCGCCGCCGGAGTCTCGACATAGCTGTCGATTGGAGCATGGATCGGCGACTGAACATTTTCAAGATCACCCGATGCGGTTGAGCTGTCGTCGCCCTTAGCCGCTGACGCGGCGAGCATCTCGACTGTCAAACCGGCGACCCTCACCAAAGTCTCAAGAGCCTCAACATTTACACCCGAACCCTGGCTGCCGTGGTCGGCGTACATCACCGCGACGCTGCGGCCGCGGGCGACAAGCGGGATCGCACACATGCGGTCCGGCTGGCCAAACCCGAGCGGGTTGAGGAACGCGTCGTCTTGGGAATTTGCTCCGTACGAGCCCTCTGTCATTGCTTTGGACGTAACGGCACTGCCGAGGATCGAGTCCGATGACACCGGGAAATGTATCTCGCGGATCGCACTGTCAGAGCCTTCGGCTTCGCTGCCAAAAACTTTCCAACCGGCAATGTGATCGTTCTTAATGATAAAGAACGCACCTCTCGGAGCAAACGCGGAAGCGTGCTCAACGAGGGTTTTGAGGATCGCCGATTGCGAATCTTTGCTGCTGATATCGGCTATCGCGTCGCGCATATCAGCAAAACTTACGGCCGGAGCGGCGGGTGCATCGAGCTTTTCAGCCTCGGCAAATGCGGTCGCGCTCAGCTTTGCACCTTCGTCACGTGCGAGTTTTAGGTGCTCGGCGACAGATTCGCGAAAGCCGCCGTCAAATTCGTGTTCGGATTCGAAACGAGCAGCAAAGCCCTGAAAAGCCTCTTCCATGCGAGCGCGTTGATGCTCCTGATCCTCGAGCATCTTGCGCTGAAATTCCGCAAAGCCTTGCTTCATTTCAGCAGAGATATTTTTTAAATAAATCTCGAATTCAGACTTCAAGCTTTGTTCGAGTTCTTCGCTATTCACTTAGGTTTCTCCTCCATCAGGGCAAAATAATGTTTA
>DEQS01000024.1 GCA_002360555.1 Chloracidobacterium sp. UBA3360
ATGGAAAGCTGGTTTGCTTGAGTCCAACATGGCAAATGTTGAGATCGTAGATTTTGCGGATGAATGGGCGGCGGATTTTGCGTCGCTCAATTACGAGTGGATCGAAAAATATTTTTCGGTCGAAAAGCACGACCGCGAGATACTCGACGATCCGCAAACTTTCGTAATTGAACCCGGCGGGCATATATTTATGGCCATCGTTTCGGGACTAGCGGCAGGAACCGTTGCTCTGATCCCGTCAGGTGATGGTGTACTCGAGCTAACAAAAATGGCCGTCGCACCTGAGTTTCAGGGGATGGGCATCGCGAATCATCTGATGCAAAGCTGCATTGCTCATGCGGAGACAAACGGCATCAAGCTCATCTTTCTCGAATCGCACCGTTCGCTGCAACCGGCACTGGCTTTGTACCGCAAATTTGGCTTTGTTGAGGTGCCTACCGATCCAAATTCGGAATATGCACGAGCAGATATTCGAATGGAACTTGCCATTAGCGGCGTCAATAGGTAAAATCTTCAATTCGGCCAGCCTCGGCTGTCCGCGTGGTCCGATAGCTCAGTCGGTAGAGCAAGTGGCTTTTAACCACTGGGTCGCAGGTTCGAGTCCTGCTCGGATCACCAATATTCAAAAAAGCACCGTTTTACGGGTGCTTTTTTTATTTGAGACTAGCTTTGAAACGAGACGCTCGTCAATCTTTCCATATGGCTCCGATGCCTGCATTCCAAAGTTGTTTGTTGATATCAGGTATGTCCTTGTTCATCATCTCGTCAGAGCGAGCTTTTAGGGCGTTCCATTGGGCCGTTAATTCCTTTAGACGATCGAGGTTTGCCTGATTAACCCTGGGGATGTCACTTTCGGTCGCGTTGAGATTGAAAAGATAATTCGCGGTAAATTTTTGCGGAAAATTCTCAACATCATCATACGCACGAGATTTACGCGACACCATGTCTTCATCCCAAGCCTTCATTTTTTTAAGAAGTGCTTCACCTTCGGTTTTGATCTTTGCGTACTTATCGCCGGACGGCAGGCCACCGATGATCGATTCGAGCTGTTTTTGCTTCTCAAAGAGCGCATTTACAGCGCGATGCATCGTCGCGACCTCTGTTTCCATCGACGACATCAGCGCGTGATATTCCTTATACATTGCCGGCGTTGTCGGATAGAGAGGATTGGCCAGAATATCAGCATCGGTCGCGGCGGTCTGCGTTCCAAATTTGAGGGTGAAACGGTATTTGCCCGGTATTGCTTTGTGTCCGCTGTAACTGCTTTCGATATAAACGTCCGGCACGCCTGGCATCGTCTGGTAACGCATGTTCCAGACAAACCGGTTCAAGCCCTTGTTCTTTGGCAATAAGGGATCCGAACTCGGACCGCCATCCCAAGTACGGGATCGGGGGTCGCGCTTCGATGAGAGTGTGCGAACCAGCTTACCGTCCGCATCGGTGATCTCGAGTGTGACAAGATCATCTTTCTTCAATTCAGGCAAGTTATAATACACGACCACACCGTTTGCCGGATTTACGCCGCGGAAAGTATTTGCTCCCGTAAATTCGATGTCCGATCCATTAAGTTCGCTGCCGCCATTGGCGAGATATGCGTCTGCAGGTTTATATATCGAAAAGGCCGGCATGTCTTTCTTGTACTGGCGGATCAATGTCAGATCGTCGAGTATCCAGAAAGAACGCCCTGATGTCGCAGCGATCAGGTTGTCTTTGTGTATTCGTAGGTCGGTGATCGGTGTGATGGGCAGATTGAGCTGAAAGGGTGACCAATTAACGCCGCCGTTCCATGAAACGAAAACACCGAGCTCTGTGCCGGCAAATAGCAGGTCGCGGCGAACATCATCTTCGCGAACGACGCGGGTAAACGCATTGCCCGGAATACCGTTATCGATCTTTGTCCACGTCGCACCATAATCAGTGGTTTTGTATAGTCCCGGAGCGTGGTCGTTAAATTTATAACGGGTGGTTGCGATGTAGGCCGTTGCCTTGTCGTGTGGTGAAACCTCGATCGCGTTTACAAGACACTCCGCCAATCCCTTAGGCGTAACGTTCTTCCAGGTCGCCCCACCATCGCGGGTCACGTGCACCAGGCCGTCGTCGCTGCCCGTCCAGATCACGCCTTTTTCGTGCTGAGAAACCGTAATGTATGCAAGAGTGCCATAGTTTTCAGCTCCGACGGCTTCGTTCGTGAATGGACCGCCGCCCTTGCCCTGTTTCTCCTTTTCGTTTCGCGTAAGATCAGGTGAGATCTCTTTCCAGTTCTTACCAAAGTCAGTAGTTTTTAGCACCATCTGCGAGCCATGGTAAAAGGAATTATCGTGCTTATCCCAAACTATCGGAGCATTCCAGTTATAGCGATACTTCATATCTTTGGCGTCCATACCTAGGTATTGTATCGGCGATGCCATTATCGATGTACCCGCGCTTGCCTTGTAATCGAGGACCTCGATCGTGCCTTGATAGCTGCCGCCGAGGACGTAACGGGGATTATCAGGATCGAAAGCTAGGAAGGCACTCTCGCCGCCTGCCGAATATGTCCAGCTTGCAGGGGAAATACCGCCGCCACCAAGTTCGCGACTGGCTATCGATACCGACGTGTTGTCCTGTTGACCGCCGTAAATGCGGTACGGAAACTGGTTATCGACATTGATACGATAAAATTGTGCGGTCGGCATATTGCTCTGAGAGCTCCAACTGCGGCCTTTATTAAAGGTGATGGCCGCTCCGCCATCGTTAGAAATTATGAAGTTATTGGGGTTATTAGGATTGATCCAAAGATCGTGAAAATCCCCGTGAGTGCCGGACAAATTCTCCCAAGTTTGCCCACCATCGTTCGATCTTAGAGCCGGCGCACTGAGGACGTAGATCGTGTTCTCATCTTTTGGATCAATAAAGAGTTCAATGTAGTACCACGCCCGTTGAACTAGTTCCGGGCGGTCCGTGACCTGACTCCAACTTTTGCCGGCGTTATTTGAGACGTATAGTCCCCGCTCGTTCTTGTACGAATCACTCTCGATCAGTGCATATACTTTGTCCGAATTAGACGGCGCTACGGCGATCGACATCTTGCCCATCTCTTCGGGCAGGCCGTTCTTCATCTTTTCCCATGTTTCACCGCTGTCTGTGGATTTGTAGAGCCCGCTGCCGGGTCCGCCACTGATCACTTTCCACGGAAGCCGGCCATGTTCCCACATCGCCGCGTACATTATCCGAGAGTTGTTCGCGTCCATCGAGAGTTCGACGGCCCCGGTCTTATCATCGACAAAAAGAGTATTTTTCCACGTCACCCCGCCATCAACTGACTTGAAAAGACCGCGTTGTTGAGATTTGCTGTAGAGAGCACCTTGAGCGGCGACGAAAACTACGTCTGGATTTTTCGGATCAATAATTATGCGGGAAATATGCTGTGTTTGATCGAGGCCGATCTTTTTCCACGTTCTTCCCGCATCCGTCGACTTAAACACGCCATCACCGCTATGCGTCATAACGCCTCGAACCGCATGCTCACCGGTCCCAACATAAACTACATTTGGATCGCTCGGGGACACCGCGATGGCACCGATCGTGGCGGTCTTAAAATATCCGTCAGAGATATTTCGCCAGCTGATTCCCATGTCTTCAGTTTTCCACACCCCTCCACCTGTCGTGCCCATGTAATAAGTCTTTGGATCGCCAACTACGCCACTGCTTGCGACCGAACGCCCGCCGCGAAACGGGCCGATCGACCGCCATTTAACGGGTTTGAGAACTGAGCTGAGATCGTCGGGATTGCTATTTTGCGAGTACGCGATGGATGAGAGAAAGCACAGAGTTATGATTAGAACAGAAAGGGCTCTTTTCGACATATTTTTTGCAGCTGTGGGCGATAAGACTCGCCAAATAAATTGAGATTGGAACTGCAAAATTATAATCTAAAGACGAACAAAGCGCTATTTTATAGTTGGGTTCGAGGCTCCGACTATATAACTGTCGCGGGCACGTAGGACTAGATTTGGGCGGTCGACACGTACGCGGATCTGCTTTCGTTGCCCTACCTTCCCCTCGTCTGATGGGACATAACCGATGTTGTATTGACGCCGAAGTTCCTCAGCAATACCCTCAAAAGCTGCGGTCAGGCCGCCGGGCGTTGCTTCGGGGCGAAAAACGCGTCCGCCCGTCGCGTCGGCGAGATCCTCAAGATATTTTTTGCCAACAGCGTATTCCTCGGCGGTCACGCCACGCGTGATGACTTGCTGTGGCTCCCCCCAAATGCTCGGCGGCCACGGCTGAGCATTTCGCAGTCTGTTGTCGAGATATGTATTGTAGTAGATCGGGAAGATCAGCGAATCCGATTCCTCGGCGTAACTGAGAGTGTTGTCGTAGGTCTGCTTTCG
>DEQS01000036.1 GCA_002360555.1 Chloracidobacterium sp. UBA3360
ATCCTTTCGAGGGGCGATGCCTCGCTTTTTCTAATGCGTAACGAAATGAACGAAATGATCCGATCCAACCAGGGAGCAATAGTGCGGCAGAGCCTTTTGAGGCGCAAGCTGCTGATCTTTGTTGTCCTGGTCCTAGTTGTCGCGGGAGGGATGGCGGCTACATTTTTGATCACGCCGAAATACGAAGCGACCATGAGCATCCTCGTCTCGCGTGACCGGATCGATCCTCAGATCAGCTCGTCCGACAAGCTCAACGACATCACTCAAACCTCTATCAGTGACGAGGAATTTAACTCCGAACTCGAGCTTTTTAAGAGCAACGAGGTGGTCAAGGGCGTCGTCAAGGAACTCGATCTGATCAATGATCAAGCTCCAAAACGCGGCACATGGCTTAGCGATACGCGGCAAAAGGTAAAGGCCGCTTTGTTTGACCGCGGAAAGAAAAATGCCGATAGTTCGGGCCCGGTTTCGGACGGTGATAACAATTTTGCGTTGGAACTAGCGGTCAACCGCGTCGTCGATCATCTGGACGTTGTCCCGATCAAAAAATCGCGGGTCATAAAGATCACCTACAGCGACACCGATCCGATCCGTGCCAAAGCGACGCTCGAGGCGATCTATCGCAAGTTTGTCGAAATGCATGTCTCGCTAAATGAAAAGCCCGAGGCGGCACAGGTTTTTAACGAGCAAACCGGCAAATTTAACCAAAAACTCGAGAGTGCGACAAACACTCTAAAACAATTTGACGCGACAAACGGAATTTCCGGTGCCGACATCACGACTCAGCAGGGATTGCTCTTAAAGCAGCTCTCGGACACTGAGGCACTTGTAAATGCGACTCGTACCGAGATCGGCGAAACGATCAAAAAAATAGCCTCGCTCAAAGAAAAGGTCGCCGCCGAACCGGTGCAGATCCAGACCGGATATGTATCAAAGTACGTTCAGGCGCTCGATCGTATGAAAGAGGAACTGAGCCAGCTCGAACAGCAGCGCACCCAGCTTTTGCAAAAATATCAGCCAAACAGCCGATTTGTCCGCGACAATCAGGAGCGTATCGACCAGATAAAACGATCGATCGCGTCAGAGACGGCGAACCCGCCGCAGGAAAGATCGTTTGCGATAAACGAACTGCGCCGAAAGCTCGAGGCCGAGTTATACGATGCTCAAACCTCGCTTGCCGCATTGAAGGATCGTGAAAAAACGCTGACCGCACAGAGCTCCAAACTAAATAGCGAAGTCGCTCTGCTCAATACCCGCAGCATTGAGCGTACAGGACTCGAACGCCAGCGTGCTGTCAACGAAGAGGCATATCTGCTGTATCAAAAGAAAGCACGTGAAAACGAGATCGGCCAGGTCTTAAATCGCGAACAGATCATGAACTTTGCGGTCGTCGATCCGCCGCGAACCGACGGCGAACAGAAAAATCCAAAACCGCTGCTTAATCTTTTTGTCCTATTAGGCGTCGGTATGCTCACGGCATTTGCGGCCGCGTTCCTCGTCGACCGGATGAGCGGCCGCCGTTACGACGACGATATTATCAGGTCGGCATATCAACTTGAGCGGCGATATGACTTGCCTGTCCTGGCGTCAATACCGCACATGGAAATACCTGAAACCGCGGGTTCGGGGCCTATCCGCCGGCCGCTTTTGACGGCCGGCACCGAACGCGCGCACGACCTGGAGTTTTGACGTATTTGATCGACGATGAAAGAACGAATTAGACGATCTTTATTATTGATCTACCGGATCCTGGACCTATTGGCTCTCGGCACCGCACTCTGGCTTGCCTTTTATTATGGCGGGCCGTTGGGGCTTGATTACATCAAACTTGCCGTCACGTCGCCCAGTTTTGATTCGACCATATTCTTTATCGGTGTCATCGGTAGCTGGTTGTTCGTGCTTTCGTCATTTTGGCTGTATCGCTCAAAGCGGCTTGCAAACTGGGACGACGAGATGGGCGAAGTTTTGAGGGCAGTTGGGTTTGTGACCTTGATCTTAGCGACTCAGATATTGCTAACCGAGTGGCCCGTGTTTCCAAAGCGATTTTTGCTCATCTTTGCGTCCGTATCATTTTTGCTCTTGTTTTTCATCAGGTTGTTTAAGCGAAAACTGCTACGGGAATTTCGACTGCATGGACGAAACTTACGTTCCGTCTTAGTCATCGGAGCAGGTGCCCGCGGGCAAAAGATGCTCAACCTGATACGTGAAAATCCGGAGATCGGGTATCAGTTTGCGGGTTTTATTGACGATATGGATGCGCCCGGCGTGATCGGCGGTATCTCTCAGATATCAAAGATATTGTCACGCAATGTGATCGACGAGATCATCATCTGTCTGCCGATCAAAACCTTTTACGACAAGATGCAGTTCATCACCGAGGCCGCTGAGGAACAGGGTATTACGGTTCGAATTTACTCAGACCTGTTTAATCTAAAGCTCGCTCACGCGGTCACCGGTGAGATCGGCGAAGCACCGATACTATCGATATATTCGACCCGTCTGTCTAGCTGGCAATCTTTCCTAAAGGGAGCTCTCGACATAATCGGCGGGACGGCCATTTTGTTCGCTAGTGCACCTTTGCTGCTTTTGATCGCGGTCGTCATAAAAATAAGTTCGCCCGGCCCCGTATTTTTCATTCAGGAACGCGTCGGACTAAACAAGCGCCGGTTCAACATGTTCAAATTCCGGACGATGGTCGTGGATGCGACTGAAAGGCAAAAAGAGCTTGAGATGCTCAATGAAGCCGACGGCCCTGTCTTTAAGATCAAGGACGATCCGCGAGTGACAAAAGTCGGCAAATGGCTGCGCAAGACAAGCCTCGATGAACTGCCGCAGTTGATCAACGTCGTGCTCGGCGACCTATCGCTCGTCGGCCCGCGTCCGCTGCCTGAGCGGGATTTTCAAAAATTTAGCAAGTCGTGGTTTAACCGCCGGTTTAGCGTAAAGCCAGGTATTACCTGCATTTGGCAGATCTCCGGGCGCAGCGAGACGAGTTTTGACAAGTGGATACTCCAAGACCTCGAATACATCGATAAATGGTCGATCGGGCTCGACCTCAAGATACTAGCCAAAACGGTGCCGACCGTATTGCGCGGAACCGGAGCTATGTAGCGATGGAGATCCGCCGATCCACAAAAAACATATCGTACGGAGACGGGCTGCGAAATGCGGGTATCGTTCTGTGTCTTTTGGCCGGAGCGTGCATACTCGGTTTTGCCGTTATCTCGGCCGGGGCAACTTCGACGACGCAAACATTTGCGATCGGCGGCATCTTTATCGCTTTGCTAGCGGGTGCGATCGCGTTCATCCTTGAGATCCCGATGATCGGCCTTGTCCGTTATGCTTTTATCGGATCATTTTTCTTTAAGGGCGACCTTAACCTATTTAAGATAAACGAGGTCGAGGACCCGTCAGGGCTGAACATATCGCTGACGCTGGTCATGGGTGTGATCCTTTTCGTTTACGAACTGAACAATGGTAAAAGCCGCGAGCGGGTTTTTCCGCCGGTGTTCAAGTTTTTTGCCGCTGCGCTGTTTGTCTGTGCCGCCGCTTCGGTCCTGACGAACGGAGCGACCATGCTCGGCGGATTTTCGCTCTTTTCTTTTGTTTCGACGTTGTTCCTTGCGTATGTGACAGCACTACATTTCAGCCGCCGCGACAGGTTGATCCAGTTGGTGATCGGCATTGCCGCCGGGCTTGTTTTTACAGGTTTAGTTTCGGCGTCGCAATATTTTGCCGATTTTCCGACAAACCTCGCAAACCTAGGCACCGGTACCGAAGACGAACTGCTCGGCACGCAGAGCCAGCTCCTATCCAGAGTGCCCGCGTTTATGCGTACGCCGACAGAGATGGCGTGGGTCGTGTCTTCTCTGACACCGCTTATCCTCGCCCCTTTGCTTTGCCGAGTCAGGGAAATAACGCCCACTCAAAAGATATTATTGGCGGTCGGTGTGATCGCCGGAACAGTCGCCGCAATCCTGTCTCTAGCGCGCGGCAGTTGGATCGGGCTTGTGATCGGCATTGTGTTGCTGGTCGCATTTGGCTGGTACAAACTCGCCGCGAGCGAACGCAAAAGCTATTTTATCTCGGTGTTCTTCGGGCTCTGTCTTACCGCGGTGCTGCTCGTTCCGTTTGCGACCAGGATCTATGACCGCCTGACCGAAGACGATCAGGGCTCGGCATTGATACGTGTCCCGCTGATGGAAACCGCTCTGCGGATGATCGACGACAATCCGCTGGCCGGCGTCGGGATGAACGGCTACCGAACAAATATGACGCGGTACGACGAGACGGGGATGTTCGTGTCGCAGGTCTTTCCAAATCCCGTTCATAACATTTTTGCTCATATCACCGCCGAGATCGGCGTGCCGGGCGGTATTTTCTTTTGTCTGCTGATACTTTACGCGATCTATGAGTGTTTTAAGGTCATGGGGTCAAATGATCGCTTGTTGGCGGCGCTGGCTTTGGGACTGGGAATTTGCTTGATCGTCTTTGTCATCTCGGGCACGAAAGAGCCGGGTTCGCTCGGGTCGGTGCGGCCGCCTATCAGAACGTGCTTTTTGTTGATCGGTACGATCCTTGGGCTTGGGCTCGTGCATCGCCGCACACTTTCAAACGGTTAATATTCGAATGGAAACAAAGGCCAACCTTACAATCGATCAGCCGTCTCCGATGGGAAAAAACTTCCTGTGGCTGACGTGGTCCGGCCTGATCAGCATCGCAAACAGCGTACTGGTCTGGATATTCCTCGCGCGTATGCGCGACGTGGACGATGTCGGGCGTTTTACGATCGTGATGGGGCTGTATGCGTTATTTTTTGGCATTGTTTCGCTCGGATTGATGCCGTATCTGATAAATGAGGTCACCCGACGCACCCTCAGCAACAAAGACCCGGCCCATGATGTCCGAGG
This sequence comes from Chloracidobacterium sp. UBA3360, assembly GCA_002360555.1. Taxonomy (GTDB): domain Bacteria; phylum Acidobacteriota; class Blastocatellia; order Pyrinomonadales; family Pyrinomonadaceae; genus OLB17. Next base: position 4,911 of record DEQS01000036.1, read on the forward strand.
GTTTCTGAGCAGCGCATCGGTCTTCTTATTACTTTCAAGTGTTGTTTCGGCGGCGCTAATGACGCTCTGCGGTGTGATGGTCAGCGGCTCTGCGTCCGTTCGTGCCGCAACGCTTGCCTTAAGTCTCGCTCTGATCCCGACAACGCTGATAACCATATCCGAAGCTACAGCCCTTGCCCTTGGCCGCGCACGTCTTGTTGCTGTTGTCACGAGTATCGAGAATCTGCTTCGCACGGTCATTCCGCTGGCGCTGCTCTGGTACGGTTACGACATTGTTGAGATCTGTATCTCGTTCACCGCGGTACGGTTTGTTGCTCTCATCGCTTATTTTATCGTTGCCCGCGTCCGCGTCGAGCATTTTTCATTTGTCGCATCGGAGTTTCGCAAGCTGGCGTCAGTTTGCCCAACATTTGCCGGCACGATCGTATTTTCGTCGATCAATTGGCAAGCGGCGCTCATCCTGCTTGGGTATTTCAGCACCGAGGCAGAGTCTGGTAAATACGGCGTCGCGTCACGATTTCTGATACCGGTGACGATCCTGATGGCGAGCTATTCCGGAGTTATCCAACCCGCGATTGCTAAATTTCTAGAGCAGTCGCCGGATAATATCGGAGCCTATATGGCAAAGATCGTACGTCTGCCGCTACTGGCGGCAACGGTCATTGCGATACTTTCGCCTTTCCTTTCCCGAGCTGTTTTGTCGTGGATGTTTGGCACCGATTACGCGAACGCGGCCCAAACGCTCGATATTCTGGCTATTGCGATGATCCCGTTTTGCGTGGTTATTGTAATCGCCCGCGGGCTTGTGGCGACAGGGGCGCAGCATGTTGACCTGTTAGCAAACATTATAGGGGTCGTCGTCTGCGTTGGTGCATGTTTGCTGCTGATACCGCAATACGGTGCGATCGGGGCCGCCGGAGCACAACTGCTTTCATTCGTTTCGATGGCCGTCGTCGAGATAGCCTATCTTTCAAAAAAGACCGCGGGTTTTAGTATCTGGAAAACTGCCTCGCTATCATCAGCCGGGCTGCTGATCATTTACTGCATTATCTGGAAAATGTAGCGGTTTAGACCTCTAAAACTACATACGAAATTTTTAGTTGGCGAAATGCCGCATTGCAGGTTGTAATGGCTGAGTACCGTTATCAAATAAATTCTATCGAGGGTGGAAACGTTCTGTCCGATACAGGCGGCCAGCAGATATCTGCGCGAAAGCACGCGGCAAAGCCAAGTATTTTGATGGTCGGTATGCATCTGACCAAAACCCGCGGCGGGATCTCAACGCTGACGGCTGACATCCTCAACTCCGATCTCAAAAACGACTTTGACATTACCTACATTGCATCTCAGGCCGAAGACTACGGCTTGATCGGTAAATTTCTGCTCGCGGTAAAAGCGTATATGCAATTTGCGGTAAGGTGCATCTTTGACCGGCGCGGACTCGTGTATGTCCACATGGGCAGCAACGCAAGTCTTTATCGAGAATCGGCATTTGTGTTGCTCGGTAAACTATTTCGAAAACGGGTGATCCTTCATTTTCATGCCGGTGATGTTGATGAGTACCTGCCGCATCAGCCAAAGTTCGGCCGCAGAATTATCAAGCTCGCACTCGCGTCCTGTGACCGGATCATTGCCGTTTCGGCTAGATCGGCTAGCCAGATCAGCGAGATGGTTTCGCCCGAAAAAATAGCAGTCATCCCAAACGCGATCGATATTTCGGCATTCGAAAAGATGCCGGAGCGGTCCGAGAAAGTGAACGGAAATGGAGCGATGCGCCTGCTGTTTGTCGGAGCGACCGGTAAGCTCAAGGGCGAACTCGATCTCATAAAAGCCTTGCGGATCCTAAAACATCACGATCCGCCGCTGAAAGTTTCGTTCCTCGGTTATGGAGCCGAAGATCTCGATCAAACGGGCATCGGCCACATGATCGAACATCTCGGAGCCGTCCCGTTAAAGGAAAGGCTCGCGTTTTATGAAAGGGCGGACATTTTCGTCCTACCGACCTACGCTGAGGCGATGCCCATCTCGGTTATCGAAGCGATGGCGGCAGGCCTGCCCGTGATAACAACTCCCGTTGGCGGCATCCCAGAGATCTTGGATGACGGACGCGAGGGATATCTATGTCCGGTTGGCGATCACGAGGTGTTAGCCGAAAATATCGCACATCTCGCGGGCAATGTTGAGGCGAGAATTAGCATGGGCCGAGCAGCAAGAAAACGTGCTCTGAGCGAGATGGATTTTGGAAAGTATATTGACGCACTTCGAAAAGAGCTCGCTCCAACCGCTCAGATCGAGACCAAACCTATGACGACAACTTCTTTATTTATTAAACGTTCGATCAAGTCAGCAGCCTCGATCGTACCCGCCCGTATCGGGTCGCTGCGGGTCGGGCCAGGAGCCATAAATATAATCGCCTATCACCGAGTCGTGGCCGATATTACAAAAGCCGAAAGGGAATCGATCTACGGCACCGTGATCTCGGCGGCTACGTTTAGGCGTCATTGTGAGGCGTTAAAACGAGCTTTTGATGTAGTTTCGCTTGAGACCGCGATGCACTTTCTCGACGAACGGCGAAAGGTCGCCCGACCGTTGGCGGTACTAACGTTTGACGACGGGTATCTCGATTTTTATGAACAGGCGTTTCCGATCTTAAATGAGCTTGGCCTGCCCGCGACAATGTTTTTGCCAACGGCGTGTATCGGTGACACCAAGCCTCTCGCCCACGACCGGATATTTTGGCTGCTAAAACAGGCCGGCGAAAACTCAGTATCCGTAACCGATGCGTTGCGAAAGGCCGGGATCTCGACCGACATAAGAAGCCTGTCGAATAGTCGCGGCAATTTGCTAAAGCAGACCGACAAACTCGTCTATTTGCCGCACGAACTGCGCGAAAAGGCGATCGCCGCATTAGAAGCAGCTCTCGGTGATGACCGAAAAGATTACCCTGCGGAGTATCGTCTGCTCGATTGGGACATGGTCAGAGAAATGTCCAATAAGGGCATCAACTTTGGGGGTCACACATCAAATCATGTTGTTTTGCCGTTAGAGTCCGGCGAAGGCATCAAGAACGAGATCGAAACCAGCAAAGCCTTACTCGAAGAGCATCTTGGCAAAAAGGCGATCTCATTCGCCTACCCAAACGGCGAATATAACTCGGCGATCAGAGAAATTACAGCCAACGCCGGTTATGCGGTGGCGGTTACGACGGAAACACGGGTAAACCGGCCCGGAGCAGATCTGCTCGCATTGGGCAGAACAAGCCTGTGCGAAGAATCGACACGCGGTATTAAAGGCGTCTATTCGCCACGAGTAGCGAACCTCAGATTAGGAGTATAAAAATGGAACAGACTATTACATTCCCCGGAACAAAGATCGGGACTAAGAGCCCAGGTTCAAATGTTAAGGACATCAACCGATCAACATTGATTCGCGTGCAACGCATAGCTTCAAGCGATGTGAGCATAAGCTTTGTGCCTGATCGGGTCGCTTTTTGGTTGGGTGCGGTCGCATTATTGCTCGTGTTTAGCAGTGCGGCGGTATTAACGGCTGACTATTTGACCGGATACAACTCGGTCGTGATCCATAAGCTCGTGAAGCTTTTCGACCTCGATCTTGAGGTCAATGTTCCGACGTTCTTTTCGGTCGGACTATTGCTTACTGCTTCAATGCTTTTAGCGGTTGTGACGGCGATCGTCCGTAAGCGTAAGGGGAAACATGTTCTCGGCTGGGCGATACTGTCGGGCGGATTTCTCTTCATGGCGTTTGACGAACTGGCATCGGCCCACGAGCGGTTGATCGAACCGATGCGTGCCGTTATGGGTATCGAAAATCTAGGGATCTTTTATTATGCATGGGTGATTCCCGCGATCGGGTTGTGTCTCGTACTTGGCGTCAGTTACATCAAGTTTCTAGTGGATCTGCCGGCAAAGACACGCAATTTGTTGATGCTAGCGGCGACAATGTTTCTTGGCGGTGCGGTCGGGCTGGAGTTATTCGAGGGCGTTTTTGCCTCAAATTTACTTTTTTATAATGTCTTTGTGACCTTTGAAGAGTGTCTCGAAATGGGTGGCGTTATTCTGCTTATTTGGACGCTTTTGCGTTTTTTGCAAGATAATTTCAACTTAAATTCACTCAATTTCGACCTTTCCACCGGTGATTCGCGTTCGAGCGAAAGATACTCGATCAAAGATCTCGGATTGCAGTCGTGAACGCGAGCAATAAATCGAGAGGCCTAGCGAGGATTAACATTTGAGTACGATTATTTCATCTTCAGTCACCAATAAACTTGGGTATTCGATGGCGAATGCCGTCGCCGAGTATAGCCGTTCCGCAACGCTGTTCGATTCGGAACGTGCTATTTTGGACGAACTTTCGAATGAGATCTCAAACTCGCGAATTCTGGATATCGGTGTCGGCGGCGGGCGTACGACAAAACATCTGCTCGATCTAAGTTCAGATTATGTTGGGATCGACTACGTTCCGGAACTTGTCGCTAAGGCGAACGACCGGTTCCCGAACGCCAAACTTGGTGTAGGCGATGCTAGAGATCTAAGAGCCTTTTCTGACGAAAGTTTCGATTTTGTTCTATTCTCGTTTAACGGTCTGGATGCTCTTTCTCCCAACGACAGGCTTTTGGTGTTAGCCGAGGTTTACCGTGTTCTCAGGCCACACGGTGTATTCATGTTTTCGTCACATAACCGCGACTACAAGTATTTCAATAGGTTGCCGTGGCGGCGCAAATTCCAGTTCGACCAGGAGTTCCTGCGATTTTTCGCCTATTGCATGTATCACCTTCCAAATCATTGGCGGATGAGGCGACACCAGATATTTACTGACGAATATGCGGTCGTTAACGATAGCGATCACCGGTTTTCACTCCTTCTCTATTACATCAGCCGCGACAGTCAAGTGAGACAACTCGAGTCGGCAGGTTTTGATCGGTGTCAGGCATACGACAGCGCGGGACGGCGTACACGGGGTGACAGATCGTCTCACTGGCTTTACTACGTTGCCCGAAAGAAAAAGATAAGTTAGTTTTTCCTAGACTCTGGACCTCAACCCTCTTTACATTCAACAACTAGCCGCGTCAAAAAATGGAATTCATCCGCTTTTAGGACTCTTTCAAACCAGAAACACAAGTTCAATTTTTGAATAGGTTGGTTTGTAAACTATGAGCGTAGCAATCGTTACGGGCAGCTCCGGATTGATCGGCAGCGAGGCCGCAAAGTTTTTTCATGCACAAGGTTTTGACGTTGTCGGCATCGACAACAATATGCGCGAGTATTTTTTCGGCGCTGACGGCTCGGTCGACTGGAACACCAAGTCGCTAAAAGCCGCCTTGCCCGGATTCGTCCATTATTCGGCTGACATCCGCGATGCCGAGGCGATGAAAATGATATTTGCCCGATACGGCAAAAACATCTCTGTTGTCATCCACGCAGCCGCGCAGCCGAGCCATGATTGGGCGGCGAATGAACCGCTTACGGATTTTAGCGTCAATGCGACCGGCACGCTGATCTTGCTTGAGACGGTACGCGAGATCTGTCCCGACGCACCATTTATTTTCACCTCGACCAACAAGGTCTACGGCGACACGCCCAATGTGCTGCCGCTGGTTGAGCTCGCCACTCGCTGGGAGATCGACGAAACGCATCCGTATTTTGAGCACGGCATCGACGAAACGATGTCGATCGACGCGTCAAAACACAGCGTTTTTGGCGCGAGCAAGGTCGCGGCCGACGTCATGACGCAAGAATATGGCCGCTACTTTGGCCTGAAAGCCGGCATCTTTCGCGGCGGATGCCTCACCGGCCCGGCACACTCGGGAGCGATGTTACATGGGTTTTTGGCATATTTGATCAAATGCATTGTTCATCGCAAGCCCTATACGATCTTTGGCTATAAAGGTAAACAAGTGCGGGACAACATCCATTCCAACGACCTCGTCCGTGCATTTTGGCATTTCTACAAAGATCCCAAAGCTGGTGCCGTCTACAACATGGGCGGCAGCCGCCACAGCAATTGCTCGGTGCTCGAGGCTATCGAGATCGCCGAGGAGATCGCCGGCGAAGAGCTTTCGTACACCCTCTCAGACCAGGCCCGCGAGGGCGACCATATCTGGTGGGTCAGCGATGTGCGTAAATTTCAGCAGGATTATCCTGATTGGAATTACGAGCATGATCTGCGTTCGATCATCACCGAGATCGTCGAGGCGACGGCAGCAAAACAGAGTGAGGAAATGCTCTACGAACTAGCGGCCGCATGATCGACAAAGGAAAACAAAACATATTAGGTATCGGCGTCAATGCCGTCGATTACGAAGCCGCGACCGAAAACATCATTCGTGCCGCGGCTGAAAAGCGCTCATTTGCAGTTAGTGCTCTGGCGGTTCACGGTGTGATGACTGGTGCACTGGACGATGTGCATCGCCACCGGCTAAATCAATTTGACCTCGTCGTGCCGGACGGACAACCCGTCCGCTGGGCGATGAAATGGCTCCACGGCGTTGAGCTGCCAGATCGTGTTTACGGGCCTGAGCTGACGCTGCGGGTTTGTGAACGCGCGGCCCGCGACGGACTGAGCATTTACCTCTACGGCAGCCGGCCCGAGGTGCTCGAAAAACTTGAGAGCAATCTGACGGCAAAGTTTCAGGGGCTGAAGATCGCGGGCAGCCAGCCGTCGCGTTTTCGTCAGGTAACCGAAGGCGAACAAGCTGAGATCATAGAAACCATAAAAGCGAGTGGAGCGTCGATCGTCCTTGTCGGGCTCGGGTGTCCGCGGCAAGAGACTTGGGTGTTTGAACACAGCGGTCCGCTTTCGATGCCGCTGTTAGCAGTCGGTGCGGCGTTTGATTTTCATGCCGGATTGCTGCCGCAAGCGCCCGCGTGGATGCAAAAACGCGGACTCGAATGGCTCTATCGCCTCGTTCAGGAACCGCGTCGACTGATGCACCGTTACACGGTCATTAATACGCAGTATCTGATCTATATCGGATTGCAAATGGCCAAGATCCGCACCAAACGGCTCGAAGACACAGTCTCGCCGACGGGACAGATGAGGTTTGGCTAACAGTCGTTCTAAGATCATGCAACAAGGCGGGCACACAATTAGCGTTCAACTTCCGCGGCTACTCCGCTGCGGTCTATTTGCGCTTGTGGTCCTGTCGATGTCATGTAAAACGCTGACTACCGCCGCGTCTGAAACGGACATCAACGCCCGTAATCAGACGGCACTTGCGACCGCACGCGAAAACATAAATAAGTACCGCAAGGGCGACGCCCGGATCAAGGTAGTCGACAGAGCAGGCCGTCCGGTCGCAAACGCACAACTCGAGATCAAGCAGGTAGCACATGCATTTAAATTTGGCTGTTATCTAAAGATAGACGATCTCGACCCCGCGAAACTTCCCGCGTACGAACGCCATTTCAAGGGGCTCTTTAATTACGCCGTCGTGGGCAATTACTGGAGCAATATCGAGAAAAAGCGCGGTGCGGAGAACTGGGCTTGGTATGACCGCGAGACACAGCTCAGTAAAGATCTCGGTCTACGCACTCAAGCCGCTCCGGTTCTGTGGGGAACTAATAAATATGGCTCGCCGGCGTGGCTGCCGAATGGGAAAGAGGAGCTGCTCTATGTAATACAGCAACGGGTGAAAAATGCCGTTACACGTTCGGCAGCGGTGTCGGACATTGAGATCGTCAACGAACCGCTCGCACCAACGACCGATGCGTTTGCCGGTTCAGGCACCGACAATTACATCGCATCCGCATTTCGCTGGGCAAAAGAATCAGCCCACGACAAGCGTTTTCTGATCAATGAATACGGCGTGTTTGGCTCGCGTCACGAGCACAACTACAATGCCGATAAATATTATCAATTGCTCGACGGCCTGATCAAAAACGATGTGCCTGTGGACGTCATCGGCATACAGGCGCATGCGAACGGTGAATGGTATGAGCCGTCAAACGTCGCCGCCGAACTGGAGCGTTATTCGTCATTGGGTAAGCCCTTACAGATCACCGAATTTAGCGTCCAGACAAATAATTACGACGATCCCAAAGCGCCCCAACCGATATCCGGCAGTTACCGCAGCGGTGAATGGGATGCCGAAAAACAGGCCGAGTTTTACCGCGAGTTTTACACCGTCGCATTTGGCAGCCCGGCCGTCGAAGCGATCACGACGTGGGGACTCGACGACGAGCGTGCATGGCTGCCGGGCATCGGGCTGATCGACCGCAACGGCGAGCCAAAATCCGCGTATCGCGAACTTGACCGTCTCATCAATCACGAATGGAAAACGACAGCAACTGGCGGCACTGACGCTAGCGGCACTTACAGATTGACCGGTTTTTTGGGCGAATATGAGGTCACGGCTACGACAAAGTCCGGCAAGCGAACATCGGCGAGATTTACGCTTGCTAAGGGCGGCCCGAACGAATGGACCGTCATCCTCGGAAATTAGATTATGCTGACCACCGAGATCTTATCAGGAGGCGAAGAGATCGTCCGCGGGCTTGCAGACGAGTGGGCGTCGCTGTGCGAAGAGGGTGCGAGCAACGAACCATTTTTGCGGCCCGAGTGGTTCGCGGCGTTTGTCAAAAACTTTGGCTGTAAGATCGATATCATCACCGTTCGCCGCGATGGGAAACTGCGGGCACTGCTGCCGCTGATGCGGTCGCGTTCGATGCTGCACGGTGTGCCGGTGCGAAAACTTGAGGCGGTCTATAATCTCAACACGCAGAGGTTTGACCTTATCCACGGAGCCGACGAAGCTGAGAAACACGCGATCTTGCGACTTCTGTGGAAAGCGGTCCAGGGTCAGCCCGGCTGGGACGTGATGGAGATGCGGCTGGTCAAAAAAGAAAGCTGGCTAGCCGATCTGCTCGTCGTTGCGGAGGATGAGTCTAACAAGACGGGCGTCTGGGAAATGGACGCGGCTCCGTTCATCGCGCTGCCTTCGGGTACGGATTCTGAGATGACCATAAATGAATTCCTCAACGGATCGAGAAAACATCTCCGCCAGCAGCTCGATCGCCGTACACGACGGCTAGATGAGATCGGAAGCGTCGAGCATGTCGTAACTCGGGAGTATTCACCTGATCTGTTAGAACGATATTTTGAGCTTGAGACAAAGGGCTGGAAAGGCCGGCAGGGGACCGCTGTGACCGACGACGCGGCTGTGTCGCGGCTCCATCAAGATTTTGCCGCCGCAGTTTCAGATAAAGGGGCATTGCATGCGTACGAACTTAGACTCGATGGCAAGACCATTGCCATGAGCCTCAACATCTTGTGCGGCGGGCGGATGGTCCACTGGAAAACCTCGTATGACGAAGAGTACGCACGATATTCGCCGGGAAACCTTTTATTCAAAAAACTCGTGGCGGATTGCATGGAGGCCAAAATTTGCGAGATCGACCTGCTAAGTCCGGCGACTGCAAACAAACGCTTTTGGGCGACGGGTGAAAGACAGCACGCTGCGTTTTACATATTTAACCGCGGGCTGGCCGGGACGCTGCTTCATAAATGGAAATTTACCGTGGTGAGCAGCCTGCGTGGGTTTAAATCAGGTTCGCGCGATGCCCTCATCCCGGCTCACGCCGCAAAATGATCTATGAACGGGATCGTCGTAAAAGTTAACCGCGAGACAGACGCTTTCGCTGAAATCCGGCAAGAGTGGCACGACCTGTTTGCCGCGTCCGGCGTAGCTCCGTTCTTGTCTTGGGAATGGTTACGTGCGTGGTTCGAAAGTTTTGGCGAAGGGAAGCGGCCGCATCTGGTGACCGCATATCGCGGTGACCGCCTGATCGGAATACTGCCGATGTTTAGCGAAGAAAAGCGCAGGTTCGGTATGCGTATCCGGCGGCTCGGGCTCGTCGGCGAAGGCGTTGGCGGGGCAGACTATCTAGGGCTGATCGCCCGTGCCGAGGACACATCCGAAGTGCTTGCCTCAATATTCGCCCATCTGTCATCGGACGAGGGAAGTGACGCGATGCGGTTTGAGTATGTCGGTGCGGATTCTGCTCTGGCCGCCGGGCTTCGCCGTCCGGACTCCATTGCCGACATGGGATTTAGCCGAGTGCGTGAAACTGTCTCTGCGACGTGTCCGCAAATTGACCTCGCCGCCGGTTGGGACGCGGTGTTGCAACAGAGCAAGCGTGCGAGCAATTTCAAACGGCGGCTGAAGCAGATCGAAAAGTTGGCGGGTTACGAGTTTCGTTCCGTTACAGATCCGGTGGAAACAAGCGAGGCGTTTGAGAGATTTTTATCACTGCACGAACGGCGGTGGGCGGCGTCGGGCGGGTCCGAACTCAGCGGGCATCCTCGTCTGATCGAGTTTCAGCGGCGATTGGTACCGCAACTCGCGGCGGCGGGGCTCATTCGTTTTGACGAGCTATGGTTTGAAGAGACATGCCGCGGCTCGATCTACGGGCTCGAACACGACGGGAAATTTTATTATTACAACGCGGGCTACGATCTCGACTCTGCCAACCTAAGCGTCGGCCTTGTACTGCTTGGGTTATCGATACGCGCGGCAACACAGCGCGGGATCACGCTCTACGATTTCCTTCGCGGTGACGAAGCGTACAAATCCGATTGGGCAAACCGCCGTGCCGAGTTGGTCGATGTTAGCCTGCATCGCAACGCACGGCTCGCGCTAGCCGACGAAGGCATCGGCCGTGCCATCTCTGCGGCAAAGACATTTTCAGCGGGGCTTTTGCCGTCGCAAACGGTAGATATGCTTAAAACATGGCGGCGTAATTATCAGTTGTCGGGGCGTTGATTTACAGCAATGAAACTTTCGATAGTCATCATCGGCCGCAACGAGGAACGCGGCATCGCAAAATGCGTCGAGGCCGCACAGGCCGCGGCGCGTGGCGTGGGCGGTGCCGAGATGATCTTTGTCGATTCTCATTCGACGGATAGGACGGTAGAGATCGTCAGCGGGTACGGCATCAAGGTGGTTACACTCGCGCCGGGGCTGCGGCTGTCGCCGTCGGCCGGGCGGTTTATGGGTTCGCAAGCCGCGACCGGCGAATACATCTTGTTCCTCGACGCTGACACGCTGATCTATCCAGACTTTTTGTGGCATGCCATCAGCTATATCGAGTCTGACCCGCAGATCGCCGGCGTCAATGGACAGATCGATGATCAAAGCGAATTTGGTGAAACGATCCTCGAATTAGACGAGCGGTACGATGAGCCCACCGATGTTAAATGGCTGCGCGGCCCGGCGTGTTTTTACCGCCGCGAGGCTTTACTCGAAGTAGGTTCTTTTGACCCCGAGCTCGCCATGGAAGAGGAGGCCGAGCTTGGATTGCGGTTGATCAAAAATGGCCGGCGTTTAGCCGTGATACCGCACCCGATGGCGTGCCACACACGCTGTTATCACGGCGTGTCGGCCGCGAGCATTTTATCGACATTTGTACGGGATATGCGTGCTAAGCGGCTCGGCGAGATCACCAAAACCATCTCGCACGCCGCACGTGCCGGCAACGGCATCGCGTTCTGCTGGCTGCGGCTAAAAACAACCATACTGTTTGCCGTATGGGCGGCAATGATCGCCGTCTGTGCTCTGCTGCCAGCCGCCGTCTATCCGGCCATCATCGCCGCTTTGATCACAGCGGCCGGAGCATTAGCTCTCCTGCTAAAAAAACGCAGCCTCGGCCAGACGATCCTCTTTGTCCCCGCAAAGCTGCTAAACCTGATCGATATCCTCTCAGGCTTGCACAAGATCAACCTCACCGGGCGGCCAATAAGGCCAAATGTACAATAAAAAATGCCAGCTGGTTTGACCCAGCCGGCTAATGCGTAAGGCCCACCATCACATAGGACTTACACAAAGTAAAAGCGGTTTAGTTACCGCGAACTTACGTTTGCAGGGGCAGTTGCCGTAATGGTAAATCGCGAACCGGCAGCGAGGTCGAGGTTGTCGCGGCCCTGTAGGACCACAGTTCCGACTCCTGCACCCGCACCGATACCTGCACCGATCGCGGCACCATCGCCGCCGCCGGCGATCGCACCGATTATGGCTCCCAGCACAGCTCCGATACCGGCTCTAACGACCGTCGTACCCGTCTGGCTCTTGTCCTGAACGGTGCCTTCGTTGTTGACGGTGATCAGTCGGCCGTCGGTGTCCTGCACCTGTTCGACGATACCGGCAAACCGGTATGTCTGGCCGTTGCGCAGACGGATCGAATTAAAGCTGAGCGTTAGATTTGCCCGGCCCGATACGACGCCCGAACGTTCGCCGACGACATTTCCCTCGATCACAGCACCGTTGTACTGCGAAGGCGAGGTTACGGTCATCGAAAAACGGTCACCGTCTCTGGCTGTTCTGGTCGAAACTGCACCATCTAATGTCGCCGTGAGGTTGGTGTTGTTCGGGATGATAAATCCATTTGTGATACCGCCGTTATTCACCGGAATAGTCGCAGTGTTCCACATCGGTGTCTGGCTCGTTTTGTCATAGACGCTAGTCGATGTGACGGTCGTGTTCTGATTTTCGAGATAGAGCCGGCGTGTGACCTTGAGCTGATTATTAGCGATCGGCATAAAGCTGACGTAAAAATCGTTCATCCGGTCGCCTTCGTAGTTGATCGTCAGATCGTTGTTGGTCGCCGTAACGCTTGTTGTCACGGTGCGGCCATTTGGCGATGTTTCGGTCTGCTTTACGCCATTGGCATCTAGCACGACTGACGCGGCATTTGCCGACGACATCGTTACCTGACGGCCGCGTTTTTCAAACGTCAGAGTTTCAGGTGAGGCAAGTCTACGTTCGAGATTGCGGCGCATGCGGTCCTGCTCGTTCGAGCTGTAGTTTGCGCTGCGGATCGCACGATCGACGATGGTCGAGACGTTGTCGCTCATGCCGGCGTTCAATCGATAGGTACCTGTCAGACGCGTGTCAAAACTCATGTTCTGGCCGCCCTGATTGCCGTTGTTGTTACCGTTATTGTTATACGGGTTGTTCCAATCAAAACTGACGCGATAATAGCCCGCGAGGGTTGTCAGGTCGTTTCGGACGATGACCCATTTGTTCATCACGTCGCTATTGGTACGGTTAGAGCCGATATAAGTATTGATCTCGGCCGCCGGACGCATTACATCATCGATGCCACGCGAATTGCGGTTACGGTTGTTGTAATTGTTGCGAAGCTCGATGAGCGCACGTTCGAGTTCGTTGGTGGTATCAACGACCTCACCCGCCGTGGTGTTTTGGTTGTTGCGGTTGTAGCGGCGGTTCCAGCTGTTGAAACTCGTGCGAAACGAGTTGTTGCTCGCCTTGATCCGGTCGAGAATCGTGCGGATCTGAGCGTCAGTTGCGGTATAGCCGCCCTGATTATTTTGGCCGTTCTGCCAGCCGCCGCCGTTGCTGTTGACGGTGTCGATCCAGTTTGCACGGGTCTGGTAATAACCGGCGACCGTGTTTAGATCGGCACGGATCTGTGTCCACAAACTCTGTGTGGTTTGCGACAGACGGTTGTTTCGCATAAAACTGTTGACCCTGACGGCCTGAGTCAATACTTCATCAACGTCATTTGTCGTCGAACGGCGTGATCTGAAATTATCTTTCAAACGGTCCGTCGCGTTCTCAAAATTTGAGATCATCGTGTTGATCGAATCTTCGCGATTTGTACCGTTAACATTGCTGTTATCCAGATTGCGTTCGACCTCGTCTTTGAGATCGTTGGTTTTGTCTTCGATACGGTCGAGAACGGTCTGGACCTCACGGTCCGAAACGCGATATGGACGATTTTGGGCCTGTGTGGCGGTGCTAAATGTGAACGCAATAGCGATCAACGCGAAAAATGCTGTGTTTCTTATACTTGTCTTCATAATGTTGGTCCTCCTTGGACCGAATGTTTGTGGGAGACGGTGCAGGAGAGCGCGTTTGGTATTGGCCTAGACGATACTCGTCGACTTACGGCCATTACCCATCTGTTTTGAGACCTGCTCGGCCTCATCTTGAATTTTTTCGATACCGTCAACGACGGCTCCGGTGGCGGATGCTGCCGCATTATTGATGGCATCGGTGCCGGCAGAGATCTTTGCCGAAGCAAAATCATATACAGCCTCGGCCTTTTCCTTGACGGCGGTGACGGCCGCTGCCGACTGGTCTTTTAACGCCGTCGCTTTTTCGACCGTTGCGTCGTAGCCCTTTCGGGTAACGTCGGCGATGTCGCTGCGAAGCGCGGTGCCCGATTTCGGAGCAAAGAGCAATGCAAGCCCCGCGCCGATGCCGCCGCCGATCAATAGATATGTAAGTCCGTTAGTAAATGTGTGTCCGCAGTTATTATTTTCTGTCATATCAATTACCTCTTATTATTTCGAAACATATTTGTCCCCACCGCTTTATTGTCCGTGTCTTAATTGATTGTTAGGGGAGGTAAACAAAGAAGATTGACCCGCATTGCGGTGTATTTTTATTATGTAGGAGAAATTAAGGCGCGTCTGTGCGGTAGCATACACAGTGGGCGGTGTAAGCAAATGTGGAGTTTTGGCGTTTATGCGCCGTGTATCTTGATGTATTTGCTGAGGATGCGGTCGTACTGTTCACGCACGACCTCGTAACATTCACAAGCGGCTTTTAACAAACCCGGCCGGTCGAGTATCGTCAGCGTCCCGCGCGCATATTCGATGAGCCCTTGATCTTTTAAAGCCGCAGCGGCGAGCGAAACGCTTTCGCGGCGAACGCCGAACACGTTTGAGATCTGCTCGTGCGTCATCGAGAAAGTATCTGTCTGTAGATTATCTTGATTGACGAGCAGGTAACGGCAAAGCTGCTGTTCGACCGTGTGGAGCCGGTTGCAGATGGCGTTTTGCGAGATCTGGGCGATGAGTGTCTGAGTATACGACATGCAGATGTCCTGGAAGTCAGGACAACTTGCAAACTCTTCCTCGACGTCATCGGCTTTCATGCGAAAGGCTTTGCCCTCACGCTGCACCACGGCGCGTTTCGCCATCCTTGAGTCGCCGATAAATGTAACGACCCCGACCATCCCTTGACGCCCCGTCATGCCAACCTCGATCGACACGCCTTCGTCCGAATCGTAAAGCAGGCATATCATGGCGGTGGTCGGAAAATAGACATATCTACGCTTTTCGTCCATTTCCCACAGCACTTCGTCCAGTTCGAGTTCGACCTCCTCGAGCAGAGGACGGATCTTTTTGAATTCCGCTTCGGGTAATGCTCCGAGTAATGTGTTTTGCAGAGCTTCGTCCTTGGGCTTGTCCTGTTTTTTGGCCATCTTTAATACCTAAAATTCGATTGGGTTATTCAAATCCTATCATAGGTTTTTCTATCGGTGCGGTAGTGCACATACATGCTGTCGAAAAATCAATAGACTCGAATGAGGATTTTCACGGAGGAAGCCATGGCAAAAGATGTGATCAACGTTGACGGAAAAGATGTAGTCGTAAGAGAAGACACGGCCAAGGCGTATCGCTTTGTCCACTGGGGCGTTGCTACGGCGGCGATCGCCCTAGTCTTAATGCTGGCCCTATTTGCTACGTTCTTTTGGAAAGCGGCACAGGACGGCAAGATCGAAACGCCCGCTCAGGCTGAAAACTCAAATACGAAATAGAAATATCAATATTCAGCGTTTCGAGTATCGCTCACCGCACCGGTGGACGAAATTTATGGACGTGCACAAAAAAAGGAGGCTAAGGCCTCCTTTCCTTTTTGATCCGTCAATCAACCAACTCTTGCCTAAACTCTTCTTCCTCGAACCAATTGCAAGATCAGCACGACAACCGCCACGACCAATAGAACATGAATGAGGTTACCGGTTGCCGCACCGGCAAAGCTAAATCCAAGTGCCCATAGCACCAACAGTATTAAGATAATTGTCCAAAGCATAATTTATGTCTCCTTGAAATAGCCCAGCCTATAGGGCGTTGCAAATAGGGATATGTCAATTAGATAAACATACCTGCGAGGGCGTGTCTGTGTGGTGCCACACTAAGTGGACGCAAAAAAAGCGGCGGAGTGTGGGCTCCGCCGCGTAAGTTACTGTGGGAAAGTAAAGTGTTACGAAAGCTTAAATCCGCCGCGGGTCAGCATGGTTTCAAAACCCGGCTTATCGACAGATTTCACGTAAGCGTCCATTGGTTCGACGGCTCCGCTTTGGACGTGTTCGTAGAGAGCATCGTTGAGCATGACCATGCCGTGGTTTTTACCCGTCTGCATTGCGGACGGTATCTGGAACGTTTTGCCTTCGCGGATGAGGTTTGAGATCGCTGGTGTGACGATCAGCACTTCGAGAGCGGCGACGCGTCCTCCGCCTTTTTTCGGGAGCAGCGTCTGGGCGATAACGCCCTTGAGCGATTCGGAAAGCATCACGCGGATCTGCTGCTGACGGTCGGCGGGGAACTGGTCGATTATGCGGTCAACGGTCGAAGCGGCAGTCGTCGTGTGCAGAGTCCCAAAAACGAGGTGGCCCGTCTCGGCGGTCTCGATTGCGATCGAGATCGTTTCGAGATCACGCATTTCGCCGACGAGGACGATGTCCGGGTCTTCGCGAAGAGCGGCACGCAGCGCGTCTTTGAACGAGTCGGTGTGGTTATGGACCTCACGTTGATTGACCAGACATTTCTGGTTGTCGTGGACAAACTCGATCGGGTCTTCGATCGTAATGATGTGGTCCTCACGCTGTTTGTTGATCGAATCGACCATCGCACAAAGCGTCGTCGATTTACCCGAACCGGTCGGCCCGGTCACCACGACGAGCCCTTTTGACAGCGTGCAGAGATCCATGATCGCCTTGGACAGATTGAGCTGCTCGGCGGTCAGGATCTTAGACGGGATGATGCGAAATACGGCACCCATTCCTTTTCTGTCTTCGAAAATGTTGCATCGAAAACGCGCCATGCCCGGTATCTCATATGCAAAATCTGTGTCGCTGCGGGCGGCAAACTCTTCTTGATTGCGGGCCGGCATGATCGATGTCAGCAGCTCGCGCATTGCCTCAGGCGTTAGCACGGCGTCGCCTTCTTGCAGCGGTTTCATACGGCCGTCTTTGCGGACCATCGGCGGCACACTGACCGACAAATGCAGGTCGGACGCACCGATCTCGGCCATTTTCAAAAACAGCGCATCCATCTTGGCGGCTTCGCTTGCGTTCGCCGGAGCGGCAACAAATGCTGCTTCGACGGGAGCCGCAGCAACCGATGGCGGAACTGCAGCCACTGGCGGCGGAGCGGATACAGGCATCGCGGGAGGCGGTGTGTAAACAGGTGTTTGTTCCATCATAGGCGTGTTGTTGACGGGCGGATTGTCGGCAGGCATTTCGAGGTCGGGCATGTCATAGACAGGCTGTTCAAACTGTATCTCGGCCGGCGGCGTATATTCTGCAGGGACAAAATCATCGCGGCGGCGAAGCGGTATCTCGGGTGCGGTCTCGGAAAACACGGTCTGATATTCAGGGTCATTGACCGAGACGACCTCGACCTTATCTTCGTCCGTCGAAATGTATTCGGGGGCCGACTCAGGCTTTTCCATCAGCATATCCGCAAGAGTCGCGACCTCGGTGGATTCGCTGGCCGTCAGATCGTATGCGGAAGATGAGCTTTCAAATTCGTAGGAGGATTGCATTTCCGGCTCAGCAGCCGGTTCGGGCATGGCTTCCATTTCGGGCATCGGAGCGGGCTCAGGTTCGGGTTCAGGTGCGGAAAACGTACGCTCAACGACCGGTGTTGAATACGTAGGTGCTACCTCGGGCAGTGGGGACGGTACCCTGATCGAACCGTCCGAATCGCCGAGCAGCGGACGGATCGTGACGTTAAATCCGGCGGGTGATTTTTGCACCGTAAAATTAAAATTACCGAGCTGATGCGGATGCACAAACTCGATCTCAGATTTATGCGGCAGCTCAGATTTTGTCGCGGGGGGGATCAGCGGAAAGACCATCGTGCTGATCTGCGTCCCCAAAAGCGGCACGTTCGCCACATCGCTGGTGCGATTTTCGGCGACCAAATAGGGATTTTTGTTGGGTTCCAGACGCAGTTCGTCGCTACACGACGAAAGAAGAGTTTTTAGGTAGTTGTTGAGAATGTCCATATTTCGATGGGGTTTTAAGCCGTCAGGCCCGGCAGATAAATTGTGGATAGATGAGAGCCGGAGCGGCTCAATTGGAATAATAACACAGTTAAACTGTGTTTGTCAGTAACTTTATTTTGGTTTTATCTGAGGAAATTTGCTGAAAACGGGCGTCTATTCATCCCGTTCAAGACGTATGCCTTGCAGTTCCCGGACGACGACCGGGACTGACTCGACCACAACATTACTTGTGTCGAGGCCATAGGCGACGTCGTCGGCGATACTGAATCGACGAAGGAAATAGTATGAACGCATGATGACGTTTTCGGCAAAGGTTAGATCGTTTTCATAGCTCAGGAATGACCGTAGAAGCACAAACCTTAGGTCGCCCTCTAACCCGTACTGAGCCTGTTCGGGCGGAATGGTTATCTCACCGATCTCGCCTTTCTGCTGCATATCGGCCAGGACGTGCTCCAAGAATAGATTGATCCTTGGCTCGACACGAAAACCTAGCTTGAACTTAATGTAGTACGCATCGTCACCCGCTAATTGATCGACTTGGTACTTCATCAAGAACGGTTCGTCAGCGGTTTGTACATGTATAAACCAATAGACATCAGCCCGCTTTGGTGTCCGGTTTAGGATCGACCGGATCGTCTCGACCTCGATCTTTTTCGCCGAATCGGAGGCGGTGAGGTATATCAGATGATTTGAATAGCGAGGTTGTTTTTTGTCGACACTCAGTTTCTTGAGTATCTGCACAAATGGCTCAAGCGGCTCAAAAACGGTAAGTTTGCGCCGGATTAGGCGTCCGTGATACCAGAGCCACATAACGCTTATCAATATCGTTCCGATGAGTAGTGAGATCCATCCACCTTCTTCAAACTTGAGGAGGTTTGCGATGAGGAAGGTTATCTCGATCGTCAGAAAAAGCCCAGTCAGCGGAATTATAAAATACAGCGCAACACGCCGCGTATAAAGCCACGCCGCGATCAAAACGGTTGACATCAGCATCGTCAGCGTAACGGCGAGGCCAAACGCCGCCTCCATGTGCTTGGACTCCTTAAAGTAAAGCACCACACCGATACAGCCAAACATCAGCAGCCAGTTGACCTGGGGAATATACAATTGGCCACGAAAATCGGTCGGATAGACGATCTTTTGCCGCATCCAGAAATTAAGCCTCATTGCTTCGCCGATCAACGTAAACGCACCGGTGATCAACGCCTGCGAGGCAATGATCGCCGCAAGCGTCGCAATAAGTATCCCGAACGGCAGGATCGCAACCGGGATGATCGAATAAAACGGGCTGCGATCCAGTATCGCTCCCGATTGTGTCGTTAGCCATGCCGCCTGTCCGGCGTAGGAGAGCACGAGCATGATCTTAATGAATATCCAGCTGACGCGGATATTCCCCCGGCCGGTGTGCCCCATGTCGGAATAAAGAGCCTCGGCACCTGTCGTGCACAAAAATACACCGCCCAGCAGCCAAAATCCGCCAGGATATTCGGTCAGAAAATGATATGCGTAGGTTGGGCTGAGAGCCTTGAGAACTGAGAGATCACTAAATAAAGTGATCGCTCCCATCACGCCGATAAATGTGAACCAGATCAGCATTACCGGCCCGAAAAGCTTGCCGATCCACTGAGTGCCAAATTGCTGCATTACGAACAGTCCGACGATGATCGCGATGACGATCGGTACGGTATTTAGATGTGGGTCGTAAACTTTTAACCCTTCGATAGCAGACGCGACGGAGATCGGCGGCGTGATTATCCCGTCAGCTAGTAGAAAACTGCCGCCGACAATAGCGGGCAGATACATCCATTTGCCGCTGTAGCGGCGGATCAAAGCGTAGAGTGAAAATATGCCGCCCTCGCCTTTATTGTCGGCAGTCAGAGTAATAATTACGTATTTAAGAGTTGTCTGAAACGTGAGCGTCCAAAAAACACAGGAAAGAGCGCCGAGAGCAAGTAGCGGTTCGACAGGTTTTGTTCCAATGATCGCTGAAAAAGTATAGAGCGGCGACGTGCCGAGATCGCCATAAACGATACCCAAAGTCACCAAAAGACCGAGCCACGTGACCCGGTCGATCGACTCGCCATGCTTCTTTTTCTGCATACGCTAAATGGTTATCGACTCACGATATTCGCCCCAGACGGAGCGGAGCCGGTTGCTGATCTCGCCGACGGTGACCTCGGCCTCGACTGCGGTGAGTATGCGAGGAAGTAGATTTTCAGTGCCCTTTGCGGCTGTTTCGATAGCATTAAGAGCGGCCTCGGCGTCGGCGGCGTTTCGTCTTGCGCGGATAGCTTGGAGACGAGCGACCTGATCGCGTTCGATCTTTTCGTCGATACGCATGACGGGAATCGGCTCCTCATCAGCCTGAAATTTGTTGACGCCGACGACGATCGCATCATCCGTTTCGACGGCCCGCTGATAATCGTAGGCGGCCTCTTGTATCTCGTTCTGCACGTATCCAAGCTCGATCGCCCGCAACATCCCGCCCATGGCATCCATCTTTTCGATGTAATCGACCGCCGCTCTTTCAAGCTGGGTCGTCAATTCTTCGATAGCGTAACTACCCGCGAACGGATCGACCGTGTCAGCAACACCCGATTCATAAGCGATCACCTGCTGGGTTCGCAGAGCGATACGAGCGGCATTCTCGGTCGGTAGTCCAAGTGCTTCGTCCAGCGAATTTGTATGCAAACTCTGCGTCCCGCCCAGCACGGCCGCAAGCGCCTGTATCGTCGTACGGACAACATTTACCTCAGGCTGCTGGGCTGTCAACGTCGAACCGGCCGTCTGCGTGTGAAAACGCAGCATGAGCGATTTTGGATTGACGGCGCCAAAACGGTCACGCATGATCCGTGCCCACAAACGGCGGGCGGCGCGAAATTTGGCTATCTCTTCGAGCAGGTTGTTGTGAGAGTTAAAGAAAAACGACAGACGCGGAGCAAAATCATCGACCTTGAGCCCTACGCTGATCGCCGCATCGACGTAGCAAATGCCATCAGCGAGCGTAAAAGCGATCTCCTGAGCAGCGGTCGAACCGGCCTCGCGAATGTGGTAGCCGGAGATCGAGATGGTGTTCCAATTTGGTACCTCGGCGGCACAGTAGGCGAACGTATCGGTGATCAGCCGCAGGCTAGGTTTCGGCGGATAAATATAGGTTCCGCGTGCGATGTATTCTTTGAGGATATCGTTTTGGATCGTCCCCGAAACCTTGTCAAAACTAACGCCCTGCTTTCGTGCAACCGCGAGATAAAGACACAAAAGCGTTGACGCTGTTGAGTTTATCGTCATCGACGTCGAAACCTGATCAAGCGGGATGCCGTCAAATAGCGTCAGCATATCGTCAAGGCTGTCGATGGCAACGCCCACTTTGCCGACCTCACCAGCGGCAAGACTATCATCCGAATCGAGCCCTATCTGCGTCGGCAGGTCAAATGCCACGCTCAAACCGGTCGTGCCTTGCGAGAGTAGATATTTGTAACGTGCGTTCGACTCTTCGGCGGTCGCGAAACCCGCATATTGCCGCATCGTCCAAAACTGGCCGCGGTACATACTCGGCCGCACGCCGCGAGTGTACGGAAAATCGCCCGGAGCCGCCAGATCTTGCTCGTAATCGACAGGTGTCACATTTTCCGGGTTAAAATCATTGGGCAATGATAAGCCCGATGAGGTTTGAAAGCTCTCGCGTCGCGTTTTCGCCATATTTCGTTTAGATTAGCATAACAGGGAGATCACTTCACCCAAACGCTGCCGCAGTCGGCACTGCCATGAATTACTTTAACTATTTCACCGAGATCGAAGACACATTTATCCGCCGCAGGGCCAAAAATCTGTTTCTCAGCCCGCTCGATTGGGCGCTCATCGAGATGTGGCAGGAACGCGGCATCCCGCTGCACATCGTCCTGCGGTCTATCGAGTCGGTTTTTGATGTTTTTGACAAACAGCCCATCGGAACCCGCACGATCAAAAGCCTGTTTTACTGTCGCGAAGAGGTCGAGGTGCAGTACGCCGAATGGTTGCGTTCGCAGGCAGGGAAATCTAGCGGATCGGACGCCGAGGCCGCAAATGCATATTCTCCAGAAGCAATATCGGCCCACATCGCGTCCGCGATCGAATCTCTCAAAGCCAACACCACCGTCGGCCTCGCCGAAGACATCGAACGCGCTGTCGCAAGGCTTGAGGAACTCGTGGCAAATCTGACCGGCGACGCCGAGACGGTCGATTCGACGCTTGGGGATATCGAAAAATTACTCGATAGAGCGATGCTTACAAATTGGGAATCTGTGCATCTAAAAAGTGTCGAGAAAGAAGTTGCGGCCCAGCTTCGCGGTTACAAAGCCGAGATGGAACCCGCCGCTTACAAAAATACTTTCGAGCTGATGCTGCTCAAACGCCTACGCGAAGAGGCAAATATTCCCCGGCTTGGCCTGTTTTATTTATGAGAAAGTTCGTCGCTATCATTTTCGTCACGCTGCTATTAACTACATTTTCATTAGCTCAAACCAAACCTAAACCAAAGCCAAGATCGACTCCGGTCAAAGCCGCTCCGTCGGTCGATAAAGGTACGGTTTCCGGCCGGACATACACAAATAAGACCTTCAAGTTTGAGGTCACTTTCCCCAATACGTGGCTCATCCCGGGCGATGATTTCGAAGCATACATGAAAAAACAGGGCTTTGACCTCGCGCTCAAAGCCCCCGATTCGCTGCCGCCCGTGTCAAAAGCAAAGGTCGACCAGGCGATAAAAAATGTCGAGATCTTGTTGACTGCGTATCGATCGATGCCCGGAGAGACCGACAACGCGATCGTCCGGATCTCGGTCGAGAACCTCGTCCTAAATCCGCAGATCAAGGACGCGGTCGATTATTTTGACGCGATCCGCACGGGCTTTGCGTCGATGAAACTTCCCGCCGATTTCAAATATTCTGAGACTCAGGCTGAAAAGCTTGGCACGATGCAGTTTGGTTATCTCGACACCTCGACAACTGCCGGTAAAAAGCGGATGTATGCGACGGTCCGTGATGGATTTTCGGTGATGTTCACGATCTCGTATTCCAAAGACGCTGATCTGCAGACGCTGCGGGGCGTTCTCGAACAAGGCAATTTCCGTCTCAAATAGCCGTCAGGTTTGTTTTACCTGCGTTTTGTGATACAAAGACAAGGTTCACGTGCCTGTTATCGACTTTGGGCGGTTAACCAAAAAATTGAGCAAATATTACACAAAAGGCGACGCCATTGAGGCCAAGATCGAAAAGATCGTACCTCGCGGGCTGGGGTTGGCATTTGCCGAGAATCTGACGATCCTCGTGCCGCTGGCCGCTCCCGGCGATGTTGCACGGGTCAAGATCCGCGAGATCAAGAAAAAGCGGATGGCTTTTGCCGACATCGTCGAGTTAAGAGAGCCCGGCCCCAAACGCATCGCCCCGCCGTGTCCGCATTATGGTGTCTGCGGCGGCTGCGACTTTCAGCACCTGTCATATGAAGCCCAGCTTGAGGCCAAATCCGGCATCATCCGCGACTGTCTGCACCGCATCGGCAAGATCGAATACGACGGTGAGATTCCCGTCATCGCCAGCCCGCAGCAGTTCGAATACCGTTCGCGAGCCCGTTGGCACGTTGACCGCGAAAAGCAAAAGATCGGCTATTTTGCCCGCGATTCGCATAATGTTATCGACATTACGGCCTGTCCAATCCTGACGCCGGGTATGCAATCGACGCTCGATTATCTGCGGATCAGCATGAATTGGGATATGTTTTGGAGCGAATCGCCCGAGATCGAAGCCGTCAGCGGCGAGGGCGGACGCATCTCGACCTACTCACGTGAGCTACCGGAACCTGCCGCCGAGATCAGCATCGACATCGCCGGTGAAACATACGCGTACACCGCCGAGACCTTCTTTCAGGCGAACCGCTTCCTTATCGAACAGCTTATTGCGACAGCGATCGGCGACGCATCCGGTGGAACCGCGTTTGATCTCTATTGCGGCGTCGGACTATTTGCTTTGCCGCTCGCAAGGCATTTTAAGAAAGTCATCGGCGTCGAAGAAAACTCCATCGCCATTGGCCTCGCGCAAAAGAATGCCAAAAACGCCGGACCACAAAATATCGATCTGCTAAACAAAAGCGTCGAATATTTCCTCGAAAATAATAAGACGAAAAAGATCGACTTTTGCTTGATCGACCCGCCGCGTGCGGGCACGGCTAAGGCGGTCATCCCGCGTCTCGCCGAGCTGCGGCCGGAGCATATCTCATACGTCTCCTGCGAACCGTCGATTCTCGCCCGCGATCTCGCTCTGCTTGTCGATGCCGGTTACAAGATCGACTCGATAACCGCCATCGACCTCTTTCCGCAGACACATCACGTCGAGACTGTCGTTCACCTTAATTTAGATTAACCGCAGAGACGCAAAGACGCGGAGGAAGACCGAATACAGAACGATATCGTTCTCTGCGTCTTTGCGTCTCTGCGGTGAACATTCTTGACCAGATTTCGTTTACAATGTCACTATGCCAAGAAAAAAGAGCGAATCGATCGAGCCGTCAAAATCAAACTCAGTCAAATGCCGTTTTTGTGGTCAGAAAAATGCGGTCAAAGCCGACTATAAAAATAGCGACGCTAACTGCGGACGATGTAAGCTGCCGCTGTCTGACGAGCCGCGAAAGGTTTTCGACGGGCTGCACAAAAACGATTACATCCATCCGGCGGACGCCAAGGCAATGGCCGCTCTCAAAGCGATCCCCGGCGTCGATTCGGCTCTAAAGAAATTGCTCGCGTGGACGGGCGAATCCGCGATCCGCGTCGCTTTTATGGCGTCGGCGGTCAAGGTCACGCCAAAACAGTGTCCCGATCTTTACGCCAAGCTTGAAGTCGCTTGCAGCACTCTCGGTGTTGAGATGCCCGATCTTTACGTCCAGCAAAACCCGATCGTTAACGCTTTTACCGGGGGCGTCGAAAAGCCGATAATCGTGCTCCACTCAGCGCTCGTCGAGCGGCTCAATGACGAAGAAACGCTCGCCGTCATCGCGCACGAGGTCGGCCACATCCATTCCGAACACGTTCTTTATCTCACGGCCGCACGGCTCATCGAGGCTCTGATAAATGTCTCCGCCGCACGGCTCATACCCGGTTCCGAGATCATAAAACTGATCATCTCGATGGGTATCGCCAGCGCTTTGCTCGCATGGTCACGCCGTGCCGAACTCTCGTGCGACCGTGCCGCTCTGCTCGTAATGCAAGACCCGCACGTCATCGGCCGCACGATGATGAAACTCGCCGGCGGTACATTTGCCTCCAAGATCGATTACGAACTTTTCCTCGATCAGGGACGCGAATTCAAAAAGAACTACGACGAGAGCCGTCTCGACCGTTTCTGGGCCGACGTCATGAACTCCGGCCTATCACACCCATTCCCCATCTGGCGCGTCGCCGAGATCCTCGAATGGGTCGAAACCGGCCAGTATCAGGAATTGATGGATAAGAAATAAAAATAGCCACAAAAAGCAAAAAATACGCTTTCCACTTTGTGCCTTTTGTGCTTTTTGTGGCGAATCATTATGTTGGTTGTTTTTACAACAACGCCAAGTACTGACGAAGCCGAGACACTTGCCGAGGCGATCGTTACGGCAAAGCTCGCGGCGTGTGTACAGATCCTACCGCCAATGACATCGGTTTATGTGTGGGAAGGCAAGCTACAACGAGAGGCCGGGCATCTGTTGCTGATAAAGACGCTGCCGGAAAAATGGGATGACCTTCTAGCGTATGTCACCGCAAACCATTCTTACGATGTCCCTGAGATCGTCGCGATCGACGCGGCGAATGTTTCGGGGCCGTATCGCGCTTGGTTAGATTCTGTTCTGAGAACATAAAAACGGCTGACGAATTTCTTCGCCAGCCGAAATTCCAAACATAAATATCACCAGGACTATTTAGCGATATCGACGAGAACACACGGTTCGAGCGTCATGGTCTTGTCTTCGCGCGACTTAAAGGTTCCTTTGACCGTGGCTTTTGGGGCTTTGTTATCTTTTGCCAGACTGCTGACCTTTTCTTCGATACCCGAGTACTGCGAAAAATCACCTACGCAGTCGATGCTGTTTCCTGAAACAGTCGCACCATAGCCATAGCCAACCACGAGTTTAGTTTTACTGGCTACATTAAGGTACCCGGACACGGTGATCATACGTCCGGGAAACTCGGTCGCGTCTATCCAGTCGGACGATAGTTGTAGATTGTCAGCGGTTGTAACGATCGGCGGTTTGTCGGAAACGGCGGCTGTGTTTGCGTTCGAGTTTGAGTTCGCGTTGGTATTTGCCGCATTTAAATTCTTTGCATTTCCCGCGTTTGCGGCATTGCCCGCCGCTCCGCCGCACGCTGCGGATATCGCAACGACCACCAAAAGAGCTGATAACAGCACAAAATTTATGCTAAGTTTATTTTTCACAAAAGATCCTCTCCAGTTTTTATATTGTCTATAAGGCCGGTATGAATAGTCTCTGTGGATCACGCAGGTTTTCCGTTATCGATGCCCGCGTTGCAGGTTTTGATAATAAAATCTACGGCGTCCTTGGGCGAATCGGTCAGATGGATGAGTCCGAGGTCCTCGGTGTTGATGTACTTTTCACGGAGCATCGTCGTGGTGATCCATTGGAGCAGTCCTTGCCAGTATTGTGAGCCAAAAAGCACGACTGGGAAATTGCGGATCTTGCGCGTCTGGATCAGCGTTAGAGCTTCGAACAGCTCGTCCATCGTGCCAAAACCGCCGGGGAAAATGACGTAGGCGTTGCTGTATTTGATAAACATGGTCTTACGGACCATGAAATATTTGAACGTCAGCGATTTGGTCAGATACGGATTTGGCATCTGCTCGAACGGCAGTTGGATGTTGCAGCCGACCGACTTTCCGCCAACGTCATGAGCACCGCGATTTGCCGCCTCCATAATGCCGGGGCCGCCGCCGGTGATGATCTCAAAACCCGCCGCGCCAAGCAACGCACCCGTTTCGCGTGCAGCCGCATACATCGGATCGTCCTCAGGCGTGCGGGCCGAACCGAATATCGAAACTCCCTGTGTGATCGTCGCCAGCTCGTCAAAGCCGTTGACGAATTCGCCCATGATGCGAAATGTCCGCCATGAGTCTGATGTTTTTAGTTCATCCTCAGGCTCAGGCGACCGAAGCAGCATTTCGTCGTCGGTCAGATGCCAGTAGCCGACAGTTTCTTCGAGCTGCTTAGCCTCGGCGACGGTCTTTGGCAGATCGACATTTTTCTTTTTGACGCGGGGTTTGGTTGATTTAGTAGCCATTTTTATTCAGTGCACAACGAAAAAATGCACAATGCACAATGTGTAACTTGAGACGCGGATCTACCTTCTTCATTGTGCACTTTGCATTGTGCATTTTACATTCGTCAGATTCCCATGATGTTATAACCGCAATCGACGTAGATCGTCTCGCCGGTTATTCCGCTTGAGAGTTCGCTGACGAGGAACATCGCGGTGTTACCGACCTCATCGACCGTGACGTTGCGTTTTAGCGGCGAGCGTTCGCCGACATAATTAAGGAGCGAACCCATATTTTTGACGCCGCGGGCCGAGAGCGTGTTGAGCGGGCCGGCCGAGATGGCGTTGACGCGGATGTTGTTTTTGCCAAGATCAGCTGCGAGATAGCGGGTTGAAGCCTCAAGTGCGGCTTTGGCGACGCCCATCACGTTGTAATTCATCACGACCTTTTCGGCCCCGTAATAGCTCATCGTCACGATGCTGCCGCCCTCGTTCATCAGCGGAGCCGCCGCTAACGCAACCTGTGTCAACGAAAATGCACTGATCTCAAGCGCCGTGCGAAAAGCTTCGCGCGTTGTCTCGACAAAATCGCCCTCAAGTGCCTCTTTCGGAGCATATGCGATCGAATGCACGATAAAATCGAGCCGGCCGTATTTCTCCTTGACCGCCGCAAACGCCGCATCGACCGTCGCCTGATCCGTAACGTCGCAGGGCACAACGATCGACCCATCGATGGTCGCGGCCAGTTCCTCAACGTTTTCCTTTAGCCGCTCGGCCTGATAAGTAAACGCCATCTTTGCACCCTGAGCACCACACGCACGAGCACAAGCCCAAGCGATCGAACGCTTATTGGCGACACCGAATATTATTCCTATTTTGTCTTTTAACATAGCTATTTATTGCCACCGATCACACGGATTTAATCGATAGGTCAGATCTTATCCTCTTAATCTGTGAAATCTGTGAAATCTGTGAAATCTGTGGCCAATTTTTTATTCACTGACATAAACCTTCTGCAGCATCTCAAAATCCAGCAGCCTGATATCGATATCAACCGGCGTGTCGGTGAAACGCCGCGTGATCAGCACGCCGCGAAGCTGCTCTTCTTCGGCGGGCGAGAGCTGTGTGACGAGCACCAGCATCAGCCTAAGCCGCAAGCGGCTTTTCATCTCGGCGAGGTTTTTTTTCGCGAGCTGTATCTTTTTTAATATAGATTCGATCCGGTCCTGACGCACGTCCGGGACGACGAGAAACGAGACCTCGATGCAAGTGATCAAATCCTGATCGACCAAAATGCCGTCAAACGGTGTTCCACCGATCTGGACGTGCCGCATCAAGGGCAGATTTTCCTCTTGTTGTATCTGCCGCAGAGCAAGGTCCTCGGCGACGATGTATGCCGAGAGCAGATCGGCGAGTTGGTCGTTGCCCACGCCCAGAACACGTGCGAGTTCGCGGACCTCGACATTTACATTTTGCCGCTGAATATCCGGCATCGCCGCGTCCCAACGGATAAACCGCCGGTCATCCGTCGCCGCCAGCCGCCGCGTATTTGCGATATCGAGCAGCGCGACCAACAAAAACATCACCGCCGCCGCAACAAAAAATCCAGCGATCACCATCGCCTCGGCCCGCACCGAAACCACAGCTCCGCCGATCAATATCGCAACAAGAACTATCGCCGCGATCAGCAGCGGATAGTTTGTCTTTCGCCTATCAAAGCGGGCGAGCGGATTTGCCGGTTTTACGTTCATTCGACGCGTAGGTTATGCGGTCGTAGCTCTTTCAAACGGTATATCATCAAAATGCGTCATTGTCTTGAACGCCTTGAAACGCTCAGTGATCTCCGGATAATCAAGAGCATCGACACGCTCGGTGCCAAATTTTTCAACGTTGAACGAAGCCATCACGGAGCCATAAACCATCGCACGGCGAAGCGTCGCGTCGGTCACCTCTTTGTGAGCGGCAAGATAGCCCATAAATCCGCCGGCGAACGTGTCGCCCGCACCCGTCGGGTCGAAAACGCTCTCGAGCGGATACGCCGGCACGGCAAAGTAGCCGTCCGCGGTAAACAGCGTTGCACCGTATTCGCCGCGTTTGATGACGACGGCTTTGGGGCCGATCTCCATGATCTTGCGGGCGGCAACGTGGATGCTCGTCTCGTCGGTCAGTTGTCTAGCCTCGGCGTCGTTGATGATGATGCAATCGACGACCTTGATGGTCTCGATGAGGGCGTCTTTCATCGACGTGATCCAAAAATTCATCGTGTCCATCGCGACAAACTTCGCGTCCGGCATCTGCTCGCGAACCTGTTTCTGCAGCATCGGCAGGATGTTTGCGAGGAACAGAATCTCAGCAGATTGCGAATTGTCGCTCAGTTTCGGGTCAAACGTCTCGAACACATTTAGCTGCGTGTCCAGAGTGTGTGCCGTGTTCATGTCGTAATCGTAACGGCCCTGCCAGAAAAAGGTCTTGCCGTCAGGCACGATCTGTATATCGTCCGTGTTGATGTTGTGACGTTTAAAAACGGCCCACTCTTCGTCGCCAAAATCACCGCCGACCACGCCGACCGCGTTCACTTTCGTAAAAAACGAAGCCGACAACCCAAAATGCGTCGCCGCACCGCCCAAGATCTTGTCCCGTTTTCCAAAAGGCGTCTCCAAAGCATCGAACGCCACCGAACCAACTACTGTTAATGACATGTATTAAAAGGATCTCCGAAAATAGAATTACGAAAACTCTTATTTTACACAGATTAGGCTCTATTTGCGATTTTCAGCGCTGCTAATTCGGCTTCGAGTTCGGCGATGCGGTCGTGGAGGGGTTTCGTTCCTGCTTCGATTTCTTCGAGAGTGAAACGCGGAGTGATATGCTGTGGACAATTCCAGTCGTAGGCGGTGACGTGGAGAACCATCACCCGCTCGATCTTTGCCGCGTAATCGGGCATGGTCAGGCTTTTGATAAGGGCCGGGTCGTTAGCGGCGTCGATAACCTCGATCTCAGCAAATATCTTTAGCCGCGACTGGTTTGGATAATCCATTAAGAAGATGGCGGCCTTGTTATTTTTGGCGATGTTGCCGACGGAAATGTATTGCAGATTGCCGCGAAAATCTGCGTAACCGAGCGTCTTCTCGTCCAGAACTTTCAGGAAGCCTTTGGGGCCGCCGCGAAACTGCACATATGGATGGCCGTCTTCGTTTACCGTTGCCATGTAAAACCCGTCACGTTCGCCGATAAATACCGCTTCGTTGTGAGTGAGTTCGTCGAGACGGTCGATGTTCTCGAGCCGCTCGTTAGCACGCCGAACGCCATATTGCTCCTGCGTTTTCTTAACGCTATCAGTGAAAGCGATCTTGGCAAACGGGTTTGGCATGAGCCTAGTTTACCCGCCACGGCGGATTTTTGCGATTTTCACCGGCACGAAAGAGACATATTTTATTGCCGTTGGGGTCGAGGAGATAGGCTTGGCGCCAGAGCCAATCGCGATCGGTGGGGTCTTCGGTAAAGCTGAGGCCGAGAGATTTGAGGCGGGCGACCTCTTCGTCGAGGTCGTCGCATTCGAAATAGAGGACGATGTTGTTTGTAGCGGTGACTTGGTCGGCGACCTGGACCGAAAGCGTCGCTTCGCCGTCGGGGCATTCGAGCCGGGCGTATCGTGGCAGGGAATCGACTATACGTTTGAGGCCGAGCTTTTCGAAGAACTCGACGGTTTCGACAGGACGTTGGGTGTAGACAGTGACTTGGTTGAGGTTCATAGCCGCATTCTAACAGAATATACAGGATGGGCAGGATATTGCTTTATCGATCCTGTGTATCCTGTCCATCCTGTTAATTTCTACTTTTCAGTGTTGAGAACGGAGAGGGTCTTTTTAGCATCCGTGACGTATTTGCTGTCGGGATATTTATCGACGAGCATTGTGAGGTACATCTTGGCACTCTCGCGCAGCTTTTCGGGGGTAAATTTTTCTTTATCTTTCTCTTTCTTTAGATCGACAGGCTGCTTGCCCTTGCCCTCGGACAGGTAATAGCTGCTCATCCCGCCGATAAATAAGAATTCGTCGATCTTTGAGAAATCCGGATACGCCGCAAATGTCTCTTCGAACCGCATCAAGGTGGCTTTGTACGCCTTTTTGAGCGAGTAGTAATTCCACGCGACATCAAGATTGTGCTTAGCGTCCGCTTCCATAATAGGATCACGGTCGATCGCAGGCGTGACGTTGCGCTGGGCATATGCTCCGGTGGCCGAAATAGCGAGGACGAGGAAAGCTAAAGCGAATAACTTATTCATAACTATCTAAAGATGAATGAAACAGCGGAAAGGTTTACCTAAATTGCTTACAATCAATCCAGAATTCAAACAGGATGTACAAGATCAACAGGATGCGATCTATCCTGATAATCCTGTATATCCTGTTAAAAAATACTATCGATATTTTCCAATAATAGCCTCAAGCTTCTTTGCTGTTTCCACTGGCCAGCTTGATGGCGGCGTGAAGATCGCGTTTTTGATGGCGTCGGCAAACTGATTTGGCGTTTGTTTGTCAGCGACGCGGCGGACGGCGTCTTTCATGACGAGCTGGGCGTTGCGGACGTTTTTGCCGAGGGTTTCGATGACCATTTCGGCGGTGACGTCGTCGTGGCCTTCGTACCAGCAGTCGTAATCGGTGACGAGGGCGAGCGTGGCGTATGCGATCTCGGCTTCGCGGGCGAGCTTTGCCTCTTGGAGGTTGGTCATCCCGATGATGTCCATGCCCCATTGGCGATAGACGTTAGACTCGGCCTTGGTCGAGAACGCGGGACCCTCCATACAGACGTATGAACCGCCGCGATGCGTTTTGACGCCGACGGTGTTGCATGAGGCTTCGAGAATGTCGCCAAGCTCATTACACACAGGATGTGCGAACGTAACGTGCCCTACGATTCCGTTGCCAAAGAATGTAGATTCGTGAGCACGCGCGCGTGTACGGTCAAAAAACTGATCGGGTATGACAAAATCTGTGGGTGCGTATTGCTCCTGCAAACTGCCGACAGCCGACACCGACAAGATATATTCGACGCCGAGCATCTTCATCGCGTAGATATTTGCCCTAAAGGGAAGCTCGCTTGGCGTAAATTTGTGCCCGCGAGCATGACGCGGCAAAAACGCGACCGTCACACCGTCCAGTTCGCCCACGATAAATGCATCCGACGGCGAGCCAAACGGCGTCTCAACGGGAATTTCCCGCACATTTTCCAATTCCGGCATCTGGTACAAACCGCTGCCGCCGATGATTCCGATCTTAACCTGTTCCATATTTACTTATTTTTTTCCTTCTCCGGACACGCAGCAGCATCGACAATGGCTTTTAGTTCGCCGCTATTTCGTTTGGCGACAAGGGTTTCGAGCTCGGTGTTCTTCGCCTTATCGTTCGAGGCGAGCATTGCTTCGTAGGTTCTCAAAACACTCTCGATACCTGCGAGATTTGCCGCTTTTTCATCCGACTTTTGGTCCGGATTTTCGAGCTTAAAGACCGCCATGCCAAACGAGAATTGCATCAGAAGCTCTGACTTAAATCTATTCTTCTTTTCCGGGATGAGTTTCATCGTATCCGTGCACAGCGAAACGCTGACATCATCCGTTTCGATAAGCCACTTAAAGCCCCATTCACGGGCGCCCGCAGAATTTGGTTCGAACGGCTTTTTTTCCAGCAGCTTAGCATTGGCGATAAATGCCGTGCGCTCCCTTTCTTTCTGCGATTGTCCGAGCGAAGCCTGCGCGGTGAGACAAATGATAAACAGTATCGAAAGTATCGTAAATCGTTTCATTTATTTCTTTTGACCTCTTTTTTTATTGTGAAAATACGAGTTACTCATCGTATCGCAATCACGATTAAATAAATAGCGAAGGGACGATCCGAACATCGCCCCTCCGTAATATCTATAACAACTGTTAGAGTCGCAGCTATTTCTTTGGTTCCGGTTTTTTTGGTTCCGGTTTCTTTGGCTCAGGTTTTCCCGGCTTTCCGTCCGGAGCTTGGCCCGGCTGCATTTGCGCTCCCGGAGGCATTCCCTGTGACTGCTGCTTTTGACGCATCTGCTGCATCTGCTCTTCGGTCACTTCGGGAACAGTGAAATCCGTCGGAACCGAAATATTGTTTGCCGCAACGATCTCGTCGATCAGCTTTTTCTCTTTTTCGGTTTCCAGCTTGGTGCGGACATAATCTTTGACCGGGGCCTCGCGGGCGGTCGGATTATCCGGGTCTTTGAAACCCGTCGAGATCAAAATGTGACGGGCATCGTAAGTGTCGCCGGTTGGTGCGGGCGGCTGTCCGGGAGCCGCTGCTGCCGGTTTAGACGTGCTCGGGCCGAGTTTACGCTCGAGCTTGATGATGTGATATCCAAAATCGGTCTCGACCAGCTCTGGTGCGATCTGTCCCGGCTCCAGAGCGAGTGCCGCCGTTTCAAACGGAGCGACCATGCGGCCCTTTGGCACGTCTTTATAAAGCCCGCCCTGGCCTTTTCCGTCAGGCCCTTTGTTACCCGGATCCTGCGAAAATTCGTCAGCTAGCTTGGCAAAATCCTCACCGGCTTTTGCCCTATCAAGTATACCCTGCGCGGTAGCTTTTTTCGCCGCCGGATCTAACTCAGGATGCGATTTGATGTACGCATCGATCTCTTCGTCGGTAACCTTGGTTTTTTCAGTTGCTTTCTCAGAGAACAGACGTGCAAGAAACTGTGCCTGCTGCAATTTGACCTGCAGGTTCGTGCGTTCGACAAAATCCTTTGCGAGTTCACCGGCCGCGAGTTTTGTGTTGTACTCGGCCTTATAGATTCGGATCTTTGCAAAGATATCGCGAGCCTGTGTTTTTTCTTCTTCGCTGATCTCGCGATCCTTCATTTCGGGATTGCCCGATTTTAGGATCTCGATCTTAGCGTTGAGGAAATCGTCAAACTCTGCCTGATGCGTGCGGGATTCCTTCTCCCCGCCAAGCCCGATACGCTCCATAAAGCTTGGGCCGGACTTAGGCTGTTCGTCCTCCGCCCAATAGGCTTTGACCTGATCCTCGGTAATAAAACCAAATGCGGGCATCGGGCCTTTGTCTTTGTTGATCTCGCGGTCGTAGTTGACGGCGATGATCTCAGAGCGGACGTTGTCCATCTCCTGAATATTTGTCGGCGTATTTGCGAGCCCGTCACGCTGCGCCTGGCTGGCGAACGCAAGCAGTTGTTTCAGATTCTCGATCTGCTGCTTTTTCATTTCTGGATCTTCGGCGAGCTTTTTCAGGATCATCGGATTGGTCTTAGCGACGTCCGCCAGCAGCATCTCGATCTCTCCGCGGCTGATCGAGTTAAACGATGCAGTGCTGTGTCCGCCGACCTTTTTCTTCCAAACGACCAAACCAACGCCTATCGCGAGTATCGCGACGATCAGGATCAATGCTTTTGTTAAATTGCTCAATTTATGAGTCCTCACTAATAGAAAATCTAGATATTTGCCAAACGGCTATAATATCAAAAACTGTAAATAACAGCTAATGAAAAGCGTTAATCGTTGGTTTGCACGAGTTCAAGCAAAACGCCGTTGGTCGCGGCAGGATGGACAAACGCCACCAGACAGCCCTCAGCTCCGATACGAGGTGACTCGTCGATCAGCCTCATGCCTTTTGCCTTAAGCTGCGCGAGACTCGCCTCTATATCATCAACCTCGATAGCAATATGGTGAATGCCGCCACCACGTTTTTCAAGAAACTTGGATATCGGCGAGTCGTCCGAGGTAGGTTCGAGCAACTCAACACGGCTTTCGCCGATCGGCAGCATCGCGACGCGGACCTTTTGATCCTCGACGATCTCGGTGTGAACATTCTCTAGCCCCAACGCGTCGGACCAGAATTTAAGGGCATCATCGATGCCTTTTGTGGCGATGCCAAGATGGTTGATCTTCATGATTTATCTAGTATTTTCTCAACCGCCGAATACGGGTCTGTTTCTTTTTTCGCAATTTGAGCGGCAAGATCATCGATCTTTTCCGCAGTGCCGTTGCGTTTCATCAGATCAGCAAGTAGCCGTTCCTGCACAAGTTCGGTCAAACGCCAGCGGGCGATGGCCGTCTTTCGCAACATGCCGCCGGTTTCGGCTTTTTGAAAGTCAAAATAGCTGGTGATCGCTGCCGACAGGTCTTCGATGCCTTTGCTTTCGGTCGCGACGGTTCTGACGATCGGCGGCATCCACATGTCCGGACGATGGGCAAGGCCGAGCAGGGCTTCGAGTTCTTTTTGGGTGCGAATGACGCCCTCACGGTCGGCTTTGTTGATGACAAAAACATCGCCGATCTCCATTATTCCTGCCTTGATCGCTTGGATGTCGTCACCCATACCGGGCACGAGCACGACCACAGAAACATCCGCGGTTTTGACGATCTCGACCTCGTCCTGACCGACGCCGACCGTTTCGACAATGACCTTATCAAACCCGGCTGCATCAAGTATCGACACCGCATCGACAGTCGCACGCGAAAGCCCCCCAAGATTGCCGCGCGTCGCCATCGAGCGGATAAATACGTTTTTATCCATCCCAAGCGTCGCCATCCGAATGCGGTCGCCAAGTATCGCACCACCCGAAAACGGGCTCGACGGGTCAATGCAGACAATGCCAACCTTTTCACCCTGATCTTTGTAGTAAAGTGCGAGCTTATCGACCAGCGAAGATTTCCCTGCACCCGGAGCCCCCGTAATGCCAATGACGATCGCATTTCCCGTTCGCGGAAATACGGCTTTCATCAGTTCAGCCGCACCTTCGCTACCGCTCTCGACCTTGGTGATGGCCCGGGCGATCGAGCGTGGGTCACCTTGAAATAATTTTGCTAACAGATCTGCGTCTGACATTGGTCTATTTTCTCATTCTTTAATGGAAATCAAAAAAGGCGAGCCTCGCGACCCGCCATTTTGCATTTTGAATTTTGCATTCTCAATTGCCTTACATCTGCCCTTCATCAGCCGACGGGCCGTAGATCGACGGCACGGGGATGTCGTTGAGGCGAAGATAGACCGACAATTGGCCGCGATGATGAATGATGTGATTCATCACAAACGAACGCATAACGGCGACTTTTGGCATCGTCAGATAGACCTGTTCGCCGTTTCGCATTGTCCAGTCGGTAAAGAATGTTTCATCCGGCGTTTCGCCCAGGATTATCTTTGCTTTGGCAATGTGATCGTCAAAAAAAGCAAGTAATTCCTCGGTCGAGGTCGGCTCGAACGGTTTGAAATCTGCTGTCGCAAAATCCAGCACGTCCTGTTTGAGCGTCTCTTTTGTCCAGCCAAACATCTCGGCACAGTGAACGGCCAGACGGCCCATCGTCATGGATTTTTCGTGCGGTTTCCAGTCAAATTTCTCCGGCGGAACGCGTTCGAGACAACTGCGGGTGACCTTTGCCTCGTTATCGAGCTCTGCTAAAAATGCGGTTGCCAGACGGCCTGCACTCGGTGCGGTACTTGTACTCATTAACTTTATTCTCCTTGGATTTGAATTAGAGCAATATCTTAATCGATGTGTTGCATAAATGCAACATGAAACATTAAATACATCAAATGTGTTTCATCTGATTATACTCTATCGATCAAAGAGACTTAAGAAGATTTTTTGCGATAACGATCCGCTGTATTTCGCTCGTGCCTTCGCCGATCGTGCAAAGCTTTGAGTCGCGCCAGTATTTTTCGGCAGGGTAATCCTTTGTATAGCCGTAGCCACCGTGGATCTGGATCGACTCTTCCGATACGCGAACGGCCGTTTCGGAAGCGTAGAGCTTTGCCATCGCAGATTTTTGCGTGACGGGCTTTCCTGCGTCTTTGGTTGCGGCGGCTTGTTGGGTAAGCAATCTGGCACACTCGATCTGCGTTGCCATATCGGCAAGCTTGAACTGAATTGCTTGAAACTCAGCGATCGCTTTGCCAAACTGCTGCCGTTCCTGGGCATATTTGACCGCCGCCTCATACGCTCCCTGAGCGATCCCGACCGACAACGCGGCAATCGAGATGCGGCCGCCGTCGAGGACCTGCATACATTGCAAAAAGCCCTCGCCCTCGTTGCCGAGCCGGTTTTCGTCTGGGACGATGCAGTCTTCGAAAACTACGGATGCCGTCTCTGACGCACGCATTCCTAGCTTATTTTCTTTTTTATCGCTGCGAAATCCGTCCATCGATTTGTCAAAAATAAACGCCGAGATGCCGCGATTGCCTTTTTCTTTATCGGTTACGGCGACGGCGACGAGCGTGTTGCAGGCGATGGCGTGGGTGATGAAATTTTTCGAGCCGTTCACTTTCCAGCCGTTGTCGGTTCGAACGGCGTTTGTTCGCGTTCCGGCGGAATCCGATCCGGCCTGTGATTCGGTCAGTCCCCAGGCACCAAAACTCTCACCGGTAACGAGCGGCACGAGGTATTTTTTCTTTTGCTCCTCGCTGCCAAACATATACAAGTGGTTTGAGCAGAGCGAATTGTGAGCCGC
This sequence comes from Chloracidobacterium sp. UBA3360, assembly GCA_002360555.1. Lineage (GTDB taxonomy): Bacteria > Acidobacteriota > Blastocatellia > Pyrinomonadales > Pyrinomonadaceae > OLB17. The sequence goes on from DEQS01000036.1 coordinate 42,720, forward strand.
GACCGACAAGCCGACCGAACCGCAGACGCGGCCGAGTTCCTCAATTATCGTAGCGTATTCGACATAGCCCATCCCGGCCCCGCCGTATTCCTCAGGAAATAAAACACCCATCAAACCGAGCTCCGCGAGCTTTGGACGCAGTTCCTCAGGGAAATGTTGTTCTTCGTCCCATTCCATCACGTGTGGCTTGATCTCGCTCTCGGCAAATTCGCGGATGCTGTATTTTATTTGTTGCTGCTCTTCGCTCAATTCAAAGTTCATAAATGTCTGTATAACGAATGATTATGCTGACATAACATATTATTTTAGGCAAATTTGTTAGACTTTTTGTATGAACGAGAATATATTGACGACGGACGCTCAGATAAAAGAGTTGCTTGAGCACACAAAAACGATTGCCATTTTGGGCATCAAACCTGAGTCGCACGCCGATCAGCCAGCTTTCTACGTGCCGAAATATTTGGCGGACGCGGGTTACGACATCATTCCCGTTCCGGTCTATTACCCTGATGTGACCGAGATTTTAGGTAAACCCGTTTATCGCGATCTGACCCAAATACCGGGCGAGATCGATCTGCTCAACGTCTTTCGCCGTAGCGAAGACGTCCCAAAACATACGCAGGATATTTTGGCGAAACGGCCAAAAGCAGTGTGGTTTCAGCTGGGGATAAGGAACGACGATGTCGCAAAAGAACTGGCGGAGGCGGGGATCAAGGTCGTCCAGGACGCCTGTCTGTTGGTCGTGCATCGCCTCCTGATGCGTTAGATTTTGCGGGCTTTCGCGGTGTCATGCTGGTCAGCGACGCCACCTCTTCGGCGGTCAGATCGCGTGTTTGTCCGGTTTTTAGATACGGGTCGGCGACGGTGCCGATCTTTGTTCGCCGCAGTTTGACGACCGAGTTTCCGACCGCGTCAAACATCTTGCGGATCTGCTGATTGTGCCCCTCGTACAGCGTCACCTCGTACCAGCCATTCTTGTCGGTCGGCTTTAGGTCTTTGATCTCGGCGGGCGCTGTTTTATAGCCGTCCTCAAGCACCAATCCGCGTCGCAACTTATTGATAGCATTGCTGTTTGGCAGGCCCTTGACCTTTACCTCATAAACCTTTGGTATCGCTTTTGAACTCGCTACATGGTTAGTGAAATTGCCGTCGTTGGTGAGGATGATGAGCCCCTCGGTGTTGTAATCGAGTCGGCCAACAGGGTGCAGCTTGCCCTTGCCTTTTACCAGATCGGTCACAAGTTTGCGCCCTTCGGGGTCGGCGGCACTCGAAAGATAGCCTTTTGGTTTGTTCAGCAGAACATAATAATTCTGCCGCCCGCTGATCTTTGCGTTGATTAGCTTGCCGCGAACTTTGATATGGTCTTTTTCCGGATCAGCCTTGGTCCCAAGCTCGGTCACGATCTCGCCATTGACCGACACTTCGCCCGCCAGTATTATCTGCTCTGCTGCTCGCCGCGAGGCAAGGCCCGCTTGGGCGATAAGTTTTTGTAATCTTTCATTCACACTTAGATATTACCGCAGAGACGCTGAGACGCAGAGAGGGGAAGTGATTTGGTTCAGTTTTCTCTGCGTCTTTGCGTCTCTGCGGTTTAATTGACTAGATCTTCGAAATCTTCGATCGAGGGAAGTTCGGACAAATCTTTCAACCCAAACTGAACCAGAAAATCTTTTGACGTGCCGTATTGCATCGGGCGGCCGACGGCTTCTTTGCGGCCTTTGGCGACGATGAGCCGGCGGTCGAGTAGGGTTTTAATGGCGGAGGCTGATTGGACGCCGCGGATCTCAAGTATCTCGGGCACGGTCACCGGCTGTTTGTAAGCGATGACGGCGAGTGTTTCGAGCGACGCTAGTGAAAGCTTTGCATTTGGACGAGTTTTTAAGAATTTGCGGACCTCTTCGTGGTATTCGGTTCTCGTCCCTAATTGCCAACCACCGGCGATCTCGCGGATCTGCAACCCGCTGTCACGACCCTCATATTCGGACTGTAGCTGCTCGATGGCGGCTTGGATGCTATCGCGTTCTTCTTCTAAAACCTCGGCAAGGACACGCGTTGAGATAGGCTCATCCGCGACAAATATCAACGCCTCGACGATCGCGACAAGCTCAGTCGGCGTGCGTGACGGTTTTTCAGAAACCTCTAGAACTTCAAGATCCATAAGCAAATTCTACCGCAGAAAAGGAAATTAACCGCAGATGGACGCGGATAAACGCAAATAAAAGAAATATACGGTCATATCAGCCGACCAAATAAAATTTCTTATCTGCGTTCATCTGCGTTTATCTGCGGTAAAAACTCCTATTCAAACTTTCCTCAAAATAATATCCCCAAATGTCTTGTTTTGCAGCAATTTCACGGTCTCGGCGCGGACGATCTCGAGCACGGCGATGAATGCTGTCACAAGCTCACGACGTGAATGCATCTCCTCGAAAAACTCTAAAAGATTGACCTCGCCGAACTCGAAAATTCTCGCCTTCAGATTTTTGATCATATCGGCGAGCGAGATCTCTTCGCGCTGGATCTCCATTTTGACTTCGTCCACGTGACGGGCGACGATCTTTTGAAAAACCGTCAGCAGATCAAAGACCGACGCGTCGATCTCGGCGTTATTCTCGTCCGATTCGATCGGGCCGCGAGGGAAAATGGCCGCTTCGATGGTCGAACGCTCGTGCAGCATACCGGCGGCACTTTTGAATTTTTCGTATTCCAGCAGCCGGTCGACCAGCTCCTGACGCGGGTCTTCCATCTCCTCATCGTCCGCCGCAAGAGCCGGGTCGCGGGGCAGCAGCATCTTTGATTTGATCTCGATCAGCGTCGCTGCCATCACGAGAAAATCAGCCGCCACGGCGATGTCTAACCGCTTCATCAAACGGATATATTCCAGATATTTCTCTGTAATGCGGGCGATCGGGATGTCAAAAATGTCGGCTTGCTCTTGCCGGATGAGATACAGCAACAGGTCGAGCGGCCCGGCAAATTCGCCAAGCTTGATCTTCAGCTCGTCGGTCCCGCCGGACATTATCTCGGCGGTTTCTTTATGAAAATCAAAGCTAAATTGTTCGTCTTTCTCAGTCAAGATCGTCTCCGTCAACGGCATAACGCTTTAGATCATCGAGACTTACAACCGTCAAAGCCGCCTCGTGCGTCGCCTCTAGATAGACCTGTGGAGCCATGCCCGCGTTCAACGCCTCACGCCAGCGGAGCATACACAGACACCATTTATCGCCATGCTTGAGCCCCGGAAAAGCATACTGCGGCATCGGCGTCGAGAGGTCATTGCCCGCAGATTTTGAAAACGCCAAAAAATCGTCCGTCGCCCTGATGCAGACCGTATGACGCCCGGTATCGTCGATGCCCGTGCGGCAATATCCATCTCGGTAAAAACCGGTCATTGGATCAGTGCAGCACGATTCGAGAGTGCCGCCGAGGACGTTCTTAGGTTTTGGGGCGTGGCCATTGCCATTGCCGTTTCCGTTTGTATAGCTCATAAATTTTCACCACATAGAAACATAGAACACATAGCGGGAATCAGGCTTCTATGTGTCCTATGTTTCTATGTGGTTATAGGATCTCCAAAGCCTTTTCGATCGGTCTTGCCAGCACCGCTTTGTCACCAACCTCGACTATTGGACGCTGGATGATCGACGGATATTTGACCATGGCCGCGAACACATCTTTGTCGCTCGAATTTTTGTTGATTCCCGAGAGCTTGAAATCCGGCTCGGCACGCCGCAATACGTCGAAAGGCTTCATACCCGTCTTTTTCAACAATGCGGTTAGCTTACTCTCAGTAAAAGGCTCGATAAAATAGTTGACCTTTTCCCAATCGACGCCGTTGGCAATAAACAGCTTATTCAGATTTCGGCACGTCGTGCAGGTCGGTTTTTCGTAAACGGTAATTTTCATCACTTGATACCTGTTTTCTTATAAACATCTTGCAATGTTTCCGAGGCGATCGAGCGGGCTTTTTCAGCACCGCGTTTTAGGATCGCATCGAGCGAAGCGTCGTCGTACTCTTTGATCCGTACCTGAAATGGCCGGAGGAATTCGACGACCGTTTCGGCAAGCTGGCCTTTGAAATCGCCGTAGCCTGAGCCTGCGAAATGGGCGACACATTCGTCCGCCGTCTTGCCGCTCAAAAGCTGATATATCGTGAGCAGGTTTTTGATCGCGGGCCGCGTTTCGTCAAAGTTGATGTCGGTGCCGCTGTCCGTGACGGCGCGTTTTATTTTTTTGGTGATCGTGTCGGCGTCATCAAGCAAAAAGATCGAGCCGTTCAGATTTTCATCCGATTTCGACATCTTTTTCGCCGGATCCTGCAATGACATTATCTTTGCCCCGACCGGCGGAATAAAAGGCTCAGGAATTTTAAAAGTATCACCAAAATCGCGATTGAAACGCTCAGCAAGATCGCGAGTCAGCTCAAGATGCTGTTTCTGGTCTTGGCCGATCGGCACGAGGTCGGTTTGATAAAGCAAAATGTCGGCAGCCATTAGGACTGGATAAGTGAAAAGGCCGACGCCTGCCCTTTCATTTCCTTTACCTTTATCTTTGAACTGAGTCATCCTCTCCAATTCACCCATCCGAGTCAGGCATGAGAGAACCCACGTGAGTTCTGCGTGTTCGGGCACATCGGACTGGATAAAGATCGTGCATTTTTCCGGATCGACTCCGGCGGCGAGGTAGATGCGGGCGAGGTCGAGCGTTTTTTGACGTAAAACTTTCGGGTCCTGCGGCAGCGTGATGGCGTGGAGATTGACGATACAGTAAAACGACGCGTACTCGTCCTGCAGCGCCACCCAATTTTTGAGAGCACCGAGATAATTACCGATATGAAGCTCGCCTGTCGGCTGAGCGCCGCTGAAAATTCGCTTTTTCATCTATCAAAACCAACGGGTGTAGAGCAGGTAATCGACAAAGATATAAAACGGATACATCACCAGCCCGATCACGCCCATATAAACAAGAAGCATTAGTATCAGGAAGCCGTATTGTTCGAGCAGGTCAAATATCGGATTAAAACTCGCGGGCAAAAATGTCTGCAACACCTTGCTGCCGTCTAGCGGCGGGAAGGGAAGCAGATTAAAGACCGCGAGCGAAACATTCAGAAAGATCAAATAATTGAGGAAAATCACACCGACTTTAACAATGCCTTCGCGTGCATTGGCAGCATTTATCGCACCTGTTTCGAGTAGCGTTTTGAATATCGCAAAGCCGATCGTCGCCAATATCAGGTTAGCCCCGATCCCGGCGATCGAAACCATTACATTTGCCTGTTTATATTTGGTCCAGTTGCGGGGATTGACCGGAGTTGGCTTTCCCCAGCCGATTAGAGGGACGCGCGCTCCGGTCGTAAATGTTAGTACAAAACTCGCGATCGGTATCAACAGCGTGCCGATCGGGTCGGTGTGGGCAACCGGATTTATGGTGACGCGGCCGAGCATATACGCCGTGTCATCACCATATTTCATTGACATCCAGGCATGGCCCGCTTCGTGACAAGAGATCGCGAGCAGCAAGACGACGATATAAGGAATTAGGTTGCTGAGTAGATTTACAAGATCAAAATTTTCCATAAAAACAATTACTTAGCTGAACCAATTCCTACGATAAAACTCGCATTTTTGTTGTCTCAATTGCTAAATTGTGACATTCTTTTCATTCAAAGAAAAATCTCTCGTTGAGAAAATGGATGCCGCTGGTGGGCTTTCTACCTTGAGGACTATGAAGAAGCATATCGTCTGCATCGCCAGCGAACATAAGGGCAACGAGTTTCTCGAAGAAGCTCATAATGCCGGTTGGCACGTCACGCTCGTAACGCGAAAAAAGCTGCTTGACTATCCGTGGGCGTGGACGGCGATCAATGACGCAAAGACGGTCGAGGACGATGCATTTCCGGGCGATTATGTCCGCGTCGTAACAAATATCGCGGGTTCGAGGCCGATCGACAACGTCGTCGGCCTGGATGAATTTGACGTCCTGACCGCCGCGATGGCCCGCGAACACCTAAACCTGCCCGGCATGAGCCGTTCACACGCGCTCAGATTTCGCGACAAATTAACGATGCGGGGCATTGCTTCGCAAGCCGGTATCGCGTGTCCGGAGTTCACCGGAGCATTTAATGCCGAGGAAATAAATCAGTTTCTCGCTGACGTCCCGGCTCCGTGGATCGTGAAGCCCCGCCACGAGGTTTCGGCTTTTGGCATCCGCAAATGCGAGACGGCGGACGACGTGTGGAACGTGCTCACAGATCTCGACAACCGCAACAACTGGCGCGACCATCCGTCGCAATTCCTGATCGAACGCTTTATCAAGGGCCGCGTTTTTCACGTCGATTCGGTAGTTGTCGACGGCAAGGTCGCGGCGTGCGGCGTCAGCCAATACGGCACAACGCCATTTGAAGTGTCGCATTACGGCGGCGTTTTTACCTCGTCGATCGTGCCGTATGGCTCAAAAGAGCGAAAGGCTCTCGAAAAACTCAACGTCGAACTGCTCAAGGCTTTTAAGTACGAACGCGGCGTGACGCATGCCGAATTTTTACGGAGCGAAGCCGACGGCAAACTATATTTGCTTGAGGTCGCATGCCGAGTCGGCGGGGCGTATATCGCCAACGTGCTCGAGCACGCCTGCGGTTTTAATCTCTGGCGCGAATGGGGAAAACTCGAAACCGAAACCGCTGAAACGCCTTATTCGCTGCCTAAACTGCGCAAAGATTTTGCCGGTATCACGCTAGCTCTCGCAAACACCGACGAACCCGACACATCGCATTACGATGACGCCGAGATCGTCTATAAGGTCAAAAAACCAAAGCACGTCGGGATGATATTTCACTCGACAACGCGCGAGAGGATCGATGAGCTTATCGGCATCTACACCGAGCGGATCACAAGCGATTTCCTCGCCGTCGCACCGGTTAAAGAACGGTATGACGATTGATGCTATTTCTCATTATCGCTGCCGGTAGCGTATCCTTAGTCTTTTTATGGGACCGCAAGATACGACACAAACAGGGCCGCCGTCGATCCTCGACCACGATCTAAATCAATATTTTCCGGAGCTGTTAAAGTTTGAATCGACGCCGGAAATGGAGTCGTCGGAGCTTTACGCTAAGATCCGGCCCGAGGTCGAGCGTATTCTGAACTCGGTCGCCATAGAGAACCTATCACCGGGAGCGGAAACTACGAATCCGCAATCCGCAATCCGCGATCCCCGATCTATCAAAGCTTTAGCCTGGAATCTCGAACGCGGCATCCGTTTTGACGGGATCGTCGACGCTCTAAAAAATCATGAAAAGCTAAAAGACAAAGACCTTTTGCTGCTGACCGAGCTCGACCACGGTATGGCACGCAGCGGTAACCGCAATGTCGCCCAAGAAATCGCCCGCGAGCTAAAGCTCAATTATGCGTTCGCTCCGGTCTATGTCCCGCTGCAAAAAGGCAGCGGTGTCGAATCTGACATGGACGGCGAAAACACTGTGTCGATCCATGGGTTGTCGATGTTTTCGCGTTATCCGATGACAAACGTCCACGCCGTGCCGCTGCCCAATGGAAAGGACAAGATGTGGGGCAAAGAGAAACGGCTCGGATATCTGCGGGCTTTGATAGCAGACATAGGGCATCCGGCGGGTACATTTCGTGCGGTAACGGTGCATCTCGACGCACATTGTTCGCGGGCACATCGTCACAAACAGATCAAGATAATACTCGATCATCTCGACACGCTGCCGCCGCTGCCGGTGATCATCGGTGGTGATTGGAATACGACGACATACAATTCGCAAAGCGCGACGCGGGCGATACTCGGGTACTGGCGGCGTGTGATGATGGGCGTTAAGAACGTTGTAAAAAATCACCTGCCGCATCCTGACCGCTATTTTGAGAGGCGTTTGTTTCACGAACTCGAATCTCGCGGTTACGCTTACAAAAGCCTCAATGAGATTGGCGTCGGTACGCTGCATTACGACATCGACAGCGTCGAAAAAAACACAAATCTTCGTGATTGGGTGCCTGAGTGGTGTATGCCGTTTATCTTTTGGGCGGTGCGTCGCGTCGGCGGACGCGTCTCGGCGAGGCTCGATTGGTTTACTGGAAACGGGATCAAGATCGCTGACGGCACATTGCCGCAGACTATAGGCGAACTTACCGACGCCGAGGGCTTTCCGCTTTCCGACCACGATGCAATAGCGGTCGATCTCCAAATTTCAGATTAGCCACAAAAAGCACATAAGGCATAGTGCTTTGTGCTTTCTGTGCCTTTTGTGGCTATAATTTTTGTATGGAAGTAGCATTTTGCCAGACGCTCAGTTTTGATACTGAAACATTTGAATACGAAGTTGTCGCATCGGAAAACGGCAACGCGACGATCATTAAATTTCCGGTTGATGAAAAGCTCAACAGCCCAGGCGATGTCGTTGTTGTCGTTTCGGGTGAGAATATCAGCTTTCACGGAATGATCGGTAAGATCGAGGACGGCTACGCGTATGTCGCCGATCCGAAAGGCTCGCTGCTGCCGGCTGGTGTTCAATAGTTTGTTCCGGTCCGGACCATGTGGACCAAAGTGGACCAGTGTGGACCAAGTTTTTTACAATTTTGGGGATGTAGCTCAGTTGGCAGAGCGCTGCGTTCGCAATGCAGAGGTCAGGAGTTCGACCCTCCTCATCTCCACCAATACTTAGAGGTTCGTCGCGAGAGCGTCGGACCTTTTTCTGTTTAACGCATAGATCGCCAGTGTCGCCACAAAAGCGGCCGCAGCCGTGATCGTCACGCCGTAGAATGCGGTCGTGTAATCGCCGCCGTTCTTGTCGGCAAGATATCCCGTGATGCGGCCGCCGATCGCGGCTCCAATGACCTCGATCAGCGTGATCGCCCCGAGTATCTTGCCAGCCTCAAGGCGTCCGAAAAGATCCGATGTCAGCCGCTGTATTAAAACAAATGTCCCGCCATATCCGAGGGCGAACGGCAGCAGAAAGAGCAGAGCGTTGCTTGCGGACAGGCCAAACAAAACCAGCGACGCCGCGAACATCAGGAACGAGCAAAACACCATTACTCTGACAGCTCCGAGCCGGTCGCTTAGGGCTCCGGCAATAAATTTACCGCCGATGCTGATCGCAAACAGAGCCGATTGTGCAAACGCCGCGGTTTCCGCCGAGACGCCAAGACGCGGGGATTGCAGATAAAGGATAAATTGCTGGCTCGTCACAAATATCGGGTAAAACACCAGTGCTGCACACGCCGCTAGAGCCCAGAATATCGGTGTGCGAAGTGCCGCAGTCAATGTCACGCCGTCTGGATCAGTGACAGTAGCAGAAGGCAGTTCGGAGGGGCGTTCCCGGACAAGAAAGATTATGGCGGGCAGTAGGACAACCCAAACGATCAGGCTGATGCCGATCATCGCGGAACGCCAGCCATAATTTGTTATCAGCGGCTGAGCGATGAGCGGGATGATCGTGCCGCCAAGGCTTGTGCCGGTCAGGACGATGCCGAGAGCGGTACCACGATTTACATCGAACCAACCCGACACAAGTACCACATTTGGAGCCACACCGATAAACCCAAGCGACGCCCCCATTAGAAATCGTGCAAAATAGACCATCTCAGCGGTGGCGGCTTGCGAATGCAGGATCAACCCACCACCGAGCAGTGCGCATCCAACGATCATCAGCGGCTTTAGACGAAACCGCGTTACCAGCCAGCCGCCAAGCAACGAAAAAACGCCGGACATCAGAAATGTGATATTCGCCCCATTCGCGATAAAGCTCTCCGCCCTTGCGGCGTCGATCGCGCCGATCGCAACAAACTCTTCGCGAATCGGCTTGTAAAAAGGCGGCAGCCCACCGATCGCGAGCCCGTTGCTCACTATCAGAGCAAGCATCGAAATCGCGACAATGACCCAGCCGTAATTTGTGCTTTGTGACATTAGTTTAGCGAAGAAGCGATGTAACGCGTCCGACCGGATAGATGCCGACCTTTTGATTTAGATAGTACGGTGAGCGTTCGTAAAAGAAGTTGAGCCGAGCACGCGGGTTTTTGGCGAAGGTTTCGTCTTTGAGTTTTGCTTCAAATTCCGCATTAATTTTCGGGTCGTTTGCGAGCATTTCTTTGGCCAGTTTTTCGATCTGATAACTCTCGCCGTATTCTTTTTGCTCAAACACGGCATTGAAAAATCCCCAATAAACGAACGAATCCGGTCCCGCAGGTTCGAGCAGGTGAATGGCTACGTTTGCGGCTTCCTGTGCCATTGGGATGAGGATCGAACCGGCGGCGTAGTTACGTTTTTCTTTGATAGCGACGGGTTTGCACCCGAGCGTGATGCGGTTTTCAAATGAATTTGTTGCCCATTTTGCTTCGGTCAGCTTATAGCTTTCGACCTCGATCGTCATTGGCTTTTTGAGCGTCGTATATTTGATCCCATGCAGCTTTAGCACTTCGATCACGTCTTTATATTGCCGGGGCAAGATGTAGCCGAGCGGCGGTGCGGCAGATGCCGTTACGCGGCCCTCATCGAACTTTTTGATCGTGTAATCTTTTGGCGTCGTGCCGTAAACGAGCCGTTTACCGCCGGATATCGGTGAATCGTCGATCTTGTAATCGAGGCCTTTGAACGGGATCTCGGTCGCTTTGTCGGTCACATCGAGGCGGAGCGGGAACGCAAGTTTGTCGTCGTAAATTTTTCCGCGTTCGATGGTTTGCGTCTCGGCTATAACGTTCGCAGCGAAGAGGCTTGCCTTGGCCTTGCCGATCTCTTCGATAAAATAACGCAGCGTGTCGTAGGTGCCGCGGACGCGTGATTTGTACGGTTTGTAAACGTGAGTTTCGATGAGCAATCCGGCGCGGTTTCGCAGCGGCGTGTAGCCGGTCGCGTATCTTGGCGTTGCGATAAAAGTTGCGATCCCGCTCGTGATCTCGCGTCCGGCAAACTCGACGTAATGCGTCAGCAGATTGCCTTCTTTCTCGACCTTTGGCACGACGTTGCCGTCAAAATGCTCGTCCATCCAGTTTTTGATCGACGGCGAGACTTCCTGAAAGTGTGCGTATTCGTAAGTTAAGTTGTACTGAAAATCCGCTCCGTCGGTGACGTGGCAATCGATGAAGACGTCGGGCCGCCAGGTGTTCCAGAGGCCGAGCCAGGCACGCGTTTCAGGGGCGTCGGCTTTCATGTAGTCGCGGTTCAGGTTGAGATTGGTCGCGTTTGCGCGAAAGCCCATTTCGCCGGGGCCGTTTTGATTGATCCGCATGTAGGCGTTCGAGTTCTCGTGTCCGTCCACGTTGTAGATGACCTCGAACAGGATGACGACGTCCTTCAAAAGATCGGCGCGAGTCTTGGTGATCGCGATGTCCCTCAGAAGCGCGAGTCCGGCGTCCTTTCCGTCGATCTCGCCGGCGTGAATACCGGCCTGCACGAGCACGACCGCCTTGCCCTGTTTCCGCGCCAGCTCCGGCGTAAAAGCCCCGCCCGACGCCGCGATCAGCAGCGGCATATCCCGCCCCTCGCCGCTCTTGCCGTAGCTCCGATAAACGATCAACGGCGAAGCCGCATCGAGCCTTTTTGCAAACGCCACTGCCTCGTCATACGTCGAAGTTTTCTTGTAATCGGTCTTTTCCGCGACGGTAAGCCACGCAGCCGGAATATTCCCGTGGTCGCTCTGCGAATAGCCGGTAACGATGCAAACAAAACAACACGCCAAGGCCAAAATCATTGATCTCATATGATGCGATTATACGACGAATCCGAGATTGTCAGAACCGCTACTGAGACAGATGTTCAGGCAGCTCGATATCGGGAGGGAGCTTCGGGTCGGGAACAGGTTCATTCGGTGTGAGAGTGAGCGGGATCACGCCGGCCCAGACATTCATTGAGTAATCTTCTTCGTCATCGATCGGCGGGCCGGTGCGGATCTTTGCGGAGGCTTCGTTGATCGGCAGTTTGAGGACGCTGGTTGCTTTTAGTTCGAGCTCCGTCGGCCATCGAACTTCTTCCCAACGGCCCCGGACGAAATGCTCGGTCAGGGCTTTGAGAGCGTCGCATTTTTTATCATCGTCGGTGACGAGTTTCGCACGCCCCAAAACAACGACGGAGCGATAGTTCATCGAATGGTGAAACGCCGACCGTGCGAGCACCAGTCCGTCAAGTATCGTCACGGTCACGCAAACCTCAATGCCCGCCGACAGTTCGCGGATCATCCTACTCGCCGCCGAGCCGTGAATATAAAGATCCTCGCCAACCCGGGCGAATCCGGTCGGGATAACGTAAGGCTGACCATCTACAACAAACCCGACATGGCAAATAAGGGCTTCGTCGAGAATTGAGTTTATCGTCTCTCGGTTGTAAGCCCCGCGTTTTGGGATGCGTTTGACATTGGTCTTAACCGACTTTAACGTCGAATTATCCATAAATTTTGTTGGGATTAGGCGGACCCGCGATAGAGATCGTCTAAGTATACAGCCTTTGCATTGCCGTCGCGTTTCGACAACAAAAATCGCCGCCACGCCTGTTGCTCATGCGATACGATGGCGAGTTCCCAGACACAAAATGTAGCATGATGTGGTTCACTCAGGGGAAATATCGCAAAATCTGAATGCTCATTCGTTTGCTTTGCATACACCGATTCCCACAGCTCGTTTTTGTTATTCCACGTAGATACCAATAGGAAATAAAAGCTGTCGCCGCAACGGTGCAAAATTACAAAGCCGAGATCACCAAATGTTCCGAGTTGCCCTGTTTTACTAAGACTGACTAAGTAATCTCTCGCGAGGGTCTCGATGTCGCCAGGAACGCCGTCTTCGGCTTTTGCAAGATCGTACCATTTCAGCCGCAAGTGGCCGAGGGCAATTGGATCTCTCGTCTCAACGTGCTTATCAAAATGAACATAGTTGGCTGAGGTGCTTTTCATTGCTATTTTGAGATCCGTGTCAGCGTCATATACCAGTTCCATTCCCACGTCTTGCCGCCGTCAGCCGACAGAGCTTGGCTCCAGATCGGATGTTTGGGGTCGCGACTGTCCCATTGATAAAGACTAACGACGGGTTTGTCATTAAACGTGTCGTCAGCGAAGAGTTTGCCGACGCCGTTCTCAAACGACCCGACTACGGGATCGCCAGCGAGCGAAGGGCCGTTGATGTCGGTCCAATAGACGCTCCACAGGCGTGTCTTCGGGTCGAAGAGCCGCACTGCCATGCCTTCGAAAGGCTTGTTGTTGAATGTCGATTTGTAACACTCGATATTGCCTAGGCCCTGCAGAACCTTTCGCATCTCGATCGTTGAATCAAATTCGAGCCATTCATTGTTGTTGGCCAAACGCGTTTTGAGCATACGGTTTTTGACGCTCCAGAGCCCCTCCAAAAAATCAAAGTCCTTTTCGGATGATGTTTTGGATGGAACAATCTTTAATTTATCGCTCATATTTGTTGCAAAAATAGCGGTAGGAAATAAAGCGATACTCCCCGCCGCCAGTCCTCCAATTCGTAAAAAGTCTCTTCGGTCGTATTTCATAATGGAAAACTCTATCAAAAAGTGGTATCTCTTCAAGTGCCAATTCTGTAAAATCTATAAAGACCAGTTATTTCTATGAATAGTGCAAAACAACCCTTCTTATCCCTGGCGAATGCTCCCGACGATATTCCGCTGTACAGGTACATTTACGACGTGATCAGCAGCGGCATTTTGCAGGGACGATTTTCTCCGGGGATTCGGCTACCCTCATCAAGACAACTTGCAAAAGATCTTGGCTTATCGCGGATGACAATAGTTAACGCGTACGATCAGCTTTTTGCCGAGGGTTATCTGGAGGGTAAGCCGGGTTCCGGCACGTTTGTGGCAGCCAAACTGCCGGAGGAATTTCTGCG
>DEQS01000093.1 GCA_002360555.1 Chloracidobacterium sp. UBA3360
CTCTACATGATGGCGTCGATCGGCGTTTTGCACGAGAAGTACCGGTTGTGATGCAAATCATACCGTTTTTTGTAGCAAACAGCGACGATATCAACTATCATTATGTTGCGGTAAACACTCAAAACAAAAGGAAATAGCGACTTGAAACCTACTAACATTCAAGATCCCGAATACTTTCACAAAGTTGTCGATTGCCAGTACGCTTGCCCGGCCCACACGCCGGTGCCGGAGTACATCAGGCTGATCGCCGAGGGTAAATATACCGAGGCCTACATGATCAACTGGGACTCGAACGTCTTTCCCGGCGTTCTCGGTCGAACTTGCGATCGCCCCTGTGAGCCTGCGTGCCGGCGCGGACGCATCGACGAAGAGCCCGTGGCGATCTGCCGTCTAAAACGCGTCGCCGCGGACAATCGCGATGACGTCATCCCGTACATGCCGCAAGGCCCTTTCACGCCGAATGGCAAGAAAGTCGCGTTGATCGGCGGCGGGCCTGCGAGTTTGACGGTAGCGCGCGATCTCGCACCGTTGGGTTACGAGGTCCATCTCTTTGACGAGCAGAAACTCGGCGGCGGGTTCATGCGTTCGCAGATACCGGCGTTTCGCTTGCCCGAACAGGTGCTCAATGATGAGGTCAATTACATCTTGCGCCTCGGCATACACACGCAGTTTGAACACTACGTTGAGTCGCTAAAAGACGTACTTGAGAAAGATTACGACGCCGTTTTCGTCGGAACCGGTGCGCCTCGCGGGCGTGATCTTCCGGATCTGCCCGGACGTCAGGAAGGCGACGCGAATATTCACATCGGCATCAACTGGCTCGGCTCGGTCGCGTTCGAACATACCAAAAGTATCGGCAAACGCGTCATCGTTCTCGGCGGCGGCAACACGGCGATGGATTGTTGTCGCACGGCGCGTCGGCTTGGCGGCGAAGACGTAAAAGTCATCGTCCGTTCGCCGTTCGCATCGATGAAAGCCTCGCCCTGGGAGAAAGAGGACGCCCAACACGAAGACATCCCGATCATCGATAACCACGTCCCGAAGAGTTTTGTCATTAAGGACGGCAAACTTGCGGGCATGACGTTTGAAAAAGTCGAAGCCAAGTATGATGAATCGGGCAAGCGAACATTAGTCCCAACAGGAGAAGAAGATGTCTTCTTTCCCGCGGACGACGTGCTCATTGCGGTTGGGCAAGAGAACTCATTCCCTTGGATCGAGCGGACAGTGGGCGTTGATTTTGACAAATGGGAGATGCCGGTTGTCGATAAGACGACGTTCCAATCGACGAATCCGCGGGTTTTCTTCGGAGGCGACGCGGCATTTGGGCCTGAGAACGTGATCACGGCGGTTGCGCACGGCCACCAAGCCGCTGTGTCGATCGACTTGTTCTGCAACGGCAAGAATTTGCTCACCGAACGCCTTCATCCAATGACCAATCTCATCTCGCAGAAGATGGGCATCCACGAATGGGCTTATGACAGTGCGGTTGACGAATACGATCGCCTGGTTGTGCCGCAAGCGGACAAGTCTGTGACGCTTCGTGACCGAAAGAAGGAAGTCGAACTCGGATTTGATCCGCTAGCCGGTTATGAAGAAGCCAAACGCTGCCTCAATTGCGACGTACAGACCGTCTTCGAAGCCCCAAAGTGCATCGAATGCGACGCATGCGTCGATATATGTCCGACAGCCTGCATCACGTTCACCACAGACGGCGACGAGAGCGACCTCCGCTCCCGCACAAAGGTCCCGGCGCTCAACATAAGTCAGGACATCTACGTCGCTGACGGCCTAAAAACCGGCCGCGTCATGGTCAAAGACGAAGATGTCTGCCTCCACTGCGGCCTCTGTGCCGAACGCTGTCCCACCGCCGCCTGGGACATGCAAAAGTTCTGGTACAACGTAACCAAAGCCGGCGAGGTCAAGTACAACGTCGTCCAGATCACAAGGAATGGAAGTGCATTGTCAGAACCGTCTGCGTAAGCGGACGGCCAGTTCGATGCGTTATAATTAGTAAGAGGAGAACTTATGACAGCTCAAACAATGGAGATATTGGACGTCGTCGATTCGCTTCCGATCGATATGAAGCTGGAGATCATAGACCACCTTCTCGAAAGCATCACGCCAAGACGAAAAGATATCGACGAGGCGTGGAAAGAAGAAGTCGAACGAAGGATTGATGAAGTGGAAT
The DNA here is from genome assembly GCA_002360555.1 of Chloracidobacterium sp. UBA3360. GTDB lineage: Bacteria > Acidobacteriota > Blastocatellia > Pyrinomonadales > Pyrinomonadaceae > OLB17. Next base: position 2,189 of record DEQS01000093.1, read on the forward strand.
CGGGAAAGGTTAAACTTATACCGCTCGAAGAAGTTCGAGAGCGAATGGCCAAACGCTATAGCAAATGATGCGATCGATCCACCCAGAGGCCGACGCCGAGTTTCGTGCGGCGGCTGATTTTTACGATGAACGCGAGTAAGGCCTCGGAACAATCTTTTCTTCGGAGGTCTTTGCGACCATTGATCGAATAATCGAGTTTCCTAGCTCATGGCCGCCAAGTTCTAAGCGTACACGTCGTTGCCTTTGCAATAGGTTTCCGTATTCGGTCATTTATCGGCACACGGAGACGGAGCTAACGATCTACGCGGTCGCTCATCAAAAGCAAAAGCCGGGGTATTGGAAAGATCGGTTGAGCTAAATCAAAATGAATAACGAACGAGTATTCGCGATGAGTTTTGCTGGTGTTTACCCGCATTATGTGGCGAAGGTGGAGAAGAAGGGGCGTTCGGTTGGGGAATTGCATGAGGTTATCACTTGGTTGACGGGTTATACGGCGGAGGGGCTGGAAGATGTGATCGCCGGTAAGGTGAGTTTTAGGGATTTCTTCGAAGATGCCCCAAGGCTCACCCCGAATGTCGCATTGATCACAGGCGTGGTCTGCGGCATCCGAGTCGAAGACATCGAAGACCCGCTCATGCAAAAGATCCGCTGGCTCGATAAGCTTGTGGACGAACTTGCTAAGGGCAAGAAGATGGAGAAGATACTTAGGACGGCAGAGTAGCGACGAAATGTTAAAGCTATATAAGTTTACGGACGATGCAAAACGTTACTGGGAGACGTGGGATAACGATAACGGGTCGCATACTGTCCATTGGGGTGTTCTTGGCGAGAAAGGCGAATCCAAAGTCGTTCAAAAATCTTTTTTTAGCAAACCCGAGAAAGTCATACAAGCTGAGATCGATGGTCTTTTAGCCGAAGGTTACGCTCCGATCGATGAAGATGAACAGATAATTCTTCTAATAGAGTATGTTGTTGACGGTTTCGGTACACCTGAAGATCTAGATAAACGACACAGTTTAGAAGATCGAATGAATGAAGTCTTGGGCTGGACGGGTCTAGGCATGTGTGACGGCGGTAGTATCGGATCAGGCACAATGGAAGTCTGTTGTTTCGTTGTTGATTTCGAGATTGCAAAGAAGGTCATCGCAGCAGATTTGGAAGGTAGTGAATTCGCCGATTATTCTCGCATTTATGACGAGGGAGAAGACGTTTAAGTTTAGTTATAAGAGCAATCTTAAGCGGCCTTCGACAAAAGTATGGTGATATAAGAGAAAGTTAATGCAAGAAACGAAGATAAATGATTTCGTAGTTAGGTTTGCTAATGTGAACGGCACTGGGTCGGCGTCGGCTAACGCTTTGTTTACTAAGGCGGTGTTTCGGATGGGTGTGCCGGTGACACCGAAGAACATTTTCCCTTCGAACATTCAGGGTTTGCCGACTTGGTACGAGGTGCGTGTCTCGGAGAAAGGATATTTGGGCAGACGCGAGGGCGTCGATCTGATGATCGCGGTCAATCCGCAGTCAATGAAGAAAGATTATGCGGACGTGCACGCGGGCGGATACTTTCTTTATGACTCGTCAAAGCCTTTGCCGCCGGGCTATGACCGCAAGGACATTTCGCATATCGGCATTCCGCTGATGGCACTGTGCAATGCGGAGTTTACGGACGCACGGCAGCGGCAGTTGTTCAAGAACATAATATATATAGGTGCATTGTCGGCGTTGTTGGACATTGAGTTTGCGGTGCTTGAGGGACAGCTCGCCGAGCAGTTCAAGGGGAAAGAGAAACTCATCGAGCCGAACATCAAAGCATTGAACATCGGTGTCAATTACTGCAAAGAGAATTTTGATTGTCCTTTGGATATCCGCGTCGAACGCCGCGATCTGCTTGGCGATAAGATATTATTCGGCGGCAACTCCGCATGCGGGCTCGGCGCAGTCTATGCCGGAGCCACCGTTGCGGCTTGGTATCCGATCACGCCTTCGACGAGCGTGGTAGATGCCTTTGCGAAATACGCCGCTAAGTATCGCGTCGATCCCGATACCGGCAAGAACAACTACGCAATCGTACAGGCCGAGGACGAACTCGCTGCGATCGGCATGGTAATGGGCGCTTGTTGGAATGGTGCGAGATCTTTCACGGCGACAAGCGGCCCGGGCGTGAGTTTGATGAACGAGTTTCTCGGTTTGGGCTACTTCGCGGAAGTTCCGACGGTTCTTATCGATGTTCAGCGAACAGGGCCTTCGACCGGAATGCCAACGCGGACGCAGCAGTCAGATATCTTGCTCGCGGCGTACGCTTCGCACGGAGATACGAAGCATCCGCTGCTGTTTCCGGCTTCTCCTAAAGAATGTTTCGAGATGACCGTCGATGCATTCGACCTAACCGAGCGGCTTCAAACCCCAGTCATCATCATGACCGACCTGGACCTCGGCATGAACGACCACATCTCCGAGCCCCTCACTTGGGACGATTCGCGTGTGTATGATCGCGGGAAAGTGTTGACTTCGGAGCAGCTCGATAAGATATATCACGTGATGTCTAACGGCAATGGCAACGGCAATAACGCCGAGGCCCAGCCCGATCAAGAAGCGGAACACGCCGGTGACTTTCTTGAGCAGTTCAACAGCAAATGGGGACGATATTTGGACATTGACGACGACGGCATCCCCTATCGGACGATCGCCGGTACGAACCCGACGCGAGGTGCATTCGTAACGCGCGGCTCTTCCCGCGACGAATACGGCGTCTACACCGAAGACGGAGCCGCATATCAGAGGAACGTCGATCGTTTGGCGAAGAAGTGGGAAACCGCTGCGACACTGGTACCGGAACCGGAGATATTGTCCGCGTCGGGAGCGAATGAGGTCCGCGACGGAGTTATATATTTTGGAACCTCGAGCTATGCCGCCGAAGAAGCCCTCGAGTTCCTCGCCGCCGATGGCATTCAACTCGACGCCATGCGTGCTCGTGGTTTTCCGTTTGGCGAATCATTCCGCGATTTTGTCGATGCCCATGAACGAATCTTCGTCATCGAACAAAACCGCGACGCCCAATTCCGCAGCCTGATGATGATCGAACTCGGCGTTGATGCGTCAAAACTCATCTCCGTCCTAAACTACGACGGAATGCCGATCACGGCGGATAATATTTATCGGCAGATTAAGGGGGAGAAATGAATCTCAAGGTATTCTTGATGGTCTTATTCTTGGTCTTTACGCCCAGTTTGCTGAATGCGAATGATAATAAGCTCAGTATTGGATCGAAGTTTGACCAGACACTAGCGTTTGACGAATTTGATGACCTTATCAAAGACGCGTTCCAACTTTACTCGCAAAGGAAGTTTGATGAAGCTCTAGTGAAATGTGGTAGAGCCATTGAGTTACGGCCGGCGGATTTTCGGCCATATTATATAACCGGAGCCGTCCATATGGCTCAGTGGAAGATGAAAGAGGCATCTGAGGCATTTGCTAAAGCGATCTCCCTAAACCCGAAGGAAAAGACACTTTATGTCAATAAATCCAGGGCTGACCGTAATCGAAATGCGAGAGAAGATGCGGTTGCAGCCGCACGTGACGCGATAAAACTCGACCCAAGTTATGCCGAATCGTACATGGCTCTTGCAGACGCCTTGTCAATAGGTGCTAAAGACTATACCGAGATAATCGAGGCCTATCGTACAGCAGTTAAATTGAAGCCCAGTCATTTGAATGCACACAAGGAACTCGGTCGTTTTTTGTCTTACGCCAAGGACACGAAAGGGGCCGAGGAAGCCTTCAGAACTGTAATGGATCTCGACCCGGAAAAAATGTTCGGACGATTTGAATTGGGGCGTTTGTTGGTCGCCCAAGGGCGACTAAAAGAGGCTCGCGACATTTGGAATGGTCGAAAAACCGATAAGGACAATACATTTCCAAACTTTATAACGCTTCTCGAAAGAGCCGAGAAGAAAAAGGTCGCCGAAGAAAACCTTGCGAAAAGCCCTAACGACCCCGAATGTCTACTGCAGATGGGGTTGATAACAATGGATGGAGAATCCTGGGTCGTTGACGGGAGGCAAGAAAAGGCCATTATTTATTTTAGAAAAGCTCTAGAGATAAAACCTGATTTCGACAAAGCCCAATATGCAATCTGTCAAGCCTATGTTCAGATCGCGGACACTTTCAAATCAAGAAATAAAGAAGCTGATGAAGAAATTGCCAAGCTTCGCGGAATGAACGCAAAACTAGCTGACGAAATCGTCGAGTATAAAAAGAACTACTCTGGTGGCTTGAAAACCGGGCCGCCACCGCCAATTGATAAATAGTTATGACCTACGTTAGATCAACATTTAGACATCCGGCATTGCCTAAGAACGACCTTGGGTACACGGTCGATTATTATGAGGGTTCGCTTTCTACGCTTTGTGCGGGGTGCGGGCATGATTCGATCAATGCGGCGATCGTCGAGGCGTGTTGGCAGTTGAACATCGAGCCGCACAAGGTGGCGAAGCTGTCGGGCATTGGCTGTTCGTCGAAATCTCCGGCTTATTTCCTGTCGAACTCTCACGGCTTTAATTCTGTCCACGGACGTATGCCGTCGGTAGCAACGGGTGCGAATCTCGCAAACCGCGACCTGATCTATTTTGGCGTCTCGGGCGACGGCGACACGGCCTCGATCGGAATGGGACAGTTTGTTCATGTCGTCCGGCGAAACCTGAATATGGTTTATCTCGTGATGAACAACGGCTGCTACGGCCTGACCAAAGGCCAAGACAGCGCGACCGCCGACGCCGGCTCAAAAAGCAAAGCGGGAAGCGTGAACCTTTTCGAAGCCATCGATCTTGCTTCGCTTGCGATCGAGCTCGGAGCAACATTTGTGGGGCAGAGCTTCTCAGGCGACAAAGATCAGCTCATCCCATTAATGAAAGCCGCGATGTCGCACAAGGGCTTTGCTTTCCTCAACGTGATCTCACCGTGTGTCACATTCAATAACAATGCCGGTTCAACTAAATCGTACGATTACGTCCGCGAACACGTCGAAGTTACGGGCACGATGGACTTTGTGCCGATGATGACTGAGATAAAGGCGTCTTATGAAGCGGGAGATATTTCGGACATCACAATGCACGACGGGTCGGAGATCCGTTTGCACAAACTCCAAAAAGATTGGGACCCGACAAACCGCCGCTCAGCAATGAATGCGGTCCAAAATGCTAAGGACAAAGGCGAGATCCTGACCGGACTCCTCTATATCGACGAATCGTCGCAGGATCTGCACGAGCTGATCAATACAAGCAGCCGGCCGCTTAATGCGCTGGCAAAGGGCGACTTATGCCCCGGAACCGACGTACTGTCCAAGATCAATGCCTCTTTAAGATAGCGTTGTCTCGTCCCTTCAACACAGCACCACCATGGCCACGAAACGATCTGCATTTTGGGTTGTTTCGCGTTCGCAAGGGATATTACCCCATTGAGCCATCATGATTAAACTGCGTAGTTTTCCCACACGGTCGCGTAGAATTACGTAATACAATTGACCCCGTCTTTTCGCTTCGGCTTCGACTTACCTATTAGTCCACGATTTTCGCGGCCCTCGTTGCTGGCACACCTCTTGCACTTACAACGTATTGCGGAATAAGCGCAACAGTTTTCTGAGAAGCGGAGGGCACAACGGTGATACGAGATGATCTCACATCGCAAACCGATCTAACGGAACATGGACATGGCACCGGGCCGATCCGGTCTAGGCGGCCGGCTTACATCGATTTTTTTCCGCCATGTAATAATGCCTGTCCGGCAGGTGAAAATATACAATCGTGGCTCGCTCTCACGCAGGAAGGGAAGCATTTTGAAGCATGGCAAAAGCTCACAGAAGACAATCCATTTCCGGCGATCCATGGGCGTGTCTGCTACCACACTTGTGAAGACTCTTGCAATCGCGGGGCGATCGACACTTCCGTAAGCATTCACTCCGTCGAGCGTTTTCTAGGTGATCTGGCGATTACCGAAGAGTGGAAATTCGCAAAGCCAAAGCGAAAGACACAGAAAAGAATCTTGGTCGTTGGGGCCGGACCTAGCGGCCTTTCAGCCGCATACCACCTCGCTCGACTTGGAAATGATGTTGCTATTTACGAGGCCGGCCCGATCGCCGGCGGCATGATGAATTTTGGTATCCCGGCCTATCGACTGCCTCGAGATGTACTGAAAGCGGAGGTCGCACGAATCGAGGATCTCGGGGTAACGATAGAGTTGAACCGTAAGGTGACCGATCTGCTTGCAGAAAGGACCTCGGGTAATTTTGATGCCGTATTTATTGCTATCGGTGCCCACATTGGGAAAAAGACCGAGATCCCGGCGCGGGATGCCAACAAGATACTTGACGCTGTTACCTTTTTAAAAGACGTCGAGCTTGGCAAAGCTCCCCAGATCGGCCGCCGGGTCGCGATTTACGGCGGCGGAAACACCGCGATGGATGCGGCAAGAACAGCAAAGCGGCTCGGTGCTGAGGAGGCATTGATCATATATCGGCGCGACCGCGAACACATGCCGGCGCATGAATTTGAGGCTGACGAAGCCCTAAGCGAGGGTATAAAGATCCATTGGCTGCGTACCATCAAGGACCTCGATTCCACGTCATTGACGGTCGAAAAAATGGAGATCGTAGACGGCCGCCCCGTCCCGACTGGCATCTTTGAGACGCTCGCGGCCGATTCGGTAATTCTTGCGCTCGGACAAACAACTGAAACTGCCTTTCTCGCCGGCATCCCGGGAATTGTCTTTGACGAAGACGGGACAGTCATAGTCGATAAAAATATGATGACCGGCCATGATGGGATCTTTGCCGGCGGCGATATGGTCCCGAGCGAGCGAACCGTCACCGTCGCGACAGGCCACGGTAAAAAGGCTGCCCGTAACATCGATGCCTGGCTTAGCGGCCGCAGTTTTGTGAAAACACCCAACAACCCGTCAGTTTCAGCCGAGCAGCTTAGCGTTTGGTACCGTACAGACGCTCTCCCCAAACAACAGGAGCATATAGAACCCGAGATCGCGATCTCCGGATTTGACGAGATCGTTGGCGGGCTTTCAAAGGACGAAGCCGTCTACGAGGCTCAACGCTGCTATTCATGCGGCAACTGTTTTGAATGTGACGGTTGCTTCGGAGCTTGCCCTGAACGGGCGATCATAAAATTGGGTGCCGGGCTAAGGTATAAGATCAATTACAACCTATGCACGGGTTGCGGCGTTTGCTATGAGCAATGCCCTTGTCACGCGATCGATATGATCGGCGAATCGGAGGTATCGTAATGTCCGACCTGAATACTAATTGTGCGGTGACGCTTGATGGAAACGAAGCCGCCGTTTACGTTGCGTATCGCGTAAATGAGGTTTGTGCGATCTATCCGATCACTCCTTCTTCAGCAATGGCAGAATTTGCGGATGAATGGTCTGCAAAGGACATCCAGAATATTTGGGGGAATATTCCCGAAGTCATGGAAATGCAGAGCGAAGGTGGAGCCGCAGGTACTGTTCACGGGGCGCTGCAAACCGGATCGCTCACCACCACCTTTACTGCATCACAGGGCTTGATGTTGATGCTGCCGAACATGTACAAGATCGCCGGCGAATTGACAGCCACGGTCTTTCACGTCGCGGCACGTTCGCTTGCGGCTCAGGGGCTGTCTATCTTTGGTGATCACCAGGATGTGATGGCGGCGCGAACGACCGGTTTTGCTTTGCTCGCCTCCGCCAGTGTACAGGAAGCCCACGATATGGCCCTGATCACTCAAGCTACGACGCTAAGGTCTCGCATACCGTTCATTCATTTCTTTGACGGCTTTCGCACTTCTCACGAGGTGAATAAGATCAACTTTCTATCTGATGAACAGATTCGTGGCATGATCGACGACGATCTCGTCTTCGCGCATCGTAAACGAGGTCTCAATCCCGACAACCCATTTATTCGCGGAACCGCTCAAAATCCTGATGTTTATTTTCAGGGCCGCGAAACTGTAAACACATTCTATTCGGCGGTCGTCGGCATTTTGAAGGATGAAATGCGTAAGTTCGCCGCCCTCACCGGCCGGGAATATTCCCCGGTCAAATACTATGGAGCGGCGGACGTCGAAGATGTGATAGTTATTATGGGGTCCGGAGTTGAAACGGCATCGGAAACAGCCCTATCCCTGGCCAATAGCGGCGAAAAGGTCGGCGTTATACAGATGACGCTTTATCGACCGTTCCCAAACGACGAATTCATCGAAGCCCTACCCAAGGGCGTAAAACGTATCGCAGTTCTCGATCGAACAAAGGAAGCGGGCTCGTCCGGCGAACCTCTCTACCAAGACGTCATGATCACATTGATGGAGGCGGTTTCTAAACGGCAATGGCCTGCGATGCCGTTAGTCGTCGGCGGCCGTTATGGCCTGTCATCAAAGGAGTTTACTCCTGCGATGGTTAAATCAGTGTTTGACAATCTAACGTCAGGATCACCGAAAAATCATTTTACCGTCGGGATCAACGACGATGTTGGAATGACAAGCCTTGATGTAGATAGAACCTTCGCTCTGGACGAATCAGACTGGACACAGGCTCTCTTTTTTGGCCTCGGTGCTGACGGAACCGTCGGAGCAAATAAGAACAGTATCAAGATCATCGGCGAGAATACAGATCTTTTTGCACAGGGCTATTTTGTTTACGATTCAAAAAAATCCGGAGCGATGACAGTCTCACATCTTCGTTTCGGCAAGAAGCCGATCAAGGCTCCTTACTTGATCAGATCGGCAGATTTCATTGCTTGCCATCAATTCAATTTTCTCGAGAAGGAAGAAATGCTTGCGTTTGCTAAGCCGGGTGCGACATTCCTTCTTAATAGCCCGTTTCCGATTGACGAGGTCTGGAACCGAATCCCGCTTGCCGTACAACGGGTCATTATTGACAATGCCATAAAACTTTATGTGATCGACGCCGATGATGTTGCCCAAAAAACGGGCATGGCCGGACGGATCAATACCATAATGCAAACGTGCTTTTTCGCTCTTTCCGGTGTGTTGCCCCCTGACGAGGCGATCTCCCAGATAAAAAAGGCGATAGAAAAGACCTATCTGAAAAAAGGGCAGTCGGTGGTTGAAAAGAATTTCAAGGCAGTTGACCAAACACTTGCAAATCTTTTTGAAGTTCCTATTCCAGCAAATACGACGGCAACAAATGGTCACGCGGAGGGAATATCAGCACAAGCCCCGGAATTCGTCCGTACTGTAACCCAGGCAATGATAAAAGGGCTCGGAGACAGCATACCGGTGAGCGCATTGCCGGTCGACGGAACCTATCCGAGCGGTACTTCAAAGTGGGAGAAACGAAACGTATCAAGCCGCATCGCAGTCTGGGAACCGGATCTTTGCATCCAATGCGGCAATTGCGGCTTTGTTTGTCCGCACAGCGTCATCAGGGCAAAGTTTTTTCACAAGGATCATCTCGACGGTGCCCCCGTGGGATTCAAATCGGCGCCTATCAATGCCCGTGGCTTTCCTGAAACAAAGTATTCGCTTAACGTATATCTCGAAGATTGTACCGGTTGCAATCTCTGCCACGAGGTATGTCCCGTAGATGCTCCAGATGGCAAAGGCAACCGTGCGATATCCCTAGCGGAGAAATCCGCAGATCTTGGGCCCGATAGAGAGAACATCGGCTTCTTTGAAGGACTGCCCCAGAACGACAAGCCCGAGGTCGATTTTTCAACGGTTCACGGAGTTCAGTTTCTTGAACCCCTTTTTGAGTTTTCTGGTGCCTGTGCCGGATGCGGCGAAACGCCCTATATCAAAGTGCTGACGCAGCTTTTTGGCGATCGTTTGCTCGTAGCGAATGCGACGGGTTGTTCCTCGATATATGGCGGGAACCTTCCAACTACACCATGGACCTCCAACTCTCTTGGACGCGGGCCCGCTTGGTCAAATTCGCTGTTCGAGGACAATGCCGAATTTGGATTGGGGATGAGGCTGACGGCGGACAAGCAACTCGATACCGCCCATCAACTACTTAGGGGTCTGCGGCCTGAGCTCGGCGACGAGCTCGTCGACAATCTCATCGGGGCTCCGCAGCATTTGGAAAGCGAGATATCTGATCAGCGCCTTCGAGTTGCAGAACTAAAGTCTAAACTTGCCGGGATCGACAATACACAGGCTAAACACCTGATGTCGGTTGCGGATCAGCTTGTACACCGAAGCGTCTGGCTCGTTGGAGGCGACGGTTGGGCATATGATATTGGTTCAGGCGGCCTCGACCATGCGTTGGCGACCGGGCGTAATGTCAATGTTCTTGTCTTGGATACTGAGGTTTACTCTAATACGGGCGGTCAAATGTCAAAAGCGACACCGACCGCTGCGTCGGCTAAGTTCGCTGCGGCAGGGAAGCGAGTTGGCAAAAAAGATCTCGCATTGCAAGCTATATCGTATGGCAACGTCTATGTCGCGCAAGTCGCAATGGGGGCAAATCCTCAGCAAACGCTGCTCGCTCTGCGCGAAGCCGAGGCATACGATGGGCCTTCGCTAATTTTGGCCTATAGTCATTGCATAGCCCACGGCATCGACATGGAAAATGGGTTAAATCAGCAAAAGCTCGCGGTCGCCAGCGGCTATTGGCCGCTCATCCGATTCAATCCTGTATTGCGAAAAAACGGTCATAATCCGTTTGTGCTGGATTCGCCAAGACCGACGATTTCATTAAAAAAATACGCCTATAACGAACTGAGATATAAGGTGCTTACGCAAACGGCACCGCTCGAGGCAGAGCGTTTGATGACGCTTGCACAAGAGATCGTAGATCTTAGATGGAAGACCTACGAAGAAATGGCCGGTTTTGGGGCGAGTTCGTTCCAACCGGTTTACTAAGAACCCAGAGGAGAAAAAATATGCCGGATCTTAGAACAACATATATGGGATTGAGTCTTCGATCGCCATTGGTCGTATCAGCCAACCCATTATCGCAAAAGCTGGACAATATTCTAGCGATGGAAGATGCAGGGGCCGGAGCTATTGTCTTGTTCTCTCTCTTCGAGGAACAGATACGGCAAGAAACTGCGACTCTCGAAAAGGTTTACCGCTCTACAACCAACTTTTCGTCCGAGGCTTCAGATTTCTTTCCGGATTTACATGACTATTCGGTTGGTACAGCCAAATACCTTGAGATAATAAGAAAAGCAAAGGAAAGAGTCGATATTCCGATAATCGCTAGTCTCAATGGCATAACTCCCGAGGGCTGGATCGAATATGCTCGGGAGATCGAACAGGCTGGAGCGGATGGGCTTGAGATAAACATATTTTTCATTCCTGCCGACATCAATATGACATCCGCCGAGGTCGAAAAGCGGTATCTTGATATCGTTAAATTGGTTCGCGAAACGATCAGCATACCGATCGCGGTAAAACTCAGTCCCTATTTTTCATCTATCGGAAACATCTCAAAGCAACTTCATGAGGCCGGTGCCGACGCTCTTGTTTTATTCAATCGATTTTACCAGCCTGATTTCGACATCGAAGAGCTATCGATCAAGACTAACCTTGACCTAAGCGTCAGATCTGAGATTCGGTTACCGCTTCTCTGGATCGCTGTCCTCTATGGACGTGTTCCAGTTTCGCTGGCCGCGACTACAGGTATTCAAGGTGCGACTGAGCTCGTAAAATACATTCTTGCCGGAGCTGATATTGGGATGTGCGCTTCAGCATTGTTGAGTAATGGTATTCCTTGGATCAAAACCGTGCTTAAAGACCTTGAGCTTTACATGAACGACATGCCGTTTCACTCCATCGAAGAAATGAAGGGGCAGATGAGCCAGCAGCACGTTTCCGACCCGACAGCCTATGAGCGAAGCAACTATATTCAGATCCTTGAAAGCAAAGGCAGGCGATAGTTTTGCAGTGCTTCTTTCAACGCTTGCACAGTCGGTTCGTCGGCACTCGCAAAGTTGAACGCATCGCTCAGGTAGTTGTAATATGAACGCTTGAAATTTGAATATTAGGAAGACTTCAAACCACTATGAAAAAATTGATGATCTTAGTCTCCATTGTATCGCTCACTTCGCTTTTTGCTGCCTGTGGCGGTGCGGCGAACACCAACACAAATAATTCAAACGCAAACGCGGCAAAGGCCAACACCGCAACACCAGCTCCGAGTGCAACGCCTGCACCGACCGCTGCGAATAACGCCAATGCGAATGCCGCTCCGAAAACTCAGGCAAAAGGTGACGAAGGCGAGGTCGAGGGCGAGCTGCAGGTCGGGAAGGCCGAATCGGTCATCCTCTATTTTGGCGAAGAGTCGGGCGATTATGCTGCATATTGCTTTGCGAACGATTCCGATGCGGGCAAAGCGATCCTGGCGGCGTGTAAGGACAAACAGCAGTGCGAAGTAAAGGGAACTATCGACGGCACAGTCAAGTGCAAAGTCCCTGGACTCGAAGCTGATCTTTCCGACAGCGGCCGAATAACCTCGGTTAAATCAGCAAAGTCGGTCGGCAAGAAAAAGTAATTCCAATATTATTTACAACAAAAAGGGCGGCTATTGAAAGCCGCCCTTTTCTATTAATAACAAACCAAAGATCAGATCCCCGGCTGTTTTAAGATCGCAGCCAAAGCCTGCATCTTCGCCATGTACGGGTCATTTTTCATCAGACGCGACTGCTTTTGAACCGAGGCGGCGAAACCAGCAAGTTTGCTTCGGACTGGCTTGTCTAACGCCGCACGAATATTGGTGCTCTCAGCAGCCGACAAAGCAGAAACGCGTTCTAGCTGATCTACGTACGCCTTGGCGACGAGTATTTTGTTCGACCACTCGATCTTTTGCTGATTCTGCACATTTAGCTCAGCCACCCGAACTGATTTGGCAGCGTCGATCTCGTTCTGCGACAGGTTCTTGGTCGGCGTCAGTTCAAAAACGTCGAGCCCACGGGCGATCTCTGACGAGTAGATGTTGCCGTTGTACCAATACGCTGACCACGATCCGGCGAGAACGATCATCTTCGCATCGATCGGGCCGCGGTCGAAATAAGCGATCTCCATCGGTTTCGACGGGTCGGTGAAATCCATGATCGAGATGCCGCCTTGATACCAGGCCTGCACCTTGATGTCGCGGCCGGGTACTGGGATCAGCGAACCGTTATGAGCAACACAGTTTTCGCTGTCCGTCTGAGCGGATGGCATTTTGTAATAGCTAGCAAAACTCAATTTGTTGTCTCGCAAGTTGAAAATGGCATTTGCTCCCCAGACATTTGGATCGGTCGGCCTGCAACGGGCTCCCATTCCACCGCCCCATTCGTCGGTGAACACGACCTTTTTACCGTCGTTTGAGAATGCTGCTGAGTGCCAATATGAATAATTTTTGTCATTTACAGCGTCAATACGCTTTGGCTTTGCCGGATCTTTGATGTCCAGAATAATTCCGTTGCCCGAACACGCGCCAGCCGCCAAACCGATCGCCGAATAAACGGTGATGTCGTGACATTGGTCAGTGTCGGCGGGTTTGCCGGTGCCGTCGTCGTCGTGCGAACCGCCGTTGTTCAGGCCGTTTACCACACCTGTTCTAGGATCCATAAAGATACGCGGACTCGCTACGATCTTTGCGTTTTGCGGAGCCGCAACCGGCACCTTGATCACCTCAATGCGAAACAAAGCCGTGTCAGGGTTTTTGTCGGGTGTCCCGTCCGAGCAACCGGCAAGCTCTTCATTAGGACGGACAAACGACGTGCCCGAGACATAGATATAGACGTTGTCCTTATCGTTCGGGTCGTTTACCAAAGTGTGCGTGTGCGAACCGCGGCACGTCTGTACCGCACCTACTTGTTTAGGATTCTTAATATCAGAAATATCAAAGATCCTGACGCCGCGAAAACGATCTTTTTGAGCCGCCGGCGGGCCGGGGTTCTGACCAGGAGCGGGAGGAGGATTTGGCGGAAATCCGTCCGTACTGCAATCAAGCCGGCCGTTCTGCATTTCCACGGACATGAACATCAGATTTTTGTAAACCGATACGTCGCCTTGGCCGCCGGGGCAAATCATCGAGGTCAAAAGCTTTGGATTTGCGGGGTCGGCGATGTCAAAGATGTTCATCCCGTAAAAATTTCCGAGAAACAGATGATTTCCTTGGAATGCCAGGTCAGAATTGGCAAACGCCAAACCTGCAAGGGCCATTTTCATCGTTGGAGGGATCTGTGCCCCTTCGGGAACGCCCAATGCCTTAAGAGCCGTTCCGACCTTAGGGCCATTTGCATCAACACCGAGCTGAAACGCATCGGGTTTTTTTAGCAACATCAAATGTTTCATGCCAAACGCCGCTTCGCCTGCGTCCCATAGTCCCGGCGTCAATTTGTATCGCGGGTCATTAACGTCCGCTCCCGTCATCCCCGCGGGCAGCGGCGGAGCCTTCTCAATTGCTTCTTGTGCTAACGAGGTAGCCACAAAGCACGAACATAAAAATAGGGAAGTTGCTAGTAAGCGGAAAATATATCCTCGGTTCATCATTTCTCCTAATTGTTTTTACCCAACATTGTCTGCATTATTTTGATCTCGGCCCGCTGGCCGCTATCGACATCAGTCGCAAAATTAAAAAGCTCGGCATCCTGACCAGATCCGGCCGTGTCAAACATCTCACTTACCATGACGAGTGCACCCTTATGATGCTGGATCATCCCCTCAAGAAATAGCCGGTCAAACTCAGGACCTCTGGCTCGCCGGAGAGCCGCCATCTGCTTTCCCGAAAGCATACCCGGCATCAGATGACCATGGCTGCCGTGATCCATTCCCTCCATGTCGTCCATTTCCATTTCGATAGGCTCGCCTTTGTTTTCGAGCCACCTTTTCATAAAATTCATCTCGTCCGACTGTGATTGGCTTATACGCGCGCCCAATAGCCGGAGTTCCTTATTTTCCGTGCGGGCTTCGATAAGCGCCGTCATCTCAACGGCTTGGGCGTGATGCATGATCATGCCCTGCATAAACTCGACATCCTTTGTCGAAAGCGGCGGCAGCACGGCACGTGTGGTCGCAGGCAAGACCTTGGTCGGCTGGCCCGGAGCTCCGGGCTGAACAATAACAGGCGTTTGAGCCAAGCCCGGGACGGATATTAAACAGACGAAAGCAACCATTGCAAACAACTGCAACGCTGCAAAGGGAAATGAACGTATTGGGGTTGGTTGAACAGGCATTAAAACATCACAATACCACAAATCAGATGCCAGCAAAAACAGGTGCGTTCGCACAAAAAAAGCGGCCGTGTTTGGCCGCTTATGACGATCATAAATTTGGAGGCGGTGATCGGAATTGAACCGATGAATAAAGGTTTTGCAGACCTCTGCCTTACCACTTGGCTACACCGCCGTAAAATAAAAGTAGGCAGTTATCAGGGGCAGTTGGCAGCAAAGTGATTTGACTGCCTTGTGCCGACTGCAACTGCCTACTTCCGATTTGGAGCGGGAGACGAGGGTCGAACTCGCGACTTCGACCTTGGCAAGGTCGCGCTCTACCACTGAGCTACTCCCGCATGGCAAATGATAATTTTACCGTTTGATATCAGATTGTCAAGGCTGTTTCAACGCAAAGTCGCAAAGAAGCAAAGACGCTAAGTAAAAAGACTCGCTTTCTTATTCTTTAAATCCTTTGCGACTTTGCATCTTCGCGTCTTTGCGTTAAAAAAAATTTCCTTACTGCAACGTAATGTCTTTCAAAAAGCTCCAATCGCCACTCCCGCTCATCTTGACGTTACCGATGCGTTTATTCGAAACGACGATATTTGCCGGATACCAAAGCGGTAAGAGCGGAAGTTCAGAGCTGACCAGATCCCAGGTTTTGCCGTAAAGCGATGTTGCTGCAGCCTTATCCACAGAGTTAACCGCATCTTCGACTAGTTTATCCACTTCATTATTTGCGTAACGACTGCGGTTGCAGCACGAAACGGTGCCGCCCGGTATCTTGGTCGAGCTAAACAAATCACGCAGGAATATCGGATCCTGATTGCCGCCGACCCAGACGCCCGTATACATCTGATACTGTCCTTGTGCGAGCTGCTGGCGAATCGTATTGACCTCAAGCGTCTCGATCTGGACGTTAAGACCGACTGCGGTCAGAGCGCTCTGGATGACCTGCGAATACTGATTGACAGCCGCATTTCCGGCTCCGTATTTGAAAGTGATCGGTTCGTTTTTGTAACCGGCTTCTTGCAGCAACTGCTTTGCTTTAGCCTGATCAAAATTGTATGTCGTCCCGGCGGCATATGCCCACGATTGCGTCGGCAAGATCGAGCTTGCAACCTTTGCTTGGCCCGAAAGCAAATCGGTCACGATCTTTTGCCGGTCGATGGCGTAGCCGATCGCTTGGCGGATCTTTGGATTATTCAGAGGAGCGGACTGGGTGTTGAAAACCAGATATTGAATGTTAGAACCGTCAAACTGATCTACCTTGAGATTGCCGCTCGTCATCGTTTTGAGCATATCGGGCGGCAGATTTGATGGATTTGGAGCTATATCAACACCGCCGGACTGGAGCTCGGCTTGCAGGGAAGTCGCGTCCGTGACGGTCTTTACTCGAAGCTTTGCCACCTTTGGAGTGCCGTCCCAATACTCAGCGTTTGCCGCTAATTCAACCGTATTTTGCGACGCATCAAAGCTAGTAAATTTGAACGGACCCGAACCGACAGGCTTGTCTTTTTGCTCTGCCGCAGTTCCTTGCGGGATGATCGGGATCGCGACGAGATTTGAAAGTAACTGGTTACGAAGAGCGGGACGCGTAACTGTGAAAACGACAGTTTTGGCATCAGGCGTCTCTATCGAGGTGATGTGTGCGACGCGTTTTGTTTTTGGCTCCTCTACGGGCTTAGCAGCGGCGTTAGCGTTCGAATTTGCATTAGCGGCTGGCGATGCTGCCGGAGCGGTTGATTTCGGAGCGTCGGTCTTATCGAGAGGAACCGTGTCAAAAAATGCACCTGATTTATACCCGTTACTCTTAAAAAGCTCTTCGAATGTATATTTCACATCCGCCGATGTGAATGCAGCACCGTTATGAAATTTGACGTTTTCCTGCAGCGTAAATGTGATCGTTTTGCCGTCCTCAGATGTCTTGATGTCTTTTGCCAGCTCGCCGACATACTCAAAATTCTCATTCTTTTTGACTAGCGAATTAAATATCAATGTCTTTATTCGCTCAGCGGAGGCATCCGAAGTCGTAGATGTAAGCGTGTCAAACGCAGTAAATTTCTCAGGCAAGGCTACCGTGACGACATCCGTGCTGCGTTTGCGGCAAGTCGACGCGGTAGCAAAAAAGGAGAGGGCAATTACGATCAATATAAATTTACGCATAAGTTCTAGTAATTCCTTTGTCACGGCTCAGTTCCTCGTTAAACGCGGCTACCTCGTCCGACAATTCACCGAACCGGTCGGCATTAAACTCAAGCGGCTCTGCGAGGATCGACTTTAACCCGGCAATTCGCACGAGCGACTCGTCGATGCGACCCTCGCTCAGTTCGCCGCTGTTTACAGCATCTAAAATCGCTCGGTGTCCCTCGCGAATAGCATGCGGATCGGCGCATATCGCGAGCATGTCGATGCCGGCACCGACCGCCATTTTACAGGCGTCGCCGATGCCGTAATTTTTAACGATTGCTCCCATTTCGAGGTCATCCGTGATGGCAAGCCCGTCAAACCCGAGAGTGCCGCGAAGGAGAGTGTTGATAAAATTATTACTCAACGAAGACGGTAAAAGTTTCCCACTTTGGTCAGTTTCCTGCAACTCAATACGCGGAAACGCCGTGTGTGCCGCCATCAGAGCCTTTGCTTCGCCGGTGGCAAGTAACTCGCGATACGGGTAAAGGTCGATCTCGTTTAACTCGTTTTCTGAAACATCCACCTGCGGCAGTTCTTCGTGTGAATCGACTTTAGCCGCTCCGAGTCCGGGAAAATGTTTGACACAGCCGATGACGCCGTTGTCTTGCAAAGTCTTAAGAAATGCACCTGCCATCGCGACGACATCTTCTTTCGAGCGTCCAAATTCGCGAGAAAATAACCCGTTGGTATGCTTTGCCCGCTCAGCGTCGATAACATCAACGACGGGGGCAAAATCCATATTAAATCCAAGTATGCGAAGCGTTTCGGCGATGATCTCGGCAAGCCGCTCGGCATCGGCGGCATTTCGCATCTTGTTAGCAGCCGACATGGGCGTCATTACCCGCCGCAGCCGATCCACAAGCCCGCCCTCCTGATCGATGCTCAGGAAAGGCGTTACCTTGCTGACATCACGAATGTCATCAAGCAATTTCCGTGTTTGGTCCGCCTCACGAATATTTCTGGCAAACAGACAAACTCCGCCCGGATTGATCTTTTGCAAAAGCTCGCGCGTGGCATCGTCAGCCTCGGGGCCCGGTATTCCGATAAAGAATAATTGTCCGATTCTTTCTTTTAGCGGCAGGGCACGCAGTTGCTCTATCATCGACTGGCTCTCGTGAAAAAACTAAAATACGAGTTTAACAGTCACGCCAATTTTTATAAAGGAGGTCATATTTGATGTAATAAGTTTATGAGCGACGATTTTTATTGCGACAATGTCTTGAGCGGCAAGATCGAGGTCGATAAAGTCCATGAGACCGCCAACGTGCTAGCCTATCACCACACGCGGCCGTTTTGGCAAACGCACATCGTTGTCATCCCGAAACGCCATATCTCGTCGCTGCTCACGCTAGAAAGCTCAGACGACGCATTATTTTTGGAATTGTTTGAGGTTATTCGGAAAGTTGCAGACTCGGTTGTAGGTGCAAAGGGTGCCGCAAGGGTTCTGACGAACCTTGGCGAGTATCAGGACTCAAGGCACCTGCACTTTCATGTCTATTCGGGCGACCGTGTTCAAAAATGACTTTTGGATTTGATAACCGTGCCGTTTGGAAACTGCGAATTTGTCACAGAATAGGTAAATCCTGTAACGACAGAAAATGCCCCGACCTCACCGTTTTTTGAGATCGCAACAAAGCCAACCTGTAGTTCCTTTGCCTTAACAGGATCGCGTTTTACGACGCGCATCACTGCTTCTCGGCAGGCGGCCTCCGGCGAACGACCTATACGCATTTGTTCGATGACGGTATGCGTGCCGCAGATGCGGACGACCTCTTCGCCGACGCCGGAACTCGTGGCCGCACCGACCTCATTATCAACAAAAAGTCCTGCTCCGATCACCGGCGAATCGCCAACGCGGCCATGCATCTTAAATGCCATACCGCTTGTCGTGCAGGCTCCCGA
Organism: Chloracidobacterium sp. UBA3360; assembly: GCA_002360555.1. GTDB lineage: Bacteria > Acidobacteriota > Blastocatellia > Pyrinomonadales > Pyrinomonadaceae > OLB17. Next base: position 21,429 of record DEQS01000093.1, read on the forward strand.
CAGGTCGCCGTTCGCGTCCAAAGCGATCGTCCCCATCGTGTCGTGATTTGCCGAGCCGTCATCAAAAAAAGCCGGAGCGGATGGAGAATTGAGACTCACGGGTTTACGATTCTCGATGTTGACGACGGGCTTGTATTCAGATTTCTTGAGCCACTCTTTCCAAGCTTTTTCTGCGTCCGCAGAGAGTTTTCCGGGTAGGAACTCAAATCCATTTTCAACCGCAAACTGCATAGCCCCGTCACCGGCAAGGATGACGTGTTTTGTTTTTTCCATCAGCAATCGAGCGACCGAGATCGGGTGCTTGATGTGTTGGAGATAGACGACACTGCCGCAATTTGATTTGTGATCCATGATCGAAGCGTCCAATGTCACAAATCCGTCACGGTCGGGATAGGCGTCAAGCCCAACGCAACAGCTCGATTCGTCCTCGGCTGACCGCGCCGCTTGTTCAACGCCGTCGATCGCCTTGCCGCCTTTTTCAAGCACTTTCCACGCCGCCGCATTCGCCCTCAGGCCGCTGTCCCACGTCGAAACGACGACAGGCTTTTTGAAGACCTGTCCCACTGATTTTTGAGCTGAGGCCCCGGTCGCTGCGAGTAATGGTAGCCCTGCAAGCGATGCCTTTAAGAACGATCTGCGGTTTGTCATATGATCTTTCCTTTAATTTTCGTCAGTAACTCTTTTGATTCTTCTGCCGATAGATCCTCGACATTTACACCTCGAAGTTCGTCTATCGCAGTTTCATTTGTAACGGCAAAGAGCGAAACCTGCGACGCAATTCGCCCTGCGGCAGCTTTTGCCAGCCCGTCCTTTTTCTCGTCGGCAAAAACAGCAAGCTCATATTTCTCGAGCTTTTCAAGAACGCTTTTTGCCCGTTCGATGACTGACACAGGAAGCCCGGCAAGTTTTGCCACCGCGATACCATAAGATTTTGACGCCTTTCCGGGCTGCATTTTGTGGAGGAATACTACATCGCCGTCACGTTCGGTTGCTGTTAGCTGATAGTTTTTGGCTCCAGGAAGATTTTCGGCAAGTTCAGTGAGTTCGTGGTAATGGGTTGCAAATAACGTCTTTGCCGAGTGATCTGCCGAATTGTGCAGAAATTCGGCAACCGCCCACGCGATCGACAGCCCGTCAAATGTCGATGTTCCGCGTCCAATCTCGTCGAGCAGTATCAGGCTCCGTGGACTGGCGTTGTGCAGGATAGACGCAGTCTCCGTCATCTCGACCATGAATGTCGAGCGTCCCGACGCAAGATCATCCGAAGCTCCAACGCGCGTCCAAATGCGGTCAAGAACCGGCAGTCTCGCAGATGTTGCAGGGACGAACGACCCGATCTGAGCGAGTATCTGGATCAACGCCACTTGCCGCAAAATGGTCGATTTACCGCCCATATTTGCTCCGGTCAGGATGAGTAGACGGTCGGTCGAGTTGTTCATCAGCGTATCATTTGGGATAAAAGCGTTCCCCAGAGCGGCCTCGACGACCGGATGGCGGCCATTTTTTATCTCGATCTCATCGCCGTCGTGTAGGACAGGGCAAACATAATTTCGCCGCGATGCGGTTTCCGCCAACGCACAAAGAGCGTCTAGCGTCGCGATAGCTCGGGCGGTCGATTGCAGTTTACGGGTCTCTTCGCAAACTTTCGCTTTGACCTGCGTGAACAAAGCCGCTTCTATCTGAGCGGTGCGTTCCTCAGCACCGAGCACTTTTTGCTCCCACTCTTTTAGCTGCGGCGTTGTAAATCGTTCCGCGTTGGCGAGCGTCTGACGGCGTTCGTAATCGTCCGGAACACGAGAAACCTGCCCCTTTGAGATCTCGATATAATAACCAAATACGTTGTTGAAGCGGATCTTTAGATTGGCGATCCCAGTTCGTGTTTTTTCCTGTTCCTCAAACGCCGCGATGATCTGTTTTGCCGAGGTCAAGATTCCACGAATTTCATCAAGCTCGGCGTCAAACCCTGCCCGTATCACTCCGCCGTCGCTGACATTTATCGGCGGCTCGTCGGCGATGGCCCGTCCGATCAGATCGCGTGTCTCGGGCAATTCGAAAATGTTCTCGGACAAGACCTGGAGCAGCAGAGAACTCGCATCGGCGAGAGTCTGATTTAGCAGCGGTGTCTGATCCATCGTCCGCTTTAAAGCGATCAGGTCGCGAGGCGTTGCCGTGCCGAGATTGAGACGGCCGACGAGGCGTTCGAGATCGCTGACCTCTTTCATGAGGAATCGCAGTTTATCGCGGAGTATCAGATCGGATAGCTCAGTGACCGCCGCCAGACGCGTTTGGATCTCGGTGCGTTTTAGCGACGGTCGTTGGACCCATTGTTTTAGCAGCCGTGAACCCATCCCGGTCGCTGTCTCGTCTATCACACCAAAAAGAGTGTTCTTATTTTTGTCGCCGCGTGAATCAAATATCTCTAGATTTCTAAGCGTAACCGCATCGAGGATCATCGCATCTGACGGTTCAAAATAGCTTATCTCGGTGATATGTCCGGCAGTCGCCCGCTGTGTGTCTTGGGCATATTTCAAACACGCACCAGCCGCACTAATGGCCGCGGCGTGGCCGTCAAGTCCAAATCCGGCGAGACTTGCGACTTCCATTTGTTTCTCTAATAGGGAAGTGCTCGCCCGCTCATCAAACGAAGCGTCATCGAGCGGGGTCAAAGTAATTGCAGTCGTCTGCGGTGATTGTTGACGCTCACTAAATAGCCCAACTGACGCATTCCCGTCGCCAAATGAACTCTCGACCAGCTTTTCCATGGCGCGTGGATACAACAATTCCCGCGGTGATCGCGATTCGATCTCGTCGCGGATATTTGACCACGAGTCTGCCCCGGTGATCTCGGTCGTCGCAAAGCTGCCGGATGATGTTTCGAGAAACGCCGCTCCATAGGTATCACCGCTGCCGCAGATGGATGCGAGATAGACGGTATCTTTTGCTTCGACAAGCTGCGGATCGATCGCCGTTCCCGGCGTGATAACACGAACGACCTCGCGTTTAACGAGTTTCGTTACCTTGGTCGGAGTTTCAGTCTGTTCGCAAATAGCGACACGATAGCCTTTGCGTACCAATCGGGCGATGTAATTTGGTGCCGCGTGATAGGGAACTCCGCACATGGGGACAGGATTTGGCGAGTCTTTATGCCGCGCGGTAAGCGTTATATCGAGTTCGCGAGAGCCGGTGACCGCGTCTTCGTTGAACATCTCATAAAAATCCCCTAGCCGGAAAAACAGTATCGTTCCCGGATAAAGCTTTTTGATCTCAAGATATTGCCGAAGCATCGGCGTCGCGGTTTCCATTGATGTGTTTCAAAGTTTAGCCAATTTACTCTCATCGTTCAAAGCATCTGTTTTCAAACAATTCGGCATTTGCTAGTATTAACCTTTGCCAACGGCAAAATTATCAGCGATTTCATTATTATATGAGCGAACAACCGAGGGTTTTGGTCACAGGTGCGGGCGGCTTTATCGGCAGCCATCTGGTGACGTATCTGCGGGCTCGCGGATATTGGGTTCGCGGTATTGATATCAAAATGCCGGAGTTTGGCCCGACTGGCGCTGACGAATTTGAATTGCTCGATCTTCGCCGATGGGAAAACTGCCAGCAAGCGACAAAAGGCGTCGATCAGGTTTATGCCCTCGCTGCCGATATGGGCGGAATGGGATTTATCTCAAATCATCACGCTCAAATCCTCTACAACAATTCGCTGATTAATCTGCATACTCTTGAGGCCGCCCGCGAAAACGGAGTCAAACGATACCTCTATACAAGCTCAGCCTGTATCTATCCCGAGCATTTGCAAGAGGAAACTGATGTCGCCCCTCTAAAAGAGGCTGACGCATATCCGGCATACCCGCAAGACGCATACGGCTGGGAAAAACTGATATCCGAGCGGCTATGTATGCATTACATGCAGGATTACGGAATCGAGACGCGAACTGTCCGCTTTCATAATATATTTGGCGAAAATGGAACTTGGGGCGGCGGACGCGAAAAGGCTCCGGCTGCGTTAAGTCGCAAGATAGCTATTGCAAAACTCACCGGCAACCACGAGATTGAGATCTGGGGCGACGGTGAACAGACACGCTCGTTTTGCTATATCGATGACTGCGTCGAGGGCATTTACCGACTGATGCAGTCAGATTTTGCCGAACCGATAAATCTCGGCCAGGACCGTATGATATCGATCAATGAGCTTGCCGACATGATCGCAAATGCCGCCGGTATCGAGGTGACAAAGAAACACATCGACGGGCCGCAAGGCGTTCGAGGGCGAAACTCGGATAATTCTAAGCTACGTGAGGTACTCGACTGGGAGCCTTCTGTTTCGCTCGAATATGGCCTTACGAAAACTTACGCCTGGATCGAGGAACAGGTCAAAGGCAGCGGGCTCAATATGTCGGCGGGTCGATAAAATATGATCGTATTTACAAACGGCTGTTTCGACATCATTCATCCGGGTCACGTTGATCTGCTTGCGCGGGCAAAAGCTCTTGGTGACAAACTTATAGTCGGAATAAACAGCGATAGATCTGTCAGCGCAATCAAAGGGCCTGGACGCCCTCTGCAGGATCAAGAAGCCCGCAAAGCTGTTCTTTTAGGTCTGTCGTCAGTCGATGAGGTGGTAATTTATGATGAATTGACGCCGGAGGAAACGATCAAACGTTTAAAACCCGATGTCCTTGTTAAAGGCAACGACTGGAAAGTGGACGAGATAATCGGTGCTGACTTTGTAAAGGCAAATGGCGGTAAGGTCGTGTCGCTGCCGCTCGTGCCGGGATTCTCAACCAGCTCGATAGCAGAAAAGATGGGTCAAAGTGAAAATAAAGCCGAAAAGGCAGGCGGTTCGATAGCAACAAGATCACTGAATGAACACCTTAGCGTTTTTCATGCTGTTCTAGATTCCGGCGAAGAAACCATCAAAGCATGTTCCGAACTGCTGCTTGAGACTTTCAACCAAGGAAATAAAGTTCTTATTTGTGGCAACGGCGGCAGTGCCGCAGACGCCCAACACATCGCGGCCGAGTTTGTCGGGCGTTACGAGACCGAAAGGCGTGCGTTGCCGGCGATCGCTTTGACAACTGATACGTCGGCATTGACCGCTCTTGCCAATGATTATGATTTCGAACGAATATTCGCCCGACAGGTCGAGGCTCTCGCCGTCGAAGGCGATTGCCTGATAGCGATCAGCACTAGCGGTAATTCGCGTAACGTGATCGCCGCAGTAATGGAAGCTCGACGAAAGAATTGCAGAGTGATCGGCATGACGGGAGCGGCGGGAAAAAAACTCGCATCGCTTTGCGATGCATGTATCATGGTTCCATCGGAACGCACCGCCCGCATTCAAGAGGCCCACATTACGATTGCCCATATTTGGTGTGAGATGGTCGACGACGCCTTTCCCTCAAAATAATCCTCGATGAATATCCTAGATAGTTTTGCCAATACGAACGTCCTCGTGATCGGTGATGTAATGCTCGACCGTTATTGGTGGGGAAATGTCAGCCGTATTTCGCCGGAGGCTCCGGTGCCGGTCGTCAAAATGGATAATATGACGCTTGCGGCTGGGGGAGCGGCAAATGTTGCCGCTAATGTTTACGGACTGGGAGCAACGCCTGTTTTAGTTGGAATAATCGGTGACGACACCGAGGGTGAATTGCTTCCCGATGTGCTTTCTAAGGTCGGTGTTTCACACGAGCATTTGATAACAATTGCTGGGAGACCAACCACCGTCAAAACCCGTATCATCGCCCACAGCCAACAAATGGCCCGCATCGATCAAGAGACCGATGCTAATTTATCAGCCAATGATGAGGAATCCGTTTGGTCGAGGATAGAACCGCATATAAAAGAATCGCATGCGATTGTTATCTCAGATTACGCAAAGGGCTTTTTGAGCGATCTGCTTTTGCGGCGGATTATCGATCTTGCAAATAACTCAGGCGTTTCTGTTCTCGTTGATCCAAAAGGCAAGGATTACAAAAAATATCGCGCTGCTTCGTTATTGACACCAAACCGCCGCGAAGCGGCAGACGCATGTGGGCTCGAAGAAAACACGCAGCAAATGGTCAACATCGCGGGGAATAGACTGCTTACCGACCTCAATTTAAGTAGTGTTTTGATCACTCAAGGAGAAGATGGAATGACGGTGTTCCGCAAAAGCGGCGAACCATTTCACCTAGATACGCTCGCACGTGAGGTCTATGATGTGACAGGAGCGGGCGATACGGTTATCGCCTCGCTAGCCGTGGCAATCGGCTCTGGGGCAGATCTTGAAACGGCGGCAAATATAGCAAATACGGCAGCCGGGCTCGTTGTCGAACAGGTTGGTACAACCGCCATATCGATCAGAGAATTAAGAAACGCGATTTCGGACAATATTTAAGCAACTTATGAAAGTAATGACCGTCTTTGGCTCAAGGCCGGAGATAATCAAACTTAGCCTGATATTAAAGGTGCTCGATCAGCACTCAGAGCATATCGTAGTCCAGATCGTAGCGAATGCGGAAAGGGAAATGTGTGACGATCTGATACGCGATCTAGAGATACGGCAGCCCGACTATCAATTGGTCACAGATACTTACGCGAATGGCTCCCAGCAAATCTCCTCACAACTTAAGGATATTGTTGCCGAGCATAAACCAGATCGTATCCTCGTAATTGGGGGATCGACAGCTGCACTCGCGGGTTGTTTCGTCTCGGGAAAAGAGACTCCCGTATTCCATCTGGAAGCCGGCATCCGATGTTTTGACGAAAACTTCGAAGAGGATAACCGTATCTCGGTCGACCATACGAGCTCAATCCTATTAACTTATACATCTAGATCAATGAGCAATCTGATTAGAGAAGGCATCGAGGCGAAAAAGATCTTTGTTACCGGCAACCCTGTTAAAGAGGTGCATGACAGCTATGCTGACCAGATCGAATCGAGCGGTGTGATGAAAGGGCTAAACGTCAAACCATTCGATTACTTTTTGGCTACACTGCACAGGGCATATAATATTGATTCAATGGAGAGGGTCGAAAGGGTATTTGACGGATTTGCGGCCGTCGCCGCGAAATTCGACAAAACCGTCTTAATTGCCGCCCACCCCAGAACTGCGGAAAAGCTAAAGCTACATGGAGTGCGGCCGACCACGCCAAGCATCCGATTGCTCAAAGCTTTAAGCTTTTTTGATTTCGCCAAGCTTTCAAAGAATTCACTTGCCGTACTGACAGACAGCAGTACTGTTCAAGACGAATGCTCGATTTTTGGCATTCCTAACGTCACGCTTAGTAACATGACAGACCGACCGGAGACGATTGATTGCGGCAGCAATATGCTCAGTGGTGTCGAACCTGACGCTATCGTTCGAGCGGTCGAACTCGCCATATCTCAGCCCGCGGCTTGGACAGCACCCGCAGAATACCTGACATCTAATGTTTCACAGACAGTGTCAAAGATCGTTCTAGGACAGATCAGCAGCTAATTCTATGACCCTTGCCAATAACGAAAATTCTCAGGTCGCTCTTCGCCCATTCGATTTCGAATGCTACGGGGTCAAGATCCGTCTGGACGGAAACGATCAGAGAGTTATTGATGAGGCGGAGCTCGTTACACGCAAGGCTTTACTCAACGACATTCGCCCGCCGACGACAGAAAATTTTGATACGACCTTTACTTTTACCCGGGATGCGACGGGCACGATCTTTCTTTCCCACGATTGTGAATTGATCGAATATGGCGATGTCCCCGAATATTTCTTTAACCACTTTAATAGTCTGATCCGAGTCGCCGTTGCCGAAAGGGCAGTAGATCGTCTATTTATTCACGCGGGAGCTGTTGGATGGAAGGGAAAGGCGATCATCCTGCCGGGTACAAGTTTTGTCGGAAAATCCACACTGGTTGCCGAGTTGGTTCGTAATGGAGCCGTCTATTACTCAGATGATTACGCGATATTTGACCGCGAAGGACTTTTGTATCCCTTCCCGCGAACCCTGTCTATGCGTGCAGATGACGAAAACTATACCCGATTTGAACTAACGCCATCTAGCCTTGGCGGCATGATTGGAACAGAACCGATTGCGGTCGGCATGGTTCTCTTGACGGAATACAAACCGGATGCAAAATGGGAACCTCAGTCGTTGACTGCGGGGAGCGGAGCTCTCGAAATGGTGCCCTTCACATTTTCTTTTGTGAACAGGCCCGATTTTTCGCTTGGGGTCTTGAATAATATTTTGAGCCGTGCCATAATCGTATCCAGTCAAAGAGGCTCAGCTGATAATTTTGCTAAAACCTTGCTCGATTTCGTTGACAAACACGTAAATTGAGTTAAACTGACGTTGATTAGTTTTTTGTGTTACCTAAAGTATCGTTGACAAAAACGAAAACTGGGGTAAAATTGAATTACCTAAATTGTGCTTAATATCTAACGCTTGGAGGAGAAGATGAATAATCCGAATAATACGCAGAATCCGATGGCCCGACATAATGGTCTAGTGGTTCAAGAAATGCCCGACGAGGTGCTCGTCTATGACATGGACACCAATAAAGCTCATTGTTTGAATCAGTCGGCTGCTTTTGTTTGGAAATCGTGTGACGGTAACAACACGGTGGGAGACATAGTGCGGCAGTTTGAAGCAAACGGAAATGGCAAGGTCACCGAAGATTTTGTATGGCTCGCTATTGACCAGTTAAATGAGAACGGCCTTATGGACAGCAAGATCGCTCCTCGCTTTGAGGGTCAGTCACGCCGACAGGTCTTAAAGACCATTGGCTTGGCTTCGATGGTTGCTCTTCCGGTGATCGCATCGCTCGTCGCTCCTCAAAAAGCACTTGGCAGCGTTTCGTGCACTTGTACCGCTACATGCCCACCAACCGGATGCCCGACAACTATTTGTCTTGCTGGTGTTTGCCAGTAGTCTAGCAAGTCGTACGCAGTTAGAGATTGTAAAGAGTAGTAAGGATGTAATATCTTTGCTACTCTTTTTTATTGTGACCCAAACTCAACAGCCCGAAGAAATATCAACTGCCGCCCCCGACCGCTGGGGTCTTATCAAAAATAAGGCGACTGAGGCACGGGCTTGTCTTGCGTTTAAGCTATTTCGTGAAAAGGGTATTGAGCCCATACTGATCAAGGGGCTCGCGGCCGCCCAGTTTTATCCCAATGGACAATTTAGAGACTCGATAGACATGGATATAGCTGTATCTGATTCGGACTTTGCTATCGCCAAGAAAGTCGTTGAATCCGAAGACGCTAACGGACTGGCGATCGATCTGCATCGAGAACTCCGCCATCTCGACACCGTCCATTGGACAGATCTATTCGCAAATTCTCAGGTTTTGAGTTTCGATTGCGGCACCATCCGGGTGCTTAGGCCAGAAGATCATCTTCGTGTACTTTGTGTTCATTGGCTTACCGATGGAGCATCCAATAAAGAGAGGCTTTGGGACATTTGTAATGCCGTTGCAAATCGGCCTACCGACTTTGACTGGGACAGATTCTTAAATGTGGTTGACCACAAACGCAGACGTTGGCTGATCTCAACGATCGGGCTTGCCCATCGTTATCTTGGTCTTGATCTCGCGGGGACACCTGTTGAACTAGAGGCTAACAGCATTCCCGCCTGGTTGATAAAAACGGTCGAAAAAGAATGGGCAACCGATAAGCCGTTTTGGCCCTTGTTTTCGAGCCTTCATGATCCAAAGTTGTTTTTTGCACAGATCAAAAAGAGGTTGCCACCCAATCCCGCAACAGCCACGGTTTTGCTGAACGGTAGCTTTGACGCGAAGACACGTATTTTTTACCAGATCGGTACGATCTTTGTACGCATCGGCCCCTCTATCGTCAACGTCACAAAGGCACTATTTACGAGGCCCAAATGAATCGACCTCATATCGTTTTAGCGATCGAATCTGCCATAAACGGCGGAAGCCTTTCATTATTGCGGGACGGTGTCGAAATATCAAGTTGGATCGGCTCAGCCAGCGTATCGAAGGCCGAGGAACTCCTTGTGAACATCGATGCCATGCTTCGAACATCCGGCGTTTCAAAGAACGAGATCAATATGGTCGCAGTGTCAGCCGGGCCCGGAAGTTTTACCGGTATACGGATCGGCTTGGCATCGGCGCTCGGCTTAAAGAACGGCCTTGGCATCGAAATGTCGAGCATATCTGCTCTGACCGCGATGGCCGCAGCGACAGAGATGCAGGGAACTCTGGTCGTCGCGGTGCCGACTGGGCGTAATGCTATTTGTATTCAGGAATTCATAAACAATGGCGGCCTGTCGCCCGTTTCTGAACCGGGTACGATCACGGAGGAAGTGTTTGCCGAGACTCTTAGTACGGAACAAGACATACATTTTGTTTTACACGGTTCATTATGTTCATACGTAGACGCGTCGACCTCCTTTACAGACGCAGGTGCAAATATTGCTCGATCCATCGGCCTCTATTGCTATGCTCGGCCGGCAAAAATCGTTGAACCGCTATTTATCAGCAAAAGTTTCTGATGACAGATCAAACCGACATAAATAGTGAAGATCTGCGTATCCGTCCTGTGGATAGTTCGCACATCGCGGATCTGATCAGGATCGCTGACGAGACTAACCTGAGTGCGTGGACCGCGCAAAATTATCTAGATGAATTTCAAATGCCCGGTTCTATTATGCTTAGGCTAGAGTCTGCATTGAACGTGACCATCGGGTTTGTCGTCGGACGCATTGTAGAGGGAGGCGTTGTCGAATCTGAGCAGCAAGCGGAGATCTACAACATCGCGATAGATAAGAGTGAGCAGGGAAAAGGGTTTGGGCAGTTATTATTTGATGCTTTTATCGAGAAGTGCAATGAACAAAATGTCACTAGCGTCTGGCTCGAAGTACGTGAATCAAACGAAAAAGCGATCGGTTTTTACAAAAGCAATGGTTTTGAGCACGTACAGAGCCGAAATAATTTCTACGATAACCCGCGCGAAGCGGCACTTTTAATGAAACTTGTTCTGAAATAACAATTCGCTTGATAATTTATTTGGATAGGTCTAGAATTGGACTTAAGCCTGTTACAAATTTCTTAAATTCGCATCAGGCCCAGAAAACTTTGATAAGTGAGGAAAAAACGCTATGGACATGTCAATAGCTGATCCGGTGAGAGACGAGTTGCTCAAAAGCAACAACGCCTTTCGCGAACTGGTACATCAGCACGAAGACTTTGAGAAAAGGTTGAGCGAACTAGCTCATCTTACCTATCCAAACGACGAGGAGCAGTTAGAAGAAGTTACTCTTAAGAAAAAGAAACTTGCGATCAAAGACGAAATTTATACCATGATGCAGCAGCACGCCGTTTCGCATTAGAAACAGTTTTGCTGCTCGATTTATTTTAAACAGACGGTGCGAATCTCTGACTTGCACCGTCTTTATTATTTGGGGCAGGGACTCAAGCTGTGAGCGTAAGCGGCCGTATCGGTAACAGTGAGAATAAGCCCGCCAGTCATAACCGGATCTGCCGTCAACGTTTCGTCGGCACCGAGAGCGATCTGTCCCGCGACTTTGCCTTTTACAAGTTCGATCAAAACCACCGAATGATCATCGACCGCCGATACGATCATATATTTGTCATCGATAACCGCGATGTGCGAGACACGTCCCGACAGACGCCGTTTCCACGCCAGGCTGCCGTTGCTCGTATAAAGTGAGTAAGCAAAATTATCATGCGAAGTGACAAACAGGTTGCCGTTGGTGGCTAATATCTTTGAGATCGCACCGCCGCTGCGAAATTTCCAGCTGGGTTTTTCACTGCCGCCTAGGAACAGCGACACATTACCAAGCCCGTCGCCCACCGTCACATCATTTGTAGAAACGCGTCCGACCGATGTAACGCCGGCTTCGATCTTTCGCAGCGAGAGAATCTCACCGGTTGCAAGCAATATAGTAAAAGCCTGTTTCGCAGTCGAGCCGACCACGACCGCGTCGCCGCCAAACCTTGGCTCACCGGCAAAACCCTCAGCGATCTCGCGTTTCCACTTGACCGTGCCGTCCTTGCTATCAAGCGATTGCACAACGCCGTTGCCCGAGACTACGATGATCGCACCTTGATACATCTCCAAAAAATGCCGTTCCGCATTGGGCAACTTCACCGTCCAGCTTGTGATGCCCGTTTCCTTACTCACGACGCGAAGCACGCTGCCGGACTTCGTCGCATCGTCTGAAACGGTCGCTGTCACGAGAAAAAGTCCCGCATCTGTAGGAAGCAGATTTGAGTTGATATCGCCGCCAAACTCCGTCGCCCACATCTTTTTGCCGTCGAGCGACAATGCCTCGACCGTTGCTCCGGAGCTGCCGATATAGACGTTGCGATCGTCCGCCGCGAGCGTGGAGGCCGTATTATCGCTCAGCGGATAGGCCCAGCATTTGGCGATATCGACCTCGCCGGCGGGCTTGGTCTGGCCAAACGCCGTCAGGCAGAGCGTCATCAGAACTAATATTTGGGGAAGAACCTTGCGGAGCATTACCATTTCCTTGCCGTCGACGTAGCGAAACAAGGATTTTATCACACGCCCCTTGTCGTGTTATATTGATGCCTATACCAAAGTCAGAGTTTGACCAAAACTTACTTGGCGTTTACTTTGCGTACTTTGCGAACTCCGCGTGAATCATCTCACGCAAAGCCGCAAAGATCGCGAAGTAAGAATAGAAGGTATATAAATAGATAAAACTTACACTAAAGAGGAAACAATATGTCATTTAACAAGATCATTCTGGTAGGCAATCTCGGCAAAGACCCTGAGCTCCGCTACACGCCGCAAGGCGACGCGGTTTGCAGTTTTTCGATGGCCACCAACGAGAGGAAAAAGGATAAATCCGGCGAATTTCAAGACGTCACGACCTGGTTCAAGGTCACCCTGTGGCGGCGTCAGGCGGAGAACGCTTCGAAATATCTGTCCAAAGGCAGCTCCGTATACATTGAGGGCCGCCTGCAGATGGAAGAGTGGACCGACCGCGACGGCAAAGAGCGATTTACGCTCGGCGTACAGGCGACCGATATGCAGTTCATCGGCTCACGCGGCGATAACGCCGGAGGCGGAGGCGGCGAATACAGCGGCGGCGGTCACGACGACCAAGACACACACTCCGGCCCACCCGTCGAACGCTCATCAGGAGCCTCGTCCGGCAGCGCAAGCTCCGCCCCGGTAGCAGCCCCCGCAGCCGCCGACGACGATATTCCTTTCTAGAAAGTGAATAGGGAATAGTGAACAGCGAATAGTAAAAGGCCGCGAGCGTAATGTTCGCGGCCTTTTGTTTTATCTATCTTGCAGATGTAATTAGTTGCCAATTCTGGCCAAAGTCGGTGGTCGTGTATATCTCCTGCTTTTCACCGTCCTTGTTGTGGTAAGACTGGGCATAAATACTTCCCGTTCCATTCTCATTTACGATCACCCGAGGAACCCTTTCGAAGCGTCTTGCGATCTTATCGCTGCCATCCTTTTTCATGGTCTCGTACACGTCGATGATCTTCCATGTTTTTCCTGAATCGACGGTTATCCCGAATTTCGTCGCGTTATAAAAGTAGCCGACGGTCGGAGTTACAGTATTTATATCTATTTCTGACAAAGACCATGGATCATCCTGACTCCATCGATAGGCTTGAGTCCATAGCTCACCATTAGTTGATGATTCGATCAAATAACGTGATGAAGGCATGAATCCCGGAGATGACTCTAACTTCGAGAGACGAATGCGGAAATCTCCGTTTGCAACAGCAGTTTGCTCTTGAGGATGATCCCTGATATATCGCACGAATTCACCGCAGCCCTGAAGAAAGATCGCTAAAAGAATTAGAAATGGGATTAGGCGCTTCATAAAGGCATTCTAGCAGAAGTCTCGTACAACGTATTTCATTTCTTCTTTATGCAAAAGGCCTCGAGCGTGACGTTCGCGGCCTTTTCTTTTCACTGTTCACTGTTCACTGTTCACTCCGCTAAGGCGTTGGTGGATCGCCGTCGTCGTCGTCGTCTTTCTTAGTCGTCGGGGCTTTTTCGACGTGGGCGGCGGTTTGCCAGGCGGCGCGGGCTCCGGGGTTGTTTAGGGTGGTGTTGATGACGTGGTGGCGGAGGGCGCCTTTGAACGCGTTCATTTCTTTTACGAGTGCGTACATCTCGGCGTTTTTGGCGACGGACTGGCCTTTGGCGGAGGACTGTAGGCCAAAGGTCGCTTCGAAAGCGTCGCAGGCGGCGGTGACCGTGGCGACCCAACCGGCCGGAGCGTCGTACGAGACGAGCAGAGCTTCGTCGGTCGCACCGCCGAGGGCAAAGCTGCGTCCGGCGGCGAGCAGTTCCTGATCGGTCATCGACACGTTAAAGCGATAGCGTTCGCGTGTGCCGGGAATATCAAATTCGGCGGCCCGGGCGGCTGTGCGGACGGGTGTAAGAGCGGCGATGAGGTCGTCATGCTCAGAGCCTTTGACATCGGTCGCGCTAAAACCTTCGCTCGAAGCGGCCTCTTGCTCACCGGCGGTGTTTTCGAGCTCATTGACCTTTGCGGTCATGCCGTTAGCTTTTGCTTTAAAGATGCTGCCGCCCGGGATGAGAGCGGCGTAGTCGATAAACCATTGACGGCAACGCTGTCCGGATTCAAGATTGCGGCGAATATAATCATTCATAGAGACGGGAAACCTCCTAAAATTTTTAAATTACCGTGAAATTTCTGCGGTTTTTCGATAATACTGAAATCTATTTTCAAGTCAAGCGGCTCTGATGCCGTTGAGAGGTGCTCTGATGTGGTTGCGCAGTGCTCTGATGAACTTGCGCTTCGCTCTGACGCATTTCGCGCGTGCTCGGATGCAGTTGCGCCGAACTCTTTTGTACTTGCGCCAAGCTCTGACGTACTTGCGCCAAACTCTTTTGCGTTTGCGCCGTGCTCTGATGCGTTTGCGCGGTACTCTGATGCATTTGCGCTAGGATTTATGCAATGTTGGTTTGGTATCAAGTGGGTAGGGAAACGGTGTCGTGAATTCGTTGGTGTCGGTATTTATTTCCAATTCCGATTCCAGACGTTTTCTGTTTCTGGATCGAGCAACGTCATTCTGAAATCGTCGTTGTTCATTATCTTCGTTACGACAGTCATGTAATCTCGGTACGGATTATCTTTCCTGTGTTGAAACCTCAACACACCAAACGCCGTCTTTTCGTCGTTTCGAAAATATAATTCGTACGGCCTCTCTTCATACGGAGTTTCGACGCCGTGGATGTCCCGATGAACAAAGTGCCATCGCCGACCTTTACGGTCCAGCCTCTTTTCTTTGTCGTACGTCCACATTTCACACATTTTCATTCGGTCCGATTCGATGAAGGCTTTTATGGTTTCTAAACCCATTCACCCATCTTGCGGAACTTATTGTAACGTTCATCGAGCAGCGTTTTTGTGTCGAGGGACGAGAGGGTTTTTAGTTCGCGGAGGAGGCTCTTTTTTAGGCTGGCGAGGATGTGGTCGTAGGTTTTTTGCGATTTTTTGTCGCTGTCGGACGGGACGGTCCAGGGTGAGGGTTCGGGGACGATCTCGTCGATGATGTCAAACTTTTTGAGATTATCAGCGGTCAGTTTGAGGCCTTCGGCGGCGTCGGGGGCACGGCCGGCGTCTTTCCACAGGATGGCGGCACAGCCCTCAGGCGTGATGACGCTATAGACAGCGTTTTCCATCATCAGCACGCGGTCGCCGATACCGATCGCAAGCGCCCCGCCGCTGCCGCCTTCGCCAAGCACGACGACGACGATCGGCACTTTGAGCCCCGCCATCTCACGCAGGTTAAACGCGATCGCCTCAGCCTGGCCGCGTTCTTCGGCGTCGATTCCCGGATACGCTCCCGGCGTGTCGATGATCGTGATGATCGGGCGGCCAAACTTTTCGGCCATGTTCATCATCCGCAGGGCCTTGCGATAGCCTTCGGGTTTAGACATCGCAAAGTTGCGGTGACGGCGTTCGTTGATGTCGCGGCCCTTTTGCTGGCCGATAACGCAGACCTCGGTCCCGTCAAGCCGCGCAAACCCCGTGATCATCGCCGGATCATCCGCAAACCGCCGGTCGCCATGGATCTCAACGAAATCAGTAAACAAGGTCTGGAACAGATCCATAGCATACGGCCGATCCGGATGCCTCGCCGTCTGTACGCGTTCAAATGCAGTAGTCGCCATAAACTTAATATTAACCTATTAGTGCACCCACTCAACAGCACAGCCCTGCGCCTCGAGTTCACGCTGTAAGCTGCGGCTTGCGCTTACGCGGAGGCCCTCGGCGTATAGTTTGACGCGGGTTTCGTCAGCGGACATCGTCAAAGAGACCGGGCAGCGGCCTTGTTCGCGTTCGAGTAGGCGGTAAAGCTCTTCGAAATACGCCTCGGTTGCCACGCCGTCGGGGATCGTGATGTTTAGCTCGCGGGCCCGCGAAGCCTCGGCTTCGTCGAGCGATTGCAGGCTGCTGATCTTGAGCGTCGGCTCCTGACCCTCGGCCGCCTCAATATTGCCCTCCGCGATAAACATCGCGTCGTCAGCCACTAACGACCCAAGTTTATTAAAATTCTCTCCAAGCAGAACGCCTTTTAATCCGCCCGAGCGATCTTCGAACCGAAACTGAGCAAAGCGGTTGCCGCGCTTGCTCGTGCGAACCTGCAGTCCCGTGATCATACCCGCGAGCCTGATCATATCGCCGGATTTTAGATCGTCATGCTCGGCAACATTTTTGAGCTTCATGCCCGCGAGCAGCTTTTTATAACCGTCGAGTGGGTGCGACGAGAGGTAAAATCCGACCGCCGCTTTTTCACGCCTAGCAAGCTCCGTCTGCGACCACGCCTCAGCGTCCGGCAGCATTTGCGAAGCGGAGTCCTCTTCGCTTGCACCCCACAAATCGCTCTGACCGCGAAGCTTGTCCTCAGACATCCGCTGCCCCTGCGCGAGAGCCGATTCGATCGCCCCGTGCAGCCGCGCACGCCACGATCCGGTATCGCTGTCCTCCGGCATCATCGAATCAAAAGCACCCGCCGCGATCAGGCTTTCAAGCCCGCGGCGATTGACCATCCCCGAACCCAGTCGGGCGCAGAAATCAAAGATCGATGAAAACTTACTTTCTTTGCGAGCCGCGACGATCGCCTGGACACTAGACGTGCCCATCCCCTTGATCGCGGTCAGGCCATAGCGGACCGTGTCATCGACCGGCGTAAAATCTTCGCCGCTCTCATTCACATCGGGCGGCAGCAGGGAAAGCCCCATCGATTTTAGCTCGGTCGTATATTTATAGACCTTCGCCGCATCCTGGGCTTCGTGCGAGAGAACCGACGCGTAAAAATAAGCAGGGAAGTGTGCTTTTAAGTAAGCCGTCTGAAACGCGAGCACCGCGTAAGCCATAGAGTGGCTGCGGTTAAACCCGTAATCAGCAAATTTCGCCATCAGGTCAAATATCTCTTTCGCCGTCTTTTTCGGGATCTTATTGGCGATCGCACCGTCAACAAACGTCTGTTCGTGAACGGCCATTTCTTCGATCTTTTTCTTACCCATCGCCCGCCGCATCAGATCGGCTTGCCCGAGACTGTAGCCCGCCAGTTTTTGCGCGAGCTGCATGATTTGCTCTTGATAGACGAGCACGCCGAATGTGTTGCCGAGGATCTCTTCCATTTCGGGCAGCAGATATTCGGTAGGCTTAAGCCCGCGATGACGGTCAATAAAATCGTCGATCATCCCGCCGTCAAGCGGCCCGGGACGGTATAGGGCGTTTAAGGCGGATAGATCTTCGAGCTCTTTTGGACGCAGACGGCGGCACATGTCGGCCATGCCGGACGATTCAAACTGAAATATCGCCTCCGTTCGCCCCTCGCCAAAAAGCTGCATCGTCTTTTCGTCGTTATTCGGGATCTTGGTCCAGTCGATCTCGACACCGATCTTTTCCTTCATCGACGCAAGACAATCGGCAATGACCGTGAGCGTCGTCAGCCCGAGGAAATCCATCTTGAGCATCCCGACTTTTTCGAGGTCGCCCATTGGATATTGGCTCGTGAATTCGTCTTTGTCGTTGGTCTTAACCGGAACAAGTTCGTGCAGCGGACGCGGGCTGATAACGACGCCAGCGGCGTGTACCGATGTATGACGCGAACACCCTTCCAGCTTGAGAGCGAGATCAACAAGTTCTTTGACCTGCTTTTCGCTGTCGTACGCCTTTTTCATCTCAGGCACAGTTTCGAGAGCCTGAGAGATACTCACATTGCGGCCTCGGATTGGCGGCGGTATCATCTTCGCGACCTTTTCGACCGCTCCGAATTCCATTCCCAGAGCACGCCCAACGTCTTTAATGGCGGCTCGCGAAGCCATCGTTCCAAACGTGATGATCTGACAGACCGATTCCTGTCCGTAAAACTCGGTCACGTGATTGATGACCTGTGCACGTCCTCGAATACAGAAATCAATGTCGATGTCGGGCATCGAGATGCGTTCGGGGTTAAGAAAACGCTCAAACAGCAGATCGTATTGCAGCGGATCGACATCCGTTATCCGCATACAATACGCCGCCAGCGAACCCGCAGCCGAACCTCGTCCCGGACCGACCGGGATGCCTTGTTCGCGGGCGTATTTGATAAATTCCCACACGATCAAAAAATAGCCTGGAAAGCCCATTTTATTGATCGTAGCGATCTCGATGTCGAGCCGTTTGCGATAATCTTCGAGCGGATATTTGAGCGTGCCGTTGGCGATTCGCGGCTCCCACTCTTCTTTGAGCCGCTCCTCAAACCCCTCTCGCAGGATCTGATCGAAATACTGCTCCTCGGTCAGCCCCTTGATCGGAATCGGAAAACTCGGCAATTGCCGCTCGTCGTCGCCCTGCGGGATGACTAGATCGCACATCTCGGCGATATTGAGCGTGTTAGTCAGCGAATCCGGCAGCTCGTCGCCAAAAACATCCCACATCTCCTCAGCCGAGCGAAGATAATTTATCCCCTCGTTACGCACCGTTTCCGAGATCGTACGCCCTTCGCCAATGCAAATAAGCATCTGCTGAGCCCGAGCGTCATCAGGATTAAGATAATGAACATCATTGGTCGCGACCAGCGGTATTCCGCTTGTTTTTGACAGCTCGGACGTGTCTTTTATTAACTGTTTTCCTTTCTCGGTCAGGCTGTCGCTGATCTCAAGGAAAAAATTACCTTTCCCAAGCACGTCTTCGATCGCTTTTGCATTTGCCAACGCCCGATCTTGGTTATCGTTATAAAGAAAATGTCCGATCGGTCCAGGCATACCGCCTGAAAGCCCGATCAACCCGCCACTTCGCTCTGCAAGCAGCTCCATATCGATACGCGGCTTGTAGTAAAACCCGTCGGTGTAGGCCTTTGACGCGAGATGGACGAGATTCTTATAGCCCTCAATGTCCTTTGCCAGCAAAATGAGGTTGTAATAGGCCCTTTCGCCCGCATTTACCGCCGTCGAACGCTCTAAACGGCTGTCAAACCTAAAATAAGCCTCGTAGCCAATGATCGGCTTGATGCCGTTGTAGGTCATCGCGTTAAAAAACGAGACCGCACCGAACATATTGCCGTAATCCGTGATCGCACACGACGACATTTCCAACTCGTTCAGCCGCTTAGCCAGAGGCTTAAGTTGGATTGTGCTTTGCAACAGGCTATAATCTGAATGCAAATGTAGATGGCAAAAGTCGCGTGTTTTAGCGGGTTTTGGGCTGATATCTTGCGGCATGAAATGAAAAAAGTCTTTCTCGAAACTTGGGGTTGTCAGATGAACGTGTCCGATTCGGAACGCGTCACAGGCACTCTTGCGCGAGACGGATATCAGGTTACAACTGACGAAAATTCGGCTGATATAATAATACTCAATACCTGCTCCGTACGCGAGAAAGCCGAGCACAAATTGTACTCCCGCGTCGGCCGGATCCGACATAAAAACGAGATCAAACCCGTCATCGGCGTCATGGGTTGCGTCGCTCAATTAGAGGGCGAAACGCTCTTTGACAAGATCGAGGGCGTCGATTTTGTACTTGGAACTCGTGCCGTCGGGCGAGTTTCGACAGCCATCGACCAAGCGATAAAGAACGGACGATATTTTGACGTTGGCGAACGCGAAGATGAATACGATTGGACCGTCGCAGACACTCACCGACATTCGCCGTATGTTGCTTTTCTGCCGATAATTGAAGGATGCAACAAGTTTTGCACGTACTGTATCGTCCCATTTTCACGTGGCAGGGAACGCAGTCTGCCCGCGTCGGACATCATCCGCCAAGTGTTGGAATTGCGGCGAAACGGTGTCAAAGAAGTGCACCTGATCGGCCAAAACGTCAATAGCTATAAGCCCGAAACCGATTCGGGTCTCGAAGGATTTGCAGGGAAGTCGGCGTTTTCAAAGCTTTTGCGGGCAGTTGCCGCCACGGGCATCGAGCGTATTAAATTTAACACCTCATTTCCCCGCGATTTTAACGACGATATCGTCGAGGCGATCGAGGAGCACGAAAATCTCTGTAATTGGGTGCATCTCCCGGTGCAATCAGGTTCGAGCCGGGTGCTTAAACTAATGAAACGCGGCCACACGATCGAGAAATATCTCGCAAAGATCGATCGTATACAGGCATCGATCCGCGATATCGCTCTGACAACTGACATCATTGTCGGTTTTCCGGGAGAAACTGAGAAAGATTTTCAAGATACGGTCAGTATGGTCAAATATTGCGGGTTTGATATGGCGTATATATTCAAATATTCGCCCCGGCCCGGGACGCCGGCTTTTGATATGGTAGATGACGTTTCGGAGGCGGAAAAAACACTCCGATTCCTCGAGCTTGAGAGAGCCCAGAAAGATATACAAAACAATCAGTTACAGCGATATATTAATAAAGTGCTTAAAGTGTTAGTTGAGGGTGTTTCTAGCCGTTCTGAAACAAGCCTGACCGGTCATTCGACCTGTCACAAGGTTGTAAATTTCAAAGGCTTACGTGAGCAACTGGGCAAGATCGTCGATGTCCGCATTACAGACATTAAGGCAAATTCATTATTTGGTGAGGTTCAATAGGTTTTCATGGATATAGACCGTAATTTGATCGAAGTTAAGATCGGTGCATTAATAATGGACCCAAACACCAATTCGCCTATCGTAGTGCTTAAGGGCGTTGAGTCCGAGACCGTCCTGCCCATTTGGGTCGGAGCTTTTGAGGCTAATGCCATTGCCCTTGAGATAGAAAAGGTCGTCCCGCAACGGCCGATGACGCATGATCTGCTTAGGAACATCATTATCGAATGTCGGCTATCTGCCGCTAGCGTGATAATCACCGATCTACAAGACAACACGTTCTATGCACGGATCGAGTTGCTTGACCGTGGTGGCGACGCAGTATTGCTTGACGCACGTCCGTCTGACGCAATTGCATTAGCTCTTAGAATGGATTGTCCGATCTACGTTGAGCAAAAGGTGATCGACCTTTCCGCGTCATCAACCCCGACAGAAGAGCCGTCTGACGATATTGAAACCCCAGCGGATGATTGGCCGGAGCTTATTGGATAGCTGAACGCGGGCCGCTTTGGCATTCATAGACATTACATAATCTCTATTATCAGACGCACCTTATATCTGAAAGCACGAAGGTGTGGCCTCGCCCCTGCTATGACATGTTCCCGCTTTGACACCTTTCTGGTAAAAAGCTATGATTATGGTTTTGTTATCTATCAAAGATTCCAATTAATACAACCCTATAAAAGGAGTTACGTAAACAATTGAGTAACGGAAATTTTCTATTCACATCGGAGTCGGTGACCGAGGGTCATCCGGATAAAATTGCGGATCATATAAGTGATGCTATTTTGGATGCTATTTTGGCACAGGACCCAATGGCCCGCGTTGCGTGCGAAACGCTCGTGACAACCGGCCTGGCAGTCGTCGCTGGTGAGATAACCACAACGGCCGACGTCAATTACAAGCAGATCATTCGCGAAACTATCGAAGAGATCGGCTACAACAACGCTGAATTCGGCTACGACTCGAATACCTGTAGCGTCATCGACGCTATCGGTACGCAGTCGCCGGATAT
>DEQS01000110.1 GCA_002360555.1 Chloracidobacterium sp. UBA3360
GAATCGACAAGCCTCGCGATATTTGGATGGCTAAAGTGCGACAGCGACACGCGTTCCTCCGCAAGTATGCTCTCCATCATCGGATCGGCGTCGCCTTCGAGTAAGATGCGGACTAGCACCATTTTGTCGCTGACGATCTTGTCATCGGCTAGATAGGCAAGCCCCGTCTCGTCACCGCCGAGAAACTCCGTGACCTTATATCGCCCCTTGACCATACGGCCAACAAAGCCGTCGGGGTCGTTCGCGTCAAAATCATTAAAAACACTCGCCGTCCGCTCGCTGTCGCCAAGTTCGACGTGCCCGGCCGGAATCTCGTACGGATTGATCTTGCGTGCAGCCGGTCTTGGTTCCGATATAGGTTCAGGAATTTGCAGAGGCGGAGGCGGTACAAATTCCGGTTGCTCGACGACAATCGGCTGGACGTCATCCAGCTCAAAAAAAGGCAGATCGTCGGCTGGTGTCTCTTTGTGGTCGCCGAAAAGATCTAACTCAGGTTCTCTCACAAAAACTTTTGGTGTTTCAGACAAAACTTCATCCGCACCACCGACCGGAGCGGCTTTTGGTATGAGGTTTGAAAATACACTCGGAGCTGCCGGCTGGTCATACGAATCGGAGATCAGGCGCGAACCATCGGTCGGGCAAAATCGCCGTGACCCCTCTTCAAAATTTTGACCGCATTTAGGACAATACACTTCTGCTCTCATTGTGACTTTTACCGCTTTTCCTCTGTGCTACAACACAAAGATACCTAAACCAAATACAGACAATAGATACCGGATTTCAGTGAACCGGTAATACTGAATATCTATACGCAACGGTTATCCCCCTTTTGATCTGCTGAGTTTTAATGCGAGAGCAGGATTCTCACCATCAAGCGACATCGCCTGCATATAAGATCGCTGGGCACTTATTCGCCGCCCCGTCTTCAAATAGCCGTCACCGACCGCCTCAAACTGCTGCGAAAGCCGGCGTTTTTCGCTGAGCGGAACGCTGCGAACCGCCTCTAGCAAAGCACTCTCAGCCTGTTCAAATCTGCCCTGACGCGTATAGAGCGACCCAAGTAAACTGTTGGGCATAAAGCTGTTTGCACTGACAGTTAGGCTGCGGCGGAGGATCGATTCGGCCTCGACGAAGTTTCCTTGCGCAATGTAAGCACGACCAAGCAGCAAAAGAGCTGACGGGTTTTTCGGATCCCCTTCGACTGCTTTTCTCAATAACCTTTCCGACTCGGCATAACGCTGCTCTGACTGCATCACGTCCGCCACGAGTATCATTGTCGCGACATCGGTCGAACGCTGTATCGCGTTCTGATACGCGGCGGCAGATTCTTTTGTAAGGCCGCGACGCCTGAGCAGACGGCCTAAATGTGCGTAAGCCGGAGCAAACGATGGATCGAGTTCGATCGCCCGACGGTAAGCATTTTCAGTCTCTGCTCCGATCAGGCCGCGAAGCTCCATCGAAACGCCAAGCTGGTCAAACGCTAACTGATTCTTTGGTGCAAGCTGTATCGCAGTTCGTGCAAGGTTTTCAGCCTCTTCGTACCTATCCGACAAATTGGGTGCTGAAAGCGGCTGGGTCAACACGTAACTCAGTGCTACATGTGTGAACGCCTCTTTCGGGTCGATCTGCAAAGCTGCGCGATATGCGGTCTCGGCTTCTTCCCATCGCTGCTGGTCGCTGTAAAGATTGCCGAGTCCATAGACGGCACGCGAATCTTTTGGCTTGATCGCCCGGGCGCGCTGATACGCCGTCTCAGCGGCGGAATAATTACGGTCATCGCGGGCGTTGTTCCCCTCCTGGATCAGAGTTTCGTAAAGCCTATTCGATGCCGCGGTAACCGGAACGTCACGTTCACCGGATTTAGACGGCCTTACCTCAAACGTAGTGGGCCCGGAATTGCCTCCCGTGGCTTTTGGTGTAGTTTTTGGCTTTACTGCTGTTGTCGTTTTCCCCGGTTTAGTTGCGGTTGTTGTCGCTTTAGGTTTGGCCGGCTTTGGTTTTGGTGTCGCTGTTTTGGCGGTTGTGGCCTTTTTCTTAGGAGTCGTTTTCTTTACAGTTTTAGGCTTGGATGTCGTTGTGGTTTTTGCCCCGCCAAACAGCTTATTGCTGCTCCCGAGATCCTGCCCCGAAACGCAGACCGCCCCGATCCCGATCGAAGCAATTATTGCAAAGAGCCTGAAAAAACTGCTCATAATAACCTCCCTCTCGGGGAGCCTAATTCTGCGTAACGAGCCTAAAGCCTAGTTCCTTGTCCCGTTTGGTCGCATCAACATCAGCGCGGAACATCGACGTAATGCCAAATTCACCGACCGATTTATTCAACGCCGCTCCGCCGCGGATCATAAAATGCGGTTCCTTGGTTTCCTTTATCGAACCCTTGCTGCCGGGATAGAGGCTCGCCTTTGACCCTGTCCATTCATAAACATTGCCGATCAGATCGACGACGCCCCAATCGTTTGCACAAGCGACGGCACCTACCGGTTCGGGTTCCGTACTTTCTTTGTCAACTACCGCACAATTTGACTTAAACTCGTCACCCCAAGGGTAACGGTTGTTCTTGGCACCATTGCGGGCGGCAAATTCCCACTCGTCCTCGGTCGGCAACCGATATGTGACTCCGTCACGCTTTGACCGCCATTCTGCAAAGGCCTTGATGTCGTCGATATTGACGAACCTGACCGGCATATTTTCCTGGCCGGCGATCGGCTTATCATTGACCCAATGGGCCGGAACCGGGCGATAGCTAGTGGCCGTAATGAACTGTAAATACTCAGCGTTCGTGACCTCGGTCTTGTCCATCTTAAAGGGCTTAACGACGACGCTGTGCGCGGGTTTTTCGTTATCCCGGCCGGCGTCATTGCCCATATTAAAAGTCCCGCCGGGTATTGCAACCAGATCGGCTTTCGCCGCGACGACAGGCGTTCCGGACGGAGTAGGCGTACCGGCGTTATTTCCACCGGGGCCGACCTTGCCGCCGAAAACCCCCATCATATAGGCTGCTCCAATGCCTCCGCCAACGATCAAAAAGAGTGCTAATACGCCAAGGATTCCCAAAATAGCCTTAGACATTCCAGCCTTTTGAGGGGGCATAGATTGGGATGATAGATTTACGTCGCGAGTGCCGTAAGTCTGATGTGCGGTGTGGCCCATTGCGTCGTTCATGACGGTGGCTTGAAAATGAGAATCGTCCAGCGTTCCCGACCCACTGACCGTGACATCCGCCGGCATCGGGATCGCTGAGCGCGAATCAGTCACACCCGGTTGCAGCTCGGCGACAACCTGTTGTGGTTTGCCGTCACAGACGACATCGCCAAACCAGTCTTTAAAGCCGTTGTGGCTGATCCGCAGATGATGATTGCCGCTCTGTATGCCCTCGAGCAGCAGAGCACCGTCATTTTGCGTTTCGCCGACAGAGACATTATCGACAAACACCTTGGATTGCGGCGGCTTGGTTATAACTTTCAGCGACGACACGGGGAGCGATCTGCCGACCGAGCTGTGAATTGTCGAGGCTCCGGGGTGGATCGCGGCGGTCAATTCTTCGACAAACTGCTCAACGGTTGCCGTTCGTTGGGTCTTGTCTTTTTGTAAGGCGTGCAATACAGCCTTTTCTAGCTCTAACGAAACACGCGTACCATGATCGGCAAATGACGGTGCCGGATCGCTGATATGCTTTTTCATGATTGCCGGTATTGACGAACCCTTAAAAGGCACGTCACCCGCAACCATTTGGAAAAACATTACGCCGAGCGAATAAATGTCCGAACGAGCATCAGGCTCTTCGTCAGCCCATTGTTCGGGAGCCATGTAATATGGCGAACCCATTAATCCGGTAGTTTGTGCCTGGATAAACGAACCTAAAAGCTCGCCGGATTTGATCTTTGCTAGGCCAAAATCGAGGATCTTGACCGCTTGCGAAAGATTGGGCTTATCACTGCAGATCATCACATTGAGCGGCTTGAGATCCCGGTGGACAATGCCCTGGTGATGCGCCGCACCGACACCGGCACAGACTGCGGTTATGAGTTCGAGAGCATGCTCAGGCGAAAGTGCTTTTTCGCGAGCGAGCAGATCGTGGAGCGATTCGCCCTCGACATACTCCATCACCAAAAACGGCAAACTGCCATCGATGACACCGTAATCGGTCACGCCGACTACGTTCTGATGCCGAATGGCCGCAGCAGCAAGTGCCTCTTGTCTAAATCGCGTGACGAGCTGCGGATCGTTGCCGACGAGGTCGGGCAGGATGACTTTGATCGCAAGCTGGGTTTTGAGAAATGCGTGGCGGGCCTTGTAAACAACGCCCATTCCGCCCTGGCCGATGCGGCATTCGAGGTGGTATTTGCCCTCCAAAACAGGCTCGCCCGCGATGGTGTGCGATGTCGGCATCCCGTCATGCGGACAGGTCGCGACATCGTCGGCGAAGCAGTTTTTACAGAGCTGGCATTCTTTCATTTAGCCAAAGTCCTAAGAGAAGTATCTCAATTCGAACAACCGCAGTGATTTAGATGATCCTACAGGCGCAAAAGTACCGTTAAAGCACCAATTGATTTTAGTTTTTTTACACCGTGCAAGCAAGGATGAACTCATCGCACATCCGCCTAACCTTTTACGACGATATTTATCAATCGGTTCGGCACAACTATGACCTTTACGACCTCTTTACCGTCGGTAAATTCGCGGGTCTTTGCGTCGGCAAATGCCATTCGCTGTAGCTCTTCGTCCGCGGTATCGGGTGCCGCCAATATGCGCGAACGCAGCTTACCGTTGATCTGCACCGGTATCTCGATCTCGTCGGCCTTTGCCAGGCCTTCGCTGTATTCGGGAAAGCACGCACCGTTTGCGACAATGCCGTCTTCATTGTCGATGATCACCGCATACAACTCCTCGGCAGTATGCGGGGCGAATGGCGTCAGCATCAGCACGAGGCTCGTCAAGGCTTCGCGAACTGCAAAAAGGTCGCTCTCGGTCGCGTTCGTCGGATCGACGCCGATGTCTCCAACCGCATTTGATAGTTCCATCAATGCCGCGACGGGCGTGTTAAATTGCAGGGCCTCAAAACTGTCCGTTACTCGTTTGATGGTCTGATGCGTCTTTTGCCGGAGCTTTCTCGACGCAGGCGTCACACCCTCGCCGTTGACCAAAGGCGTGCGTTCCGCTTCACCGATCGCCGTTCGCCATTTGTAAACCTGACGCCAAACACGCTGCAAAAACCGCACACCGCCCTCGATACCGGCCTCGTTCCATACGAGTTCGTTCTCGATCGGTGCGGCAAACATAATGAACAGCCTTGCGGCATCGGCACCGTAGATCTCGACCATTTCATCGGGGTCAACGCCGTTGCCTTTTGATTTGGACATCCGTTCGATGCCGTATTTCAAAGCCCCGCCGTCTTTTCCGACCGCTCCGGTGATCTTGCCTTTGCCGTCGCGTGTGACCGTAACGTCACCGGGCATGTGATAGATCTTTTTGCCGGTCGCGTCGTCAAAAAACGTCTCGCCGACAACCATCCCCTGCGTGAGCAGCCGTTTAAAAGGCTCATTAAACGTCACCAGCCCGAGATCACGCATCATCTTGGTCCAAAACCGTGCGTAGATCAGGTGCATAACGGCGTGATCGTCGCCGCCGATGTACTGATCGACGGGTGTCCAATAAGCCGCGATCTCTGGATCAAACGGCAGAACCTCGTTCGTCGCGTCGGTGTAACGAAAGTAATACCACGACGAATCGACAAACGTATCCATCGTATCCGTCTCGCGTTTGGCGGGGCCTTCGCAGGTCGGACAGATGGTGTTTACAAACTCCGGCACCTTGGCAAGCGGCGATTCGCCCGTGCCTGAAAACGGTGCTGTTTCGGGCAACCTCACGGGAAGATTCTCAAACTTTTCCGGAACAACGCCGCAAGTATCGCAATAAATAATTGGTATCGGTGAACCCCAGAATCGCTGACGTGACACGCCCCAGTCACGCAGACGATAGGTTGTCGCGGCTTCGCCAAAGCCATGTTTGACCGCGTACGCGGCCATTTCCTGTTTTGCATTTTCGCTGGTCTTGCCGTTCCAATAATCGGAATGGACAAGCACGCCATACGCAGTGAGCGGAACCTCAAGCGCCATCGCCTGCATCGTGTGATGGGCGTGCTCCATGTGCGGTTCGGAGATCACTTGGCGAATGGGCAGCTCAAATTTCTTTGCAAATTCAAAATCCCGCTCGTCATGTGCCGGGACGCTCATCACAGCTCCGGTGCCGTACTCCATCATCACGTAGTTGCCGACCCATACCGGCAATTCCTCGCCGCTAAAAGGGTTGATCGCACGTAAACCGGTGTCTATACCGTCTTTTTCGATCTCGACTTCGTGGTCGGTCGGCTTGGTGTTCTCGGCACGAATAAATGCGATCTTGCTCGCGACATCCTCGGAGAAATGGTCAATATTTGCCTGAATGACGGGATGCTCGGCGGCAAGAACAACTGCGTTCGCTCCGTAGATCGTATCGATACGCGTCGTAAAAACGCGCACTGTTCCCGATTCAGCCGTGCCGCCATCGAGGTCGCAGTAAAACAAAGTGTCGCCCGACGTTTTCACTTCAAAAT
The DNA here is from genome assembly GCA_002360555.1 of Chloracidobacterium sp. UBA3360. Classification (GTDB taxonomy): domain Bacteria; phylum Acidobacteriota; class Blastocatellia; order Pyrinomonadales; family Pyrinomonadaceae; genus OLB17. The sequence goes on from DEQS01000110.1 coordinate 6,593, forward strand.
CGACAAACGCTCCCTCAGACCGCCCGATCCAGTCGCTTTGGCGTTTCAAAACATTCGCCGGCCAGCCGCTTTCGATCTCTGCCATGTCATCGAGCAATTGGTCGGTGTACGCAGTTGTTTTAAAGAACCACTGCTCGAGATCTTTTTTGGTCACCGGGTTGCCGCAACGCCAGCAAAGTCCGCCGCTGGCTTGCTCATTAGACAGCGTCGCCTGATCGTGCGAGCACCAGTTGACCTGCGTCAAACGCTTGTACGCAAGGCCTTTCTCGTACATCTTCAAGAAAAACCACTGGTCAAATTTGTAGTATTCGGGCCGGTGGGCGTACATCTGTCGCCGCCAGTCGTAGCTGATGCCTAGGCGTTGCAACTGACCGCGCATGACGTCGATATTTGCCTCGGTCCACTCACGGGGATTTACACCGCGTTTGACCGCCGCATCCTCGGCCGGTTGGCCAAACGAATCCCAGCCGATCGGGTGCATGACATTAAACCCTTTGAGCCGTTTGTACCACGCCATCGCATCGCCGGCGGAATAATTTCGCACGTGCCCCATGTGCAGATTGCCTGACGGGTACGGCAGCATCTCGAGCTGGTAAAATTTTGGCCGGTCGTCACAGCCCTCGGCCTCACATTCGAATGCACCGCTATCGGCCCACTTCTGCTGCCATTTCTGCTCGACCTTTTTTGGAAAATATTTCTCGTCCATCTCTTTCATGTAAAAAACTTAAGTTTAGCGAATTTTTTCTTTTCACGGCGAAAAAACCGTGATATTCTGAACAAAACTTTGAGACCGGTGTTTCGGAGCACACGAACTTAATGATAAAAACAATAATTTTGCAGACGTTAAGGACGTAAAGTGTAGCCCGCTAGGTTCGACCGTCTGCCCCGAAAATTGGAGGCAAAAGAGATGGTCAACCAAATGAATAGAACTGCCGCTCGTAAGATCGACAAATTAACTCCGGCCGACGCGGCCACAGCCCGCAACTATATCGCAAAAAATCCAGGCTCCAGATCCGCCGATAACGGCATTGCCGACGAGGTGATCGCATATCTCGCAAACGCCCATGAAAACCGCCGTGCACGCCAGGTAACCGAATGGGAACGAATGGGCGGTAGACAGTTGCACCAAACAAATTGATGGGTGAAAACTGGCCAGCAAGAAAAGAGATGACACGGAGCAGATGTATAAACCTAAGCCTCCTTCTTCTTTTTTTCGTGTCTTTCGGGTGTTTTGCAGGCAATTCTTATTCTCAAAACCTTGACATCATCCGATCCGATCTTGCCTCCGGCAATACAGAACTTAAACGTAACGCATTACATCAGATCAAGGTCATTCATACCGAAGAAGCATCACGACTCGCCATTCAGCTATTGACCGACTCCAACGAGATCGTCCGTGCAACCGCCGCGTCGGCAGTAATTTACTTGCCGAAGAATGATGCCGCGACGGCATTGATCCCGCTTTTAAATGACAAAGCAGAGTTTGTTCGAGCAGAGACAGCATTCGCACTTGGAACCGTCGCCGACCGTTCAGCCGCTTCGATGCTAATTCGCTCTTTGCAAAAAGATCGTGCGGACCAGGTCCGTTCCGCAGCCGCAGTCGCTCTAGGAAAGATCGGCGATATTTCGGCCCTCGATGCCCTGACCGCTGTCCTAAAGAAAAAGCCGTCCGAGTCGGACGAATTTCTCCGCCGCTCCGCTGCCAAAGCCATCGGACAGATCGCAAATTTCGCGAGGTCTGGGAATCTTTCAGCCGTCACGCCGCAAAACTTTCTTCCGTCAAAATATAAAGAACCTGAAACAAATGTTCCGTCGGATCCGGCTTTCCGGAACGCGGTCGGCGTGCTGACATCTGTGCTAAAAAATCAGAAAGAATCTGACGATACGCGCCGCGAGGCCGCCTTTGCCTTAGGTTCGATCGGCGATGAGTCGTCTGCTGGCGTCCTCCGCTCCTATCTCAATTCACCCGACATTTATCTCGCTGAGATCTGCAAAGAGGCTCTAATTAAACTTGGCCAGCCACAATAAAATCTTCACCTTTGCCGCTGGATTTGGTTTAATTGGATAAATGCAAGCAACGCCGAAACAAGAAACTTCGACTGATATCCGCGCGTTTTACACGTCGGTTCGCTCATACACCGAAAAGCTGTGCGAGCCGCTCGAGACGGAAGATTACATACCGCAGCCGGTTATCGACGCATCGCCGCCAAAATGGAACATCGCCCATACGACCTGGTTTTTTGAGGAGATGGTCCTCAAGAAATTTGTGCCGGACTATAAGGTCTTTGACGATAATTTTAGCTTTCTTTTCAACAGCTATTACAACTCGATCGGTGACCGCACCGCCCGCGACTACCGCGGTGCCATAAGCCGTCCGACGGTCAAAGAGGTGTTTGAATATCGCAAATACGTTGATGAAAAAATGGCCGATCTGCTCGGAGATGACGTGCCCGCCGAGGTTCGCGATCTGGTCGTTCTCGGCCTAAACCACGAGCAGCAGCATCAGGAGCTTTTCCTGACCGATCTGAAATACACCTTTAGCCTAAATCCGCTTTTCCCGGTTTATCACTCGGATCTTGCCTTTGAAGAAGCTGCATTCGGAACGGGCAATTTTGTCGAAGTCAGAGGCGGTATCCATGAGATCGGCCATAACGGCCAAGGGTTTTGCTTTGACAACGAACTTTCTCGTCACAAGGTCTATCTTGAGGATTTTGCGATCTCGGACAGGTTAGTGACTAACGGCGAGTTTATTGATTTCATCGATGCCGGTGGCTATGACGATCCGATGCTTTGGCATTCGGATGGTTGGGATTGGGTTAAACAAAATGATGTCTCGTCGCCATTATACTGGCATCGCAACGATCAGGGTTGGCGGCATTACACGCTCGCGGGGCTTCGGGATCTCGCGATGAATGCTCCGGTGACTCACGTTTCGTACTACGAGGCCGTTGCTTATGCCGAGTGGAAAGGTCGCCGTCTGCCGACGGAATTTGAATGGGAGATCGCATCTTCGCATTTCGAATGGGGCCAACGCTGGGAATGGACAAACAGCGCATATCTGCCATATCCCGGCTTCAAAAAAGCCGCCGGAGCGGTCGGCGAGTACAACGGCAAATTTATGATCAACCAAATGGTCTTGCGCGGAGCCTCGGTCGTAACACCCGCCGGTCATTGTCGTCCATCATACAGGAACTTTTTCAATCCGCATTTAAGATGGCAATTTACGGGGATCAGACTTGCAAAATGAATATTCATCCACAGATGAACACAGATAAACACAGATTTTTAGATCATTTACATTATCTGTGTTCATCCGTGTTTATCTGTGGACAAATCTCTTATGAAAGGTTCTACAACAACTGAACTCTCACAATTTGCCGACGACGTACTTCGCGGGCTGTCGGCCACGCCCAAGGAACTCTCGTCGAAATATTTTTACGACGACGAAGGCTCGCGGTTGTTTCAGGAAATAATGAAGCTGCCGGAGTATTACCTGACCGGATGCGAGAACGAGATTTTTTCGACGCAGACGAGCGAGATACACCGTGCGTTTGCAAATGGCGATAATGCGTTTGACCTGATCGAGCTCGGTGCGGGCGACGGCACAAAAACGGCCGTGCTGGTTGATCATTTTCTAAAACAGAACGCAGACATATCGTATTCGCCGATCGATATTTCGCAAGAGGCTCTGGACGCTTTAACCGAAAAATTTGAGCGTGAGTTCCCTGCATTGCGTATGAATGCGATGAACGGCGATTATTTTAAGATCCTCGAATCGCTAAGATCTGCAAACGGACGCCGCAAGGTTTTGCTCTTTCTTGGCTCGAATATCGGAAATTTTAGTGCCGAACAATCCGTCGCGTTTTTTAGATCTTTGCGTGAGGTGATGAGCGACAACGATCTGCTCCTGGTCGGGTTTGACCTGCAAAAAGATCCGCACGTCATAGCAAACGCATACGACGACGCGGCGGGTGTGACGGCAAAATTTAATCTCAATTTGCTGACGCGTATCAACCGCGAACTCGGCGGTAATTTTGACCTCGGCAAATTTACCCATTACGCGAATTATCGTCCGATCGAGGGCTCGGCCCGCTCGTTTTTGGTCAGCCGCGAAAAACAAACCGTGCGGATCGACGCTCTCGGACGCGATTTTGAGTTCGACCCATGGGAGGCTGTATTTATGGAGATCTCACAAAAATATAGCCTGAAGATGATCGAAGAGCTCGCAAAAAACAGTGGCTTTAAGGTAAAACAAAATTTCTTTGACGATAAAAATTATTACTGCGATTCGCTTTGGCGACCGGCCCGATGAACATCAATATTCTCCGCTTCGATTCTCTCGGCTCGACAAACACCGAAGCCGCCAACCAAGCCCGCCAAGGTGCCGACGAAGGCCTGTGTGTGATCGCACGCGAGCAGTCGGCGGGACGCGGACGGCATGGACGAACGTGGGTGTCTGAACCCGATTCGGGGCTGTATTTCAGTATTGTGCTGCGGCCAAAATTTGACCTGAAATATTTGTCACTTATCACGCTGATGGCGGGTGTAGCGGTCTATGACACGCTCAAAGAATTTAGACTAAAGCCTGACATTAAATGGGTCAACGATGTGCTTATCGGCGAAAAAAAGATCAGTGGCATTCTCGCCGAGACGGTTGATACCCAATCAGGGAACGCAGTGATCGTCGGCATCGGGATCAATCTTAAGAGCATTAATTTCCCCGACGAGATCGCCGAAACGGCCACCTCAATTCAGGCAGAAAGATCTGGTGCGGTAACGTCCGGCAATGTCGAGGGTGCTTTGATCAAGTATCTGAGCTATTGGTACGAGACGTTAAATAGCGACGATGGGCCGACAGAAATAATTCAAAACTGGCGTCAGCGTTCGTCGTATTTTAGCGGAAAAGCAGTCCGCGTAACGCTGCCGGACGGTGTTCTTGAGGGCACGACCGACGGCCTCGAAGAAAATGGAGCGCTCAGAGTGAAGACAGGCGTCGGTTCGGTTACAATCGTTCAAGCCGGAGATGTTGAGCGGCTGAGAGAGGTTTAGCCACGGATAGCGCAGATCGAACCGATGTGATCGGTCTGATCCGTGAGATCGGTGGCAAATATATTTTGAAACGAAGACTGTCGGAAATTCACCCATTTTTTTACCACACGCGTATCTGGCAAAAGCGAATGTTTCGCCACATAGCCGACCTGCCGCGTATCGGGCGATTTGCGTCTAAAAAAGAGTCCGAAGCACTCAAATTTACCTGCAAAAAGCATCAATCACTGCTGCGTCGGCGGTTGGGAAATTCTGATCCGGAGTTGCAGGAAAACAAGATCAAGAACTTGCGGCTTGCGTGTCCGACCATCGACGGCATCTTGATCAACCCGGGCGAGACTTTTTCGTTTTGGCGATGCGTCGGTGAGGCGACCGAGGACAAGGGCTATCACGAGGGCATGCAGCTGTCACGCGGCGAGGTGGTCCGAGGCGTCGGCGGCGGGCTGTGCCAGCTTGCAAATTTGCTGTATTGGATGTCGCTGCACACGCCGCTTGAGATCTCGGAGCGGCACCATCACAGCTTTGATCCGTTTCCGGATGAGAACCGCGTGCTGCCGTTTGGCAGCGGTGCCGGCGTTTTTTATAACTACATCGACCTGCGGTTTTACAACCCGACCGACCTTACATTTCAGATCAAGCTCTGGCTGACCGACGACCATTTGAAAGGTGCGATCTACTCTGACCGCGAGACACAATATTCGTATCACGTCATCGAAAAAAATCATAAATTTTCGACCGAGGACGGCAAGAATTTTCGTGAAAATGAGATCTGGCGTGAGGTCATCGACCGCCGGACGGGCAACCGCGTGGCCGAAGAGATGCTCGTCAAAAATCACGCTGAGGTCAAATACGAATTGAATTTCGCCGCCCAAGCGTGTAACGTGTAAATACGCAGGACAAGCAGTATGAACGAAGATTTTGAACTAGAAGCCGATTTTGATTTTGACGAGGATCTCGAAAAAGACCTGGTCGGCTTTGACGACGATTTTGATGAAGAGCTGGCTGAGTTTGAGGACTTTGACGAAGAGTTTGAAAACGTCGCCCTCCGCACCGCCGTCATGCAAAAAGACAATATGATCGCGCTCCTGTGCATCAAAACCGCGACCGTCGGAGCCGCCATCTGCCGTGTTGATCCTCGCGAAGACCGTCCTGCGGTTCAGATCTACGACGATGCCCGTGCGGCCGTCGAGTGGTTCACCAAAAGCCTCCGCACAAGCCGCAAAAACGGCTGGAACGTAATATACGACGGCCTGCCGCTCAAGGGATAATGCTCCTCGCCGTTGATATAGGAAACTCAGCGATAAAGTTCGGCGTTTTTGACGGTCCGCATCTCACCTCAAAATTTTCGATCCCAACAAATAGTGATCTGCATTCCGCAGAACTAATTGAGAAAGTTGGTAACGCAACTATCTCAAAAGCGTTGGTGTGTTCGGTCGTACCCGGCGTTAATTCGCAATTAAGCGATGCGCTCGAGGCCGCGTTTGATATCGATGTCCGGTTCGTAACCAACTACATGGACTTTGGCCTCGATATTAAATACGAGCCGCTCGGTGCCGCCGGTACAGACCGGCTCGTCAACGCCTTTGCAGCAGCAGAAAAATATGGCGTTCCGGTCATCGCGTGTAGTTTTGGTACCGCGACGACTATTGACGTTGTCGATAAAAACCGTGTCCTGCGCGGCGGCCTGATCGCTCCGGGAATGAAGACGATGGCAAAGGCTCTGCATTTGAACACGGCTCAATTGCCGGAGATCGAGATCGACGCCGCTAGCCGCGTCATCAATCACACAACCGAAACGTCTATCCAGGCGGGCATTTTTTACAGTCAGATCGGGCTCGTCGAAAGCACGGTCGCAAGGATCAAAAAAGAAATAGGCGATAACCCTAAAGTTATCGCCACCGGAGGTTTTGCATCGATGATCGCCGAAAATACTGACGTCATCGATGTCGTTGATGAAAACCTACTGCTCGACGGTTTACGTATCCTCGCCGAGTGATAGTCTTAGGGCCAGGTAAATCCTGACAAAGGATTCGCATAAAATGCATCCGCCTTCCAGGTCGCCGAACTCCATTTATCTCGATCACCCATAATTTTGACGGGAATAATAGTCTTGCCGTCGCTGAAATTATTGCTCGATGCAACACCATTGTCAGCGATCATGCCGCCCGCGACGCTAAACGATGCTTCGCGGATCTGCACGCCTTTATGAAAGACCTTTACGGTATAACTGCCATCCGAATCATTCATAAATCTCGCCTGACGAAACATGTTTCGCCCTTGGGCGTTTGCGGCGTATTTGTACTTGTACCATTCAAAATTAAACAGCTCCCAGCGGTGCGTTTCCTTGTTCTCTAGGCTGTTAGGGTATCGCTGCTGCACTGACTCGGCCGCGCCCATATCGTCGGTCGTGGCGATCTGTTCACCGTTGTAAAAGAGGCGTGCCTCGAGATCGTCGAGCCGCATTTCGCCCTTGATCCACATACTCACGGTCGGTGCAGGTGCGTTTCTATCTTTCCAATTGAGCCAGACATAGCCGATCGGTAGATTCCAGTCTTGATCGACAAAGAAATCGTTCTGGTTTTTGAACATTGGGATATTCGGCCCGTATTTGAATTTACCGACCTTAAATTTGCCTTGAAACAACACGCTGCCGTCACGCGAATCTGTGATCTTGACGCCAAAGAGCCCGGTCGCGATGGTCGATTTGTTTTCGAAACGGCCCGAACCCCTTTCGCTGTTGATATCAACTGTCTTTTCCGTAGCGTTCGACATGTTGGTACCGAGAGTCTCTGAGAACCACGGCTTTCCGTCAGGTGTAAAGTACTCGGCCATCAGCCGCAGCTTTGTCGCACCGGCGTAACGGACCTTAAATTTTAGCTGCGGTATCCAGCTCGTATAGTTAGACTCGGTCGGCATTTTCCAGTAACGATTTTCGGTATCGCAACGGATGTCGAGCGTCGTCTTTAACAGCACAGGATTGTCGGTCGCGGTCGGCGGCTGAGCATTGCTAGGGCCGCTGTTGTCGCCGGAGTTGTTCGGTGTTTGAACCGGTCCGCCCATTGTCGGCGTAGAAACGGGCTTTGGAGTAGGTTTTGGGCCTAGTTGCGGGAGCTTAAATATTTGTCCCGAAACAGAAATTGCTGAAAATGCGAGTACACAGACTAACGCAGCGATCGATCTTTTCATTGTTATTTTCCTCGGTCGAGTGTGATTGGTACAGCTATCCGTCCTATAGACGCTGAACGTATGCGAACGGTCGCAACTTTTTTATTTATTTTGCTTTCAACGTATACTTGTCCGATATGGAGCAGCCGAGGACAGATCTTTCACCGCCGAAACTGATCACTGCTCTGCGCGGGTTTAACCTGTTGCCCGCAATTGTGTTTCTCCCGACCCGGCGAAAATGTGACGAAGCCGTATCGGAGGTTGCCGCCGACAAATCGCAGCGCGCGGATCCGGAACGTCAATCCAAACGAAAGGCTATCTTTGACGATTTTGCCGCCGAGTTCCCTGAGGTTCTCGATCACAAACACGCCGCGTTGATCGTGCGTGCCGGTGTCGCCGCACATCATGCGGGGCATATCCCGTCGTGGAAATTGCTCATCGAAAAGATGATGTCCGGCGGTTTGCTCAATGCTCTTTTTGCGACCTCGACCGTTGCGGCGGGCGTTGATTTCCCTGCTCGGACCGTTGTTATTAGCAACGCCGATACTCGCGGCAATGACGGCTGGCGTGCTTTGACGGCGAGCGAATTGCAGCAAATGACCGGACGCGCCGGGCGTCGGGGACGGGATAATGTCGGTTTTGTCGTGCTCGCACCGGGACAGTTTCAAAACCCGAAGAAGATCGCGGAGCTGTTAAAAGCTCCGCCCGACGCACTGGAGAGCCGCTTTCGCGCGACGTATACAAGTCTGCTAAATTTGCTCGATGCATTTGGCAATTTTGAGCAAGTTCGTGAGATCGCCGAAAAAAGCTTTGCCTTTCGCCAGAGCCGCCGACAGAGTGCGGACAGCCGTCAGGCGGA
>DEQS01000087.1 GCA_002360555.1 Chloracidobacterium sp. UBA3360
CGCCCGAAAACCGACCAGCTATTCTTCGCAAGGAATATCCAGGGTGAAATACGTATAACCCGTTGTAACGATTCTTTTTTGCCCGCTCCAAACGCCAATTGAATATTTCAGACTATGCTCGCCGCATTCGATCTCAAGCTCTTCGTAGGGCATAAAGATCTCGTATTGGTTGTAGACGGCGTCGGCATAGGCAGGGGTAAATTTTTTGAAAACGGCGACTGAACCGGTCGTCGAATAAAACTTTTTATTCGAGTCTTTCAGTGGCGTGCCGTTAGCATTGTAGAAATATATCGCAAACGAAAACTCCTGCTTGAGGCCGTTTTTCACTTTGAATTCAGAGGTAAATGTCATCCCGTCCTGTTCTGTCTTGTCATCGTACCCTTCGAAATCTACCGAAACATCGCTAAATGAGATCGTCGGTCCGCTTGGTTGAACCGGGGGCTTAACGGGCGTGGTTGTCGGAGGTTTGTTAATCGGCGGTTTTGTGACCCTCGCAGTATTCTCATCAAAAGGATACATTTCTTCGATGATCGCTTTATCATTTGCTGAAAGAACAGAGTTAGATCGGATCTTCGCTCCGCCCTTTATCAGTTCGGGTGGATAATAATAGTGCATTATCGAAAGCGGGTCATAAACACCATTTGAAACCTCACTATCATTTCCATATTTTTTTAAGACCTGAGATTGCGTCTTTTCCCTCGACCAACCTTGCCTGGCAAAATAGGCATAAACCGCCTCTTCATTCCACTGAATATTCTGGTTTTTGTTTTGGTGTTCGTGGTGCAATCCAAGAGCATGGCCAAATTCGTGCAAGGTTGTTCGCCTAAACTCTTCTTCTGGTGTTTTGTCGTTAAACCAGCCAAAATTCATCGATGCGCCTGTTGTATCTCTAACAAATTGGGTACCAGTCGGCGTTTTAACCTGTGATTGTCTTGCAGAATCTTTCCCGAAATAGGACCACGAACCTTTATCCAACGTGAAGCTTATGCGAATCTCAGCAGGTCCGGATTGAACGAAAACGAAATCAATATTGGCATATTCTTCCCACGTCTCGGCATATTGCCTAACCTTGCTTTTCACGAATTCGTTTCCATCGAGAAATTTAACGCGAATTTCCTGCCCGGGAATCCATTTCTTCGATGGTTGATAAACAGCACGTGTTATTTTCGGATTTGCGGCTCGGTCTTCGATGACTAGATCGGTCACACAGCTATAGACATCAGATGTTTGTGCAAGAATCGGGAAGACAAATACTAACGTTATGAGAAATGATAAAAGTGATATGGGTGATCTCTTCATAAACTCGATACCTGGGCAGTCAAAATACCTGTTACAATTTCATTCGGTTAGCCACTGGACGCGGCCGATCATTTATCGTAAGTGTTATTATATAGGCAAAAAGATGTCAAGTATAAGTTGTGTTGACTTCGCCGAGAATTAGGAAAATACTAACCTTAATATGAGTGAGATATTTGACCTGACAACGCGGCCTGACGATCGTTTATTCTACCAGCGTGGCGATGTCAACGATCCGAGGCTTGGTGAGGTCGTATCGCACGATCCGGTTCAATATGATTCCGCGGATGTAGTGATACTTGGATGTCCTCAGGACGAAGGCGTCCGACGTAATACGGGACGTGTCGGCGCGGCTGCGGCTCCTGATATGATCCGCGAACAGTTTTACCGTCTTACACCTTTTAATATCAAAAAGAAGGTTTTCGATCTTGGCAACGTGGCTATCGGTGCGTCGCTTGAGGAAACGCACGATACACACACAACAGTCGTCCAACAGTTACTCCGAGACGGCAAACGCGTGATCGTGCTTGGTGGTGGAAATGATATTTCCTATCCCGATGGAGTGGCTATGGCCGAGGTCTTTGGTCCGGAATGGTGGATCGGCGTTAATGTTGACTCGCACCTTGATGTGAGGATCGCTGAGCAGCGGAATAACGGTACGCAATACAGACAATTGCTGCTAGAAAAGCATCTGCTGCCGTCGTATTTTTACGAGGTCGGCTATCAGACACATTTATGTTCGCCGATATATTACGAATACCTCCGCGACAACGGTGTGCACCGCATCAGTCTCGAACTTTTGCGTTCGAGAGCCGAGGCAGACATTGAGATCAAGGAGCAGATAAGGCAAAAGTTTATCGGCCACAGTTCCTCACTCAATACATTTTTTGGTTTCGATATGGATGCAGTGCGTTCGGCAGATGCTCCCGGCACGTCTGCTCCGTCGCCGTTGGGTTTGCGAGCGGGTGAATTTATCCAACTAGTCAAGTACGCCGCTTCGCTTGCGAATACAAAGATCATTGAATTCAGCGAGGTCAACCCGACCTATGATGTTGATAATCGCACGACAAAGCTAGTCGCAATAGGCATGCATCGGTTTTGTTCCGGAGTCGCTTGACGCCAGTCTCGCCTTGTTATTAGCTATCTTATATGTCTGAAACAAAAGTATTTACAGATGTGTCGCGCGAGCGGCTTAATCGTTTTCGCCGCGAACTTACACAATGGGGCGTTACAGTTCCTGACGGCGATGATGTACAGGTCACGGGGCCGTTTGGCGTCATCTTGCGTGCGACTTATGAAGATGCAGCCGAAAAACTATCGTTATCGATAGTCGAAAAGCCGATGCTGATCCCCGAATCTCAAGTTTGGAAATTCGTGGATAACGCCGCGGCAAAGTTGAAGACGTAGTCCCGGATATCCCAGCGGGTTACAACGTTAAATCTGTTCATACTTGACACACTTACAAGCATTTGGCATCCTAATTGTTCGCTTTTCTCTTGGATTTGCGACGGGTTTAGTCTCTTAGCTCAGTTGGTAGAGCATTACCTTGACAAGGTAGGGGTCAGCAGTTCGAGTCTGCTAGAGACTACCATTTACATACTTTCGATAAGATGCTTACGAAGTACTTTGCTGTTTTTACAACTACTACGCCCCGCTTCTAATGGCGGGAAAATCTCGGTGTCTCTCGGGATGCTGCAAAGCAAAGTCGCTCTTATCGGATCTGATCCTAGTTAGTAGTAGTGACACTCGTGACGAGTGAACTGTAAATAGAGAATAGATAAGAGTGACGAAAAGTTTTTCGTGGCGGCTTATTTTGTTTGAAACCTGGATCGTAAATAGAAATCCTCTATTCACGATTCACATCGAACTATTTACGAAATATGAGCGAATTAAACATTAAATTTGGCGATAATCAGCGGTCTATCCCTGCGCCCGCGACCGTGGCGGATGCGATAAAGGCGTTTGACCGCGATGCGTTAAAGAAAACACTTGCCGCAAAAGTGAACGGCGAGGATCTGGATCTGAATCGCGAATTGACCGCGACCGACGAAGTTCTCTCGATCGAGCCGATCATTGCGGATTCGCACGATGGCCTCGAACTTATTCGCCACTCGACCGCGCATCTGCTTGCTGCGGCGATACTCGATCTTTTTCCCGGTACAAAACTGGGTGTTGGCCCGGCGTTGATGGAAGACCCGCGTTATGGGTTCTACTACGATGTTATCGCTCCGCGAAATCTTACCGAAGACGACCTGCCTGTCATCGAGAAAAAGATGAAGGCAATGGCAAAGCAAAATCTTGTCTATCGCCGCGAATTGGTTGATAAAGCTAAGATCCTTGATATTTTCAAAGAACGTGACGAGCCGCTCAAGTGTGAGCTTATTACCGATAAAGTTTCCGATTCGGCAACGCTTTATTACATCGACAATTCGCCCTTCATAGATTTCTGTCTCGGACCCCACGTGCCCCATACAGGCAAATTGCAGGCTTTCAAACTGCTTGCACTTTCAGGAGCATATTGGAAAGGCGACGCCGAGCGTGAACAGATGCAGCGTATCTATGGGACCGCGTTTGCCAAACAAGAAGAACTTGACGCGTGGCTCAAGCAGCGTGAAGAGGCCGAGAAACGCGATCACCGTAAGCTTGGAAAACAGCTCGACCTTTTCTCTATCGACGACGACTACGGCCAAGGCTTGATACTTTGGCATCCGAAAGGCGGCATTATCCGCAACGAGATGGAACGGCTGCTCAAAGAGGAGCTTGAGCGTCGCGGATATAGCTTTGTATTTACGCCGCATATCGCCAAACGCGATCTGTGGGTAAAGAGCGGCCATGAGGGCAACTATTCCGATTCGATGTACGCTCCGACAAGCATTGAGGACGAGGAATACCGCCTCAAGCCGATGAACTGCCCTTTTCACATCGGTATTTACAAATCCAGCCCGCGCTCGTACCGCGACCTGCCGCAGCGGTACTCGGAAATGGGCACCGTTTATCGTGCCGAGCTTTCCGGAACCCTCCACGGCCTGATGCGTGTTCGCGGATTTTCGGTCGATGATGCCCATCTTTTTGTGCGTCCCGATCAGGTCCATGCTGAGGTTGCGGATTGTTTGGATTTTGCGATCAAGGTTTTTGAGACCTATGGTTTTGAAAAAGTAAAATTTGAGCTGTCGGTTCGCGGCGGCGCGGAGAACAAAGGCTATCTCGGCTCTGACGAAGATTGGGCCGACGCCGAAAAACAGCTTGCGAGTGCTCTCGACGAGCGAAATATAGCCTACGAACGTATCGAAGGTGAGGCTGCGTTTTACGGACCTAAAATCGACATCAAGATCGAGGACGCCATCGGCCGCGTTTGGCAGCTTGGAACGATCCAGCTTGATTTTAATCTGCCGGAGCGGTTTGAGCTTGAATACACAGGTGACGATAACCAAAAACATCGCCCGTTTATGATCCACCGGGCGTTGTTTGGTTCGATCGAACGGTTCTTTGGTGTGTTGATCGAGCATTACGCGGGAGCATTCCCGCTGTGGCTCGCCCCGGTTCAGGTAACAGTGCTGCCGATCATCGACCGCATTAATGATTATGCCGAACAGGTTGCCGCAGAGCTCAGATCCGCCGGTTTTCGTGTAGAATCGAATACAATTTCTGATAAGATCGGTGCAAAGATACGTGACGCACAGATGCAAAAGATCCCTTATATGCTCGTGCTGGGTGATAAGGAACTTGAGGATGGCACAGTGGCCGTTCGCGAACGCAAACAGGGCGACATCGGCGTGATGACGCTAAATGAGTTCAAAGAGAAAATTACCGCTGAAAAACTCAGCCGCAGTCTCTAGAACGGGTTATTAACAACGGAGGCATTTATCGCTAGAAGATTTGGTGGAAAATTTAAGCCGCGGTTTCGTGAACCGCTGCACCGGACCAATGAACGCATACGCGTTCCGTCCGTACGAGTCGTAACCGAGGATGGTGAGCTTTTTGGCGTGATGGATACGCGTGATGCTATCCAGGAAGCCCGAAATCGCGGGATCGACCTGGTCGAGATCGCACCAAAGGCCCAACCGCCGGTCTGTAAGATGATCGATTATGGCAAGTTTCTGTATGAGCAAAAGAAAAAAGCGCATGACGCGAAAAAGAAACAGGTCACGGTCGAGGTCAAAGAGATCAAGTTTCGCCCCGGCACCGACGATCATGATTACAGTTACCGAATGGAAAACGCCCGCAAATGGCTAAACGACGGTGACAAGGTCAGAGCGACCATCGCTTTTCGCGGACGTGAGATGACCCACCGCGAGCTTGGCGGAAAGATCCTCAAAAAGCTGACTGCGGACTTAATAGACCTGGCGGATGTCGAGGTTTATCCAAAGATGGAAGGCTATCAGATGTTCACGATCTTTAACCCAAAGAAAGCGAAGGTCGCAGATGCCAAAAAAGCTGCCCCTGTAGAGGTAGTTGAAAAAGAAGAAAAACCGGTCAAGGTAGCGAAACCAGCAGCCAAGAAGCCGGCGGCAAAGGCCAAGGCCGAGCCGAAAACAGACGAAGACGAGATTTTTTAGATAGTTAGACAGGAGAGAGTTATGCCAAAACTAAAAACACACAAAGGCGCGGCAAAGCGTTTTCGCTCGACCGCCAGCGGCAAGTTCAAACGCGGACACAGCCATGCACGTCATATTTTGACTAAGAAAACGAGCAAGCGTAAACGCAATCTGGATATCGATTGCTTAGTATCCGAAGGCGATCAGAAACGCGTCGAAAAGATGCTGCCGTACGGGAGAGATTAAATGCGTTCGGAGTACCTGCTTTAGCAGGCTGGCCGCCTAAAGGCGGGACTCCAAACAACTGAAAGGAGTGAATTATGCCAAGAGCAAAACGTGGTAATAAACGTTTAGAAAAACGTAAGAAAATTTTAGCCTTAGCCAAAGGCTATCGTGGAACGAAATCAAAACTGTATCGCTCGGCCAAAGAGTCGGTCGAACGCGCATTAAACTTTGCCTACACCGGCAGAAAGCTGAAAAAGCGTGATTTTCGCAAACTGTGGATCGTCCGTATCAACGCGGCTTGCCGTCTTAACGACATCAAGTATTCGCAGTTCATACACGGCCTGAGCCTTGCCGAGATCGAATTGGACCGCAAAGTCCTTGCTGATATGGCGGTAAAACAGCCTGAAACATTTGCATCTATCGTCGGCCAGGCGAAAGATGCGATCGGTAAGAAAGCACAAGCGTCAGCTTAGTTAAGTTAGGAATTATCAATGGCTAGGCTCCGTCTGTCGGAGCCTTTTGCCGTTCAGATTCCTAGTTCTGCCTTTGCTTCGGCGAAACATTTGACTGCAAAATCAAGATCTTCACGACTGTGTGCGGCCGAGACCTGTGTTCGAATACGTGCCTTCCCTTTCGGTACGACCGGAAATGAGAAAGCGATGACGTAAACGCCGCGTTTCAGCATCGCTTCGGCCATTTTCGTGGCAAGCACGGCGTCGCCAAACATTACGGGCACGATCGGATGTTCGCCTGGGACGATCTCGAGACCGATCGCTGACAGCTTTTCACGGAAATACCGTGTATTGTCCATCAACTTGTCGCGACGCTCAGTCGATCCGGTGAGCATATCGATCGCCGCAATGGCCGCGGTTACGATCGGCGGAGCGACAGAATTTGAAAACAAATACGGTCGCGAACGCTGTCGCAACAGATCGATGATCTCTTGTTTACCGCTCGTATAACCGCCGCTGGCGCCGCCTAGAGCCTTGCCGAGCGTTCCGGTGATCACATCGACACGATCCATGACGTTGTGGTGTTCATGCACACCGCGTCCGGTTTTACCCATAAAACCGACCGCGTGCGAATCGTCGACCATCACCATCGCATTGTACTTGTCGGCCAGATCGCAGATCTCCGGCAATTTAGCAATAAAACCGTCCATCGAGAAAATTCCGTCGGTCGCGATCATCTTAAACCTTGCCGACGAAGCTTCCTGCAATTTCGCCTCAAGATCGGCCATATCGCCATTTTCGTATCGAAAACGTTGGGCTTTACTCAAACGAATTCCGTCGATAACGCTGGCGTGGTTCAGAGAATCGGAAATAACCGCGTCTTCTTCACTCAATACCGTCTCAAACAGCCCGCCATTGGCATCAAAACAAGACGTGTAAAGGATCGTGTCTTCTGTCCCCAGAAACTCGCTTATCTTTCTCTCAAGCTCTTTGTGTATCGTCTGCGTCCCGCAAATAAACCGAACCGACGACAGTCCAAATCCCCACTCGTCAAGCCCTTTCTTCGCTGCCGCCACGATGGTCGGATCGTCCGAAAGCCCAAGATAGTTATTCGCGCACATATTCAGTACGCTTTTGCCGCCGGTCACGCTAATATGCGCTTCCTGCGGGCTCTCGATCACTCGCTCACTTTTATACAATCCCGCTTCCCTGATCTCGTTCAGAACCTGGGCAAAATGTTCCTGCGCTTTTCCATACATAATTTTTTAGCGTCTTTCGTCTATCTAGCGGTTAACAATTCTATATCTCGGTCCAATCCAAAATAACCTTTCCACCGTTTCCCTCTCGCATAGCTTCAAATCCCTTCTCAAAATCTTTGTAAGAATACCGATGAGTAATTACTGGTGTTATATCCAGCCCCGACTCGAGCAAAACGCTCATTTGATACCAGGTTTCGTACATCTCACGGCCGTAAATGCCCTTGATCGTCAGCATGTTAAATATGACGGTTTTCCAATTGATCGAAAATTCGTCAGATGGAATTCCAAGAAATGCTACATTTCCTCCGTGCGTCATATTCGCTAGCATGTCTCGGAACGCCGACGGATTCCCCGACATCTCCATACCAACATCAAAACCCTCTTTCATCCCCAATTCTTTCTGCACGTCTGCGATCGACTTCTCGCGGACATCAACGGCCAACGTCACATTAAATTTTTTCGCGAGTTCGAGGCGGTTCGGATTAACGTCCGTTATAACAACGTGCCGAGCACCCGCATGTTTTGCAACCGCCGCAGCCATTATTCCGATCGGCCCGGCCCCGGTTATAAGTACATCTTCGCCAAAGACTTCGAACGCGAGTGCCGTATGCACCGCATTGCCGAACGGATCAAATATTGCCGCGACATCGAGATCTATGTCAGGGCTGTGCTTCCAAATATTTGTGAACGGTACCGCCATGTACTCAGCGAAACCGCCGTCCGTATTGACGCCGTAACCAAGTGTGTTCGCACATTTATACCGACGTCCAGCTAAACAATTGCGGCAGCGACCGCAGACAAGGTGCCCCTCGACGCTTACGATATCGCCAACGTAAAAATCATTGACATTCGAGCCAACTTCAACGATCTCGCCGACCAGCTCATGACCTAGTATTGTCGGCACTTTGATCGTACTTTGCGCCCAAGCATCCCAGTTGTAAATATGAAGATCTGTACCACAAATGCCGGTCTTTTTCATCCGGATCAGAACGTCATTAATGCCGATTTTTGGTTCCGGCACTTCCTCGAGCCAAAGACCGACCTCGGCCTTGCTCTTTACTATGGCTTTCATTGTTTAAAGCTCCTTATGGATGTACAACGACTACGTTTTCAATGATATCACCGCAAGAGGTCCGGTCAAAAGAAGTCGCACAACACGTTTTTAACCGCGCATTTTACGAGATTCCGCATCACTGCTAGAATTAGGTTTTCAGTCGCTGCCGCAAACTGATATTCTCTAAACTTATGTCCGAAGAACGAGATCGAGTCCAAGCGATTCTTACCGAATTCCAAAATGAATTCGCACCTTATGCCAGCCTAAGCCTCGATGGGGCGTCGCTCGACAATGTCGAATCGAAACTGCGTGAGGTCGCCGAGCTGAAGGTCCGCCACACCGGTAAAAAATCACCGATCTCAGGCGCTATGAACTTGGTGGGGAAAGTTGCCCCCGATGAACGCGCGGGATTTGGTCAATTTGTGCAGTCTGCGCAGAAGGAAATCGCTTCAAAGATCGATGCGGTTGAGAAGACACTAAATGAAGTCATCATAAACGCTAAGATCGAAAGTGAACGGCTCGACGTGACGCTGCCCGGCCGCCGGCCGCGAACGGGCCATCTGCACCCGATCACGATATTGCGGCAAAAGATCGAAGATATTTTTGTCTCGATGGGCTATGCGATCGAGGATGACCGCGAGATCGAGACCGATCACTATAACTTTGACGCCCTTAATATCCCCGAGGGGCATCCGGCTCGCGAATCACAAGACACGTTTTACACGACGCAGGGATTTGCCTTACGTTCGCAAACCTCGACGGTCCAGATCCGTGCGATGGAACGACGCGGTGTACCGATCCGCATCATCGCTCCGGGCAAAGTTTTTCGCCGCGATACGCCTGACATGACCCATGTCCCGATGTTTCATCAGATCGAGGGCCTCTGCGTTG
The DNA here is from genome assembly GCA_002360555.1 of Chloracidobacterium sp. UBA3360. GTDB lineage: Bacteria > Acidobacteriota > Blastocatellia > Pyrinomonadales > Pyrinomonadaceae > OLB17. The sequence continues at coordinate 9,713 of DEQS01000087.1, forward strand.
ATAAAGGCATCACAATGGCCCATCTCAAGGGAACTGTCACCGAATGGCTCAAGCGGCTGTTTGGCGAAGACACAATTACGCGTTTCCGTCCATCATACTTCCCTTTTACCGAGCCGTCGGCGGAGTTTGATTTTTCGTGCTTCAAATGTCACGGTAGCGGTAAATTCGAGGGTGACCGCTGCCGTCCGTGCAAAGGCTCAGGCTGGATCGAACTCGGCGGATCAGGCATGGTGCATCCTAACGTCCTGAAAGCGGTTGGTGTTGACCCGACCGTCTATTCGGGCTTCGCATTTGGCTTTGGCCTTGAGCGTATGACTGCTCTGATGTATTCGATCGATGACATCCGACATATGTTCGAGAACGATGTGAGATTTTTGGAGCAGTTTAAGTAACACCCGTCTTTTTTTGTTATGAACATCAGCTACAATTGGCTAAAAGATCTGATCGATATCGAGATGAGTGCCGACGAGGTCGCGGCACAGCTTACGCGTGTCGGCCTCGCAGTTGAGGGTATTCATCCGCACGGAGACGATTTTGTCCTCGATATCGATCTGACCTCAAATCGGTCTGATTGTTTATCGCACCTAGGAATAGCAAGAGAATTGCAGGTAATTAATAATTCTAAATTAATAATCAATAATTATGATGCTCCGAGTCCTGGAGACCCAAATCTCGTAAATATCCTAGACGCAAACCTTTGCAACCGCTTCACAGCCCGCATCATCCGCAATGTGAAGATCGGCCCGTCGCCGCAGTGGCTCGTGAATCGTCTCGAAGCCATCGGTGAGCGTTCGATCAATAATGTTGCTGATATCACCAATTATGTTATGCACGAGCTCGGGCAGCCGATGCATTCATTTGATCTTGATAAATTGAGCGGCGGTCGCATTGTCGTCCGCAAAGCCACTCCTGGGGAAAAGATCACAACGCTCGATGAGGTTGACCGCGTGCTCGACGAGACGATGCTTGCGATCTGTGATGCGGAAAAGCCGGTTGCGATCGGCGGCGTTATGGGTGGTTTAGACTCGAGCATTACCGATTCAACGGTTAGTGTGCTACTTGAGGTTGCATACTTTAAACGAGAGAATATAAGGGCTACATCAAGAACGTTGGGGCTAGGAACCGAAGCAAGCTATCGCTTTGAACGCGGCGTCGACATCGAAAATCTTATCACTGCGTCCAACCGTGCGACAGAGTTGATCTGTGAACTTGCGGGCGGCAAAGCCGACGATTTTGTGGATGTTTATCCGAACAAATTCGTAGCAAATCAGGTCGCTTCGGCTGATATCTCCGCTTCGGTAAAGAGATTGACGGGATTGTCGTTCGAAACCGGCGAATGCGTCCGAATTCTCACCGCCCTAGGTATTACCGCATCTGACGACCGTAAAACATTTAGTTCCCCGACGTGGCGGCATGATATCGCTATCGAGGAGGACTTGGTAGAGGAAGTCGCTCGTCACGCTGGGTACGAAAATATTGCAAACGAACTGCCTCCCGCATACGGTGCTGGCGAGTATCAGAAAACAGAACCGCGAAAAAAGCGGCTGCGTGAAAACCTCGCTGACATGGGCTTTGACGAAGCAATCACGTACAGCTTTATCGATACTAGACAGGACGGTGTGTTTGAGAATATACCGGGGTTGCTCAATGAAAAGCTCGAGGATAAGTACATAACGCTGCAAGATTCGGTGATCGACGGAGCACTGCGAATGCGGCCGAGCATACTTCCCGGCTTACTCGACGCTGTTCGTCTTAATCTCAACTTTCAACGGCGTGATCTAAAGCTATTTGAGATCGGCAAAGTCTTTGCGGCCCAAACAGGCGAATACGAACTGCCAAATGAACGCGAGATCCTGACTCTTGTGGTAATCGGCGGTGAGATCAGTGAGGGCAAAGCTGTCACGGTCCGCGAGTTAGACCTATACGACGCTAAAGGTGCGTTAGAAGCGGCTCTTGAGGCTGTTGGTGTATCAAATGCCGACTTCACTGCTGCCGAGGCAAAACATCTGAGAAAGGGCCAGACTGCGGCGGTTTTGGTTGAAGGATCAAGGGTCGGATACATAGGACGTTTGAGCGACGATATAGCAGCGGGCTATAAATTCAAACAACCCGTATATGTGGCAGAGGTCGATCTTCAAGCAATACTTGACATGGAATCGACACCGATCGCATATCGTCCGTTGTCAAAATACCCTGCTGTAACGCGTGATGTTTCGCTGTTGGGCGACCGAAACATTTCATTTGCGGCGACCCGCCAAGCGGTTACGGAGCAGAACTTCGAGCTTTGCCGTAACGTTAGCTTTGTCGATGTTTACGAAGGCAAAGGCTTGCAAGATAATGAGCGTTCGATTACGATTCGTTTGGAATATCGCAGCGACGAAAGGACGCTGATCGAGGATGAGGTTGAGGCTCTACATAAGCAAATACTCTCCCATTTAGAGCAAAAACTGGCAATAAAACCTCGTTTTTGATAAAACCCTCATCTTTTACTTGAAGTTTTCCGCAAAAGCCCCGATAATGTTTTCCACAGTCCTGACAACATCTAGTTTGGAGACCCCTGAATGAATGCCTTAACGGGAATGGAAAAATTCTCGCATCTTGAGGACAAGATCTATCTAACGATCGAGTACGCCAAGAAAATGCGTGAAGAAAAAGAACGGCTTGAAAAAGAGCTTGCGGCTATAAAGAGTGAGGCTTCAGGAGCCATCACGGAAAAGCGTGTGCTCGAGGATAAGATCACCGATCTACTCTCCGAACGTGACTCCATCCAACTCAAGGTCGAAGCCATGCTCGACGCTATAACATTGATCGACGCAGACGTCGCCGAGGCGGTCGGCAGATAAGGGAAACCGTTATGTCAGAACAAACGATTCGCGTAGAGATATACAATCAGACATACAGCATTCGCTCAGACGGAGACAACGAATATATCCACGAGCTGGCCGAGTATGTTGACCGCAAGATGCGTGAGATATCATCGGGTACGATGACGGTCGATTCGCTCAAAGTTGCTATTCTCGCTGCCCTGCACATAGCTGATGAGTTTTTTCAGCTAAAGCAGTCACAGGCTCAAAACGATGCTCAGCTTGCTGCCCGCAGCACCGAGTGTTCGGAAATGCTCGACCGGATACTCAAACACCGAGACCTTGCTCCGCAACAGATCGAGACCGAACAGTAATTTCCGATACGCAATTCAGAAATATTATGCGTTGTGCGATTTTCATTTTGCATTTCGTCGCGTTGTGCTAGGATTTGGTTGGCGAAGGAATTTGACTGCGTGATTCGTGACCGAACGCATACATAATTGAGCCAACATATGAATGTCGGGAGGCTAATGCCGGTCGTCGGTGCTTTTCTCCACGGAGCCAAGCCATAGACTCCGGCTTTGATATCTCGATCTAATCGGAATAGAAAGCCACCCACCTGTAACTAACAGGTTCAATTCATACGTTCGAACGGTTTCGCGGTTCTCATTCGCCAAAATATTAAAAAGACGCATGATATATGATCTTGCGTCTTTTTAATTATCTGAGTCGAATTCGATCGGTTCGTTTTCAAGCTCTTTTCGTATTTCCTCGGTCATTTTTGCGGATTCGAGAGCCAGAGGAAGTTCTTTGGAGCGGGCGGAGAGTTTCTTGAGGGCGAGTTCAGAATCGGCGAGGTTTCCGCCGCGGCTTGCTGCGGCCTCGATCATTTGCAGGCGGGCCTCGGCCTCGGAGAGCATGACCTTTGCCTCTTCGCTAATATTTGAGATCGTTTCAATATCAACGGATATTTGCTCGCGAAATTCGTCTGCCCTCGCACTCTTTAATTGCTTTAGCGAATTTTGTCGTCTTTTAGCGAGCGATAGTTCTCGTTTTGACGACCTTACGATACGAGTCGCTGTTAGTCGCGAAGCCAGTGTTTCCTTGTAAGCATCGGCGAGTAGCAGATCCCTTGCCTCTACGGCCTTTAACGCACGCTTCTCGCTCGATTTAAGCTCGTTCATAAACCAGCCGATCTCTTCAGCCCTGATACCGTCGGCCGCGATCTTTTCCCGAATTTCCTTGGTCCACTTTGTTCGTTTGTGAATAAGCAGCCCCATCGTGAAGATTCCCGCTAAAAAGCCAATGCAGGTGGCCACAATGCCAAGAAAGAGCACTATAACGGCTGTCGGCGGAGCAAATGGCGCGAGCAACATCAGTAGGAGCGTAATAACTGCGGGTATCGCGGTCAAAGCTATCGGGGCGGCAATCGCCCCGGCAAGGAGCTTTCGTCCGCGTGCAATGTCTCCTTTAGTTATCTCGTACATACCTGTCAGATGTTTAGAGTCTAGCGCACAGAGATGCATTTTGAGGAGAGTACGGACATGGTTTTGTCGTCGAAAAGTCTAGGATAAAGGGGAGAAATATATTACTATTCAAATGATCGAGCTAACTTTTATGAATCGACGCAGATCAACCAAATCGCTGTTGTTCCCAATGCTGATCTCGTTGTGTGCCTCTTTTGCCTTCGCACAGAACACAGAACCCCAACAACGCGTTCGAACAGTTACGATACCTATCTCGATCTTTACAAAGCAGGAACTCAAAGAAGGGCAACTTGATGAGTTTGTACAAGCTGATCGACTAATTGTTCGCGAAAATAACGACGAGCAACAGATACTCTCCATCAAGAGTGTCGGCGATTCGCCCTTGTCTATCGCGTTTTTGATCCAAGAAGATATGACATCGAATTTCAATCTTCAGATCAAAGACATTCAGGAGTTCATTCGTGGATTGCCAAAGGGAACAAGAGTGATGGTCGCTTATCTTAGAGGCGGGGCGGCAGAGATCAGACAAAAATTTACCGATGACCTAGACAAAGCCGCAGGCTCTCTACGGATCATTTCTAGCAGTCAATTCGCAGCTCCTCGAAGCCCGTATGACGGGGTCAGCGATACGTTAGGCCGTTTCGACGCTATGCCTGCGGGGCGGCGGGCTATTTTGTTGTTTTCAGATGGGTTGGACACCACTAACGGGTTGAACCTCGCGTCAATAATGCAGAGTTCGGATCTCGATCAGGCGATCCTGAAAGCACAAAGAAAAAGCGTCGCTGTATATTCTTTTTACCATCCTACGGTGTTGACCGAAACCTCAAACTCAATTCTTGGCCTTGGCGCACAAGGAGCTCTCGACAAACTCTCAGACGAAACTGGCGGGCGCTCATTTTTTCACGGCATAAGTGCCCCGGTCAGCTTCAAGCCTTTTTTTAAGGATATGTTCATGTCGTTAAATAGACAGTTCGCCCTCACCTATTTGTCGACCCACATGAAAAAGAATTATTACAAAGTGAAAGTTTCGAGCACGAATCCTGAGATCAAGATCGAGCATCCTCGGGGATATTACTACCGGTGAAACCGGGCATCGGTTTTTGTTTGACAAACTTGGCAAACAAATACATCTTCCTTGATCAGCAATCCGATCCAAAATAGCGGAAAGAAAAATACCAACAAACAAGCAAAAGTTACCCAGCCCGCCGTGGATATACGTCTTTCGAACCTGGGCATATATCGGCTGCCGCAATTTGGGCACATGTATGTGTTTGAAATGGGCCGTGCCTGTTGATAAGTTAGCTGGCCAGCCTGGTAATTTTGTTGCGGCGGTGCGAATTGAGAGTTGTGCGGACGTGGTTGATTGATCGTGGTCGTCGGCCGAGCCTCATTTTGAGTTTGAAATTCATCCGTTTTCCATGAATAAGGACGCGGTGGAGCCGTGTGGTCGAACGGATTATTCATCACCGGCTTTTGAAAATTGAATTTCGTCCCGCAAAATCTGCAAAAGATCGCTTCGGGCGTATTAAGTTTTCCGCAGTTTTGACAGGAATTCATATCGACAAGCGGGAGCTGCAAGCTCTCATTTACGAATGATATCAAAGAAATGTTCGTTTATCGACAAGATAGATAAATTCATATTACAACGCATTTTATTGCTCTCTCGTCTAAAAATCGGGTAAGCTATTGCCATAACCTCTCTCATTCTCTGACCAAAATCTATGAAAAAACTGCTCATATTTGTCCTGATCGTGATGCTTTGCTCGATAGTTGCCATTTCGGCACAATCTGATGCCGATCTGCGGCTTGTTACGGAAAAAGATAAAGCCAGTCGTGACGCGAACGGGAAACTAATTAGCCTGCCCGCCGTCGAACATGTTTCACGTGGGTTTACATACATGGAAAACCGCCATTTCCCTGAGGCCCGCGAGCATTTTCACAAGATTTTAGACATTTACCCGACCGATCCGTTGATCCAACGTGCGCTTTTTGGTATGGGACGGGCGTTGATGTGGGAACGGCAATACGCAAAAGCGATCCCCTATTTCGACCGCGTAGCACGCGAGTTTCCCGCTAGTAAAGACGGTCGTGAGGGGCTTTATTTTCAGGCTTCGTGCGGGGTCCGCGTTGGTCGAAATGCCGAGGCCGCTAGGCTTTGGCAACAGTACACCGTGATGTACCCGCAAGGCGAGAGGATAGACGGTTCGTATGTAAACGCCATCGACGCAATGCGCGAGGCGGGTCTTGATGTAGAAGCTGTGGCTTGGGTGGAAAAGATACGAGAACGTTTTCGTGGCCAGCCGACCGAGACGAACGCTTTGCAGGCTCGACTTCGGATGGAGATCAATCGTGGCAAATGGTCAGATGCCGAAGCGACCGCCGCGCTGATGCAGGCCCAAGCAAAATTTACCGGCTCGATGACGAGTCTTGATGAAGTCAAATATCTCCGAGCCTTAGCTCTCGACAAGCAAAAGAAAAAGATCGAAGCGATCGAAATGTATTCATCCATCGCTGATACAGGAGCCTCGTACTATGGTAGCTTAGCCTCGGACAGGCTCGCGTCGCTCACTAGCGGCGTCAGGCGGACAGCTACAACGACGCGTCGAAGCGACGATTACCCCGCCGCATATCGCGAAGATGTTTTGCGCGAATCTAAAAAACGTAAGCTCGACCCGCGCTTCATAATGTCAATAATGAAAGTAGAAAGCTCTTTCCGTCCAGGCGTCAAATCGCCCTCGGCCGCCCGCGGATTGCTTCAGCTCGTTTACGATACAGCAGTCAAATATAACAAAAAGGCTGGTTACCCAAATCTGCAGCCCGATGATCTCTACACGCCAAGCATAAATATCGCTCTCGGCTGCGAATATATCGCTGATCTCAAATCACAGTTTGGCGGCCTTAACGAAGCGATCGCCGCCAGCTACAACGGTGGCGAAGACAATGCCGCCCGCTGGCTCAGCCACACCAACCCCAAAGACCCGGGCATTTTTGCTTCCGAGGTCGGTTTCGCCGAGACAAAGAATTACGTATTTAAGGTGATGACGTACTACCGCGTCTACCGCGATCTGTATGATGAAAATTTGGTGAGGAGATAGTCACGGCTAGTTAGCTTTACGTGGAAGTTGAAATACAAACGTGGTGTTGTCGACCTCAAATGCGAACACGACAAACTCAGCCTTTTTAACACGCCGGAAATATACGACACCTTTGACCGAATCGTTAGGCATTATTGATTTTGCGGTCAAGGCGGTGTTGCGGATGCGTCGCTGTTCACTAGTAGTGCTTGCCATTCGGATCTCGCCGCGTCGTTGTGCTTCCTCCTGCGCAGCTTTATCGGGGACGACCACAACCCTCTTAACACGCGAACCATCCGGAAGCCTGACATCACGAATCTCGCCCGTCTTTTGATTTTCTGCGATGAAAGTATCGAGGGAATCATCCAATTTTCTGCCAGATGTCATCCCTCTCACAATATCGCGTGACGGTATTGAGGTTTCAGCAACCAGTGGCCGCTCGCCCTTGTACGCTCCGGTCTTAGTGGCAAAGTGGGCTGCTCCCCAAAGGTCAGAGTCGAACATCAGCGGCTCTTTGCCGGTGTTGGCGATCTTTGCGGCGACGAGAATATAATCGTCCTCTTCCAGAAACGCGACGGAAAGGGTGACGTCGTTATGATTGATAACATTGACGTTACCGCGTTCGGTGTGGATCGCACTGCAAGAGATACGATCACCGGCGGGTATCAAACGGCTTTTATGTCCGCAATTCTTATCACCGTTGTAAAAGATCACCTTACGCGCAGTCTGGGCACCGGCGGTTAGCACCGCGAACGAGAGTACCAGAACAATACCGAGGATCTTCATAACTGTCCGCCAGATCTTCTTACGATAAGCCAAAATATATTAATGTTTTTACGCTCATATTGAATCCGTGTCAACGGCCTATTCCTCCCAATCGCCTTGTCCTTCGCGCTCGACCTGATAGCCAGCCGCTTCCAGGTGCTTTTGCACTTCGCGGCCATGTTCGTTGTCGCGAACTTCGAGAAGCATTTCGATACCTACACGCCCCAGCGGGGCAAGCCACATAGCGCGTCGGTGAAAGACCTCGATAACGTTGGCATGGCTCTCTGCCACATGGTTTAGCAGCGCGGCAAGCATTCCAGGCCGATCGAGTACGAGCAACTTGAGCATGATGTAACGGCCTTGGTGAACCAGAACTTGTTCAAGAACTCGTGCAAGAAGATTGGCGTCGATATTGCCGCCGCAGAGCACCGCACATACCGTATCGTCGGAACGAATTGGCACTTTATTCGCCAATAATGCCGCAAGCCCTGCTCCGCCAGCCCCCTCAACGACAAGACGATTATTCTGCACACAGAAAAATATAGCCTTCGCAATTTCTTCCTCACTTACCTCGACAACCTCGTCGACGAGATCCTGAATAATCGGGAATGTGATTTCGCCGGGACTCTTCACCGCGATCCCGTCGGCTATCGTCTGCCCCGGTTCAGCGTACACCGGACGCCCTGCGTTTAATGAAGGATTGACCCATGCAACGTTCTCGGCCTGAACACCAATAATGCGGGCGTGCGGTTTGAGAGCCTTGACCGCGATGGCAATGCCTGAGATAAGGCCGCCGCCACCGATCGGCACGACGACGGCTGAAAGATCAGGCAAGGCCTCAACCATTTCAACGCCGATAGTTCCCTGTCCGGCAATGATCCTTTCATCGTCAAAAGCATGGACATACGTGTAGCCTTCTTTTACCTGCAACTCACGCGAATAAGCAACCGCCTCGTCAAACGTCGCGCCGTGCAGCACTACTTCCCCGCCAAAACTAAGGGTCGCGTTGATCTTTGTGAGCGGTGCTATCTCAGGCAGAACGATAACGGATCGAATTCCATTGAGCGTCGCCGCAAGGGCGACGCCTTGGGCGTGATTACCGGCCGAAGCCGTTACGACTCCGCGCTTTTTTTCTTCATCAGAAAGCAGCGAGATCTTATTATAAGCACCACGTATCTTAAAAGAGCCGCCCTTTTGTAAGCATTCGGCCTTGAGGTGAGCACTCGCCCCGACCTCACGCGACAGACGGGCGTCAGCGATCATCGGCGTTGGGATGATAATACCGTCGAGACGTTCGCGGGCGGCTTCGATATCAGATAGTTTGACTGTCATACTTGAGCGAATTATAGCAAAGATGTCGGAAATGAGATATATTTGCAATGAATGAAATCACGGAGGACTTATGCCTGAAGCTATTGGTCTGGGAGCGATATTTCTCGCTTTTTTAGGAATTGCATTGCTTGTCATTGCGTACAAGACGATCAAGATCGTACCGCAATCGAGCGTTTTATTGATCGAGCGCCTAGGGCGCTTTCATCGCGTCGCGGCAAGCGGCTTGAATATCATCGTGCCTTTTTTTGAAGCTCCGCGAGCGGTCTATTGGACCAATGTGCGGCCGGGAACGACATTCATAGATTCACGAGAGCAATTCATCGACCTGCCACCGCAATCCGTCATTTCTCGTGACAACGTGATGATGGGCGTCGATTCGGTCGTTTATTGGCAGATCACCGACCCGATCAAGGCAACGTACGAAGTCAACGATCTCGTTGGTTCCATAGTGCAGTTGACGTTTACAGGTATGAGATCCGTGATCGGTAAGCTCGACCTCGACCACACGCTTTCGAGCCGCGACCAGATAAACAACGAGCTCCGCATGATCCTCGACGAGGCCACTGATAAATGGGGCGTCAAGGTTACACGCGTTGACATCAAGAACATCACCCCGCCAGAAGACGTTCGGATCACGATGGAAAAACAGATGACCGCTGAGCGCAATCGCCGTGCATTGATCCTGCAGGCCGAGGGCGACAAACAGGCCGCCATCACCCGTGCCGAAGGCGAAAAGCAAGCTGCGGTTACCAGATCAGAAGGTAATAAGCAGTCAGCCATTCTCGACGCAGAGGGTGCTTCGCAGGCACGGATGATCGTGGCTAACGCCGAGGGTGAAGCAATTGCTCGAATCGCGGCCTCGATCGGCGATCGTGGCCAAACGGCCCAGTATCTGATCACCCAAAGATACGTCGATTCGATGCGTGACATGGCTCGGACGCAAAACTCAAAGGTGATTTTTATGCCGATGGAAACGAGCGGAGTACTGGCAAGCATAGGTGCGTTCAAGGAAGTCTTTGCCGCAACCGGTGAGACGCCGGACGAGCTGCCAAAAACACCGCGTTCGCCAAAAGAATTAGAGAAATAGGAGTTAATAAAATGTTAAAGATCGCTGTTTTATTTGGAACATTCGCCTTAGCAGTGCTTGGTGTCGGGGCGTTTATTCACCATCACGGGACCTTGACCGAGGCTGCGTCAGGCAAAAACGTGCTTGATTTTAAGATGCGTGACATCGACGGCAAAGACGTCAAACTCAAGAAGTATAAAGGACAAGTGCTGCTCGTTGTGAACGTTGCGAGCAAGTGTGGTTATACGCCGCAATACGAGGCTCTACAGGCGACGTATCTGAAATACAAAGATCAGGGTTTTACAACCCTCGCGTTCCCAGCGAATAATTTTGGTGGACAAGAGCCGGGCACGGCGACCGAGATCAAAGAATTTTGCGAGTCAAAATACAAGGTCACGTTCCCGATGTTTGCCAAGATATCGGTCAAGGGCGACGATCAGGATCCGCTTTATGCTTTTCTGACAAAGCCTGAGACCAATCCGCAGTTTGCAGGGGACATCAAGTGGAATTTCAGCAAGTTCCTTGTCGACCGTAAGGGCAATGTCGTTGCCCGCTTTGAGCCAAAGGTCAAACCCGACAGCCCCGAGGTAACGGCGGCTATCGAGAAATATTTGGCGATCAAATAGATCTTCTCGTTTTGAGTCCCGCCTTGAGGCGGCCCTTCGCACTTAGAGAGGCCGGCAAAAGCCGGGACTCCGAGCGCTTGTGATACTAATGAAAAAGCTTCTATATATTATTTTTCTATTGCTTTTTGTTGCGGTGGTCGCCGTGTGTGGAGCGTCGTACTGGATCTATCGCTCGGTCAACACTCAACGTGAACACACCAAGTCCAACGAATATATCAAGATCGAAAAAGGCTCGACTCCTCCTCAGATCATTTCGAAACTCGCCACTGAGGGAATTATCGCGAACGAAACGGCAACATTGGCTTATCTGCGTTTTCTTGGCGACGGCAGCAAGTTGCAAGCCGGTGAGTTTCAATTCCCTTCGCCGGTTTCGACGCTGCAGGTGTTGAAGATACTTGAGAAAGGCGAGGACCGAACGATCAAGCTAACGATACCTGAAGGCTTTACGCGGTTTGATATCGCTAAGCGTATCGCCGAAAAATTCCCTCAAAATCCGCCGATGGACGATAAAGCGATACTCGCACTGATGGACGACGTCACACTCATCCGCGACATCTCCCCGACAGCGACAAATCTTGAGGGTTACATGTATCCGAGTACATATAATGTCCCGCGCGGGGCAACCGCACAGGAGATCATTAAACTGACGGTCGATCAGTTTCGCAAATTCTGGAAACCGGAATGGACCCAGCAGGCAAAGTCGCTCGGCCAAAGCCCACAAGAGATCGTAACCATTGCCTCACTCATTGAAACCGAGACCGCCGTAGAAGCTGAACGGCCCATCGTCGCAGGCATAATCAACAATCGCTTGGCTAAGAATATCCCACTCGGGATCGACCAGACCAACGTGTATATCGCCAAGATGCTTGGCAAATGGGATGGTACGATCCACAAGAGCGACCTTGAAGTCGATTCGCCTTATAACACGCGTATCAAGACGGGCATCCCTCCTGGGCCGATCTCGTCCGTCAGCGAAAGCTCGATCAAGGCGGCTCTTAATCCTCAGCAAAACGATTACATTTTCTATGTCCGCAATGTCGATGCAAACGACGGCTCGCATTGGTTTTACGCCTCGGCAGCCGAGTTTGAAAAAGGCAAGGCAAAGTATCAAAAGTGGCTTGAGAAAGAGCGGCAAGAAAAGCGTTCGAGCGAGGCGAATTCTAATCAATGATAAGGTTACTCGCCCTCGACCTCGACGGCACAACGTTGAACTCAAAAGGCGAGATTCCTGACGCCAATCGCATTGCGATCCGTTCGGCTGAGCAGCGTGGAGTGCTTGTCACGATTGCCACAGGGCGTCGTTTTAGAGACGCACAGCCGCTTGGTATCGACCTCGGCCTAAACGCGCCGCTCATAACGCACAATGGAGCCCTGATCAAATACGCTGATTCGGAAGAGACGGTACATTGTTCCCTGTTATCGACTGCGACCAGTTTAGAGGCCGTTCGTGTCGGGAAAGATTTTGGCGGAGATGCGTTGGTAAGTGTCGACCCTAACGGGCGAGGGCTGTTGCTTTACGACCGGGTGTCGGATGACAACCTGCCGCTAAAAAAATATCTGCGCTGGTCAGAGGATCTACACGGGGGCGAGGCCGGTCGATTAGGAGTTTCGCACGTTGAAGGTCTCGAAGAGATAATTCCCTATAACGAGATTGTTCATATTTCATTTTCGGGCACCTGTGACGCGATGAGTGCGATGATGTCGGTGCTTGGTCGTGAGCTTGGCAACACTGTCACGATCCTCCCGACGATCTATCCGCAATGGGATTTTACTCTAATCGACATCCTACCGCCAGACGCGTCTAAGGGTCATGGTGTAGCAAAATTAGCCGAGTTGAATGGCCTAGCGTCTGAGAATGTAATGGTGATGGGTGATAATTTTAACGATCTCGAAATGCTCGAATACGCGGGCACGCCGGTCGTAATGGGAAACGCCGCCCCCAAGTTGCTTGAGCGGCCCGAATTTTATACAACATTAAGTAATGACGAGAGCGGCGTTGCCGCAGCTATCGAACGATTTATTTTGAATTGAGGAGAATAATTAGTGGGAAACAGAATTGCAGTTTTAGAAACAAACAAGGGTACGATTAAATTTGAGCTTTTGGAAGCAGATGCTCCGAAAACAACTGAGAACTTCCGTCTGTTGGCGGGTAAAAATTATTACGACGGCGTGATCTTTCACCGCGTGATACCTAATTTTATGATCCAGGGCGGCGATCCGTTGGGTGAAGGATATGGTGGCGAATCGGCGTGGGGCGGTAAATTTGACGACGAGATCGATCGCGGCAGCGAGCTTTACGCGGGCATCTACGACAAAGGTACCGTCGCTATGGCAAACTCAGGGCCGAACACCAATGGTTCGCAGTTTTTCATTATGCACATCGATTATCCTCTGCCGCCGAGCTACACAAAATTTGGCAAACTGATCGAGGGCCACGACGTCGTCGATGTGATCGCCAATGTGCCGAGAAGCGGCAACGATAAGCCGCACGACCCCGTCGTAATGAACAAAGTCTATATCGAAGAAGTTTAATGCGTGCCGTCGTCCAACGCGTCTCGCGAGCGTCCGTTACGGTTGACGGTGAGATCATCGGCGAGATAGAACGCGGCCTATTAGTTTTGCTGGGTGTGACCCACGCGGACGAACAACGTGATGCCGACTATCTCGTCGATAAGATCGTTAACTTACGGATATTTGACGACGCCGACGGCAAGATGAATCTGTCGCTTACCGACACACAAGGCGGTATGCTTGTCGTATCGCAATTTACGCTTTACGGCGATACTCGCGTCGGAAGACGACCGTCATTCATCTCTGCAGCACCCGGCAACGAGGCTAATGGGCTTTATGAGTATTTTGTTGATAAGACAAAAGCTATAGTAGCTAATGTGGCGACCGGTAAGTTTGGTGCGATGATGAATGTCGAACTTTTGAATGACGGCCCCGTCACGATTATTTTAGACAGTGAAAAGACCATTTAGTATGAAATATATTCTAGTTTTATTGATAACGCTCTCATCGTTTGTAGCCCTTTCATGCGGCGACAAAAAGGCGGCCAATACTAAATCGGGTGCAAATGCTGAGGTCAAGAAAGGCGTCACCCCCGTCGCTGACGCTGAGATCGCCGTAATAGAGATGGAAAACTCGGCGGCGTACGGCACCATCAAGATCGAACTTTATTCAAATATCGCACCTAAGATGGTTGCTAGATTTAAGGAGCTGGCAAAAGAGGGTGTTTATGATGGTGTGACTTGGCACCGTATTAACGATTCGGTGATCCAAAGCGGTGACCCGCTCTCAAAGAACGATAATCCCGCAGATGACGGGACAGGCAAATCGACCAAGCCAAATGTCGAAGCCGAGTTCTCTGATCTCAAATACGACGCCGGCATCGTCGGAGCGGCCCGCGGTCAGGATAATAACTCAGCCAATTCGCAGTTCTTTATTACTCTTAAACGGGAAACGGGTTTCGACAATCGCTACACCATCTTTGGCAAAGTTATCGAGGGGATGAATAATGTTCGCACTCTTTCAGGAGTTCAGCCAAAAGAGGGTGAGCGTCCGGTCGAACCGCTTCGTATAAAGCATATCTCGATCGTTCCGCGTTAGTTTTTGCTCGCGTAGCTCAGCTGGATAGAGTGCTTCCCTCCGAAGGAAGAAGTCGTGGGTTCAAATCCCGCCGCGAGTACCAATAAAAAAAAGGGTGTCTAAACAAAGACGCCCTTTTTCTTCAAAACACCTACGGACTATTCCCTGACTTTCAGCATCGGATCGCCAAATAGTATCCACGTTGTCATAACGTCCGAGTTCGCCGGAGTCTGAGCCTTAGCGTCGATTACCAGATCCCCCATTCGTTTGATATTACCGATACCGATCTGTTGGAAAAATTGTCTGCCCATTAGCATCTGAACATCCGCCGTTGTCTTACCTGACGATGCCCAAGCGACCGGGCCGCCACCAACCGGCGACAACACCAACTTCTCTGCAATCGAATCTTCAATAACCGGCCGGGGCTGAATGAAAAATCCATTCAAACATGTAAGCATGGTAAATATGGCCGGTCCATTTGCGTTGGTCAATTGCGGTACAGACGCATTGCTTAGAAAATTCTGATCCCACAGACTCTGCGCACCATGTCCCGAATAGTTAACGATATATTTACCACCAGGAACATTTATGGCGTTAACGAGATTGCTGAGTGCTTGTGGATTTGCGGTCATTTCATCAGGAGGTGGTAACCCGCGTGGAACGTATACCTTGGGAACAGCAACGGGCAACTGATTAGCCAGGTCTTCGCTCATCACACCAAACTGATAGCCATTCGGGACATCATATGCGAAGAGAACACCGCGGTCCATCGATTGCATAGCCGGTGTTTCAAACGCAGTCGTTTTATTGAATATCGTTGTAATTTCTGAAGCAAACCTTACAGGTAAGCGTCCTATTGCCATATCGGCAAGCCCGTCACCGTTAAAATCGGCCATCAGGTCATCCGCCGGCACTTCATTATAGATAGTATTGATGATCTTCGTCGGGACGTAGTTGAAATTGCCGTACCCCTTGAAATTCTTTGGATCGTAGCTTGCGTCACCCATCAACAAGACATACTTTTTGCCCGTTACCTGGCTTGTCCAATTTTGATGAACATGTTGCAGAAAGTTCCGAACGGCTTCGCCGCTCAGCACCCCATAGCTGTATTCATCATAAATATCAGCAACATCGACGACCTCAACATTAAAACTTCCGCCGGCGACACTTCGACGATAATCAGCCCAAGTGTTAGAGGCATTCATAAAATCAGCTTGCGAATACGAAATTATTACCAAGTCAGCATTTCTGACCGTGGACGATAGATTTGAAGGATTATTTACCGTTATCGCCGACGCTTGCAATAGACCCGAATCTTCGACCGCAAAGATAGGTTGTAGCCTCTGCCTCGTTGGCGGGTATTGAGCACTAAAAGAGCTTGGCCCGACTTGCTGAGTAGTAAAACCGATCAATTGAGTAGTCGATCCGTCCGTACCGATATTAAATATTCTGATATTTGCCGTCGAAAATCCCGAAAGCGTCGTTGACTTGGCCGGTGCTCCGGTGAATAAGAGTCTATTTGATTCTGCTAGATATGCTCGATTATATTGCAACCTTATCGAATCAAAATAGCTGATATCGCCGCCACCATTAAGTGACGTTAGTTGAAACGTATTATTCCCCTCAAAAAGAAGACTCGTCGGAACAGTAAACTGCGCTGAATAATGCTCACGGGGAAATAATGCATTCGCAATACCGATTTCAGTACCGTTCAAAACTACCCGCACGGACGGTGTAACCGTCGCCGAATATCCTTGCATATCTAGGTTCACGGTAAATGTCGGCTGAGTGAAATCGACGCCTGACAGAGCCACCACAATATTTTTAGCGGAGTTTAGTACGGCGTTTCCCCAAAAATTCTCCGCGTCACCATTTAAGATCGAATTGTCGTACGTTACGCGTTCACGTTTTAACGTGTTTGCTACATAACTAGCAGAAACACCGATTGGATCGACACGCTTAATACGCTGACTCGGAATACGTTTTCCAACATTATTCGTATCGACGATCAGGTAATAGACTGCCGTATCACTTTCCTGAGTCTCGATCGCCTTGCCATAAAAATCCATGTAGACGCCACTGCCGTCGGTACCGATAATGACAGATTGCTCGATACCATCGCGATATAGCCGCCAGTTTGCCGTGTTTGCAGAGGTGAAAATATTAGAAACCGGATTTATGTCGGTGTTCAACCGAACGCGGTAAAAGCCATCTTTTTTAACCCCGATCTTAATCCCAGGAGTGTTGACCACCGCTCGATGGACATTTAGATTGACGGCATCGGTGACCGAACTAAGATTGCTTTTGGCTCTTTCCGTACCGATCAGGTCCGTAGGCAATGTGTTTTGCAGTTCGCCGTTCTGCCCTGTTGAGACCCTTATCAACTCAGCTTTCGAAATCCCGGCCTCGGCATCAAAATTTGCCGTATAGCGCGACGAAGCAACTGGAGATGAGAGTCTACTACCGTCTGGACAGATGGCCTGGATCATATAGGTCGTGCCTATCGTACCGCTCGGGTCAAAAAACTCGTATTTACCACCGTACATTACCTCCGAGCCCAGCTTTGACATAGAACCGGTGACCAGGTTTTCGTTCGCTTGCTGTTCGCCTCGCCGACCGACACGATAGACTAGGAACCCCAAGTTTCCTGTTTCCGAAGCCATCTGCCAACGCACATAGGCCCCACCACCATCGGTGATGGCGTCAACAGTCTCAAATTGCGCAAATGTTCGTCTGAGGCCAGGCCTGGGTCTAAAAGTGGGCTCAAAATCCGGCTGATTTACCTGCTGGATCTCAAATTTGGCATCGGACCGAGGTTGGCGGATCTTCTGTCCAAAAGCCGGAAATATAGCCGAAATTACTAGCGTTATCAGTAATAAAGCTGCTGAGGTCGTCTTCATTCGATTCTCCAGTTCAAGGCCGGAAGGGGGTCGGCACACCAATAACCAATTTAACACTCGAAGTCTAACACCGTTAACCCTATTTTTCAAGAAAAATAGACGCCAAAAGCCGTGTCTATTAACGCGGGAGTAGAGTGATTGCCCGCAAATAATACATGTCGAGAACTACGAGTTTTATTCCGAGATTTACCCAGCGATCAATTGACGAAGAACGAAGGGTAGAATTCCGCCGTTTTTGTAATATTCGATCTCGATCGGAGTATCGATCCGCAATGTTAATTGGATGTCGCGAGTCTCGCCCGCGTTGTTCTTGACCCGCAAAGTTACATCTTGCAGAGGCCGGACAGCGACATTTTCGAGACCGACCAGGTCGTACGTTTCTGTGCCGTCAAGCCCAAGCGAGACCGCACTTTGTCCGTCTTTGAACTGCAGCGGCAAAACGCCCATGCCAACGAGGTTTGAGCGATGAATACGCTCGAAAGACTCAACGATAACGGCCTTGACGCCCATTAATGCCGTGCCCTTTGCCGCCCAGTCACGCGAGCTGCCGGTACCGTATTCTTTACCGGCAAAGATCACAAGCGGCACTTTTTCGATGTCGTATTGCATTGCGGCATCGTAGATAGTCATCTCGTCGCCGTCGGGCTGATGTTTCGTATAGCCACCCTCGGTCGGGGTGACCATTGTGTTTTTGATGCGGACATTGGCAAAAGTCCCACGCAGCATCACGCGATCATTACCGCGACGCGACCCGTATGAGTTGAAATCCGCGGGGCTAACGCCAAGCTCTTGCAAATACTTACCGGCTGGTGAGTTAGCCTTGATAGCTCCCGCAGGCGAGATATGGTCGGTCGTCACCGAATCGCCGAAAACTGCGAGGGCCCTTGCACCGCGTATATCGCTAAAGCTGCCGGTTTCCATCGAAAAGTTCTCAAAGAACGGCGGTTCCTGAATATACGTCGAATCGGCGTCCCACTCATAGATGGTACCGGTGCTAGATTCAATGTCATTCCAAAGCGGATTTTGCTCGGCGAACTGTGAATAGAGCCGTTTGTAGGTTTCCGGATCAAATGCCGCAGCAAGAACTTCACGAACCTCGTCCAGCGAAGCCCAGATGTCTTTGAGATATACGTCATTACCGTCGCGATCCTGGCCGATCGGGTGCAGATAAACGTCCCTAACAACCGTTCCGGCAAGCGCAAATGCAACGACCAGCGGCGGCGACATGAGGAAATTTGCCTTGATATTTTGGTGTACGCGAGCCTCGAAATTACGATTACCAGAAAGTACAGATGCTGCTACAATGTCGTGTTCGACAACCTCTTCTTCGATCGCCGGATCGAGCGGACCGGAGTTCCCGATACACGTCGTGCAGCCATAGCCGACCAACTCGAATCCAACTGCATCTAGATGCTCCTGCAAGCCAGTTTTGTTCAGGTATTCCGTAACTACTCGAGAGCCGGGAGCTAGCGATGTCTTAACGTATGGCGGAACTTTCATTCCAAGAGCATTAGCCTTTTTGGCTACGATACCCGCGGCGATCATCACTGCCGGATTTGATGTGTTTGTGCACGAAGTGATCGCAGCGATCAGCACGTCTCCGTTACCGATTGCAGTGTTAATGACCGGGCTATCTTCGTCCGAAAATTCAACGCGGCTCGGCGTTGGACGATTGTTCATCATCTCGACCTCGGTCGTAACATTGGTATTATCAGGGGAAACCGTGCCGTGGATCGATTCCGGTGCTGATTTCTGACTCTGCTCGCCGCCACCCTCGACGATGACCTCATGGCTTTCACCCATCGCGACGGGAAAGCGTTTTTCAAGATCGGCGAGTTCCTTACCGTAACCTCCGTCCGCTGCAGATTTTGTAAACAACTCAATAAAGCGGTCGTCGAGTTGTGAAAGCTCGATGCGATCCTGCGGCCGTTTTGGCCCTGCAACAGCCGGGCCAACGGTCGAAAGATCGAGGTCGATGACAGTCGTGTAATCAACTTCGCCTTCTTGCGGAATGCCAAACATCCCTTGAGCCTTGTAGTAATTACGGATCGTGTCGATCTGCTCAGCCGAACGGCCGGTATTCGCAAAATAATCGAGCGTTTTCTCGTCCGTTCCGAAAAAGCCCATCGTCGCACCATATTCCGGGGCCATGTTGGCAATGGTCGCACGGTCAGTAGCATTGAGAGCCGCAGCCCCCTCGCCGAAAAATTCAACAAACTTTCCAACCACGTTAGCTTTCCGAAGCATTTCCGTAATTCTGAGGACCAGGTCGGTAGCTGTCGCCCCTTGCGGCAATTCGTCCGTGAGATTGACGCCTACGACGTCAGGCGTGAGAAAATACACCGGTTGGCCAAGCATTCCAGCCTCTGCCTCGATCCCGCCAACACCCCAGCCAACGATGCCGACACCATTGATCATCGTCGTGTGCGAATCGGTACCGACCAAAGAATCTGGGAAATAAACTCCCTCACGTTCGAACACCCCTTTTGCAAGATACTCAAGATTTACCTGGTGGACGATGCCGATACCCGGAGGCACGACGCTAAAGCCGTTGAACGCCTGAGTTCCCCACTTCAAAAAGCGATACCGCTGGGCGTTTCGCTTAAACTCCATCTCCATGTTCTTTTCGTACGCCGTATCGCTGCCGGCATAATCAACTTGGACGGAGTGGTCGATGACGAGGTCAACGGGTACAAGCGGTTCAATCACTGCCGGATCTTTGCCCATTCGCTGCACCGCCGAACGCATCGCAGCCAAATCAACCAGCAGAGGCACGCCCGTAAAATCTTGCAGCACAACGCGTGCGACGACAAACGGTATCTCGTTCGTCCGCTCATCGCTAGCTCCCCAAGCGGCAAGCTCACGGATATGCGATTCGGCGACCTTTTTACCACCGTCATAATTCCGCAGCACGCTTTCCAAAACAATGCGCACCGAAATAGGTAGCCGCGAGATCTTACCCAGTCCCGCTACTTCCAAAGCCGGTAGCGAATAAAAAGTCCCAGTCCCACCATTGCCGGTGGTAAATGTTTGCCGTGAATCAAAAAGTGTGTGTGTCATAGTAATTTACTCGGTGAGGTGTCCAAACTACTATTATAAAAGGGTTTTGGCAGAAATGCGAGTGCTGAACGACTCTCTCACCTTGCGCATTAGATCGCTGACTTTTATACTCTTTATTCGCTAACCGGCGCGTTCGTCTATCGGTTAGGACGCTAGGTTCTCAACCTGGAAAGAGGGGTTCAACTCCCCTACGCGCTACCAATAAATACCATAAGGGCGTAGCCACCAAGTCGGAGGGTACGCCCTTACTCACGTGCGGGCTTCTGCATTCGGATGTCACGGCGAGAGGTTGTCAGCGGTGTCCGAATCGGTGATGAGGATCTTTGGCTGGCCTTTGAGCAGCTCGATAGACGATCGGCCATTGTGTTGGCAGCGGTCGATCGTCGCTGAGATATTTCTGCCATCAGCTTTATGTTCAAACGTGAGAACGCAGTCCTTGATATCGATCTTGGCTTTACCGGTCAATCCGTCCTCCGCGGCACCTAAAAGCGAATACGCTCCGGTAAAACTATTGATAGTAAGCCGGCGGCGTGGGCTCACGTCATCTTGCAGAGTGATATCAAATTCTCGCACTATAACTGTCGCGACGGCTCCCCAGCTACCGGCTTGCAATCCGTTGATCGTCCGCGTCGTAACATAATTGCCGCTTGCAGCATCGGATGGCTTGATCATGATCTGCTGAAACGAACCACCGGACATTGTCACAACACCCGACGAACTGAGCGTCATCGGTACAGGTTGAGTAATACCCGCAAGCCCAGTCACCTCGACACGCATTTCCGTCTTTTCGCCACGCATAAGACTGGTCTTTGGAGCGGACAATCCGACCCCAATATTCCGAAACGGCGCCGAAAATTTACGTCCGGCCTCGTTAAGACTGATCGTGCCGGGACCTACCAAATTCTGAGGATTTGCGACGATCGATCTACGCGGCGATTCGGCGATGACATCTACCATAAGATTGCTGAGCGTCATCGACACGCTGACACTCGTATTCGAGCTGTCGCCGTCAAAAGTCCCTTTGATCTCGATCGGCCGGCCCGTCTGTCCCAGCGACGGTATTTCAAACTCCGGCTTTTGTTCGGACCCGCCCAACGTGTCGTAGTCCGCGAAAGATACAAACGACATACCTGGTGTCTTTTTGACCGGCATTTTTGGCGTCGGTTCCGGCTTTGTCTGCGCAGTCTCTACCAGATCGACCGGTATCAATACCCTGCCGAGTTCTTTGATTCCCGAATCGTCCGTCGCCAATTTGACCGGTTCGGATGCTGTAAATTCGACGCGCAGCGTATTACCTTGCTTTAACTCGGTCTTGACCGACGACGTTTGACCGGCCGACAGCGGCACACTTAAAGCGACCGGGTCCAAAGTGCCGCCGCTTGCCTTGGTCAGCATCAAACGCAAACGCCGCTTTCTTAGCGCCGCGAGATTCGCCTCCTGCTCTTCTTTCGTCGCCCCTTTTGGTTCTGTAATAAGCGTGCCCGAGATCTTGTCACCTGTGCGGATGTCATCGGGGAGTTTGACCGTAACGCGGCCTTCCTCGTTCTCAACTACGACAGTGCGAAGACCGTCAGATGTTTGCGTTAAAGATAATGTCTGCAGCCGCGCGGCATCAGAGATGGTGTAACCGGCCGAAAAAACAAGTATTGATAAACCCGCGACAGCTATCGCCGCGACGCGAAACAAATTTAGTTTGCTGGCAACACCGAACATAGATCGTCCATCATTTACCCCGGCCGCCCGGCCCGGGAGATGTTTGACATTTGCCCCGAATTATAGTCTGTTTGATATCTAAAAACAATGTATTTTGGAGGTGCACATTATGATCGTCACGACAGGATTTGATATTCAGGACAGGCAGATCGGACAGTATTTGGGCGTCGTACGCGGGATCGTTGTTCGTGCGACCGGACTCGGACGAGGTATTGTCGGAGGGTTTAAATCACTCGCTGGCGGCAACATCGAAGAATGGTCAGTCGTTTGCGAAGAAGCCCGTAAAGAAGCATTTAATCGGCTCGTCCAACACGCTCACGAGATCGGTGCCGACGCTATCATCGGTATGCGTTACGATGCGACCGAGTTTTCACAGGGAGCGACCGAGGTATTGGCTTATGGAACGGCGGTGAAACTGAGATAAATATGGAAGACAAGATAAGATGCCAGAGCTGCGGGATGCCGCTCTCAGACGAGTTTGACAATTATGGTACCGAGGCAGATGGGTCTCCGGTTTCGGAATACTGCATGTTCTGTTACGCAGACGGCGGATTTACCAACCCGACGCAGACCGTAGATGAAATGGTGCAAAGCTCGATAGATTTTATGAGCAAAGAATTTAAGATGCCGGTCGAACAGGCCACGCAGATCTCAAACGATGTCATCCGTAAGCTCAAACGCTGGAACTGACCTAAAACACCGGGGCCTTTCCGTTACGCCCGATCCGTAGGTCGGTGATCCATCGTGACAGACGGTTGCTCATCCGGCGCGGGTCGACAAACTCGACGATCCCGATGGTCTTTCGCGGTTTACCGTCACGCAAACCAAGAGTGATCTCACTAAGCATCTTGACCTCAGAAAACCCTGACCGGATCGTCGCCGTCGGTTTGATACGCAGCTTTATCTGGTCGTCTGACAAATACGAGATGCGACGAGGAACATTGAGTCCCCATCGGTCACGTTTGAAATCACCTACCTCACATGCCGCATCCCGCTCGTGAATATTGCCGTCGCGGATAAGAAAAAACTTGCCCGCCGCCGCACGATCCTGAACACCGCCGTGGCGTTCGAAAACAACTGTTGAATCGACAAAATGCGCCCGGCCCCACATCCGCGATGCTAGTTCCCGGTAATGGACGTTCGCGCTTGAAATTTGGTCGTGATAACCTGTGCCGCGAAACTGCACCGTCCGCCGCACCTTGCCTCGGCGACCAATAAGCATTATCTTGCCGCTGACATCGGCACGCGGTGCGACGAGGTTCCAGATTCCTGGCGCACGTTTCGCCTCGGGCGGCATTAGGTCGGATTCGATCAGCAGCCATTCCATCTCGGCACGTATTCGTCGCCCTCCTGCCGTTCTGACATCAACGGTGACAAAAAATCCGCTGCCATATTCAGCTGTATCGACACGAAACGACGAACCCCCAACGACGCAGCCATTA
Organism: Chloracidobacterium sp. UBA3360; assembly: GCA_002360555.1. Classification (GTDB taxonomy): domain Bacteria; phylum Acidobacteriota; class Blastocatellia; order Pyrinomonadales; family Pyrinomonadaceae; genus OLB17. Next base: position 33,570 of record DEQS01000087.1, read on the forward strand.
TCTGGCCCTGAGTGAAAATCACCGTCGACATATTCATTGATCGAATTGAATACCGGCCGTCCATCAACCGAATAGACAAACGAAACCGCCGGAAACCGGTGCTTGCCGGAGTGGATGACGTTTGCAGGAACATTTGTGTTTGAGTGAAATCGAGGAGAAAGGACGTAATTGTCGTAAAAGGCTATCACCACGGCTTCGCGGCCGTCGTCCGAAAGTGCGTCAAAATGCCAGCTCTCAAAAGCATTCGGACCAGCAAGATTGTGCCACGTGTCGTTCGAGAGGCTCGAACACACCGAAATTTGCGACGCAGATGGCTGTGTGGTTTCGTCCGGCATTATTAACAAAGCGGTAAAACGAATTCAGCATTACAGAAAAAAATATTTATGGCAAACTTTGGCGAAGAAAACGAATCTGTATGACGTTCGCACTCCCCAACTTTTTTCGCGAGGTAAAACCATGAAAACCATCTCAACCGCCATTTTGCTTGTGGCCATCACAGCACTTACAATGTTTGCGACCGGATGCCCGCAGCGGACGAGCATCGCCGATATCGAGGCGAATCCCGGCAAATATCAGGATAAAGAAGTCGTCGTCGCAGGCACGGTCCGCGACAGCTACGGCCTGTCGATCCCAGGCACAAGGATCGGCGGCGGCGCATATAAGATCGACGACGGAACAGGCGCGATCTGGGTCCTTGTGACCGACGGAGCCGTGCCGCAAAAAGGTGCTGAGGTCGGGGTTAGAGGAAGACTCGGTACCGGCGTTAACTGGAAAGGCCGTAATTATGGGCTCGGTATTTACGAAAAAGATAGGCGTTACGGCAAGAAGTAATTGATTTTCATAATTTGGAGTTCCGTCTTAAGACGGCTTCGCGATAACATACGAGTTGTTGCCGGGAAGCCCTCTGGAGCCGGGACTTCAAACTTTTTATGGACGCTTTTCTCTCCGCATTAGACAAAAGATTTGCCGTGATTGACGCCCGTTCCCGCGATCTGCTCGCACGTGTTCCAAATAACTTGCTCTATCAACGCCCGCGCGAAACGCGCAGCGAGATGGCACCGTTCTCGTGCGGTGAATATATCCTGCGTTCGGCGGCGATGGTCGAAAAGACTTTTGGCGGGATCACCACGCGGCTGTGGGACGACCCTTTTGAGTGGACGCTGCCCGAAAAACTCGTTAACAAAGACCTTATCACCGCATATCTCGACGAAGTCGAAGCGACCCGACTGAAAGGCTTTTCATTTTTCACCTCTGACCAAGATCTAAAACGTGAAATTCCCGCTCCCGAAACACTCCGTTCTCTGTCTGACATCTTGATTGAAACGATCGGTCTCGCATCCCATTTCCAAGGACGGGCATTTGCCCTGTTTCAGGCTCTGACAGACGAGAAACTCCCGCAGCTATAGATTGAGCCACAAACTTTTGCACAACGAACTTTTTCGTGTAAGAATTCGTTAAGGTTTGAGACTTAAGCTATTTCTTTTAATTTCGGAGCGACGCGATGCACTGTCCTAGCTGTGGACAACAACAGGTTTCTAGCGAGACAAAATTTTGTTCGCGATGCGGCATGCCGCTCGGCGTCGTGGCTGAGGTCGTCGCACACGGCGGTTTTCTGCCGCAGCTCGCCCAATTAAATCAAAAGAAAAAGTTTTTTACGAAAAAGTCGGGTGTGGTATTTGGGACGCTTTGGTTCATCTTTTTGACGATGTTCTCGACGGCGTTTTTTGGCATTCTCGGTGCACCTGAGGAACTGATCGGAATTATTGCGATCACGGGGGTTTTCGGCGCGATGATGATAATTATCGCTTCCCTCATATTTCTACCAAGTTCAAAAGTACCGGTTCTGTTACCGCAGTTTCAGCCTCCCCAACAGCCTCCAATGTATGGTGCGGGCGGGCAATCTGCTCTGCCGCCGCAGCGATCGATCCCGGCTAATATGTACGATGCCCCGCGTTCGGCTGGATCGTGGCGTGACACCAACGATCTCGAACCTACGAGCGTCACCGAGAGCACGACGCGGCTTTTAGAAAAGGATGAAAAAATAATCTGATGTTTTGCCCTCAATGCGGACAAGAAAGGATATCAATGGACACGAACTACTGTTCGCGTTGCGGTTTTCTGCTGGCAGCAGTCGGCGATCTCTTACAAACCGGCGGCGTTAATCCGTTGGCAACGCCCCGCGTGTCGTCGAAGCAGTCGCCCAGAAAACGTGGTCTTAAGCAGGGCTTGTTTCTCTTTTTGCTCACGTTTCTTGTCGCTCCGCTGATGGGTATGATAACCGTCGCATTGCGAATCGAGCCTTTTCTAGTCGGGTTTGCAGTCGTTTTCTGTTTTATCGGCGGGTTGCTGCGTATGGCTTATGCGTTAATGTTTGAATCATCCGAACCCGGTGTCCCGACGCTCGAAGAAAAAGTTCTCGCGGGTGCAAACTCACTTCACTCAGTAAAGGCAAACGCGTTGCCGCCGCAATCGTCAGTACCAGCGCAAAACTATTTTACGCCGGTTGCCGGCAACTGGCGTGATACTAACGACCTCCAACCGACAAGCGTTGATGAGGGAAAAACTCAGCTTCTCGAAAAAGACGAAACTCCTCAATAACCGATCGCTTTTCCGTCACTTCTCGGGTCAATCGCGCCCAAACGAACGCCCTTTTCATCGATCATAATGCCGGTAGCTGAAGCCACATTGCCGGAATTATCGTTAAATATGTGTCTGTAGCCTCGCATTATAGCCATCGTATCCGGTGATATCCCGTTCGATTCCCACATAATACTATCGGGCAGCCATTGATGGTGCATTCGCGGGGCTGAGATGGCTTCGAGGATGTTCATGTCGTAATCAATCACGTTAATGATCGATTGCATAACGGCAGAGATGATCCTGGGGCCCCCGCGGGCACCTAACGCGAACCATGTGCTGCCGTCTTTGCGCATAACGATAGTCGGTGTCATCGACGACAAAGGCCTCTTCTTTGGTTCGACTTTGTTGCGCTCACCTTGGACGAGGCCAAACAGATTCGGTCTGCCCGGAAGTGCGGCGAGGTCATCCATTTCGTCGTTCATCAGTATGCCCGTGCCTTTAATTGTGACCCTCGAACCGTATAGATCGTTGATCGTATAGGTGTTCGCGACGATCATACCGTCTTTATCGGCGATCGTGTAGTGTGTCGTTTCCATTGGTTCGCGGCCGCCGACGGTGCCGAACTTAACGTCCCGGCTTGGTGTGGCTTTGTTGGGGAGAATTGTGCTTCGACGCTCTTTCGCATAAGTTTTGTCTATCAACTTAGCGACCGGAACGTCTACAAAATCAGGATCTGCCATATACTCGGCACGATCGGCAAACGCTCGACGGGACGCTTCAACGTAGAGATGATATTTTGCGGCAGAATTCGATCCGAGAGCACGCATATCGTAGCCTTCGAGGATATTTAGCGCCTCAAACATCACCATTCCGCCCGAACTTGGCGGTGGCATCGAGACAATTTCGTGTCCGCGATAATTCCCATGCAGCGGCTGACGTTCCTTGGCGACGTAGTTTTTCAGGTCTTGCTCGGTAATGAGGCCGCCGTTGGCTTTCATATCGGCGGCGATGAGCTTCGCGGTCTGGCCACTGTAAAAATCACTCGCTCCTAAGCGTGCGATGCGGCCCAAAGTTGCCGCAAGCTCTGGTTGTTTTAGCGTGTCTCCCTCATTAAAATAATTCCCGTCGCGCAGAAAAATACGGTTCGATTCAGGATAACGTTCGAGCGTATCTTTGTATTCAACAAATAGTTCTGCGAGACGGTTCGAAAGCACGTAGCCGTTCTGGGCCAGCAGCCTTGCGGGCTCAACCAGTTGCCGCCAAGTCACCTTTCCACTGCCGTACTTTTTGAACGCAAGCTCAAAACCAGCCAGCGTCCCCGGAACGCCGGATGCGCGGTATCCGACGGTCGAACTTCCCTCGCCTTCGATCAGATCGCCTTTCGCATCGACAAACATATCGCGGCTCGCCGCTCCCGGAGCCATTTCACGGTAATCGATCGCGTGAAACTCACCTTTCTTATCCCGAAACAACATAAACCCGCCGCCGCCGATGTTCCCCGCCTCCGGATAAACAACAGCCAACGCTAGCCCCACGGCAACCGCGGCGTCAACAGCATTACCACCTTTCTTCATGACGTCCACACCGATCTGTGAAGCAAGCTCATGCTGCGACGCGACCATGCCATTCTTGCCACGGACAGGCGATGGCCACGCTCCATTTACCTTTGAAAAAGACGGTAACAGGACGAGTGTCAGCGAAAACAACAATGTAGCGGCAAAGGCACGTCGGATTTGGTTCGTCATAATATTCGAACTCTAACAAATGTCGCGTTTCGCAACAAATTTACCGTCAAAATTTGTCCGGCTTTTTCATTTGCAGCAAATTGAGTTATAGTCAATTTTTAGAAATATGATCGACGACGGTAGTAGTAGAAATGGACGTTTCACGCTTTTCCCCGAAAAAGTTTGTGCAAAAAGTGCGCCGCGTGCCGTCGCGCCTCCGTCGATCTCTATCTGATTACCGCTTTTACGCCTACCTTGCCGTTCTCGGCCCCGGAATTATCGCAGCAAATGCTGGCAACGACGCCAGCGGCATCGCCACCTATTCGACCGTCGGAGCCGAATTTGGCTACACGCTCCTGTGGGTGTTTATCCCAATGGTGATCAGCTTGATCATCGTACAGGAAATGTGCGTTCGAATGGGCGTCGTAACCGGCCAGGGACTCGCAGATCTTATCCGCGAGCAATTTGGTGTGCGTTGGACGGCTCTAATTATGACGGCGCTGTTTGTCGCGAACACGGGCGTCATCATTTCCGAATTTGTCGGCATTTCCCAGGCAGCCGAGCTTTTCGGCATTTCGCGTTATATCGCCGTCCCCATTACCGCAGTTTTGATCTGGTGGCTCGTCGTCAAAGGAACGCAGAAACGCGTCGAACGCGTTTTCCTCGCGATGTCGCTTGTCTTTCTCTCGTACATCGTCTCGGCGTATCTCGCCAAGCCAGACTGGACGGCCGTTGGTGAGAGTTTTGTCAGTCCCAACATTAGCCACGACGCCGGATATCTTTTTATGCTGATGGCGCTGATCGGAACGACGATCACGCCATTTATGCAGGTTTATGTTCAATCGTCGGTAGTTGAAAAGGGTATGGACGAAGAAGATCTGCCCTTGGTGCGTGCCGACGTCATTGTCGGGACGATCTTCGCGTGTGCGATCGCAGGGTTTATCGTCATCTGCGCAGCGGCGACGCTTCATCATCAAGGGGTCACGACGATCGATTCGGCTGCGACCGCGGCTGAGGCATTTGAACCGATCGCCGGTGTCTATGCGAAATATCTATTCGGTATCGGGCTGTTCGGTGCCGCGATGCTGGCTATGGGCGTGTTGCCGCTGGCGACAGCGTACAGCCTGAGCGAGGCACTCGGCTTTGAAAAAGGATTGTCCCGCTCGTTTCGCGAAGCACCGATCTTTCTCGGCATCTTCACTTCCCTTATAGTAATCGGTGCGGTCGTCGCTTTGATACCCGGCATTCCTCAGATCCGTCTGCTGCTCGCCACGCAGTCGATAAACGGCCTGCTGCTGCCGATCATTCTCTTTGCGATCGTCAAACTCGCGAATAACAAAGAGATCATGGGCAAGAGCAAAAACGGCCCGATCCTCAACATTTTCGCCTGGCTCGTGACGATAACCGTCTCGTGCCTGTCTTTGGCGTTGATTGGTAAAACGATTGCTGATATGTTTTAGCGTAAATATGGCTGCAACTGAATTGCGTAAGAAACTCGTCTATTTCCTGATCTTTGCGTCAATAGTCGCGCTGATCCTGATCACGTTTCCCTTTATCGAAGAATTGCTCCGTGCCTATTTAACGGAAAACTTTGGGCTTATTATTGCAGCCAACGGCGGCGTGACTGTTGCGGAGGGCGTCTCGGCGCCGTCCATGATGACCGAAACGACGATCGGCCTGATCGTCAATCTCCTGCACATCGTCAAGATCCTGCTCTGGATGGCGCTTGTCGTTTCCGTTGTTCGATTTGTCGGTTTTCTCGTCGTCAAAACGGCGTATCGCAACGCCGAGCAAGGCGAGGTCTCGTCGCTGATCAAGACCGTTCTCTCGATCATCATCTATATCGTTGCGTTTTTCATGATCTTTCAGTCGCAGTTCCCCGGCGTCCAGCTTACTGCGCTCTTTACCGGTTCAACGATCCTCGGTATTGTCGTCGGTCTCGCTCTGCAGGATACGCTCGGCAACTTGTTTGCCGGCTTGGCGCTTTCGGCAGACCAGCCGTTCGTCGTTGGCGATGTGATCTTGATCCCGGGCCGCGGCGAAGGCGTGATCGAGCACGTGTCGTGGCGAGGAGTTAAGATCAGGACCTTTCAAAATAAGCTGCTCGTCATCAGCAACTCGGTACTTGGCAAAGAGATATTTGAGGTCGCTCCAAAGAATAATCTCAACGCCAAGATCGTCTTCTTTAACTCGCTCTACTCAAATTCCCCGGCTAAAACGATCCAGGCGATCCGCGAAGCCGTTCGCCAAGTTGAGAATGTCAGCCCAAAGATCCGTCCCGTCGTCCGCATCCGCAATCTCGCGGCCGACGGCATCGATTGGGAAGTTAAATACTGGCTCGAAGACTATCGCCAACAGCACGACACCGACGCACTCGTCAGACAGCGAATATGGTATGTGTTTCAGCGTGAAAAGATCCATTTCGCATATCCGACGCGGACGGTTTACATCGAGACAAAACCCGACGAATTGCCGCCCGAAGATGTTATCAACAACATCGCCGAGCATCTTAACCGCGTCTCGATCTTTGCTCCGCTCTCCGACGAAGAGATCGAGCGGCTCGCAAATGCCTCGACGACCCGCATCTATGCTCCCGGCGAAAACATCGTCAACATGGGCCAGGAGGGCAACTCGATGTTCGTCGTAATCAGCGGCACCGTCAAGGTCCAGATCCCCGAGCTGTCGTATCAAAAGACCATCGGCACGCTCCGCGAGAATGATTTCTTTGGCGAAATGAGCCTGCTCACCGGCGAACCGCGTTCGGCCACCGTCGTCGCGTTTGAGGAATCCGAGGTCCTGCGCATCGACAAATCCGGCCTCAAACCGATCTTTGAAAGCAACCCCGTCCTCGTCGAATCCATCAGCGAACTCGTCGAAGAGCGCCGCGCCCTCCTCACCGCCCAGATCGAAGCCCAAGCCGAAGAAGAAGAACACCGCACCAAAAAAGGCGTTATGAAGTCGATCAAGAGCTTCTTCGGGTTAAGTAAAAGTCAGAACCGCGAGCAATAGCGACCGCAGAATCAATTGCCACGCTCTTCAGAGCGTGGAACTAGAGCCAATTTCATTTCCGGCTTTAGCCGAACATTGGGCTAAAGCCCGGAGGTCTTTTGATCCTGTTCCACTAGCTAAAGCTAGTGGC
>DEQS01000033.1:0-4204 GCA_002360555.1 Chloracidobacterium sp. UBA3360
TGACGTGCGTTTTCATCGACGTCATCGACCGCAATGTAAGTCAGAAAATGCGGCGGCGGTAGAGCCCCGCCGGGCTCGCACATTGCGGGGGTTATCTCGTACATTCCGCCCGCAGGATAGTCGCCGCCGGTCGAGTATTCGTGGTAAACGAACTCTCCGTCGGATGCATTGCTTTCCATAAATTTCCAGCCGAATACGTTGGCATAAAATGCCTTGGCCTTGGCTGCGTCGGTAGTTGCGATCTCGGTCCAGCAAAAACTGCCGGGGGACGGTCCCGCAAAACCTGCCGTTTCACTTGCTTCTTGTGACATAGAGGGGGTTCTCCTTATAAAAAATGTGAATTTATCTTAGTCGAATATCAGCTATTACGCACGTTTGTGGGGGAAAGTTTTTGTGGGAGAAAAAAAGGGTTTTGAGTTGTGATCGTGGGAACGGCCGCTCATGGAGACAAGCGGATGGCTTATTTATCACAACTCAAAACTTCGGTTCGCAGGGAATCCGGGTTACCCGACGCGACGCATCGGCGTTACGGTATTTCTCTGCAGATTTTGTAAGTGCTCGATCAGATCGGACGCCGCACGTTTTGAAAGCTCGTCAATGCCGCACCGCATCATCTGCGAACACTCGGCTTCGGCGTCGATGTTGGCTTCGCGGGCGATTGCCCGGATCATACCGAGCTGTTTGCCGGTGACCATGTCGCCAAGGCTCTTTGCAATAGGATCGGATATCGCCTTTGGCTCAAACGCTTGTGGCTCATCCGTCTGCTCGATCGCGTCAAACTCTTTCTTATAAAGCTCACGGGCGATGCCAAATTTTACCGCCGCACGTTTCAGAGCGTCATGCTCCGCCTTTTTGATCCCGGTCTCGCTGATCGCTTTGCCGGTTCCGATGCCTTCGCGAGTGACGCCGTCGATGGTGATGGCAACCGTTACGGTGACGATGTCGCCGATCGAGCGGATGTCCTTAACGGTATGAGCCCAGTTTGGAGCATTGTCATCGAGAACGTCGGCGACGGTATGCCACTCGACATACTCGACCATGTGGACATTGCCGTCACGGTCGCGGCGTCCGGCTCGTTGGCGGATCAGATTTGGATCTACCGTTTTGCGAAGCTCTTTTAGCGTCGTCGAAAAATCGAGCACATTATTTGTGATCTCTTCCGAAAATAAATTTTCTGTTGTCTCTGTCTGTGGCGTTTCGTTGATCGTGTTGCGTTTCATTTTTTTGTCTCCTGTGTTAGTTACCGGATCGTTCAAATACCTGCAATATTTGTACCGACTCGTCTGAAGAGTCGATAATTGCTGGCCTCTACTGATCCCTGTTCGCCGCGTGTCAGACCACACGACTCAGTAGTTAGTTGTCAATCGATGCATTGTCTTAGTATCAAGCGTTGCATCTATGAAACAATGTATCAGAATAATTTATTTGTTGCAAGTGCGAAACAAAGTGTTGCATTTAAAAAAATGATGTGTTATGTTTTATCTGTGAAATGAAAAGTGTATCCGTGACACTTAATATCCATGGAGGAAAAAGATAATTATGGGATTCAAAAATGAAAGTCTTATCAGCACCGTAGAGCTTGGCAAAGCGATCAAACGCCGCCGCGAAGAATTAAAACTCAGCCTGCGTGACGTAGCGGATGTGACCGAGGTCTCGGCTTCGACGCTTTCGCGTATCGAGAACGGCACCGGCCGCCCCGACGCCGACAACATTGCGCGTCTGACGCAGTGGCTCGATATGCCGGTCGATCGTTTGATGAAGCACTCGAATGCTAATGTCGAGCCCGTCATCTACTATCCGCACGAAGCGACCGCCGATATCGTCGAGGCTCATCTGCGTGCCGATAAAAACCTAACGCCTGAGACGGCAAACGCTTTGTCAGAGCTTTTTCGCGTTGCATATCAGCAGTTTAGCGGCTCGACGAACAAAAAATAACCACACGAAAATATCGCATCAAATCACAAAACAAATATGACGCACACACAAGATAAAATGTTTAGCATCGGACGCGGATATGGACCGGACACGATGATCGTGTTGTTTTTTCTGGCGATCGAGTACGGACGTGCTGTCCAGGCATATTCGTTGGACGGGCTTTTGATGGGCATTACGATGGCAATGATATGCGTATTGCCGTATTTTCTGCCGTCAACCGCTGAGCGTCCGACATTCTCAAACTGGATACTCGCCCGGGGCGGATTTGCCCTGATGGGAATGGTATTCTGCGTTGCCCTCAATCAAGGTGTCGGTACGATCTTGCCGGAATCGATGCGATTTATGCCGATGACGTTCCTGATCTTGGCGTCGATGGTTAGCTGCTACGTCCAGTTTTACGGTTTGATGAAACTCCGCTTGGCAAAATAGGCAAAAGGCGCCCAGCGAGAGGTAAAAAAAAGATCCGCGCGTGTTTCGGGAACATGCGCGGATCTTTTTTGTTTGAAAATGGTTAATTGCTCTCAACAAAAGCATGTGCCGGTTCGGCGACCAGTTCATAAATGGCTCGAACCTGGGAAACAAGGTTAGCATACTGTGGCGGCGTCAGGGCTTGTGCACCGTCGCAAAGCGCTTGTTCGGGGCGAGGGTGAACCTCGATTATCAGTCCATCGGCTCCGACTGCTACACCTGCTCTCGCAAGCGGCGTGACCATATAATTATGGCCAGTGCCGTGCGACGGATCGACGATAATTGGCAGATGCGTCAGCCGATGAACAGCCGGAACGATCGACAGATCGATCGTATTGCGAGCATGATCGGCAAAGGTGCGGATGCCGCGTTCGCAGAGAATAACGTCGTAATTGCCCTCCGCCATAATGTATTCTGCGGCAAGCAGCAGCTCGTCAAGCGTTGCGGACAATCCGCGTTTTAGCAAGACGGGCTTTTTTGTCTGCCCCGCGTATCGCAGCAGCGAAAAGTTTTGCATATTGCGGGCACCGATCTGGATGCAATCGCCGTATTCAGCGACCGCATCGACGCCATGTTCGTCCATCGCCTCGGTGACGATATTCAAACCATATTGATCCCGAACCTCAGCCAGCATCTTTAACCCATCAACGCCAAGCCCTTGGAACGCATAAGGCGAAGTACGGGGCTTAAATGCTCCGCCGCGAAAGAATCGAGCACCACTCTCCGCAACAGCCTCAGCCGCGGCAAAGACCTGCTCGTGATTTTCGAGAGCACACGGGCCGGCGATTATTGCCAGTTCGCTGCCGCCGATCGTCGCATTTCCGACTTTGATGACGGATTTTTCGGGACGTAGCTCCTTTGAAATGAGCTTGTACGGTTTTGTAACACGGATCGCGTCCGCCACGCCCGGCAGGTTCTCAAAATGCGCGGGGTCTATAGAGCCTCGATTGCCCGTCACGCCGATCGCCGTGCGGTTTTCGCCCGGCAGCGTATGGCCGCGATAGCCCAGTGTCTCGATCACCTCAAGAACTTTATCTACATCCGACGCCAGTGCGTCCGGTTTCATTACGATCAACATAAGTGAATAAACCCCTAGGGGTGCAAAACTTTAACTTTAGTTTTCAGCACCGTTTTTTGCAACTTGCGGCAATAATTGTCCAATAAAAGTCTCGACCCGCAATACCGCATGGGCCGGCGAATCCGCCTTTTCAATTTCCGAAACTAATGCTGAACCAACTACCGCCGCATCAGCAAACCGCCATACATCAGCTATCTGTTCGGCGGTCGAAATCCCGAATCCGACAGCTATCGGCAGATCGGTGAATTGCCTTGCCCGGGCGACTAACGTTTCCGCTGCCGAACTGGTCGTTTCCTGTGCTCCGGTAACTCCGGCACGAGAAACAACGTAAATAAAACCGCGTGCGTTATCGCAGATGGTTTTCAGGCGTTGGTCTGTCGTGGTCGGAGCGACAAGCGAGATCAGATCAATATTATTTTGAGCCAATCGATTCGATATTTTTCCCGCTTCGTTCTCGATAACGTCCGTCAGCAATAAACCGTCAATGCCCGCAAGTGCGGCAGCATCGCAAAACTTATCGATGCCAAAACACATTATCGGATTGAAATAGCTGAACAAAACAAGAGGAATATCACTCTGCTTTCTAAACTCAGTTGCGAGTTGCAACACGTCGATTAACGATGCTCCGTTTTCCAAAGCCCTTTGCGACGATCGCTGGATGGTCGGACCGTCTGCCATCGGATCGCTGAACGGAACGCCGAGTTCGATCACATCGGCTCCCAT
>DEQS01000033.1:4473-21728 GCA_002360555.1 Chloracidobacterium sp. UBA3360
TCCTCCTGCACCGTATTTATGTCTTTGTCGCCGCGGCCCGATAGATTAACGATAATGAACTGATCTCGTGACATCGTTGGGCCAAGTTTTATCGCATACGCAATGGCGTGCGACGATTCGAGAGCCGGAATTATTCCTTCGGTCTCTGAAAGAGTTTTGAATGCCGCTAGAGCCTCGTCGTCGTTCGCGGATACATATTCGATACGTCCGGTGTCGTGCAAAAATGCGTGCTCCGGCCCGATCGACGCGTAATCTAATCCGGCGGAAACTGAGTGAGTTAGGGCGATCTGACCGTCATCATCCTGCAACAGATAACTCTTTGTTCCCTGCAGAACGCCGACATTGCCGCCGTCCATAAATCTTGCGGCGTGTTCGCCGCTTGTGTTTCCACGTCCGCCGGCCTCGACGCCGATCATTCTCGCATCGTCGTTGAGAAACGGATGAAACAAACCGATCGAATTTGATCCTCCGCCGACACAGGCGACGAGCACATCAGGCAAACGGCCTTCGTGTTCGATTATCTGTTCGCGAGCTTCGCGGCCGATGACTGACTGAAAGTCGCGAACCATCAGCGGATAAGGATGCGGTCCGAGGGCCGAGCCGAGCAAATAATAAGTGGTGTCGACGTTAGTCACCCAATCGCGAAGTGCCTCGTTTATAGCGTCTTTCAACGTTCGCGAGCCCGAATCGACGCCGCGAACCTCTGCACCGAGCAGCCGCATCCGAAACACATTGACCTCTTGCCGCCGCATATCTTCGGTGCCCATGTAAACGACGCATTCGAGCCCAAACAGGGCACAAACCGTCGCCGTTGCGACGCCGTGCTGCCCCGCTCCGGTTTCGGCAATGATCCGTTTCTTGCCCATTTTACGAGCGAGCAGGATCTGCCCGATGCAGTTATTGATCTTATGTGCGCCTGTGTGATTTAAGTCTTCGCGTTTGAGATAGATCTTCGCTCCGCCAAGCGTTTCTGAGAGTCTTTTCGCGTAATAGAGCGGCGAAGGGCGGCCCACGTAATTTTTTAGTAGGTCTTGAAATTCTGCCTGAAACGCCCCATCATCACGAACGCCGTAATATGCCGCCGTAAGTTCGTCAAGCGGTGCGACCAGCGTCTCCGGCACAAACCGCCCGCCATATTCGCCAAAATATCCGTTTTCGTCCGGCTCGTAGTTCATATTGCTTCCTTAGCCGCTTTGATAAATGCAGCTACCTTCTCCGGGTCTTTCTTTCCGGGGGATGATTCTACCCCGCTTGCGACATCGACCGCATATGGCTTAACGATTCGCACCGCCTCTGCAACATTTGCAGGGGTTAGACCGCCAGCTAGATATATGTAGGTTGGCATATATTCACAGATGTCTCTTGCGATATTCCAGTCAGAGCGGGTACCAGAGCCGCCATAATCTTCTGCGGACCAGCCGTCGATTAAGATCGCGTCAGAATCAAATTCAAGAAGATTGCTGATTCTCAACTCGGACTCACTCCGTGCGACTTTGATGATTCTCAATTTTGTTTCCCTTCGTAAAGACCTCACAAATTGTGGGTCTTCGTCGCCATGCAGTTGAATGCCATCCAACCCAACATACGACGCGATCTCCAATAAGTCTTCGATCGGTTCATTGACAAATATGCCGATTGTTTGAGTCCCGATCGGCAAGGCATCGACGATCTCTCTAGCTTTGTCAGGCGTTACATATCGCGGGCTTTCTTTATAGAAATTGAGCCCCAACTGATCGGCTCCTGAATCGACGGCGTGGCGAGCGTCTTCGATATTTGTAATGCCGCAGATCTTTACTTTGATCTCATACCCGTCATATGTCGTATCGCGATAAGCGGGCTTGTGAAGGATCTCCTTTTTTTCATCCTTCAACCGCGTCACCAGATACCAAACAATAAAAATATTGAGAGCCAATATCCCTATCCGCACCCAAGTGAACCGCTCGTATATCTCGTACAACTCGAGCGGCATAAAGAGCGAAGTCGCGATCGCGGTGAGGTATTCGGCCCAGCGTTTTTGCAGCCACAGGCCGACGCCTTCGGTAAAGAGGAGGCACGAATAGCCGAATGCAACGCCGCTCATTTGCATCAATTGCGTATCGCCGACACCCGAAAGCTTTTCCATCGCAGCGTGAACGTATCTATTCGCGAGATCGATACCATGCCGTGTAACAAAATCGGTCGCCCAAGCCTCGACATTGCGGCCGAGCAGGGTTAGCAGCTTAATGCCTACGGAGACTAGGATCAATCCCTTGATAACCTTTGTTATCGAGATAAAATGGATGGTCCACGTCCGTTCACGAGGCGTCTGATCCCGATATCTTAAATGAGGTTTGTTCAGATCAAACCTCCTAATGTTTCGACGATGTTTTCGGTTCGCATTAGCGTCTCGCCGATCAGAAAGCCATCAAATCCAAGAGCTTTTAGCTCGTCGATCTCGGCCCGTGTCGAAAGTCCGCTCTCGGCGATCATCGACGAACCATCAGGTTTTTTTGTAATAAGGTTCCGCGAAACATCGAGCGAGACCTCGAGAGTTTGCAGGTTTCGGTTGTTAACGCCAATGATTTTCGCGCCGATTTTCTGAGCGGTTTCAAGTTCTTTGCTCGTATGAACTTCGATCAGCGAATCCATCCCGAGATCGTCTGCGATCTCTGAAAACTCACGGAGTTCCTTCTCGCTCAGAGCGGCAACGATCAGCAAAATGGCTTCTGCTCCAGTTGCGGCGGCTTCGTAGATCTGATAGGTATCAACGATGAAATCCTTACGCAAAACGGGTACGTCCACGGTTTTAGCCGCAAGAATAAGGTCTGCGATCTCGCCACCAAAATACTCGTTTTCAGTCAGTACCGAGATCGCGGCGGCCCCGCCGACGGCGTAATTTCGGGCGACGTTTGCAACGTCAATATTGGCATTAATAACGCCCTTTGATGGCGAGGCTCGCTTGATCTCGGCGATAATGTTGGTCCGGTCACGCCTTGATAAGGCGGCGTGAAAACGGTGAGGTTCTTTCGAGGCTCTCACACTCCTAGCCCGCCGCTCCATCGCCGCCTCATAACCCAGCGATCTAGTGCCTGCGACTTTCTCACGGGTCTTTGCAATTATTTTTTCTAAAAATGTCTCAGTCATTTCTTATGCGTTGAGAGAACATTGAGTTTATTTAACGCCGAACCGTTTCGGATGCTGGCTTTTGCGATGTCATAAGCCTCCGGCAGCGTGTCAGCTTTTTCAGAAACGAGCAAAGCCGCAGCCGCGTTGAGCAGCACCAATCTTTCCGCGTCGCGATCTTGCATTTCATTGGCTAAAATCGCCCTAATAATTTTCGCACTATCAGCGGCTGAACATTTCTCAGGCAGATCTTTTCCTAAGGTAAACACCTCAAAATCTGCGGCATTGATCTCAAAAATATCAACTTCGCCGTCAACAACCTCCGCAACGATAGTGGCCCCTTTCAAGCTGATCTCATCCAGCCCATTCTCGCCATAGACCACCCACGAACGCGCGGCCCCGAGCCGCAAGAGAACATTCGCCGTACTCTCGATCAGGTGCTTATCCCATACACCTAATACCAAATGCGGGGCCGACGCCGGATTGCACAGTGGGCCGAGATTGTTGAAGATCGTCGGTCGTCCAACTAAACGACGTGCCGTCGCGAGCGTCGGCGAAAGCGAATGAAATCTGGGTGCGAACATAAAGCATAAACCATGTTCGTTCAAGTGCTGTTCGGTTTTGTCGATCTCAATATCAACATCGACGCCAAGCTCTTGCAGTGCGTCAGAACTGCCGGAATTGCTCGTTGCCGCACGGTTACCATGTTTGGCAACGGGAACTCCTGATCCTGCAATAACAAACGCCGCGGCGGTCGATACATTAAAGGATTTGGAGTTACTTCCGCCGGTGCCGACAATATCTACGAAAGTCTCGTGGTGCGTCTCGATTCGTTTCATCCGGCTTCGCATCAAAGATGCAAAAGCAAACAACTCGTCTTCGGTCGTGCCTTTCTCATTCCAAGACGTAAGAACCTCGGTAAGTAATTTTTCATCATCGTGGCCAATGAGAGCGTCGAACAGAGTCTCCGCTTCGTCAGCCGGAATGTCCGAGCCGAGGCGAAACTCTTCGAGATAATGTTCTAAAATTCGGTCGTCCATTTACACTGAGCCGGTCTCGGCGATCTCGATCGCTTTTAATAGTACTTTTGCCTTGTTCACCGTCTCTTCAAACTCCAATGCCGGTACCGAATCGGCAACGATCCCAGCACCCGCTTGGATTTGTGCAACGCCGTTCTCCAGCACCAGCGTTCGGATCGCGATGCACGTATCCATATTACCGGCGTAATCAAAATAGCCGACCGCACCGGCGTAAACGCCACGCGGCGTCGGTTCGAGTTTGCGGATGATCTCGATCGCACGTACTTTTGGAGCCCCTGAAACGGTTCCGGCAGGGAAGCAAACCGCAAGTGCGTCGAACCGATCAAAGCCCGCTCTCAATTTCGCAGAAAGCGAACTGACCAGATGCTGGACGTGCGAATATTTTTCGACGCTCATTAAGGTATCAACCTGAACGCTGCCGTATTCGGCAACGCGGCCAAGGTCGTTTCGGCCAAGATCGACAAGCATCAGATGTTCCGCGACTTCTTTTTTATCAAGCCGCATTTCCTCTGCAAGAGCCTCGTCCTCAGCGGTTGTTTTACCTCGTGGCCGCGTTCCGGCGATCGGACGATATTCGAGCCGATCGTTCTCACAACGAACGAGCATCTCTGGTGACGCCCCGACTATCGCCTTATTTTCAAATTGCAGCAAAAACATATACGGCGACGGATTTATCGAGCCTATCGCACGATATATCGCGACCGGAGACGCATTTGTTTGCTTCATAAAGCATTGTGATAGCACGACTTGATACGCCTCGCCGGCGCTTATCAGCTCTTTGATCTCGGTGACGGCGGATTCAAAATCCTCGCGTTTCCAATTTGAGGACACTTCCGAGTTCGGTGTGCCAACGGCGTTCTCAGGAATATTAAGTTCACCATGTTCAAGCCGCTCCTTGATCGCCCGGTTACGCTCCGTCGCCGCGTCATATAGATTTTGTAGAGCTTCTTCATCCGCTGCTTCGTCAGTAAATACAAGGGAAATTATCTTGATGACCTGTTTTGCGTGGTCAAATGCGACGGTCGAGCGAAAAAACATAAACGCCGCGTCTTTTGCGACCGCATTCTCTCGCCGTAACGACGGCTCAAACCATTCTGAGCAATCAAACCCGAGATAGCCTATCGCCCCGCCAATAAAAGCCGGTAGATCGGCGTCAGATACGGCTTGTAATTCGGCAAAATGGTGTTTCAAGTGCTCAAACGTATCTTCGCTACCTGCGTCCAACACACTTTCCGGATCCGCCCCAATAAACGAATACCTCGCCAAGGTTTTGCCGCCCTCGACCGATTCGAGCAGAAAGGAGTTTTTCGAATTCTCGGACAGCTTTAGATACACACTCAACGGTGTCAACAGATCTGCAGGCATCGTCTCGACAACAGGAATTACATTTATCTTGGTATTGTTTGCGTCCGACGAACTCACTTTCTTTCTCTGTGCCCTCTATGTCTCTGTGGTGAAATCAAAAACGCCGCTCGAATTTCTATCGAACGGCGTTTGGTAATAAGGTTCTTGATCTCTACTAAAGATCCATCAAATCAAAACCCAACCGTCGCCGCTGATTGCCACAAACCTGAGTTAGTTCGCCAATCGGCCGTCGTTTGGATCTTTGTCTGAACAAAATTCATTACAGCAGTTTTAGCAGAAGCGGAAACCGTCTGTCAACCTACATTTTTTCGGGAACTTCGATTCCAAGAGCGTCGAGGGCTGACGTTAATGCCTTTCTTGCCATATCCGCAACGACGATGAGCAGCTCCCGTTTGGTGTCGTCGGCCTCGATCAGGATCTTGTGATTGTGATAGAACAAGTTAAAAGCCTTAGCGAGCGTAAATGTATATTTTGCAAGGATTGCGGGCTCATTCGCGTTTGCTGCCGCCTCGACCGTTTCCTCTAATCGCGACGCCAAAATCGCCATTGACCAAATGTCGCTGCCGGTTTCACCCGAAAGTATCGCGTCAACCCCGCCAAGGTCCGTGATACGCGACCGACAAGCTTCGATATTGTCTTTCTCAGCAAGTTTTCTAAAGATCGAATTTGCCCGGACCGCCGAATACTGGCAAAAGCAACCAGTTTCGCCCTCAAAAGACAGAGCCTCCTTAAAATCAAACACGATCACTGTATTCCGGGTAAATTTGAGCAGAAAATACCGCAGGGCACCGACCGCAAGCTGGTGGGCGATGCCTTGTTTTACTTCGTCACTGGAGTCCGCGTGCCGTGATTCGACCTCGGCTAGGGCATTTGCTTCGAGGCGATCGATGAGGTCATCTGCCTTGACGCCGAGGCCTTTGCGGCCGCTCATTTCGATAAACGGTCGCTTTCCGTCTTCTTCCGAAAGCTTAAATCCAAGCTCCTCGGCGGCCGCAGGTGACAATGCAACCATTTCGTAAGACAGGTGAATGCTTGCCTTTTCACCGCGTTCGGGCGATATTGCCGCAGCACCCTTACGGACGATGTCCTGCGGATAAGATTGCCGAGAATCGATCACGTTATAGATCGTCTCGCCGCCGCCAAAAGCGGGGTGTTCATTCGCATTTGCGTCAGCGGTCGTTATCCAAACATCCTGGCCATTTTTGTACGTGTGAAAATGCTTGTAGTTGAAATCGAGGCCGAGAATCCCAAGTTTCCACATCTGATAGGCGATATCCTTGCCCGTGTAAGTGACTGTTCCGTTTGACCTTACGAGTATCTTGTCGCCCTCGTTGTCCTCGTTACCTGTGTGCTCCTCAAACGGCATCACCCAACAACCCGCTTGCTTGCCCTCCGGCTCATAATGGATCACCCCGAGCTGTTTCATCTGCTCAAAGGCCTTGTCCCAAAAATGCAGATGCAGGATCTCGGATTCACGCGGAAGCAGGTCATAGCGGATCGAGAGCCGCTCCATCGTATCGAGAATACACTCGACGTTTCGCGTTGCGACGTAATCCGCAAGTTCGGCGGTGGGATTACCACCCTCTTCGACAAGATGCAGCACTTCGGCACGTTTTTCTTTTAATTCTTCGTTTGTCTGATACTCGACACCAACCTTTGTATAAAGATCCCAGCAATAGTAGTCAAAACTCGTTCCGTCTGCGATAAGTTGTTTATCCAGAGCTTTTATATCATCTAAACTCATCTGTTGGATGAACAAGAATCCAACCACAACATCTGCAACCTGAACGCCCGTATTGTCGATGTAGTTCTGCACCTCGACACGTTTCCCGGTCGCTTTTAGAATGCGTTGAAACGTGTCGCCAAGCACCGAATTGCGAACATGTCCGATATGAGCGGCTTTGTTTGGATTGACCGAAGTATGCTCGACGCAAACCTTTACGCCATCTTTACCGGCGTTCGGAAGAGGTTCGGATGCTGCGTTTTCAGCCAAAAACCGCACCCGGTCAAAGAAAACATTGAGATATCCGGCTCCTGCGACCTCGACTTTGCCAACAAACTCGATCGTTTCTAGCGCAGATTTGAGCGTTTCTGCAATTTCACGCGGATTTTTCTTCGCGCCTGTCGCTTGCTTGATCTGTTTTACTAGCTCAAAGGCGACAGGAAATGCGACATCGCCGAGCTCTGTTTTTGGCGGTGTTTCAGCCACGATCATACCGAGTTCGACATCAAATTTGTTCTTGGCAGTTTCGCGAACCCGGTCACGGAGTAATTTTTCTATCTCGATCAATGTCATTGGTTTAATTATGCGGTCAAACGAAACAATGATTATAGTCTGTGGGCGTCAGGGATAGCAATAATCTAGTAATAGTTGCGTGCCAAAGGTGTGTGACAACTTCGTTTTATCCGCCAAAACAGCTAAAATCTTGTTTCTTAACTGATGAACCCAATAAAACGAATATTTACCTGGTATTCGGAAGCCTCTCGATCGAAACGGAGGCAGATCTTTCGTGAGTATTTTGAAATTGACGAGACCACAAAGATCCTCGATCTTGGGTCAGAGGACGGCTCAAACATTGCCCGGGTGATCGAGGGATCGCCTATCGTGTCTAAAAATGTTTACGTTGCCGATATAGAAAGCGACGCTGTCAAGAATGTTAGTGAAACATACGGTTTCACGTCGGTCGTGCTGCGAGAGGGTGATCCGCTGCCGTTTGAAGATGGCTTTTTTGATATAGTGTACTGTTCGTCTGTTTTAGAGCATGTGACGATACCTAAGAGTGAGATCTGGGAACTAAGATCGGGACGGGAATTTCGGAGCAGATCTCTTGTATCGCAAGAAATATTTGCAAATGAAATAAAGAGGGTTGGAAAGCAGTATTTTATTCAGACGCCTTGCCGCACATTCTTATTAGAAAGCCATTCTTGGTTACCGATAGCCGGAATGCTGCCTCGCGAGGTCATGGTCCCGCTTTTTAGCCTGACCAATAAGGTTTGGGTAAAGGGAACCGTCCCGGATTTTTATCTGCTGTCGTCAAATGAGTTGCGGTCATTTTTTCCTGACGCGGAAATTGTTCGTGAACGCAGTTTTGGACTTACAAAATCGTTTATGGCCATCCGGGCCAATAAATAGTTGGGTTGAGGTGAAAGTTGGTTAAGAAAGTAAAAAGAGCTATAGATCTAAAAAAGATCGCCGACGGCGTCCGATTGATGCTTGAGGGCATTGGCGAGGATCCGGATCGCGACGGTTTGGTGAAAACACCTGAGCGTGTGGCTGAATTTTACGCAGAACTGACCGAAGGGATGTGGATCGACGCGCGCGAGCATATCGTACCGCTGCCGGGCGACAGCCACGACGAAATGGTGATCGTCAAGGACATCTCTATCGCGTCGGTCTGTGAGCATCACCTAGCGCCGTTCACGGGTAAGTGCCATATCGCTTATATTCCAAAAGGCGGCCGTATCGTCGGGCTATCAAAGCTAGCGCGTATCGCCGAAGTCTTTTCGCACCGCTTACAGGTCCAGGAACGCCTGACGCAGCAGATCGCGCAAACACTGTTCGACAAGCTCGCGCCCGTCGGTGTTATGGTCGTCATTGAGGCCGAACATACTTGTATGACGCTGCGCGGCGTCAAGAAACCGGGTGCGGTGACGATAACATCGGCAGTTTTAGGCGGTTTCCGAAAAGATCCGCGAACGCGGGCTGAGGCTATGTCGCTGATCAAAGGGTAACGAATGACACAGACTTTTTACATAACAACGCCGATCTATTATGCGAACAGCTTGCCGCATCTGGGGCACCTTTATTCGACGATCGTGGCAGATGTGATCCAGCGGAGCAAGAAACAGCGTGGATTTGACACTTATTTTCTTACCGGGACTGACGAACACGGCATAAACATCCAGCGTGCGGCGGAAAAGAACGGGAAAACACCGCAGGAACAAGTTGACTATGTTTCCGGCGAGCTAAAGCGGATGTTTCACGATTTTCGTCTCGATACCGAAAATGGCGGTTACGACGTTTTTATGAGGACGACCGAGCCGTTTCACTACGAGGGAGCCCAGCATCTGTGGTGCGAGATCGCCAAAAACAAGACGCCAAAAGGTAACGAAACTATCTACAAAGGCTTTTACGAAGGCTGGTTTTGTGCCCCATGTGCCGAATTTAAGACCGAAGAGCAGTACGTGTTGGCCGATGGTTCCGATGTTCCTAATTGCCTGATCCACGAACGCCCCCTCGATAAGATCGCCGAGGAGAGTTATTTCTTTCGGCTTTCGGATTACGACGAGTTTTTGATCGACCTGATCGAGAAAGATGCTGGTCTGGTACGTCCCGAAGCTCGCCGGAATGAGGTTTTGTCGTTTATTCGCGGTGGGTTGCAGGACCTTTCGATCAGCCGTCAGAAAGCATCGGTATCGTGGGGAATTCCCGTTCCTGACGACGAGAATCATGTGATGTACGTCTGGCTAGATGCACTTTCAAACTACGTAACCGCTCTTGGTTACGGCAATGCTGAGAAAGCGTCTGTCGGCTTCGAGAAATACTGGCAAAATGCGGTGCATTTTGTCGGAAAAGACATTTTGCGGTTCCATACTGTCTATTGGTTCTCGTTCCTACACGCCGCCGGATTGACTCTGCCAAAGACCGTTTATGCGCATGGTATGTGGCTGGACGCGGATGGCCGAAAGATGGGCAAGACAACAGGTAACGTGATCGAAGTTGATGTATTACATGAGCATTTTCAAGTCGATGCTTTGCGGTATTTCTTGCTTCGCGACATGGTTTTTGGGCAGGATGGTAAATTTGGCTATGAAAACCTGATCGACCGTGCAAACGCCGACCTCGCAAGCGGTCTCGGAAACCTCGCAAGCCGCACATTTTCGATGATTACAAAATACCGCGACGGATCGATCCCAAGCGGTAAGATCGCAGAGGAAAACTACATCAACGCCAAACGGGCTGGCGTCAGTCCCGATGAACAGGAACTTGTGTCGGTCATCGAGCACGCCCGCGATGAGTTTTTGCGGCGGTTTGATAATTTTGAGTTCAGTCTGGGTCTCGAAACGGTTTGGACGGTCATCGCCCGCGTCGATAAGCTGATCTCGGACGCAAAGCCTTGGGAATTGATAAAGGATGACAAACAGGCCGAAACGCTCAACGCAGTGCTTTACCGTGCGTCTGAGACGCTGCGTTGGCTGTGCGTTTTGTTATATCCGGTAATGCCTGTTGCGACAAAGAATATTTATAGCCAGATCGGCCTTAGCGAAGACATCGCAGCCCTCGATCCGGCAAATTTGAAATGGGGAGAACTCGCTACCGGCACCAAGATCGGTGTGACCGTCGGCGTTTTTCCGAGAATTGATAAGAACAAAGTTATGAACGAAATAAAAGAGCAGTCAGCGATCAGCGATCAGCGGTCAGCCGAGTCAGAACCGGGAGCGATAGCGACTGGGTCGCCTGCTGTAACTGAGCCTGTAGAAGCAGAAGTCGACAACTTCATCACAATAGACGATTTTATCAAGGTCGATCTGCGTGTTGGCGAGATCAAAGTTGCCGAACGCATCCCTGATGCCGATAAACTGTTACGTTTCGAGGTTGATCTTGGTGAAGAAAAACCTCGGCAGATACTCGCCGGGCTCGCTGAATTCTACGACCCCGAAACGCTCATCGGCCGCAAGGTCGTCGTCGTTGCCAACCTAAAGCCCCGCAAAATGCGAGGCCTAGAGTCACAAGGCATGATCTGCGCCGCGAGCCTCGAAGACAATTCCGGCCCAAAACCAGCACTTGCGACTTTTCTTGAGGATGTTGAAATAGGAGCGAGATTGAAATGATGCGAAAGGGATTAATTGTCAGTATTGGGGTTATTCTTTTATTTTGCGGGACTTCTTTTGCTCAGACTACAAATGACGAAAGCATAGTTGGTACATTTAATGGCGAGGAATATTCAAACGAAGCATTAGGATTTACGTTTAAGACGCCCTTGAAATGGTATCTTCCGACAAAAGATCAAATTACCAAATATATTGGTAAGGAAGTCAATAAGTATGAAAAGATCGAATTTGTAATTTCGAAGAAAAAAATCGACGCTCCTGAAAATACTGTTCTAGGTTACAGCTTAATGAAACAGCCTAGTTCGCAGATAACCGCTAGGATGGTGGCTGAGTCGACCAAGGTCTATTTTCTGAAAAACCCAGACTTTAGACTCACAAAAGATATTGCTACCGAGCGACTCGGTGGTCGTGAATTCGTTACCTTTGAAATGGGTTTTATTAGTTTTCCAAAACAGAGTGTACGGATTTATATGATTATGTCTGATGTCTATTTGATCACCTTCGCTTTAACTTACTGGGACAACGACGGATTGAAAGAAATGATGGATTCCTTAAATACGATCAAATTCCAGAGTAAATGATCTTCATCGATTCCCACTGCCATATCGACGGCGAGCAGTTTGACGATGACCGCGATCCGGTCGTCGCAAGGGCTCGTGAGGCGGGCGTTGCGGCGATGCTTAATATTGGAACGGGAGATCCGCACTCGGACGATTTTCGTCGGGCGGTTGCGGTTGCTGAGAAATATGACACTGTTTATGCATCGGTGGGCGTTCACCCGCATGATGCGAAGCTTTACGATGACACCGCCGAACGTCATCTGATCGAACTGGCGGCAAGCCCAAAGGTCATTGCGTGGGGCGAGATCGGGCTTGATTATTATTACGATCATAGCCCACGTGAAGTGCAGCGGGAAGTTTTTCGACGGCAAATACGCACGGCAAGGGAACTCGACTTACCGATAATAATTCATAGCCGTGATGCTGATGATGAGACTGTTGAAATACTAACTGAGGAATGCTCATACGAAGGCTTTCGCGGTATAATGCACTGCTTTGGCGGCACTGCGGCGATGGCAGAGGCGTTAATGCCTCTGGGGTTTCTGATCTCGTTTGCGGGAAATGTTACGTTCAAAAAAGCGGAGAATCTGCGTGATGCGGCTCGAGTTGTACCGCTTGATAAGCTGCTGATCGAGACGGATTGTCCTTTTCTGACGCCAGTTCCGTTTCGCGGGAAACGCAACGAGCCGAGCTTTGTTGTCCACACCGCTCAGTTTCTGGCTGATTTTTATGGTGTAGCGGTCGAAACCGTAGCCGAGCACACGACCCGAAATTTCCTCGATTTCTTCAAACTATCTTTAGCCACGAATGTCACGAATAACACGAATTAATTCTGCATTCGTGACATTCGTGTAATTCGTGGCAAAATCTATCTTATGGCTAAAGAAAATTCATTTGATATCGTTTCAAAAACCGACTACGCAGAACTGACCAACGCTCTTAACCAGACGGAGAAAGAGATCTCGCAGCGGTTTGATTTTAAGGGCAGCAAAGCGGCGGTCGAGCTGCAGGCCAAGGATCTAATTCTCACTGCCGAAGACGAGACGCGGCTTCGCAATATGAACGACATTTTGCAGAGCAAGCTCGTCAAACGCGGCATTTCGCTCAAGGCTCTTGATTATCAACGCATCGAACCCGCCGCCGGCGGCACGGTTCGCCAGCTTGTAAAGGTCCAGCAGGGAATCCCGATCGAAAAGGCCAAAGAGGTCGTTCGTTTTATCAAAGACGCCAAATTTAAGGTCCAAGCATCCATCCAGGGCGAGACCGTCCGTGTTTCCGGCAAAGACCGCGACACGCTCCAAGACGTAATGGCAAAGCTCAAAGCCAATGATTTTGGCATCGACATGACGTTTGATAATTATAGAAGCAATTAGTTAACCGCGAAATACGCTAAAATCGCTAAAAATAGGAGCGTAGGTTATTTACTCGTTTCTGAATGTTAGTAGTTTTCTAATTTCAAAATCAGAGAAAGACGAAATCAAAACAAAAATACGAAATTGTGGTCGACCTTATCTATAAAGATGAAAGCTACGCAATAATCGGAGCGTGTTTTGAGGTCTATAAAGATAAAGGGTGTGGATTTGTAGAGCCGGTTTATCAGGAATGTCTGGAGATAGAACTGCGACATGCCTGTATACCTTTTATCGAGCAACATGAGCTTGCCCTTTTTTACAGAGAACAGAAGCTGCAACATATCTATAAACCTGATTTTGTTTGTTTCGATAAGATAATTGTAGAGATCAAAGCTGTTACAAAATTAACGGACGAGCATCGTGCTCAGGTCATGAATTATCTCAAAGCCACTGGATATGAGTTAGGACTTTTAGTAAATTTCGGCCATTTTCCGAGGCTCGAATATGAAAGGATCGTGGCAACAAAATCCAAGCGACTTTAGGTAGGTATTTCTTTGTTTCGTCTCTTTGGCGTTTTTCGCGGTTAAATACTCTTAATGCAATCATTTGCACCCATCAAAGAAAAGCTTTTCCCGGCCGCGGCGGCCAAGCAGATATTCGGCTTGATCGGCGACGAACTGTCGCTCGTCGAGGCTGAGTTTCAAGATCAGGCGAGTTCAAATATTCAGGTCATAAATTATCTGGGTGATTATCTGCGGGCTTCGGGCGGCAAGCGTGTGCGGCCGGCTTTGTTGATCCTTGCAAATTATGCTGTTGGCGGCAGCGGCAGTGCGGACAATGTTATACGGCTAGCGACGGTGATGGAGATGCTGCATACAGCGACGCTGGTGCATGACGACATTATTGATAACGCCGATGTGCGGCGCAACCGGACGTCGATCAACGCACGGTTCGGCAATCATACTGCGGTGCTGATGGGCGATTGGCTGTATATGTCGGCGTTTCAGACGTCGCTGAAAGAGCGTAGCTTAGAAATACTGGATATTCTGACACGTCTGACGCGAAAGATGACCGAAGGCGAGCTGATCCAGATGACGCTCATTGGCAGCCTGAGCATTACTGAAAACGACTATTATGACATCCTGCGGCGAAAGACAGCGTATCTCTTTTCGGCCTGTTGCGAGATCGGTGCGATACTTGGCGGGGCAACGAGCGAACAGCAAACAGCTCTCGCCGCATACGGCATGGAGTTGGGGGTTGCGTTTCAACTCTCGGACGACATTCTCGACCTTACGTCCGACGCTGAAAAGCTTGGCAAGGCTGCCGGTACCGACCTGTTAGAGGGTAAATTGACGCTACCGCTTATATCGTTGTTGCAAAAACAACCGGAACTTAGACCGCGTCTGGAAACTGTAATGCTTAACGGTGACTACGCACAACTGACCCGCGAAGAGCTAAAAGAACGTCTCGATGCTAACGGCACGCTCGACGAGATCAAACTCGTCGCCGAAAGCTATATCGACCGCGCAAGAAAAAGTCTTGATGTTTTGCCCGAATCGGAGTATCGTTCTTGTTTGGAGGATACTTTGGACTTTGTAACGAAGAGAAACAACTGATCTCACCAACGGCGTTACGCTACTAGATCCAACCTAATTCGATCCTACAACCCATCTGTCAACAGTATGTTAGACGAAAATCTTATAGCAACACTTGAACAGTTTTTGCAGCAAACGCGAAACGAGCAAAACCGTTTGATGGCGCGTCTTCGCGAGGCTGAAAACGAAGTCGATATGCTGCGCAACGAGATCGGTGCCCTGGAAAACAGTGCCTCTCAGACCGAACAGATGATCGACGGGCTGCTTGTGACACGGCGTTCGGGTTCGCGTTCGATGAACATCGGTAAGTCGATAACCATCGAGGATGCTGAGGTTCCGGTTAGCACAAAGCGGGAAAGAGCCGCCGCATCAGTTCCATATCGCGAAACGATGCCCCGAACTTATCAGCGTGATAACCCGGTCTCATTTATTGGCGCAAATCGAGGTATTCCGTCGATCTCGCATAACGCAGGAGCTGTTAGTAACCGTTTCAACGACCGTACTATCACGCAGGCTTGCACACTCTTGCTACGTGAAGCAGGCGGTCCGCTGCATGTAAATGACCTATACAATATGCTCATTTCGGGCGGTATGAAATTTAAGGGAAATAACCCGACGATCTCCATCGCCGTTTCGCTCAATCGCAATCGCCGATTTAAAAAGGTTGATCCGGGAACGTTTGATCTCGTAATGCGTGAGGCGATACAGGCCGCTTCTTAAAAAAAATACAATTTTATTAAGCCGGGTGTTGATAGCAGCACCCGGCTTTTTACTTGCTTTTTTGGGCAAATGCTAGTAAAAAGAGAGTTTAGATTCTATTCTGCGATCATATTTTGGAGATGGTAAATAATGACCTCTAACTCAACCCTTTTCATGCGAGCAACGTCTGTCGTTGCCGTCATATTTGCCGTTTTGCTTGTTGCCTCGAACGTGGCCGCACAAAAGGTTCGTCTCCGATCGCAGATAACACCAAACTGTACTGCGGTTTCAGGCACGCCGACTTGGAAATTTGCTGATATTTTTGCGGATGGCAATATTGCGGTTCAGGGCAGCTACAATTGTCGCGGAGCCGCGATCTATGACATTTCTAATCCGGACGCACCAACTCTTTCTGCCTGGTACAACCCGATCCGTCCTGGCACGGCGAGCACTAACGAACAGTTTCTAGAAGCCATCGTCGTTGGCAATCGCGGCTATTTTGGCAGCGGCAACGGAGGCGGTGTTTATATCGTCGATCTGAGTACCCCGTCTAACCCGATCCTTTTGGGAAGGGTCAACTCTACGAGCGGTAGCGGGCACAACAGTATCCACGAAATGATGGTTTTTGATCAGGGTGGAGCGACTTATTTGCTCGAGAATTTTAATTCGACTAGTACAAAGCCGCTCAAAATCATCAACATCACAAACCCGTCAGCCCCGGTTCTAAAGTGGGAATTTACACCGATCGACGTTACATGGGTTCATGCGTTTCACATTCGCGGCAACCGCATGTACACGTCAGGTTGGGGCGGCCGCATCGAGATCTACGACATCAGCAATCTCGGTACACAGGCTCCCTCATTGATCGGCACAATACAGGGTACGAGCACCAATCACAGCACTTGGACGAGCGAGGACGGCAGATATCTCTATTCTTGCCGCGAAACGCTGGACGGTGACCTGCGTGTTTATGACGTACTAAATCCGGCGGCTCCGGTGCTTGTCAGAAGTATAAAAACGAGCGAACTTGGCCTCAATGCCGTGACGCCGCACAATCCTGTTGTTGTCGGCAACTATCTCTATATCGCTTGGTATCAGGCAGGAATTCAAGTATTTGACCTAACTGACCCGACATTTCCAAAGAAAATAGCGCAATACGATACTTTTTCGCCGACGTTTGCACCTCCGGCGGAAGTAACTGACACGACTAAAGGCACCAAACGAACTCGTAATCGTGCGCTTGCGGATACCGAGCCCTGGGATATAGTATGCGGTGCGGAAAATCTGCAAAATGCGCTGCCGTCTAGCTATGACGGTAACTGGGCGGTATTTCCGCTGATCGGACAGGACAAGGTGCTCGCGGGTGATATGACAAATGGCCTGCTAGTACTTGATGCCACGGGCGTTGCAACGTTACCGAAAAATGTCGTCTCTGATTTTGATGGTGACAAACGTACGGATTTCTCGGTATATCACCCTTCGAATGGCGGCTGGCAGATCGAGCGCAGTTCTGACGGATTGGCGGTACCGATTCGGTTGAGGGCGGCTCCTGTTGGTGATGTTATAGTTCCCGGCGATTATGACGGAGACGGCATTTCAGAGATCGGCACATACCGTCCGTCAACCGCTCAGTGGACGGTGCGAAAAGTGCGTCCGTTCGGCCCCGCGAGAAATCTTATCAACGGCATATACGGCTCGCCCGGCGATATC
>DEQS01000052.1 GCA_002360555.1 Chloracidobacterium sp. UBA3360
ACTTACAACCCTTCGGTTAACAGTCGTTTCTCTTAAGGAATATGGGGTAACAATGATTAACAAAATAATACTCAAAAAATCTCGTAACCCCATCTATTTCAAGGTTTACTGGCAAAGTACGATAACATGTTGTTTCACCCGATAACATTAAGTAAGATAGAGATCGTAGGTAAATTTATAGGTAATAAGAGACGTTAGGGTATTGCACGAAGGAAATCGTGGAGATAGAGCAGACGAAAAAGAAGAGAGGTTCGCCCCGGTATTGGAAGGAAATAAACGGGAATTTGTACGCGCGCTTTCAATATAAAACCGATACCGGTAAATCAAAGGAAAAGTACAAGCGGATCACGGATAAGAGATTGGCCAAGCGCGCTGTTGACGAGATGAGGCGCGAATTTGAAGAGCATGGCGAAGATACACTCACATCTGATAAATTAACTTTTGCCGAACTATCGGCGGTCTATGCCGAACAGAAAATAATTCCCGCAGCGTATTCAAATGGGGTCAAAGTCTCTGGAAGGCGCTCGCTCATCCCGGTTAGGTCGGCACTCAAGACACTTACTCAATACTTTGGCACGAAGCCGATCCGTACAATTAAAAGTGCCGATATCGAGCGATTCAAGCAGACACGGTTGAAGACGCCGACCACTTACGGTGGGCAGCGAAAAATTGCGTCAGTGAATCGCGAGTTGGAACTCCTGAGGACGATCTTGAACTACGCGGTTCAAAACGAATGGCTACTTCGCAACCCGTTCACTTTGACCAAGGGTATTATTTCTAAGGCGGCTGAGGTAGAGCGAGACAGAATTCTATCGGCCGAGGAAGAGTCTCGCCTGCTGGAAGGTTGCAGCGGTCGCAGGAAACACTTACGACCTCTATTGGTATGTGCTTTGGACACGGCGATGCGGCGGGGGGAGATCTTTAGGATGCGTTGGGCTGACGTGCGTCTCGATACTAATGAGATCTTCATACCTCAGACCAATACGAAAACCGAAGAGGCCAGAACGGTCGGTATTACCCGGCGGCTACGCGATGAGCTAGAAAATCTATGGGACTGCTCACCTAGAAACTTAGAGGGGCTCGTATTTGGCGTTACCAACACCATCAAGACCGCATTTAAATCGCTCTGCGAAGACGCCGGAGTCGGTGGTTTTAGATTTCATGATTGCCGCCACACAGCTACCACTAGGATGATCATGGCAGGATCATCCCATACGGAAGTCATGAAGATTACCGGGCATTCTCAGCTCAAAACCTTTCTTCGATACCTCAACATTAAGGCGGAGACAACAAACAAAGTCGCATCGGCTTTGGACACATACCTTTCGGAAACGTCAGCCGTGCCCTTAGTTTCCGATCGTCTGAACTAGGGCTTGTTTCCCTAACTCGCACGGAAAGTACCGGCTCGAAGATCGATGATTACGAAGAACTTCCGCCATTGCGGTTAAGATTCTTCATTTTTCGGCAAGAAAGTTATCACCTCAGCCGGCACCCATCGCTTCGGAAGCAGGTCCGTGAATCTGTCGACGAAGAACTGGCTGGATGGAGAGTGGTCATAGCTCGCCTCTGCTTCAAGCGCCGTATAGATGGCATTTCGCACTACGCGTTCGAACTCAGTTGAATCCGCCTCGCTCATGAACCCATTGCCGCGTTTGATCCATTTATTGAGACGATACTTGTCGATCGCCTCCATTACAACAGTCGCGATAAACATTGCTCGGCGTTGATTGTCGTTCATCCGAGAGGGGAACTCAGTCGCTTGATAGCCGGAATATGTCTGATCATAGGGCTTAAGCTTCTTGCCTTCGGCTACCGCAAGGATTCTCTCTTTAATAACACGTGCAATGTGATCGGGAGGCTCGATGGCGGCCATGGCCTGTCTTAGAGCGTCTAAAGCAGACATAGGTCCGGTATCCCTTTCGCGGTCCAGGAATTCGAGTCCGACAGAGAGCTCTCGGAAGACGCCTTCATATTCTCTCCTCATGAATAGGACCATCGTGTCTAGCACAGCCCAGTACGGGTCCGCGTAGTTCAAACGCTCAAGTCGTGACTGACACGCCTCCACACTCGTAACGTCACCAAGTCGAATAAATTCGATAGCATCGGTGAATATTTCTTGCGGGGTCTTATTAGCGAGCCGGAGGAGTTCGTCCGTCCCAAGTTCGATCGCTCGGGCTAGCTCGTCTCGCGAAATACGGTGGCCAGCCCGATAATCGCTGACGAAACTCGTCTCGATAATCCCTTCGCTGACGATGTTCACCATTTCTTCAAGCGTCACGCCCAGTTCGAGCGCTGCCAGCCCAAGGGGCACTTCGAAGTAATCTCCCGCATCGTCAAGCAGGCAGAGTTCCTCTTCAAGATCACGGAGCTTGCGATCGTGAACAGCGGTCCACTCCTCAAATCTCTCAGGAGTCTTAAAGTCCCGTATCGTTTTCTGATTCTTTGGTGATTTCAGCGTCTCCATCTGTTTTTCGATCTGGCCCTTTCGCTGTTCGACCGGCGACGGCTTACGTTTTCCTCTCATAGTTACCTCCGACTACAGCAAGATTAACTTTAGATTTAGAACCAGCTGAACAGCCCTGTCGAGAGCCGCCCCTAAGCACATGCTCTAAGAATTAAAGATTCATCTGCCTTTATTCATCCGCCTTATATTGTATCGGCTTTGCACCACTCGATAAATCTGTCCTTAAGAAGCTCGGTAGCAGAGATTGAATCCATCCACATAAACGTTGATTTTCGTAAAACCCGGGCCCATAAAACGCTGAGGGTGAAACAATTTCTTGCCTCACCCTCGCACCAGTCCGTTGTAACGAACCGGGGAATATGTACTCATATTAGCGAACCCTGATAAGTTGTCAAGATTTTACCAGTTCATTCAGGCCCCGCATTCAGCAACAGGAATTAACGTTAATGGCCCACGGACTCGCGCTCCGCATTCCGGCGCTGATGCCGCCGCTTACCCCAAAAATAAAACGCAGCTCCGACTATTAAGAGAATAAGGCTGTCGACCGACATAACTTGGTGCGATGCATATCCAAACTTATAGGCTGGATCCCATTCACCTCTGAAAAGATGCCAAAAAAACAGCATTATTCCGGCGATCATGATGACTATCCCGCCACTTTTCATAGAGGTCAGATCACCTCGCCGGTTTTCTCAAGCATTACATGATGGACGGTGTTGACTGCGAGCCAGATCGCAATGAGCATAAGAAGGCCCGAACATAGAAGAAAATGTTCTCGGTTTACGCCCCACAGAAGACCAGTTCCCATCAGAACTCCGACGATCGCCGTTGCAACACCTGCAAATCCCACAAGCACGTTAAGTATGTGCATTATTTTGGATAGTTTCATATTGCTCCATTTAGGCCGTCACCGACGCGCTATTTTCCTGAATGTGGTGCAAGCTAACGGTTCCACAGCAAGATCCCTCTGCGTTAACGACAGGCAAGCTGGTCGTATTATGCTCATGGAGCTTTCGCGTCGTTTCTTCTAAAGAATCGTCCGCACCGCAGCACGACGAAGCAGCACCCATGATCTTTTCGACGATTACCTCTGAGGCTTTAACATCTTCGGCGGCAACACTGTGACAAATGTCGCGTTCCGTAACGACACCTACAAGTTTAAGATTCTCTGTATCTTCGACAACAGGTGTGCATCCGCAGCCTGAATCACGCATGGCAGTCGCGGCCTGTGCCGCCGTGTCTTGCGGGGTACAACACGACGAGGCCTCGATCGGTTTCATTACATCACTACAACAACTCATTTTGTTCTCCTTATACTTTCGAAAACGGTCCTAGTGACCGACTACATTGGTTTTTTGCCTGACATATCCATCTTTTTTTCCGGCGACATCATCTTTTCAAATGTCATCACCAACTCCGAGGCGTGTTTATTGATTTCCGTAGCGTCAGGTGTGTCCATTTGAAAAGCCCTTTCGAGAGCTGCGATGTGCTCACCGACAGCGGTTTTTTCGGCGTCCATCTTTGGTTTCATTTCAGCCATCATTGGCTTCATTTTATCCATCATTTCCTTGCTCATGCCGCTCATATGCATTCGATGGATTATATCCATCTGGTCCATACAGTGCTTTATTTCAGCAAAAGCGTTTCGGGCAACCTCAAGGTCGGCAAATTTACCGTCCTTCGTCGTATCGCGAAGCACCGTGGCAAAAGCCAAGGCACTGTGATGGTGAGCCATCACCAAGACGTGATGCGGGCTTTTGTGCATCGCTTCCATATCCATCTCACCTTTCGTCATCTTTTTATCGCCCTGTGCCGCAACCATGCCGACTGCGAATAGGGCGACGACGAGCGATGTTAATATCAAAAATATTTGCTTTTTCATTTTTCCCCTTTTGTGCTGCTCTTTGTAAATTTAGTCAGTTAGCTATAAATCTAATCCGAGACAGAAAACGTGTCAGTGCGATGACACACACCTAAGAGATTTACTTTCTCCTTTCCGTCTACCACCCTTCATCTGTTTGATCTCGGCTTCCCGTGCCCTGATAATTTATTAATGATGGGTTGGGTTTTGCCTGAGTATTTCGGCGCGGAGAAGAAAGCTGCCTACCGTTACAATTTTATCGCCGACATTTAGACCTTCGAGAACTACAAAACGGTCGTTGTTTTCTTTGCCAAGACGCACGGTCTTTACAGCAAACACATTCGGCTTGTCGGTTGTGACAAAGACTACTTGTTTGTCGTTCATATTCTGGACGGCGGCCGACGGGACCGTCGGCATTGTGCGTTCGGCCGTTCCCATTGAGCCAAATGCGACGTTTACGTACATTCCGATCTTCAGAACTTGGCCCGGATTGTCGAGTTCGACGCGGACTTGTGCGGTTCGCGTTTCGGGGCTGATATTCGGGTCAATATAGGTTACGTGACCGCGAAAAAGTTTGTCGGAATATGAATCGGTTGTGACACTCGCACCGCTACCGTCACGAACAACCGAGAGATCTTTTTCATAGACCTGCGCGATAACCCAGACGCTTGCGAGATTTGTAACACGCATCAATTCCTTGTTTGCCTCGACAACTTCACCCGCGTTTACGTCTCGCTTTGTGATCGTGCCTGAAATAGGCGCTGTCAATGCGATTTCCGATGATATTTGCGATGGGAAACGGAGCGAATTCACCTTTTGAGGTGACAAGCCAAGCAGCAAGAGCCTTTGTTTAGCCGTTGCAAGGTCGGATTCGGCGGTTTGTCGCTTTACAGCCGCTTGTTCGAATTCGCTGCGGCTCACGGGATTGATCTGAGCTACTTGGACGGCACGGTCGTATCGTTTCTTTGCTTCTTCTACATCCGCTTCGGCTGTCTTCAGCTTGGTGGTCGCCATTTCAAACTCTTCACGGCTGACTGCACCGATGGCAAGCAGCTTTTCTGTCCGCATATGGTGTTTATGATGCTCTTCTAATTCCGCGTTCGCGGTCTTTAGTTTTGCTAACGCCTGATCTAGTTCGGCATTACTCACCGGGCTGATCTTTACGAGCCTCGCAGTGCGATCATAGTTTTGTTTTGCCGTTTGTGCCTCGGTTTGTAAGGCAAGATAGCGTGATTGAGACGTTGCAAGTTCATCGCTGAAGATAATGGCAAGGGTTTGGCCTTTCCCAACATACTGGCCTAGTTCGCCACTTACGGAGCGCAATACCCCGCCGAGAAGCGAAATCACCGGCGTTTCTTTGTAGGCATTGGACTGAACGACACCGGTCGAGGCCACATCCATTGATTCACTCGATAACGTTTCGCCGACTGTTTCGATCTTCAGGCCGATCTTATCTACCTGATCGGGCTGAATGGTAACAGTTTGTTCGCCCGTTGTGTCCGCCGTTTGACCGGTGCTGTTGTCCCCGAATGTGACAGTTCGTGGAGCAGGCACCGCTTGTCCGCCCTCACGACTGCGCAAGTACCAAAAAAGCAATGCTCCCGCTATGACAATACCGATGACCGATAATGCGACATACATCGGCTTTCGATTCGGTGTCGGCTTCGAATTTTCGCCAGTTTCTGTTTCTTTGATAATTTGTTCGTTATTTTCTTCGCTCATCTCTTTTTTAGTCAACAGATACGTCGGGACTCATAGTTTCAGGTTGCGTAACCGTAACGCATTTCCAATGACCGAAACGGAACTGAACGTCATTGCGGCGCTCGCGATCATTGGCGACAGGAGTATGCCAAAGAACGGGTAAAGTATTCCGGTCGCTATCGGCACACCCAGTAAGTTGTAGGCGAACGCAAAGAAAAGATTCTGGCGAATGTTCCTCATCGTGGCATGAGACAAATGTCTCGCTCTTACTAAACCTCGCAAATCGCCGTGGATCAGTGTTATATCCGAGCTTTCAATCGCAACGTCGGTTCCCGTCGCCATTGCGATCCCAACGTCGGCTTGTGCTAACGCCGGAGCATCATTTACACCATCACCAGCCATTCCGACGATCTTACCTTTTGCCTGTAGGTTTTTGATGATGTTGCCTTTGTCCTCAGGTAATACTTCCGCGAAGATCTTTGTTATACCGAGCTTTTTCCCCACGGCCACAGCCGTTGTTTGGTTGTCGCCTGTAAGCATGATCGTTTCAATACCCTCGCGGTTTAGACTCTCAACCGCTTCTTTCGCCGACTCTTTGATCGTGTCCGCCAAGCAAAGCATCGCGATGATCGCTTTCTCAGAAGCAACAAACATCACTGTTTGCCCGTCATTTCGCTCTTCTTCGGCTTTCGTCTGAATGTCCTGAGACAATTTCAGACCATTTTCTTCCATCAACGGACGATTGCCGATCAAATACTTGATACCGTCAATCTCGCCAATCACGCCTTTACCTGTGACTGACTTAAAGTTCTCCACCTTGGGCAAAGAAATGCCTTCCGCTCCTTTTACGATCGCAGATGCCAGTGGATGTTCACTCATCTTTTCAAGCGCTCCCGAGAGTGTAAGAATGTGTTTTTCGTCTATGTCCGCAATCGCGACTACCTTTTGCAAACGCGGCTTTCCTTCGGTCAAAGTACCCGTTTTATCGACAACAAGCGTGTCGATCTTTTCTAGGGCTTCCAAGGCATCGGCTTTCTTTATCAACACGCCCGACTGAGCCCCCCGCCCTGTGCCAACCATGATCGACATGGGCGTTGCGAGTCCTAGAGCGCACGGGCAGGCAATTATCAAAACAGCAACGGCGCATGCAAACCCGAATACAAAATTGCCGAGTAAAGCCCAAACTACAAGCGTAATAATCGCGACCAATACCACGGCTGGAACAAAGTACAGCGACACTCTATCAGCCAGGTTTTGGATCGGTGCTTTGCTTCGCTGCGCTTCGCCCACCATCTGTACAATTTGTGCGAGCAAAGTTTCTCGTCCGACTTTTTCGGCATGCATCACGAAACTGCCGCTTCCATTGATCGTCCCGCCGATAACCTTTGCACCCGCATCCTTCATCACCGGAATTGGTTCGCCTGAGATCATCGATTCGTCAACTGAACTCTCGCCTTCGAGAACAACGCCATCGACGGGGATCTTGTCGTTGGCCCGAACGCGGAGCTTCATATCAACCACCACATGTTCTAGCGAGATTTCCTTTTCCGTGCCGTCGTCCGAGACAATGCGAGCTGTTTTTGGCGCAAGGCCGAGAAGTGCTTTTAGCGCGGAACTCGTCTGGCTTCTGGCTCGAAGCTCAAGAACCTGTCCAAGTAAAACTAATGTCGTTATTACCGCCGCCGCCTCGAAATACAGTGAGACCTCGCCTGAATGCCCGCGAAACGATGTAGGGAAAAGGTCGGGAAAGAACAAACCGACAATGCTGTAAAGCCATGCAGCACCCGTGCCGATAGCGATCAGCGTAAACATATTGGGACTGATGTTCTTTATCGAAGCCCAGCCGCGTTGAAAGAACGGAAACCCGCCCCACAGAATGACCGGAGTAGCCAACAGGAATTGAAGCCAAAGTGATACTCGGATGGGTATTAGATGCTGGAGACTTGCCACCATTTCTAGTGTTGCCAAAGCAAAGACCGGGACGGTCAATAACAAACATGCCCAAAACCGCCGCGTCATTGCGGAAAGTTCGGCATCAGGCTTATCGTCAAGCGAGACAATGCGAGGTTCTAATGCCATGCCGC
Organism: Chloracidobacterium sp. UBA3360; assembly: GCA_002360555.1. GTDB lineage: Bacteria > Acidobacteriota > Blastocatellia > Pyrinomonadales > Pyrinomonadaceae > OLB17. The sequence continues at coordinate 8,111 of DEQS01000052.1, forward strand.
AAATCGGACAACTTCCGGGGCCAATCTGCACAATCTCAGGATGCATCGGACAGGTGTATTCGACATCATCCAGCGGGGCCACGGCCTGTTCGGGCGGTTCAAGAAATGACGAGGGATTATTCTTGAATTTCTCCAGACAGCCCTTCGAGCAGAAATAATATGTCGTGCCATCGAATTCATATTCTCCAGCGGCAGCCTCAGGTGATACTGTCATTCCGCAAATCGGATCGATTAGTTTTTCCATGTCATTTTAACTCCGGGGCATTGGTCGCCCGCATGATCTCTATGTTTGCTATGTATGTTTCGAGTTCGGCCTCGACAAGCTCGTTCTCGACATCGAGAAAACGCCGTTGCTCGGCAATGTAGTCAAGCAAACTTCTCGAACCAAGTTCGTAGGTTTGCCAAATTACCTGCAAATTAGAATTTGCCTGATCGCGGACGCCGTTTTGAAAGATCGACAATGACCGTGCCGCACGGTTATATCGAGCGAAAGCTACTGCCACTTCGCGCCGGATAGTAAGCTCGCCAAACTCAACCCGTCTCTGAGCCGCTTCTCGCTCGAACCTTGCGGCTTCGACCGCGCCTTGATTCCGGTTGAGCAGCGGAAGATCGATCTCGACGCCAAAAGTGAAAAAGTGAAAGACATCCTGTATCGGGCGAAGCAGTCCTTGGTCGTCGACCCCACTGAGCATAAAGCCCGTATTCATCCGCTGATAACCACTTTTGACACTCGCGTCGATTCTCCCCTCGGACTTTGCCTTTTCGATTTGTGCGACAGCAAGTTGTTCCATTGTCCTTGCACCTTGCAGATCGGGACGCTCACGCAAGGCGTAATCGGTTGATCCGTAAACTGAAGGCGGAGTTGCGATGAGGTTATTGAAATCGCCGCGAAGACGCAGCGGTTCTTCAGGCTTAAGCCCGATCATATTGCGAAGCTCGAACATTGCCGTCTCGACCTTTCCCTCTGCGGTTTCTCGGACCGATTGCAACCGGTTCACCTCGACTAGAAAAATGTTTTGTTCGAGCGGAGCGATCTTTCCTTCAGTTACTCTGGCCGCAACAAGCTCGAAACCCTGCTTTGCCGCCGCCAAGGTCTTTTCAGTAACTTCCAGCTTTTTGATCGCCGCCAACGCCTCACCGAATTTGATTCTCACTTCTGACGCTAGAAGACGTTCCTGATTCTCAAGTGCAAGCTCGCGGATCTCCAGTTCGCGCTGTGCAACCGCGATCCGAGCGGCCCTTCGCCCCCCAAGCTCAAGAGGCAGCATAACCTCGGCCATTTGATTATTATCTGCCCCACCTATCTGTTTGGCGCCACTAAGATCGAGTTTTGGATTTGGCCGCAATCGGGCCTGTTTGATTAACGCCCTGCTCACATCGACCTCTTTTCTCACTGCCTGCAATTCGCCGTTGTTTTCAAGGGCAAGTGCGACGGCCATGTCAGCGGTCATTCCGCCCACCGGATCGCGATACCGGCTGACGTCGATCTTAGGTTTATCATCGACAGTCTGGCCATAAACAAGCGCTGTCGATCGCCCGGCCGGAAATACGGCCGATAGGACGAAAATGCAGCTGATCAGCTTTGCGAACATATTCTATCGAACGATGATCTTGCCGTGCATCATGTTCATACCGCACGTAAATCCAAATTCCCCCGTCCTTTTCGGAGTGAACGACACGGAAACGCTCCGGTCGAGCGGAAGCTGCCGGTTGATGCCGTAGGCCGGGATGACGATCTCGGTTCCGCAGGTCCGGTCGGTCGTTCGCAGGAAGGTGACCCGCGCGGGTACGCCCTTTCGCAAACGAAAACTGCCCGGCGAATAGCCTTGCTCGTTTATCACGACACGCACGGACTGAGTTTTGGGCTTTACGTTCTTTCGCGTCGCCTGGGCCGATGCCGCAAGCGCGAAAGCGAATACGATCAAAGACACGGCAATTGCCGATCTAATTAGATATTTCATTTCTCATTTCCTTATTTAATTCACGTTCCCTTAACCAGTAGAAAATTACAGGCGTTATTATCAGCACATGCAGAAGGCTCGACACCATACCGCCCAGAACAGGTGCGGCGAGCGGTTTCATAACCTCGGAACCGGCACTTGTGCTCCACATGATCGGCAAGAGTCCCGCGACCACAGTCGAGACGGTCATCACTTTGGGACGCAGCCTCAGCAATGCACCTTCGATCACCGCGTCCATTAGGTCGCGAGCCTTATAGTCAGCACCGCGTTCAAGTTTCTTTTTCGCGACCGCCTCTTCGAGGTAGATGACCATCACGACAGCCGTTTGCACCGCCGTTCCGAAAAGAGCGATAAATCCTACCCAGACCGCAACAGAAAAGTTATAACCAAGCAGCCATACCAGATAGACTCCTCCGGTCAGAGCGAACGGCACAGCCATCAGCACATGCGCAGCCTCGATCGCCGACTTATAGGTCAGATAAAGCAGACCGAATATGATTAAGAGAACGATCGGCACCACGAACAGCAAACGGCTCTTCGCCCGTTGCTGATTTTCGTATTGTCCGCTCCATGCGACGTAATAACCGGCTGGCAGTGCAACGTCTTTGCCAACCGCCGTCTTAGCTTCGTCAACAAAGCTGCCCACGTCACGATCGCGAACATTCAAGAGCACGGTCCCGCGCAGCAAGCCGTTCTCGCTCTGGATCATCGTCGCTCCCTCGACCGACTTGATCGATGCGACCTGCGAGAGCGGGACGGTCGCACCATTTGTTGCAGCGATCGGGATCTGGCCGAGAGCTTCGGGCGTATTACGGAATTGCGGGGCGTACCGAACGCGGATCGGGAATCGCCGGCGGCCCTCGACCGTCACCGATAAATTGGTTTCGCCGATGCCTTTTTCGATCGCGTCCTGAATGACCGAAACGTCGATGCCGTATCGGGCCGCTGCGGGGCGGTCGATCTTAATATCGATATACGGCGAACCGCTGATCTGCTCAGGATATACATCGACAGCTCCGGGAATTTTCTTCACCACGTCCGCAACCTGCCGCGAAAGTTCCTCGAGCTCCTTGAGGTCGTTGCCGAATATCTTGATGCCGACCTCCGTTCTGATACCGGTCGCGAGCATTTCGATGCGGTTGATGATCGGCTGGGTCCAGATGTTCGACACGCCGGGCATCCGCAGCTTTTCGTCCATTTCGCTGATCAGCTTTTCGCGGGTCATCCCGGGCCGCCAATCGCCCTCAGGCTTGAGATGAATGATCGTCTCATTCATATTCGTCGGCGAAGGGTCGGTCGATGTTTCTGCCCGACCGGCCTTACCGACTGCCCATTCGACTTCGGGAAACGATTTGAGCAGTTCGTCCTGACGACTCATGATCTTGGTTGCTTCGTCGATCGAGATCGCCGGATCTGTCACAGGCATGAACATCACGTCACCCTCGTTGAGAGGCGGCATGAATTCGCTGCCGATCCCGGTAGCAAGGAGGATCGCACCGAGAAACAGTGTAACGGCGACGCAGACGGAAATGACGCGGTGCTTTAGTGCAAAGACAAGCGTCGGTTCATACAAACTCCGTAAGAATCGCATCACCGGGTTGTGCATTTCCGAGTGAACCTTGCCGCCGATCAGGTATGTGCAAAGCACCGGCACCAGCGTCACCGCGAGCAATGTCGCACCGGCCATTGCAAACGTCTTGGTGAACGCCAGCGGATGAAACAGTTTCCCCTCTTGCCCGATCAACGCGAACACCGGTACGAATGCCAAAATGATTATCGCCATCGAAAAGAAAACTGGTCGGCCAACTAGCTTGGTGGATTCGAGCACGACATCGAAGACAGCCTTGCGGTCTTTTGTGTCAATGTTGCGAAGTTCAATGTAGCGGAACGCGTTCTCAGTCACGACAATTCCTGCATCGACGAGCACACCGATCGCGATCGCGATACCGGCAAGCGACATCAGATTCGAGCTGATGCCCATAAAATGCATGAACAGGAACGACATTAGCACCGCCAGCGGGAGCGGGATTGTCACGATCAGGATCGAGCGAAAATGGGCAAGGAAAATGATGTGAGCCAACGTGACAAGGAGCAGTTCCTCAATCAGCGAACGCTTCAATGTATCCGTGGCGCGATTGATCAATTGAGTCCGGTCGTAGAACGGAACGATCTTGACACCGGGCGGCAACCCTGCCTGTAGCGCCTCGATCTTTTTCTTGACCGATTCGATGACCTCTAGCGTGTTGACGCCATAGCGGGCGATGACTACGCCGCCAACTGCTTCGGTGCCGTTCTTGTCGAGCGTTCCGGTTCTAAATGCGCTGCCGAGCTTAACCTCGGCAACATTTTTTACAAAGATGGGCGTGCCATTTGACGAACCGATGACCACATTCGCGACATCATCAACCGACCCGATCAGCCCGATCCCGCGAACAACCGCCCATTGGCCGCCCTGCTCCACGACGTTTCCGCCAACGTTATTATTAGAGCGTTGCACCGCCTCGACCACGGTCGAGAGCGGGATGTCCACGCCGCGCAGTTTATTCGGATCAACATCGACCTGATATTGCTGAACGTAACCGCCGACCGATGCCACCTCCGCGACGCCGGGAACCGAATTTAGCTGATATCTGACAAACCAATCCTGCACCGAACGCAGATCCCTGAGGTTCATCGAGTCAGATTCGAGTGTGTACCAAAACACCTGCCCAACCCCGGTCGCATCGGGCCCGAGCGTCGGCGTTACGCCTTCGGGCAACTGTTTTGTTACTAGGTTCAGTCGCTCCAGAACCCGCGTTCGGGCCCAATAAAGATCGACATTATCCTCAAAAATAATGTTGACCATCGAGAAGCTGAACGCGGAATTGGCACGCACCGTCCTGACGCCGGGCAGCCCCTGAAGGCTCGTGACCAAGGGATACGTGACCTGATCCTCAACTTCCTGCGGCGAACGTCCGGTCCAATCCGTAAATACGATCACCTGATTATCCGAGAGGTCGGGAATCGCGTCTATAGGTGTCCTCAGAAGCGCCCAATAGCCCGCGGCCGCTATGCCCAGATAGAGCAAGATCACGATACCGCGGTTATTTAACGACCACTCGATGAGCTTATGGATCATGCGTCTCTACTTTTCCCAGACCGCTTGCCACTTTTTCATCTGCTCGATCTCCGGTTGTTGGGCTCTGATGATACCCTCGGCGAGTTTCTTTATCTCAGCATGTTCGGCCTTTTTCGGAGCTTCCTTAGACATTGTCACCGCTCCCTCGTGATGAGCGATCATCATCTTGAGGAAATGGGCGTCGAAATGCTTCGGGTCCATTTCATTCATTTCCTTCATATGTTCGCCGTTCATCATTTTCATCCCACCTACCATGCCGGGCATTTCCATGTTCACCGCAGACGGCTTACCCGCATACCACTGCGCACGAAGCTGCTGCAAGACAGCAATTTCCTTGGTTTGGTCGTCAATTATCTTTTGCGCAAAGGTTTTTAGCTCAGACCGATCAGATTTGCCCAGCACCATATTGGCCATCGAAATAGCCCCGTTATGATGGTGAATCATCGAATCGAGGAACTGAAGATCGTACGGCGCAGCCGCCGCTCCCGGATCCGAATTCATATTCGTCATGTCATGACCGTTCATTTTTGTCATGTCGTGGTTCATGTTGGACATCCCATTCATATTCGACATGTCATGCACGGGCATGGTGTTAGTATTTGTGTTCGGAGCGGCGTTACTCGTTGCGGCGGACTGGCAGCCGGCCGCAAAGATAACAGCAGCTGTCAGTGTTAGAGCCAATATCAAATTCGTTTTCATTTCAACTCCTATCCCCAAACTATTTAGCAACGACCGGGATAGAGAACGCACCCTTTCCAGCTGAGCCCTCGTATGTGATCATCGCCTGCCAATCGCCAGCCATGTCGATATTGACCTTGCCCTTATAACTGCCGGGGGTTCCGGTCGTGGTAAACGTTGCACCCGAGTTCATTTCAGACATGCTGCCCATAGCCGCCATGCGAAAATTGAGTGCCGCCGAACCGACATCGACCGCCTTGCCGGATGCGTCGGTAAACGTCAGCGTAAACTCCTGGCTTCCTTTTTTTAGCACGCCTTCGGCGTTTGAGATGGTCGCCGTCAGGTTGTTCCCGGCAGGTCCGCTCGCGATCGTCTTGCCCATGGGAGCTCCAGAGCCAGCATTGTTTGCGGAACCACAGCCCGTTGCGAACGCAACAACGCCAAAAAGTGCGATAGAACCAATAAAATGAATAGTCTTTTTCATTTGCAATCTCCTTTATTTAAAATATTTTGACAGTGCCGATTCCTGTATGTCAGTGTGCGAAAACACACCGAAACAGAAAAAGGGCGCAATTCGCCGAAGAACAGGCGCACTACACCATCGGATCTAAATCAGGAACGAGTTATATTGGATGTATTTGGGTTGGAAGATTCGCGAAAGGATCTGACGCGAATATTGGGGAGATGTCGAAAGATGAACTTTTTTCTGCGGAAATAACGCCGCGATTTGCTCGGCGATCGACTTCGAAATCTGGGCATTTGATGGCGAGAAATTAAACGATGAGCCCGATGGGGTCGGAACCGATTCAGAACAGTTGACGGCACAGCATAAATCGGCGGCGGTCGCTGCTGGGGATCCGTCCTTACTTTTCGCTTTATCGCAACATTTCATCATTTTGTCATTCGGTGAATGTAGAGGTGTTCCAGACACAACTCCTCCTAACACCGAAAAAAACATTATAGATAAAACGATTTGCTTCAACACTAAATTCGACTATAGCCCTCGGTCTTCGGGATTGTCAACGAGAAGTGACCGTCCCGACATGCTAATTTTACCCTTGTCTCATAGATGTGTCTCGTGGCAAGCAAGGCCGTCGCGTTCCGTCTGTGCGCGGACGTACGTCATCTTAAATTTCACTGTACGGCACTCATGCACGCATTTGAGAACGTCGTCATACTCCGCCCCCTCGGCGAGCACCGCGTGGACGCCAACGCATTTGACGCCAGACGTTAGCGGCCAAACATTTGACAAGTAATGCTTTTCTTTGACGATGGTCGGAACTATTAAGAGGGCGCCAGACTACTGCTCTCTTTGATAACATTTCAGCATTGACCTATTCTAAAATTGGTGTAGTTATGGCTTGTTGTGAAGATGATTGTGCGATAGAGGCTTTGCGGGGGAAGCAGAGTTCGACGCTGAAGATCGTGCTTGGGATAAACGTTGCGATGTTTGCAGCTGGGATCGGTGCGGGCATTTACGCTGGGTCGAGCGCGTTGTTGTCGGATTCGTTGGACAATCTTGGCGATGCGATGACATATGGACTGAGCCTCTATGTTGTTTATAAATCGTCTCAGGCTAAGGCTCAGGTCGCTTTGTTCAAAGGCGGTTTGATCCTACTGGCGGCTCTCGTTGTGCTCGGACAGGTGATCTACAAGCTGATGGTTCCGACGGTTCCTATTTTTGAAATAATGGGTGTTGTTAGTTTGCTTGCTCTTGTCGGGAATTCGATATGTCTTTATCTGCTTACGCGGCACAAGACTGACGATGTGAATATGAGTTCGGTGTGGGAATGTTCGCGTAACGATATTGCTTCGAACGTCTCGGTCTTTGTCGCTGCCAGCGCGGTTTGGTTCTTTCAGTCGGGCTGGCCGGACATCATTATAGCCCTCGCACTGGTTTGCCTTTTCCTACGTTCGGCATTCCGCGTATTCTCCAACGCAAACCGCGAACTTAGACCTGTTTAAGCCTTCTTTACTGAATAAAAATAAGCAATACACCGCACGGATCCCAGACGTGGCATATTTTTGTGTCGCCGATCATTTCGGGTTCTGCGATGCGGGCATTGCTATATTTGTTTTCATCGAGGACCTGTTTGATGTGTTCGTACCACTCCTGAACATCATCGACATCGAACTTCATCATAAAGTTCTCCGCCCAGTCTTTTACATAATAGTTCTGCAAACGGAAGATCGCCCCGCCCAGATGACAGTCCATCGTTCCGCCCCAGCCTTCGGTTAGCGTAAAGCCAAGTGCCGCGTAGAAAGCTTTTGAGACCTCAAAATTCTCAGCCGGTGTATAGACAACAAGTTGGTTAATGGTTGGATTCATAAGGGAGTCTCCCTAGACTTCTCCATTCTCATCGAGAACGTCCTGTAAGTCACTTGGAACCGGCATTGACTTGAAAAACCACACGTTTGCTCCGCCCGTGTTGCCGGTCGGGTAGATTCCAAAAGGCGTTTTGGTCGAGGCTCCGATGATGCGGATGATCTGTCCCCAAATCTCGCGGGGCGAACGCTGCCTGACTGCAAGCTTAAACATTCGCCAGTGAATGCGTGTGTGATGATACGTCGATGCCTGTCCGAGAACGTGAGCGCGTTCGAGGTGATAAAACGCTAAATGCAAGTCGCCGCTTTCAACAAGCGATTCGGCCAATGCTAACTCTTGAGAAATGGCCGTTGCCAAAACTTGATTGTATTCGGTTTTCATTTTGAGCCTCCCTTGGAACGCCACTCTGATCGTTTACCGAGAAGAAAACCTAGTCCTAATAACACGGCCATAATCACTAAACTTGCACCTACGAAAACTATAAACTGATGCTGCGTAAAAACATGAAAAAAGTCTGTTTCTTGTTCCATTCGATTCTACGTTGTTAAATATGTGTCTCGTGGCTCGCAAACCCATCGCGTTCGGTCTGCACCGTCACATGTGTGATCTTAAATTCCTTGACGCAATGCTCATGAACTCTCGTTAGTACGTCGTCATGTTCAGCGCCGTCTGCGAGCACGGCGTGAACGCTCAACGCATTTACGCCCGACGTAAGCGACCATACGTGAAGGTCGTGAATCTCAGCAACGCCTTCGATCTTTGAAAGTTTATCTCGCACGTTAGCTATATTTACGTCGGACGGTGTGCCTTCGAGCAGGACCGCGACCGCATCCTTTAACAACGCCCACGTTCGCGGCAAGATGAAGAGGCCGATGCCCGCTGAAATTAGGGGATCAGCGTAGTACCATCCCGTTGTTAGCATTATTACGCCCGCGATAATAACGCCGACCGACGTAAGCATATCCGACAAAACCTCGAAATATGCCCCTTTCATATTCAGGCTTTCCTTTGACCCGGAACGTAAGATAAAGACCCCGGCAATATTTATGACAAGCCCAATGGACGCAACTGCGAGCATCCCGGCACTCTGCACTGCGGGCGGATTCTTAAAGCGTTCGTATGCTTCGTAGAGGATATAGAGTGATATGAAGATCAACACGACGGCGTTCGTAAGAGCCGCGAGTATTTCGACACGGTAATAGCCGTACGTTCTTTCCGGCGATGCTGGCTTTTCAGCAAACCATATGGCGAGCAAAGCTAGACCAACGCCCGCAACGTCCGTCAGCATATGTCCGGCGTCGGCTAACAGCGCCAAACTGCCCGTCCAAAATCCGCCGATGACTTCTACGATCAAGTAGAAGAACGTCAGACAAAAGACGATCATCAAAGGCTTCTTATTCTTGCCCGCTGCCGATACTTGATTTGTATGTCCGTGTCCCATATTTTCATTTGAGTTAGCTTCCGGTCAGTACATGATCAGGAAAACGCCGATGAGGTTGACGGCTCCTCCGATAAGGTCTCTTCTTTCTTTTTCCCAGCCCGCCTTTCAAGAAGAAAACCTATGCTGGATAGCAGGGCCATGACCAGCAAGCCGCCGATCACGAAAATCAAGAACGGATGCTGAGTAAAAAGATGAACAAAATCAGTTTCTTGTTCCATAGAATTTCTGGATCCGACGGGCTAACTCGATTTCTTTTCTGAAGTATCCGACTCTTCAGCCGGTCGGCTAGTGTACGATTGGTCATCGGGGCCAAAGTGCTTTTCCAGATCATCGGGGCTGATCACATGGACCCCGGGAACGTTGGCCGCAGATTTTGCGGGAACTGTTTTTGATCTTGGCTTCGGGGCCGGTTTCCTTTCTTTCTCAGGTTTCACCATGTATTCTCAATTACTTGAAATTTAGAAGCCGAAGGCTATTTAGGATCACCAACACAGTAACCCCAACGTCAGCAAAAATTGCTAGAGCGAGGCTGCTCAAACCAAAAATCGCAAGGGTGACAAAAACAATTTTTATCAAAACAGCGGCAGCGGTATTGATTTTGATCGTCGAGATCGTCTTGCGTCCCAGACGCACAAGAAAAGGTATTAACTCTAGACGGTCGTTGAGTATAGCGATCGAGGCGGCCTCAATCGCGGTGTCGCTGCCGGCTGCCCCCATTGCAATGCCCACATTTGATAGCGCCAAGGCAGGAGCATCATTTACGCCATCGCCTACCATTGCGACGGCACCGTATTTTTGAATGAGTTCGCGAATTGCATCGGCCTTATGTTCGGGCAGCATCTCGGCCTTGACTTCAGTAATGCCAACTAAGGCTGCAACAGCTTCCGCCGGAGCGTGGTTGTCGCCCGTTAGCATTATCGCAGAAATTCCCATTTCCCTAAGATCTGCAACGGCTTGTTTGCTTTCCGGCTTGAGCTCATCGGTCAAAGCAATTATCCCTTCGACGCCACCGTGATTGCTCACGACAATGGAGGTTTTGCCTTCCAGTTGAAGAGCTCCGACCTTTGCCACCACCTCCTCCTGAACTGCATGCTCTTCGGTTATAAACGGCAATTTGCCAATGCAGTGATGCGAATCGTAACAGACCACGCAATTCGCTTTAGCCCCTTTTCCCATTACAGCCTGAAAATTTTCAACGCCGTGAATCGCTAGCTTCTCGAACTTCGCAGCATCGACAATTGCCTGCGCCAATGGGTGCTCCGAATATGTTTCAATCCCGGCCGCACAAGCTAAAAGATGTTCTCGTGTAGTGTCGCCAAATGGAATTACGTCTGTTACCTTGGGCTTGCCGTAGGTCAGCGTTCTCGTCTTGTCCATGGCGATTGCTTTAACCTGGCCGATCGCCTCGATGTATTTGCCCCCTTTTATGAGTACTCCACGAGCCGATGCATTTCCAATCGAAGCGTAGATCGATATCGGGGTGCTGATAACCAGTGCACATGGGCAGGCTATTACCAAAATTGTGATCGCCTGCTCGAACCACGGATTGAATGGCAGACCAAGAATAATCGTCGGAACGGCGACCAGGAGGAGGGCAATGAGCATGATCGCGGGCGTATAATAGCCCGCAAAAGTTTCGATAAATTTTTGTGTTTCGGCTTTTGTTTTCGTAGCGGCAAAAGTGGTTTCGATTATTCTGGCAAGAGTCGAATCCTTCGCAAGTTTTGTGACCTTTGCTTCCAAGTAGCCCTGAAGATTCAGGGTCCCGGCAAATAACAGGTCGCCGGTGTGTTTGTCCTTTGGCAGCGGTTCGCCCGTTATTGTGGATTCGTCGACCGATGACACTCCTGACACAACCTCGGCGTCCATTGCAATCATATCCGACGGTTTCAGAATGAGAATGTCCCCAAGGTTAACGTCCGCGAGTGGAATGGTGTCAATTTGTCCGTCGGAGCGCTTGATAGCCGCCGTTTTAGGAGAGCGATCAACCAGCGCCTGTAAAGCCGATTTGCTTGTCGCGATACCAAATTTCTCGAGTGTTTCACCTAATGTGAAAAGCACGACCACGACTGCGGCCTCCGGATACTCGCCTAAATAAAATGCTCCGACAACGGCAATCGTCATCAACAGATTAATACTCTTGAAATTTAGTTTTGAGAGCGCTTTCAAACCGCTCCAAAGTGTCCGCCAGCCTATCGCGAGAATGATCGCAGCGAAAAACACAGCGGCAAAGGGACGCGAATATCTTTCACCGACTAGATACCTAAAAACATCAATGTGCGCAAGGGATAGGAATTCAAATACGCCGACTAGTGCGACGCTCGCGATCATCCAGCGAAATTTTGTGTCTTGCCAAAGTGAAGGGGTGTTTGCTGCTTTCATTGTCTATTCTTTCTATCTGCCTTTCGGAACCTGGACGCGACTCACAAACAATTATTAATCCGGCTTCACGGCCATTTCAACGGCAGCGTCGAGTTCCTTCTGAATCTTCGGACTGAATCCAACAACCTTTGTTAATAGATTTCCTTTTCGGTCAAACACCAACGTTTGAGGAATACTGCTGGTTTGATCGAAAACGAAATCGTTCAGTTCGTTTTCAGGAAACGATATTTCGTAATCGATAGGCGTAACCGCTACAAATTGAGGGATCTTGATTTTGTCCTCTTGACCTCCAACGTTGAGACCGACGATAAGTAGATTGTCCTGTCCGTATTTGGCGATAAGAGAATTTAGATGCGGAATTTCCTCTCTGCACGGCCCGCAGTAAGTTGCCCAGAAGTCCAGAATCACAGCCTTACCTTTGAAATCAGCCAACTTTCGAACACTTCCATCATTCGTGGTCCAACTCATTTCACCGAGCGGCTTGAACGTGCGCCGCCCATTGATGGATATGGGTTGGTTCGAAACTGATATCGGCGCCGCTGCCCGGGTGCATCCCAGTGAAAAGAACAATATGGACCCAACAAGGCCGAAGAGTAATGCCCTCGAACCGTTTTCCAGGCTGGCCGAATAATCGTTCAAAGCAATCACTTCTTTAACTCTTCATCGATCAAAGCCCTTAACCCCTTATCATCCATTGGTGGAGCCAAGCGCCCATTCACAAAAATCGTTGGGGTTTGCCGTACACCGAGGCTTTGTCCATCCTTCTTGTCGCGGGCGATCTTTTCCGCGAAACGATTTTCTTTGATCGCTTGTCCCGCTTTGTTGAGATCCAGCCCTAGCTCCTTTGCATACTTATCGAAAAGGGCATTGATACTCGGTGCGGGCTCGGAGGACGGAGCACCGTGCTTTTGTCCCCACTCGTCCTGCTTTTGAAAAAGAAGTTCTTGAGCCTGCCAATACTTTCCTTGTTCGGCTGCGGCTTCAATAAACGATGCTGCGGGCAGCGAACTTGGGTGCAGGGGCATAAACCGGGCAACTAGTCTGATCTTACCTTCATAATCCTTAACAATCTTTTTCAAGACAGGACTGAAAGCCGCACAGGCTTCACATTCGGGATCATAAAACTCCACCACGGTGACCTTTGCATCCGCGGGGCCCAGCGTGGGGCTGTCAGACCGCACGAGCTGCCCTGTGGGGGCATTAGTTGGAGCACTATTCGTGGTTTTCCTTTCGTTCTTGACTGAACTCTGGTAATACACGACCCCGATGATCGCACCGACTATCACGACAACCGCCAGCGCAGCTAAACTCTTAGTTTCTTTATTCATAAATTTAATCTTCTTCTGATTTATAAAACAGCATACATACTGTGATCACAATAAACGCCGCAAGTCCCATCAGGGGGATCGTAATAAACCCGAGCCATTCGATTTGGACCGCATTACAAGGAACACCTTCCGAACAAGGTGTAATGCTTTCCGGAATGAACCCGTAATAAAGCAAATTGTGATATGACGAGATCACGAGTCCTATGAGGCAAAGTGGCAATGCATACCATTTCATCCTCGCGTCACGAAGAATGATCCCGGTTCCGATGATGAGAACAAGAGGGTAGATAGCGATCCTTTGATACCAGCACAGAACACACGGCGGCAAATGCATTATCTCGCTAAAGAAAAGGCTGCCCACGACCGAAAGCGAGGCAGTGAGCCAAGCTATGTACGGTAATATTCCGTTAAGCGTTAAAATATTTGAGCTATTCTGTTTCAGAATTTTTGTCCTCATTGAGCCTTTTTCCCATATGGTTTAACCGAGACAAGGCCGCTGAGACCATGGGTATTCGTGTCCCATACCTTTCCTTTTCTTCAGAACCTGAATTTCCGCTTATCGCGTCTTTTTTCTGCCTTTGCCCGTCCGCGTTGCTTATACCGGCTTACCCTTTTCTCGCTTGGATGCGTTCTTATTCCTCGTTTATGCAAAAAGAGTATCAGCCAAACAAGCGCAAAAATCACCCCTGTTCCGATCACGGCACCTATAAGCCTTTGAATTGGGCGGTCGTAAAACATCAACTCTGACTCAAAATCACGTCGATCAGTGATGCTTCCTCACGTGACTGCTCCGGCCGCCGCCGAGTAACACCCGAATGATACCGCCTATGCCGACGGTTCTTCGTTGAGGAGGATAATAAGTTGGTCGTCTGGTCGTATAGAATTGGCCGTTGCCATAGTAGCCATCATTTAAGTAATATCCGCTGTTAGCGTAATTTCCGTAGTAAACGGGAGCGCGGACAACGCGCCGATTATGATCCTGGCGGGAATGAACATCTCGCCGTACTTGCGGATTCGTGCCGCGGTGCTGTGCGTTTGCAGCGACGGTAGCAAGGACGGTCAGCGTCACAGCAAAAAACAGCATGAACATCTGATGTCTTAATCTAAGTTTTTTCTTCGTTTTCATAATTTTACTCCTTGCCTTTTCAGGCCGTTAACCATACGCAAACGTACCGTGTTTCTCGCGGAGCGAATTCGTCCCAATATCACTCAGAGGTGGAACCCGCTATCGATGGGCAGAGTCAAGATTATGCCATCGCCCCTTCTTCCGGTATGAGCGGTTCGACACAGCTCTGCCACGATCAGGGGAGCCAGATCATCGTTGGCCGCGATCATCAGTTGCTTTCCAGCCCTCATTGGATCGGCCGCGAGCGAAAATCCGCCGTCTCCCGGCCTGCCGAAGCCTTGCACATCCGACACTGTTACACCGGGAAAGTCCTCGATCTCTTCGAGCCCTGCCACGATCTTGTCGATGATCGAGGGCCGAATCACGGCGATTATCAATTTCATATTTCCATTCCTCCTCTAATGTCTATATCGTCGTCTCGCTCCAACCACCCGTAGAGCATCGGCAGGAAGAGCAGTTTCAAAACCGTCGAGAGAACGAGACCGCCTATAACAACCGTCGCAAGCGGTCGCTGCACTTCGGCACCGGCGCTCGTGGCAATCGCCATCGGGACAAAGCCGAGAGTTGCGACCATTGCCGTCATCAAGATCGGTCTTAGCCGCGCCTCGGCTCCCTCGCGAACGGCGTTCGCGACGGACTTTCCTTCTTCACGGAGCTTGTTAATGTAAGAGACCATTACAACACCGTCAAGCACTGCCACGCCGAAAAGGGCAATAAAGCCAACGCCCGCAGATATCGAGAACGGCAAGCCTCGAAGCCAAAGAGCAAGAATACCGCCGATCGCGGCTAGCGGTATACTCGTATAGATCAACGCTGCCTGCTTCACTGAGTTAAATGTAGTAAACAGCAAGATAAATATCAGGAAAAGCGCAATCGGGACAACAATCATTAGACGTGACGTTGCACGTTCAAGATTTTCGAATTGCCCGCCCCATTTCAAGTAATATCCCGGCGGAAGTTTAACGTCCTTTTCAATGGCGGCTTGAGCTTCGGTGACAAAGGAACCAATGTCACGTCCGCGAACGTTTAGCTCGACACCGATTCTCCGCCGCGTGTCCTCACGTGATATTTGCGCCGATGCATCGATCAACTTAAATTCGGCTATCTGTCCGAGCGGAACAACAACGCCCGTCGGCGAGGTCAACAACAGATTCTTTATGGATTCGATATTTTTTCCGGCGTCTTCATTAAGCCGAACAACGAGATTAAATCTTTGCTCGCCTTCGTAGACCAGACCGGCCTGTTTTCCGGCGACGACCGCCTCTATCATGTCGTTTACATCTTCAATATTGAGGCCGTAGCGAGCGATAGCGGCACGGTCGGGTTTGATCTGTAACTGTGGCAAGCCCGACGTCGCCTCGGCCTTAACATCTTCCGCGCCCTTAACCTTTGACACAACCCGGACCATTTCGTCGGCCTTGTCTTTCAGCAGATCCAGATCGTCGCCAAAAAGTTTTATTGCAACGTCTGACCTGACGCCCGAGATAAGTTCCGCTACACGTAATTCGATCGGCTGCGAAAAGCTAAAGATCGCACTAGGTACTTTTTTCTCAAGCTCTTGCGACATTTTTTCAACAAGTTCTACCTTTGAATGGGTTGTTGTCCATAGTTCGGGCGGCTTTAGCTCAATGTAAACATCGCTCAGGTCAATACTCATCGGATCGGTCGCAACCTCGGCGCGTCCCGTCTTAGAGATTATCTTTGTAACCTCGGGAAATCCGCGTAATACCTTTTCAGCTTCAGTTACTGTGTTCAACGATTGTGTTAGCGACACGCTGGGCAACTGCTGAATTTGCATTGCAAGCGAGCCTTCGTCAAGACGCGGAATAAACTCGGTGCCTAGGAAAGGGAAAAGGGCGAAACTTGCGACGACCATCGCGGTTGAAACTCCCAAGGTGAGCCAACGACGTGCCATTACCCAGTCGAGTGCGGGCATGTATATCTTCTTCGCCCAGCGAATAATGATGCTTTCCTTTTCGGAAACCTTGCCTCGAAGGATGTATGTCATCGCCGCCGGAACGAACGTCAGGGACAGTATCAATGCGCCGATGAGAGCGAACACGACCGTCAGCGCCATCGGGATAAACATCTTACCCTCGATGCCCGACAAGCTGAGGATCGGCAAATAAACGATAGTGATGATCGCAACCGCAAACACCACCGGACGCCCAACCTCCAAACAAGCCTCAAGGATGGTGCGTTCGGGCGGCTCATGTGAGTGATTATGCTGAGCCTCGGCGCGGCGGCGAACCGTGTTTTCAACGACAATTACTGCGCCGTCTACGATCA
>DEQS01000063.1 GCA_002360555.1 Chloracidobacterium sp. UBA3360
GCTTTTGTTTCGCTTTGCGGTGAGCGAAAAACGCAGGATCGTATAGCCGCGATGCTCAAAACGGGTAAGCCGCTCAGAAACTAGGATGAAACGCTGCACCTGGGCATCGAACGAGCTAAATATCCCGTACCACGACACCGAGTGGGGTGTGCCGGTGCATGATGACCGGACGTTTTTTGAATTTTTGATACTTGAGGGAGCACAGGCCGGGTTGTCTTGGGATACGGTTTTGAAAAAACGCGATGCGTACCGTGCGGCGTTTGATAATTTTGACCCCGCGAAGGTCGCGAAATACTCGGACGCAAAATGCGCGAAATTAATGCTGAACGAAGGTATTATCCGCAACCGCTTGAAGATTGCCTCCGCGGTGCGAAACGCCAAAGCTTTCCTCGCGGTGCAGAAAGAATTTGGTTCTTTTGATAAATACATCTGGGGCTTTGTCGGCGGCAAGCCGATAGTGAATAAGCTAAAGGGCCACGGTGATGTTCCGGCGAAAACGGACATTTCCGACGCAATGTCAAAAGATCTGAAAAAACGCGGTTTTAACTTTGTCGGCTCGACGATTATGTACGCGTTTATGCAGGCGACGGGAATGGTCAATGACCATCTGACTAGCTGTTTTCGGTACAAGGAGTGTCAGAACCGCCTGCGTTAGCGGGCGGCCAGCTTGTTGGTTAGCGAACTGGCCGCCCCCTTACGGAGGCGGTTCCGACAAAGTCTTATGGATTTTCCGGTTACGCAGGCAGTCAGATTTTTGAGAGAGAAAAAAGTCGAGTTTTTGCCCCATCTTTACGATTACGTTGAAAAAGGCGGGACGGCTGAATCGACAAGACAATTAGGCGTGAACGAACACGCGGTCGTTAAGACCTTGGTATTTGAAACGAACGAGAAACGGCCTTTGATCGTGCTGATGCACGGCGACCGTCAGGTTTCGACAAAAACCCTGGCCCGTCACATGGGCGTCAAATCGGTCGAGCCAGCAACGCCTGAGCGTGCATCTAAACACACAGGCTATCTCGTTGGCGGCACATCGCCATTTGGTACACGGACAGTGATGCCGGTTTATGTTGAAGCGACGATCTTTGAGCTCGAAAAGATATACATTAACGGCGGCAAGCGTGGGTTTTTGGTCGAGATCGATCCGGCAGTTGTGAAAGCGATCCTAAAGATCGAGGAAGTCACGGTCGGGATCGAGAGTTAATATGGCGAACTGGAGGGAATTGGCCAGTGATGGAAAGTATATCGAGGGCGAAGCCGAGATGCTGGCGGAAACAGATCGAGGCGTAGGTTTTTTCCCGGAAAACGAGATACGTGCAAGTTTTTACGAGAATTGGGGCGACACCCTTAGTGGCGACGAACAAATCGCCAAATATAAAGTGGCATTGATGAACTGGGGACAGTGGGCATCCTGCTCAACAAGCGGCGGCGAGGGAACGGCAAGGATGATGGATGTGCATCGAGTTTCGAAAAAGATCGATGACCTGGAAGGAAAACAAGTATGAAAGAAGCAGTAATAGTTTCGGCCGTGCGAACGGCTGTGGGTAAGGCTCCAAAGGGCACTTTGAAAAACACGCGTTCGGACGAAATGGGTGCAACGGCGATACGAGAGGCCGTCGCTCGTGCGGGCGTTTCACCAGAGCTGATCGACGATGTCATCATGGGCTGTGCTTTTCCCGAGGCTGAGCAGGGAATGAACGTTGCGCGGACGGCGTCGATACTTGCAGGGCTGCCTGTCGAGGCTTCGGCGATGACGGTCAACCGTTATTGCTCGTCGGGGTTGCAGACGATCGCTCTCGCCGCGGAACGCATTATGGCGGGCGGTGCCGATGCTATAGTTGCGGGCGGGCTCGAATCGATGACCGTGATCCCGATGGGCGGCAACACGTTTCGCCCAAATCCGGGACTGGCGGACACCTATCCGGATTACTATTTGAACATGGGCCTGACGGCTGAGAATCTCGCCAAAAAATATGAGATCACGCGCGAACAGGCTGACGAGTTTTCATACAATTCGCACCGCAAGGCACTTGCCGCGATCGCCGAAGGCAAATTTACCGACGAGAT
Source organism: Chloracidobacterium sp. UBA3360 (assembly GCA_002360555.1). Taxonomy (GTDB): domain Bacteria; phylum Acidobacteriota; class Blastocatellia; order Pyrinomonadales; family Pyrinomonadaceae; genus OLB17. The sequence goes on from DEQS01000063.1 coordinate 2,065, forward strand.
CGTTCCCATGAATGTCTTTGTCGATGAGCTGGACGAAGGGGGACGCGTTCGCCGCAAAGAGATCGTTTTCGCCCAGGACGAAGGCCCGCGTGCGGATACTTCGATCGAGGGTTTGGCAAAGCTGAGGGCGGTGTTTCATGTCAACGGAACCGTGACGGCCGGTAATTCGTCGCAGATGTCCGACGGTGCGGCTGCAACGGTAGTGATGTCGGCAGACAAAGCGAGCGAGCTGGGGTTGAAGCCGCTTGCCCGTTTTGTCTCATTCGCGACCGCCGGATGCCTGCCCGAAGAAATGGGCATCGGCCCGGTCTATGCGATACCAAAGGCCCTGAAACTTGCGGGCCTCACGCTCGACCAGATCGATGTCATTGAGCTTAACGAAGCGTTTGCCGCACAAGGGTTGTCTGTAATGAAGGTCCTCGAAATGGACCCAAGCAAGGTCAATGTCAACGGCGGAGCAGTTGCGCTCGGACATCCGCTCGGATGCACCGGAGCTAAATTGACCGCGACCGTTTTGCAGGAACTAAAACGCACCGGCAAACGCTACGGCATGGTAACAATGTGCGTCGGCGGCGGCATGGGAGCAGCGGGGATATTCGAAAGGTTAGACTAAGGGCTTTCTGAAGATGAAGACACTGCTGCTGTTGATCGTTTCTACTTGGTTCGTTGCCGCCTGCAGTTCACCCGCGGTGAATAATGTTGCCAAGACAAACGTCAATGCGGTGAATTCGGTGCCTTATTCACGAACTGAAAATGCGTATACCTTTGCTCAAAACTCAGACCTTGCGCGTGATTTGACACCATCTGGAACAAAGGAAGCTCGCGAGATCGTCGGAAAAACCGTAAGTGAGAGCAAGCTGTGGCAGAACAATAAGTTTGTTAAACGACTCAGAAAACTCATGGGGGCTGATTACCAGACCATGAAGAAATTCTGGAATACAGAAACACCGATAAAAAAATTCGGGGACTTCTTAATGATGACGGGCTGCGAACAAGATAACTGTGCCTACAATCGGTATGTTATGTTCATGGACTTGGGTGACGGATGTATTAACGTTATCCATTTCGGCAAGGACGCGACGAAAGCATGGAATGACTACGAAGAAATTGCATTGCCCCCACCTTTTGCAGAGGAACTAGACGCGATGAAGTCGAATGGAAAGAGTTAAAGGAGATCGCGATGCTAACAAACAACAATCCTGTCATCCTGATCCCTACGATCAAAAAGGATGAGGCAAAGCACTTTTACGAAACAACGCTTGGGCTGACTTTTAGATCCGACGATGGCTTTGCGCTCGTCTTTGATACGGGCGGAATTATGTTAAGGGTGACGCCTATACAGGCATTTACGCCGCATGAATTTTCGGTGCTGGGCTGGGAAGTCGATGACATTGCGGCATCCGCGACGGATCTTAGTTCCCGCGGCGTCAAATTCGAGTTCTACGACTTTCCGTGGATGACGCAGGACGAGCAAGGTATCTGGGCGGCACCGGACGGGACAAAAGTAGCTTGGTTCAAGGACCCGGACGAAAATCTGCTGTCGATCTCACAGCACGCGAAATAGATCAAAAAAGAGGAGCAATAAAATGGAAGCACAAATGGAAAAAGAATATGTAAAGGGCGGCGAGTTTTTGATCACTGACCAGACGACGTCAGAGGTTTTTACGCCGGAGGATTTTACAGACGAGCATAAGATGATCGGCGAAACGTGCCGTGAGTATATCGACAACGAGGTCGTACCAAATATGCCCGCACTTGAGGAGCATGACTACGAAGTTGGGCGCGGCCTGTTGAAAAAGGCGGGTGAGCTCGGTCTGCTCGGCGCAAATATTCCCGAGGAATACGGCGGCCTGGCGCTTGATCAGACGTCGGGCTGTATTATCGCCGAGATGGTCGGACGCGGCAGCGGGTTTGGTTCGACCTACGGTGCCCAAACCTCGATCGGCTTGCTTCCTATACTCTATTGGGGTTCTGAGGAACTCAAAAACGAGTGGATACCAAAGATCACCTCGGGCGAAGCCGTTTCCGCGTACTGCCTGACCGAATCCAGCTCAGGCTCGGACGCCCTCGGTGCAAAATGCGTCGCGAAACTTTCCGAAGACGGCCAGACGTGGACGCTCAACGGCGAAAAGATGTGGATCACGAACGGCGGATTTGCCGACGTGTATCTAGTCTTTGCCAAGGTCGATGGCGAGAAAGAAAAATTCTCGTGTTTTCTCGTCCCGCGTAGCGACAATTGCCGTCCCGGCAACGAAGAGCACAAACTCGGCATCAAGGCTTCGTCCACCACCGCGGTCATCCTTTCCGACGCAAAGATCCCGGTCGGTAATCTCATCGGCAATGTCGGCGACGGTGCCAAGATCGCTTTTAACGTGCTGAATGTGGGACGTTTCAAACTCGGTGCCTCGGTTACGGGCGGGGCAAAACTCGCTATTCACGAGGCAGTTCGGTATGCGAATGAGCGGCATCAGTTCAACAAACCCATCTCGTCCTTTGGTGCGATCAAGCACAAGCTGGCCGAGATGGCGATCCGAACTTGGGTCGCAGAATCGATCACCTATCGCACGGTCGGCATGATCGACGCTCTGATCGGCGAAGATCATGGCAATGATAAGAAGCTGCAGTCTATCGAGGAATACGCAGTCGAATCGTCGATCAACAAAGTCGCGTGTTCTGAGGCTCTTGATTACGTCGTTGACGAGATGGTCCAGATCTACGGCGGCTACGGCTACTCGGCGGATTACCCTGCGGAAAAAGCTTATCGCGACAGCCGCATCAACCGCATCTTTGAGGGCACGAACGAGATCAACCGTATGCTGATCCCGGGACAACTCATGAAACGCGCGATGAAAGGCACGCTCGGTTTGCTGCAAGCCGCGACCGCCTTGCAGGAAGAGATCCTCAATCCGCAGATGTTGTTCGACGAGGATACGGGCATTCTCGCGGCGGAGACAAAGCTTGCTGCAAATGCGAAGAAAACGGCGCTGATGGTGCTTGGCACGGCTGCTCAAAAATACACGATGGAGCTCGCTAACCAGCAAGAGGTTTTGATCAATTGCGCTGACATCATTATGGACGCATACCAGATGGAAACCGCCATCCTGCGTGCCAAAAAGTTCGCCGACAAGAACGGTGAAGAGGCCGCCGGCCGCTATATCGATATCGCCAGTGTCTATTGCAACGACGCCATGCAGCGTGTCGAAGCTGCAGCAAAAAACACCATCGCCGCCATCGCCGAAGGCGACGAAGGCCGCACATTGTTGGTCGCGCTGAAGCGGTTCACCAAAAACAATTCACCCGTCAACACGATCACCGCACGGCAGCGAATTGCGGATACGATGATCGCGGCGAATACGTACACTTACTAACGAACACACTGATTAAATATAAAAGCCCCGGAAGCCGTAATTGGCAACCGGGGCTTTTTCATGACCAAATATCAGCGGTTTAGTAACCGTAATATATAGTCTTTGGTTTAGTTTTTTTACTAATGATCGCTCCGGCGGCGACTCCGGCTCCTGCGCCGATTAAGGCACCTTTCTTACCGCCGATCAACGCACCGATGATCGCACCGGCTCCGATCGAGACACCATAATTAATTTTCTTTCGGTGCTTTTGATACACACTACG
>DEQS01000085.1 GCA_002360555.1 Chloracidobacterium sp. UBA3360
TGATACGCGACGCCTTTTACGGGCACGGACATTTCTTCTTCGGTCTTGCCTTCGGAATTGGCGATGCCGACGCTGGCGAAATAGCACGACGCGTCGTGGTCACGGGCCAAGCGGCAGAGATGTTGGAAAACCTCTTCGCCCTCGATGCGTCCGCGGCCGGGGTGCATCGCGGTTCGCACGACAAAGAACGCAAATTCACCGTCGCGGGTAGCGACGATCTGCGGATGTTCGGTGCGTTCGCTGTAAACGTCGGCGGACTGGATGTCCCAACCGGCTTCGACAAGTTGTTTATAGACGATCTCAACGCCGAATGCGTGGACATCGGACTCTAACATTAATTCAGGTTCGGTCATTGGGTATATTTTACAAGGATTAGCCACGAATTACACAAATGGCACGAATTAAGAAGAAATATTTGTGCGATTCGCGGGCGTCGTGGCGAATGTTATATTACGTTTATGGATATCACCGACATCAAAGCCGCCCGTGACCGCATTGCCGGATACGTCAAACGCACACCGCTCGAATACAGCGACAGCCTGAGCAAGCATCTGGGGACGAATGTGTTCGTCAAGTATGAGCTGTTTCAAAAGACGGGAGCATTTAAGGTGCGTGGAGCTTTTAACAAGCTGATCTCGATGTCCGACGAAGAGCGCTCGCGGGGCGTGGTCGCGGTTAGTGGTGGTAACCACGCTCAGGCCGTCGCGTATGCAGCAAGTGTGCTCGGCGTCGATGCTGTTATTGCGATGCCGGAAAACACTCCACAAACTTACCTCAACGCCACACGCGGCTACGGCGCGACGGTCGATCTGCGGCCGACGATCGCCGAGGCGTTTGAGCGCGTTAAAGAATACGTGGCGGCGGGGCGGATCTTCCTCCATCCTTTTGACGACGAGCTTATCATCGCGGGGCAGGGAACTGTGGGGCTTGAGATATTAGAAGACGTGCCGGATGTGACTGATATATTTGTTAGCATCGGCGGCGGCGGCTTGGCCGGAGGTGTCGCGGTAGCGGCAAAAGCCGCGAATCCGGACATCCGCGTCTGGGGCGTCGAAACCGTCGGAGCCGACGCAATGTCACAGGCTCTTGCGGCCGGCGAACCTGTCACGCTTTCCGCGATCACGTCTATAGCAAAAACGCTCGGAGCTCCTTATGTGACCGAATCGACGTTGACAATGGCCCGCGATCTGCTCGAATCCGTCACCGTTGTTACGGACGCCGAGGCGGTTGCCGCTCTCACATTCATCGCCGAGCGGCTGAAAGTTATCACTGAACCTGCCGCTTCATGCACACTCGCTGCGGCGGAGAAATTGCGGGATAACTTTACCCCCGACAGCAAAGTGGTACTGATATTCTGCGGCGGAAATACATCGATAGCTGATGCGTGCGGTTACCTAGCGGCAGGTCTCGGTGGAAATTAGTGGTGAATATTAATTGGTCAAAGTAAAGCGCTCGAATTTATTGCAGCCGTAAAAACGACTAGATACAAAATAAAACGGGTCAAAACCTACAGTCGACAGCTTCACTAGCACATGGCCAAAACTGTGACCTTCGTGCAGGGCAAATCCAAAATTATCTTGACTCGGCTCGTCGTCGCGACTACGTTTTACCGTAGTGACCCCCGCATTTTGCTTTAGCGGATTGCCAGCATCATCGGCATCAGGAAGTTTGGTCAGGAGATCGACCAAGGCGAGAGCATTCTTTGCAGGGATGCCGAACGCTCCGTAGTTGTCAGCGGTTCTAAATTCGGTAGCAAGAGGCTTATATTGCTCCTCAGAAAGCTTTCCCAAAAGCTCTATGGTCGAGCCTGCGACCGGCTTTTTGTCTTTGTCGTTAACTGTGATCGCGACGAAACTCATCCCGCACATTTGACCCATAGTAGGTACGCACCAAGTGCTGATCAGTAGTGATACAAATAGGAAATATCTCATATTGATTACCTCGTGCCGACCGTTATGGTTTCTTAGCCGGCGTTGTTTTTGGATAGATGATGTCTTTCGCCTTGATCGTCGGAGTCGCTTTTGGCATATCGGCTCCGACCGGGACGACCCACAGCTCGTACGCAGGTTCTTCTCTAAAACCTCCATCGATAATACCGATGCGGTCCGAGGTGACACCGTTTGCGACGATCTGAGCTTTGATCCGTTTGAGAGCAACGGTCGCATAGCCGCGCGGGCTGTTTCGTCCTGCATAGACTATGACAAAAATATTGTCATTGACACCGTAAAGGCTGTCAGTGAGATCCTTAACATGCCAGGATTCTTTTTCAGGAGTCAGTTCAGTAAACTCATCCACTTTACGGGCGGGTCCCGCCACCTTAACGGTCTCAGAAAATTGCGAGGCACACTCAGCAGGGTAGCCGCTCACCCACAGACTGGCCGTGATCTGACGGTCGATAGCGGCACCGTTTGAATCGATGCTGATGTTTCGCGTGCCCTGGCCGCTTGCGATAATGCCCGCCGAGGTTGACCAGACAAACGTCGGTGTGACGGAAGTATCACCGCCGTTTACAGCTACCGAAATGCCGATCTGCTCGCCCTCGCGAACGATGCGGTTGCCAACGCCGCGCAACTCGAATCGAGGACACGGAGCGGCTGTTGCGTTCGCCGCCGCCTCAGCCTTTTTCACCTCAAGATCCTTTTTTTCGGTGCCTTGGCCATTGGCGGCTACGACAAATATTGATGATAGGAACGGTATTAGAAAAAAAGCGGTCTTTTTCATTGAGATAAAACCTCCGACGGGGAATATCCGAATAATAACACAACTTAGTTTTACGCAAAATAACTACTTTGCCGGTGCGATACGGAACAGAACCGCTCCGTGGATATTGACCTTTGCGTTGATCGACGATGCGGCTGCAGAAGCCGGCGTCTTTTTCCAAAGATCCGTAACCGTGCATCGGGCGGTAACGATACCGACCTCACCACAGTCGAGTTTGAAATTTGCTGCGGCAGTATCGCCAATATTAAATAGAGCGAGGTATTTGTCATCTGAGTCCGGTATATCCGCTGTCCAGCCGATCTCGTCGCCACGATTAAATAGTTCGCGGCTATTTTGGGCGTACTGATTTACGGCGATCACTTTTTCGTTTGTCAGCAGCGATAGCGTCCAAGCATCGTTGCTCGGCAGATCGCCGCCAAACATTAACGGTGAACGAAAGATCGACCAAAGCGTCATCATTGTTATCTGTTCGTTTTTTGTAAATCGTGTTTGCCTGTCGGGCAGAACTTCGGCCCGGATGCCTATTCGTCCAAGCGGCAGCATATCCGCGTCGGGCCAATTTCCCGGCTGCGCGTGTTTTGCCCATTTGGCGGTCCGCTCAAATTGCTTTTTTAGATCTTCCCATTTATCCCAAAAATCGCCAGAGATCCGCCACATCTGAGCGTTCGCTTTGAGATGAGAGACCTTTTCAATAGGCGTGTCTCCCGGCGAGAGACTTAGTACCATCGGGCGGCCGGTCTTTTTGATCGCTTTGCTCATGGCGCCGATCTCGGCCTCGTGATACGGGGCGGTCATATCGTCGGCTTTGATAAAATCGACGCCCCATTCGGCGTACAGTTGCGCGATCGAATCGTAATATTCCTGAGCGCCTTTTTCTTTCATCTTGATGCCGTACATGTCGGTATTCCAGGCACAGATATCTTTTGTGTCGTCGATGTCATTGGCTTTGCGTTTGGTGCCGAGGATCGGGAGCTTTCGCTTTGCGGCGAGACGCGGGACGCCTCGCAAAATATGGATGCCAAACTTTAGCCCAAGCGAATGAACGTAGTCGGCAAGCGGCTTAAATCCCTTGCCGCCCGCCGATGACGGGAAACGGTTAACGGACGGGATCAGCCGTCCATATTCATCCATGTCGAGCAGAGCATCTTTGCGATAGCCGCCGGCCTGAGCGTTTGGCTCATACCATTGGATATCTACGACGACGTATTCCCAACCGAACTTCTTTAGGTGCGTGGCCATGTAATCGGCATTCGCACGCACCTCGGCCTCGGTAACGGTCGTGCCGTAGGCGTCCCAACTGTTCCAGCCCATCGGCGGCGTTTCGGCGAGCGTCTGACCGAGTGTCGAAAGCGACAGCATCAGAACGGCGGCGAATAGGATTGTTAGGTGGCGGAGAAAGGTCGAACGTTTGAGGGTCATATATTTGAGAATGCCTCGGGGCGGGTTGAGAAGATGTTACCGCGTGGGCCGTATGCGAATCAACCCGATGGTTTGACGTGTAAATGCGGGTCGACGTTCGCCGCTTTGCTAACAATCCGCGGCACGTCGCGTCTGACAATATTTGGCAGAAAAGTGAGCGGTGATTGGAGGAGATTGATCTCATTTGTTGATAAACCTCTGTCTTTACTAGTTCCTGAACCTAATAGGGATCATGGCACGCTCTTTGATGGTAAAGTCCCCTTGAGTAAAGCCGAACCGGCTAATTAGTTCATTTAGGAGGGTCAAAAAACATACAATGAAGGATCAAAAGGGATTTTCGCTTATCGAACTGCTCATCGTCGTCGTCATCATTGGCATAATCGCCGCGATCGCGATACCAAATCTGCTTGCCAGCCGCCGCTCGGCTAACGAAGGCTCGGCAATATCGGCACTTCGAACAATACACGGAGCGCAGGCAACATATGGGGCTACAATTGGTGGCGGAAACTTTGCGGGCGATACGGTTTTTGGAAGTTCGGTCGGACTTACGGCTTTGGCCAGTGCGAACATAGTTGATTCGACGCTCGGTACCGGGATCAAAAGCGGTTATCGCTTTCAGACGGGAAGCCGGCCAGCTTCCGCATCGACACCTGCCAGTTATTGGGCCTCTGCTGCACCAACAACAGCAAGCGGTGTAACCCAAACCGGTTCTAGACGCTTCGGTGTTATTACCGAAGGAACCCTCTATTGGCGAACAGATTTTCTTGGCAATCTCCAGATCGATGATGCTGATATTCGACTGGGAACACCTATCCAATAGGTAAATGCCTTGAGCAGATTCATCCAACAAAAGGCCTCCAGTGCATTTCGCACTAGGGGCCTTTAGCTTTTGTAACAGACTTCGCGGCTGTTAAGATCTCTCGCGAATTGATTCTAAGACTTCTTATTTATCGGCTTTTTGACCGTTGGCTTAGGTTCGACGGTCGGAGTCGCGACGGGCGGAGCCGCTCCTTGTGGAACGAGCCATAGCTCACCTGAAGGGTCCTCTCTTAAGCCGCCATCGACGGTTTTGAACCGTGCGGCGTCCATTCCACGTTGCCTAACCAAATACGTTTTCATTCTCTTGATCGTAGTGGCGGCATAGCCTTTTTTACTTTTACGCCCGCCGTAAATGATGATGTATCCCGTTGCCATCGGGTCGTTTTGCAGGCCGATGGCAAAGTTATCAAGCCGCGCCCATTCGTCCTCAAGGTTGATCGAACCAAACTCGTCATATTTTTGAGCTTTGATCGCTGCCTTTACAAAGCCGGTCGAGCTAACGGATCTCGAACACTGCGGAGCCAGTCCACCGACCTCGACCGTCGCGGTTACCGACTGGCCCTCTAAACCGGTCGAATCTACGGTTATAACAGGCGTGCCCTGGCCGCTGCTGATCATTCCCGCGGAAACGGACCAGCTAAAAGTTGGGTCTGCCTTAGCATCACCCCCGTTGACGTTCGCGGTGAAATACATCGACTGTCCGGCGATAACCTCGTCACTAGGGGATGCCATCGTCAGCGTTGGACACTGAGCAAATGCTCCAAACGCAGCCGCTGTGGTGAACAGAATTGCGAGGATTGATTTTTTCATTGTGAACAAGATCTCCTGATCGTCTATTTGTTAAACGCTAGTTTCCCAAAACACTAACACTTGGGTGCGCGAATTAGCAAGGCAATTGAGAGCGGCCCGCGAATACGGTATTTCGATGGTAACTAGGCTATCTGCGTTTTCCCTAAATGTTGTGGTAAAATCTCAGAAATTATTTTTCAATACAATTCCTTCAATGGAGATCCGTCAAAATGAAAACTTTGATCGCCTTGCTTTTGTTTTTGGTGCTTGTTCCGGCCGCATATTCTCAAAGCGTGAAAGTCGGTGACGAGGTGCGTTACCAGTGTTTTTGCTTAGGGCAGGAATGGGTACGGGCAACGGTCGAGCGCATTGATGGCGGAAATGTGCGGGTACGATTCGGCAACATGGATAATCAGGTCGTAACCTTGCCGATAAATTCCCCAAAGCTAAAGATCGGCAACGCCGCCCGCAATCCGCTCGAAAGTGTCCCGCCTGACGCAATACAAAAAGCGTTTATGAACGAGGGGTCGCGGTTCGGCAATGCGGTTCGGTATTTTGCTCCGTATTTTGATCCGCAATTTACCGAAGGCGGCACGCCGGTACCGGATTCAGCTCAATGGAAAAGTACGGTCGCCGAACTCGCCGAGCTTGACCAGCTTTGCAATACGCGGTTTAGCGGCCTGACGGACTACACCTCACCGGGCTATATTCGCCCGGGCTCGACCGATTACCGATTTGGCGTGTGGTGCCAGATCGCAGCAAACCGCGTCTCGCTGGAGAAAAAGGCCAGGATCGGTGTCGTTAAAACCCTCGTAAATCTCGGTTACACTGAAGAGAACCTCAATTTTGGTTTCAACGAACCTGACAATCCCGTCCGCTGGGAAACGCAGCAGCTTATTTGGGAACGGGATAAATGGCGGGCGGAAAAGCTGGCGTGGTTGCGGCCTAAATACGCGGTCTATAAGACAGAAGTCCCCGCGGACGCGACCGCTGCTGCTGAGGCCAGAGCGGACCAGTTGAAAGCTATGGTCTTGCGTGACGCTCCCGGCCGCTCGTACAAGCAGCCGCCATACCGAGATGCCGCAGTCGAATCGGTCGTCAAAGCCGCTCTCGCAAAAGAATATCCGGGAGCACAAGTAGTAAAGATCGGCCTCGATTACCGCACCTGGGTCAAGCGTCAAAGCCTCGACTATGTCGCCAGCGACGATCTGTTTCGTTATTACAAGGTGAGCTACAATTCTTACAAACGCGGCACCGTGCTATTAAAAATTCCTAACCGGCCGCTATGCCAAATGCAAGATTTTGTCGTCGGCCTCAACAGCGGCAAAGTCGTCCCGGCTGGCGTCGGAGGCAGCGGGACGTTTATGAGGTGCGAATGATCTTACGTCGCGGCTTCGTCACGTGCTAACAGCAGATAGGCGATATAAAGCACGATCATTATGGCATCCGCGATGACAGCAGTGCCTGCGCCAAAGCTTATATATTGCTTGCCGCAGCACAGCACCAGCGTGATAAATATTGCCTTGCTCATGCCGGCTATGACAAGTGCGAATTTACGCACCGGTTCAACGAACGCCCCGTAGATCAGCATTATCCCAATTAGTCCGATCAATGCACTCCAATTGCGGATGATGATCTCGTTTGCCGCGGTTCCGACCATCGTCTCGCCAAAATTCGATAGCAAAGACGATTGCGGAGCGAACAGCCCGAGAAACATCGAGCATGTCAGCAGCCCGGATATCAGCATCAGCCATTTAAAGTTCGAAACAAAAAAGCTCATAGATTTACTCCGTTTGTAGTTTGGATATTTATAGTCCAAAGTCGCATCAGGTGCAAGGCTCGTAGAGTACACCGGGATAAATTCGTGATTCCGAAGTTCTGCTGAATGTGGCCGCAAAGCTAGCGGTAATTGGTGTAATGGGAGTATTATTAGTGGTAAGGAGTTTTATTTAATATGAAAAAAGTCATTATATCGACAGTTTTTGCGATCGGGTTGGTTGTGCTGGCTGCGGCGAGTGCGTTTGCTCAGACATCGGTTGCGGGCGAATGGGATGGTGCGTTCAACACACCCGGCGGCCCGAGGCCGGTCAAATTTATCTTTAAGGTTGACGGCGAAAAGCTGTCCGGTACGGCCAAACGAACGAGCGGCGATGTTCCGCTGACGGGTACGATCAAAGGCAATGTCATTACTTTTTCGTACACTGTAAGTTACAATGACAACCCTCTGACACTCAGCTTTGGCGGAACTGTAAACGGGGACATTATGAGCGGCACGGTGTCATTTGGCGAAAGCGGCGAGGGCGCCGATTGGAGTGCGAAACGCACGCCGCCACCGGCTGAAAAACCAAAGTCTAACTAGAGCATTGCGTAAGCAATTAACCATGCGTACAAGCGACCGCGGTATTGGCAATAAGTTCGCAATTTGGTACCTTTGACGAATGGATAATTCAACCGGATTCTCAAAAATGGCGGGTCTCATCAGTTCGCTGCTGGCTGTAGTGGGTGTTGTGGCGTTTTTCGTTGGTATCTTTGGCGGACCGCGAACGTTCGCTTTCGCGGGTTTGGCACTCATAGTCGCCTCTCTTGTCGGATACTTTATCGAAGAACAAGCTCACCGAAGAGCATAAGGTGACCAAACAATTTGATCGATCAGGCCCGTTTCGACGGGCTTTTTCCGTCAGTGCGATAGCACACAGACGCATCCTCCTGTGATTTGATTCAATCATAATAGCTTTATCAGGTAATTTGGTTTGCTCGGGCAAAGCAGACGATGGAATGCCTAGGCTAGGGTTTGCTCTGAACAAGGAGAATATTATGGTTTCATTAATTATTTGGTTGATATTGGGATTCGTAGTAGGCTATCTGGCTAAATTCATATTGCCCGGCCGTGACGGCGGCGGCATTATCCTGACAACGGTTCTAGGAATTGTCGGAGCGGTCGTCGGCGGGTTTATGGGCAAATACCTATTTGGATATCCGCTGATCAGTTCGTTTGATAACATCGCGAATAATCTTCCCAGTTTCTTTTCCTCAATAGTCGGTGCACTCGTCGTATTGATCATATTTCGCCTGGCAAACGGACGTAGGATCGGCAGGTAGGCACCTAAGTTGATAGGTTTTGGGTGTGGTATTTCCTTTGACGTATGTTTGGTAGCGTACAGTCACGGGCGACAATCCAGCGCCACAATGTAGATAAGGTCATCTCTCTCCATAGGCCTTTGTAAGGAGAAAATTATGAAAAAGACCATTTCTACATTATTAATAGCAATCATTTTTGCGGTATTTATGCCGTCAATAACCAATACGGCGGCGGCAACTACGCCGATAGCGGTCGAGTCAGCGGAGTCCAAACCCTGCCCGAACGGCACGTACCGCGTTCGAAACACAACCTCGAATCGTAAGAAGCTCGTTCATTCTCTCATTGCCGGCGGTGTAGGAGCCGCGATCGGCGGAGGCATTGGTGGCGGACGCGGCGCTCTGATCGGCCTCGGCTCGGGTGCCGGTGGTTATCTCGTCTTCAGATACGTCAAGGACCGTCGTGGCCGCTGCGTACAGCGGTATGTTAGGGGTTAATTAGCGATCTCATACGAAATAAAAACGGCCTCGTCGAATATGACGAGGCCTCTCTTTTTGCCGACCGCAGGCTATTTTGAACTCGGACTGACGAACGTAAAGCTTCGCACGGCAGAACTGATCAATTCGGCAGAATTTGCGACCTTGCTGTTAGCACGCCCTGAGATTAGGACTGCGAATTTGCCCCAGACGAGAGCGACCATAAGGGTCTTTTCGCCCTCCATGGTGATCTGATATGACGCTCCGCGATAATCACCTATCTGAGCTGTCGTCTCGCCGAAAAATTTTACATCCGGATTCTTTACCAGACCCTCCTTAAACCCTCGGAGAAAATTCGCGAGATCTGCATTTGTTTTGATATTGGTATTGTCGGGGTTGACCAATACTGTAATGCGGCCTTCTTTTACGTCGCACGAATAGGACCGGACACCCTCGTCAAGACCTGATTTCATGCAACCGTCCGGCACCGCGATCTCAAATCCGTCTGCCTCCGACGTGTAGACGTCGTCACCGACATTAGCCAGAGAAGGCAGTTGAGCAGTCGCCGCGACCGCAAATACAAGCGTCATAAACACAAGCGAAACAAGATATTTGATGTTCTTTGTCATAGTTTTCCTCTTCGAGAGTTTAGTGGAGCAACTATCCCCAAGTCAAAGGTCTTGAATGTGCGGAACTGATCGCGATTATGCAATACTTGTAAAAATCTAGGTGGTGTGACGTTATGGAATGTGTAAGATGCGGGGCGACGGCGGTCGTCGAAGGATCGTTGATGGATACTGGCGGCGGAGGCGTAGCATTTTTATTGAAAGATACGTCGTTCGTTAAAAGCGTTTTCGGGGTCGGCAGCCGAAAGGTTATGGCTCATGCGTGTGTGCATTGCTCGCATCTTGAGCTAACTGTCGAGTTCACCGAAAAGGATCGTAAACGCTTTCAGGAGTTTGACGGCCCGCAACCGGATCTTCTTGACCGGATCAACTGAGCCCGCAGTTTGGCGTCGCTCCTTTAGGCTGCTTTTGGTCCGGTCCGGACCAAGTGGACCAGGTGGACCAAGGTGGACCAAGACGCCACGTGGCTGCGAATCAAAGACAACCTGCCGGGGCTATCATTTATCAAAGCAGCGATGTCGGTTTTGGTGTACAATTCGCGTGGACAGGAGGGAATTATGAGGGACATCATCATAATCGTCGCGGCGTTTTTATTTTTTGCATCCGCGGTATTTGGTCAAGGAGCTAAGACCAGTTTCACAGATCCCCGCGACGGTCAGGTCTACGGTATCAAAAAGGTCGGAACCCTGACCTGGATGAAGGAGAATCTACGTTACGACTACCCGGACGAATCTTGGTGTTATGACGACGACGAGGAAGCTTGCGCCGAGCTAGGCATGCTCTACACTTTCACAGCCGCGCGAAAGGCGTGTCCTGTGGGCTGGCGTCTGCCGACGGATGCGGACTGGATGGATCTCGAAAAGGCGCTTGGGATGCCGCAAAACCAATTGACGATCGATGGTTACAGCACGCCGAGAGGCACCGAAGGCCAAAAGCTAAAGGCCGGCGGTAGTTCCGGGCTTGATTTCAAGATCTCGGGATTTGCTACCATCAGCCAAGGAATCGCCACATTTGAAGGCATCGACGGCGACCGTCCGCGCTCCTATTTTTGGACCGCGACAAGCCGGACCGTCAAAGGCCAAACCAACGCATACCGCCGCCGTATCGAAGCCAAAAACGGCAACATCTTCCGTTTTAGCAACCCAACCGCCGGCTACGCCGTCGCCGTCCGATGCGTGCAATAGATGTCTAATGAAATCGGGAGCGACCTCATGAAAAATATTATCTTTACCATCGCGGCCTTTCTTTTGTTTGCATCGGCGGCGTTCGCTCAGGGTTCGATCGAGGGGACGATCACCGACGCGAAGGGCAAAGGCGTCGCGAACGTCACGGTGACCGTCGTCGGGGCGAATGGCAAGCCGGTCGCGACCGTCAAGACAGACGCGGACGGTGCATATATGTTCGAGAATATCGCCGCCGGTAAATACAAGATCGCGGCGTACGGGGCCCCGCGCCTCGACAGTGCGTTTCGCGAAAACGTAGTTGTCGAGGACGACGATGCGGCGACGGTCGATCTGACGCTGTCGGCCGAATCGCCAAACGGTGGCAAGACGCAAACCAAGCCTGCCTGGCCAACGGTTAAATACTCTTTTGAGATCCAACATAACGTCGGCGGCAAGACCTACAAGTTTATTGCCGAGGAGGTCGGGGGCCTTAGTGGCGAGTCGATCGAGTACAAACCGCCTCAACCCGCAGACGATTCGACGGTAAAAGGGCCCGGCATCAAGAAATATGGCGCGGTGTACGTAAAGAAAGGTATTTTTAAGGACGACAAGGTGTTTTGGGATAAATTCCGCCATGTTACCGGCCCGGGCAGCCCCCGCGGTACTATTACTATCAGGCTCCTTGACGAGAGCGCCGGCACCGCGATGAGCTGGACGCTGACCAACGCCTTTATCTCTAAGCTCGTCGGCAACGCCGACGCAATAGAGTCCATGACCATCTCCCACGAAGGCCTCTTACTCCGTTAGAATGCGCGATCATATTTGCCAGTAAAAAAGGCCGCGAGCGTGATGCTTCGCGGCCTTATTATTTTCGGTCCGGTCCGAGACGGATGGACCGACATCAAACAAACGTTATTTCATCCCGTGAAGTGTTACCTGCGATCTTGCTCCACGCCTCACCGTCTGGGCCTCGTACCACACATCGACTTTGTCGATACGGCGGTCGGTGCCGACGAGGTCGATAATTCGTGTGGAACCGCCGGCTGGGATATTATCTCGTAATTCTATGTCCTGAGTCTGCCCGTTCTCAAATTTGACCTTCAGCTTGATAAACCGCACCGCCCTGTGCTGTACCGTCAGCTTGATCTTGCGAAACTCG
>DEQS01000083.1 GCA_002360555.1 Chloracidobacterium sp. UBA3360
CCTTGCGCAAAATTTACGCTCGCAAGCGCAAAAGTAACTGCGAAAAGCGTAAACGCCTTAATTAAATGCTTTCTTAACATCTGTTTCCCTCCCAAGAAATAGATCGCCGATCAAATTTTGTGATATGTAAACGTAAAGTTAACGGAAATTGTTATGAAATATAACACAGTTTTAAAAAAGTGTTAATCAAAACGCAGGGGTAAAGCAGATTTTTTTTGATTATTTTTTGAAGTGGAGAATTAGCCCTTTCGCACCGACGGCCCAGCCGTATTTTTTGTCCATATAAAGGCCGTAAATACGGTCCCGGGTGCCGCTTTCCTGCCGGATCCAAGACTTGCCTTTATCGCCCGAACGGAGGATCGTGCCGGCGTAGCCGACGGCCCAGCCGTTTTTGTCATCGGCAAAATCGACACGCATAAATGTGTCTTTGAAATTAGTACCGACTTTTTCCCAAAACGAGCCGCCGTTTTCGGTGCGGAGAATGGTGCCCGATTTGCCGACAATGTAGCCCTCTTTGCCGTCGCGAAAATCGACATTATACAGCGGCATCGTCGTCCCTGAGCTTTGTTTGACCCACGTGTTGCCTTCATCGGTCGAGGCTAATATCACGCCGCTATCGCCGACGATCCAGCCGCGCGAATTGCCGTCAAAATCTAGGTGAAAGAGCTCGGTCTTTGACGGAACGTTGATCCGCCGCCAAGTGTCGCCGCCGTCTTCGGTCCTCATTAGGAGCGAATCGACCACAATATCGTCATTGCCGCTTGTCCGAAGGACCGACCCGACGACATAACCGCGCTTTTTGTCCGAAAACCGGATGCTCAAAAACTCAGGCCGTCCGGCTCCAAATTCCCCACTGCGGTAAATGCGTATCTCTTGCCAAGTCTTGCCCGCATCTCGGGTGCTGTACATCTTTCGCCCGGCGACGAGATAGCCGTTGTCGTCGTTGCGAAAATAGATCTCGTTAATGTCTTCGTCGGTGTTGAGCGGATACGGCGTCCACGATTTGCCGCCGTCGGTCGTAGAGGCAAGATAGCCGCTGTCGCCCGCGATCCAACCTTTGTCAGAGCCAGTGAAATAAACCGCGACTAGATCACGCTCGGTATTGGCGGTTCGCTGCACCCAAGCGTTTTGCGCGGATACACCGATCGCTAGACTAACTACAACTAATGACAGAACGATAAAACTTTTCACTGCAAAGCCTCCGACAAAAAAGGTGATCTTCGATAAATAGAATAAACATTCCACGAACGAAAATCACCTTATTTTAACGTTAATGGGTACTATTTCGTTATTCGGTACACCATTCCCTTCCACACGACGACGACCTGATCGCCGAGCGAGAGATACGGGGCGAGGCCCGGCTCACGTTCGATGAGTTTGAAGTACTCGTCGCTGGCAAACTTTACGCCCGTCTCAGGACGCTCCGAATTCGGGTTGAAGTCTGAATCGACCCATACGCCGTTTTGATTGATGAAGTTCTTATTCGCGACAAACTGATTGTTCATAGTATTTCTCAAAACGATCTGCTCTCGCACATCCTTTTTGTCTTCATCGTAAAGGCCAGAATTCACCTTCATCGCATTCTGCTGCGTGCTCAGCGTCACCGCACCCGCACCACTTTTTTCTTTGGCTCTCGTCTGTCCGGCGACCATCATGTCCATCGCCGCAGGAGCGTCGCGGCTGACGTTCGCCATCGAACCGTCTGTCGCGAGGTACGATGTATATGGCGTCACGAGCCCGTAGCGTGTGCCAAGCTGGACGACCTCATCACGGACCTCTTTGGTCTCGCCGTTGTTACGGATCTGCTCAAGCAGCCAACCGACGCGGCGGCTCGCCCAGAGACGCGGCAAAAAGCTATTCTCGTCCGTGCGAACAGGAAAATCAAGGTTCGTGTAGTTGAACGAGCGGCTTTCTGTTCCGGCTTTGCCCGTCAGCCGTAGTGTGATGTTTTTTAGATCGTTCGTATTCTTATAACGCCCGATGATCGTCATCTGCATACCTCGGAAAAGGTCTGTAAGCTTTCGCGGATAAGTGTATTCGGTCAGCAAAGGGCCAAAATCGAGGTCGAGATCTGCAAGAACCGGCGAACTCACCTTCTGGAAAAAGCTCGAAACCTTGATCTCGAGATCCTCTTTTGGTTGAACGTATTCGGAGATGCCCGAGTTTTCCGTACCGATCTTATCTAACAGCGTCGTGTTGACGTCATAGCCGAAACCGAACGGGAAAATACGCACATCGACGTTCTTAGCATTTTTCAAATTGGCAATGATCTTGTCGACGTTCGTTTCACCGACAGTCGGCAAACCGTCCGTCATAAACACCAGCATCTTTGGCCGGTCGCCCTTTTCAAATTGCTTTAGCGACTGCACGAGCGAATCATTTATATTTGTGCCGCCGTTCGGCGATAGGCGTTCGACAAATTCCTCGCCGCGTTTTTTGCCTGCGGCGTTGGCGGCGATCAGGCCGCGTTCCATCATGTGTTCCTCGCCGGCAAAGTTGATGACGTTAAACCTGTCACCGTCACGCAGCGTTCGGATGCCAAAAAGCAAAGCCTTTTTGGCCTTGTCCATCTTGCCTTCGTCTGCCATCGAACCCGACGTGTCGAGCACAAAGACAATATCCTTCGCGACAAGTTCTTTTTCGGAAATGTTGTCCTTTGGCGAGAGCATCAGCAAAAAGTACCCGTCCTTGCCCGGTTCGCGATAGGTGACGAGCGACATGCCAAAATCGTTATTTGACAGCCCGTAGAACAACGAAAAGTCGCTATCGTTGCTTGTCGTCTCAAACGAGATCTTTGCGGCCGTCTCCCCTTTGTTCGTCACCTCGATCTTGTGCGAAGGCGAATAGATATTTCGCAGGGCTTCTTTACCAACGATCTCGATGGAACCCGACACGGTGCCAAACTGCTGCTTTGGCCCAAGCGGAACAAGCCTGCCGTCGCGGCGGTCATAGACCGCGTCCTCAAGCGGTCGTGGCCCTCGGTTTGCCCAGACATTTCGTCCCGTCCCAAGCGGATAGCGGTAAGCGACGGTGCCCGAATCGGCCTTGAGCACCTCGGTGTAGGTCATTTCGAGTTTCTTGTCTGAATTTGGCGGAATTGGAAAGATAGACGCTTGAAACAGGTCTTTGCCCGCATACTCGAGCAAACCTGGATCTTTTTGCCGGCGGACTATCTCGTCGTATATCCGCCGAGCCTCTTCGCGCGAACGCACCTCGCCGACCAGTTTTTTGCCGTTTTCCCAGATCGCGAACTCAACGATCGACGCCGTTTCAGGTATCGGGAAAAAATACGTTCCCTCTAGCGTAAAATTCGTGTCGTTTCTAAACACCTGCTCGACATGAGTCGTCGCCACCTGGCCGTTGATCTTGGTGTCGAGCTTGATAGATTTGACCGGCAAAGCGTTTGGCAGCGGCTGCGGTATTGGCCGCGGCCTGCACGGACGCGTATCGCAGATGATCGGGATAATAATGCCCTGTGCGGGTGCGGTCGAGGTAAAAAGAAATGCGGAAAAAGCAATGCCCAAAATAGCGGCAAAAGATCTGTGCGTCATAATGTTCTCCCAATTGGTAATACAGCCCCGGTGCCTGAACGGTAAGTTAGACATTCACAGAACGGACGAGGTTGTATGTTCTTGCAGAATATTTTTATCAAGATCTTGGTCCGGTCCGGACCAGGTGGACCAAGGTGGACCAAACGACCCCTAATTTTGTAATTTTGGGGAACAAAACGCTTCGGATGGCGTCTAATAATTTGTTACTATTCCATTGCCCTTTCGAAAACCTAATATGCAAAGACGATACCTTTTGGCAGTTGTCCTCTTACCGTTTGCGTTTGTCACCACGCGGGGGCAGATCGCTGGCGTTGAGACGCCGGTTTGTAATGCCCAGTTTGCTCAGTTGTTAGTGCAGCAGCAGGTGATGGAAAGCAAATCGGTTGTCGAGCCGGTGAAACGTATCAAGATACTGCTCCGATCGGCGGATTTCCTATGGAAATTTGACCAGCCGACGGCTCGCGCGTATTTTTCCGAAGCATGGAAAATGGCTGACGATCGCTTTAAGGAAACCGGCTTTGAAAAGAAAAACGCGGGTGGAAAAACACCCGGGATAACCACGTTGTTGCCGGATCAGCGGATGGAGGTCATTCGCGCGATCGCAAAGCGAGACGCAACATGGGCCAAAAAGCTGTCCGAGCAGATGCTTGCCGATTACGAAAAGACAAAGGACGGCCGCGACAGCTTTGACGAGACTCGTGAGCTTGACGGCCTGTTGTTACTAGCCCAACAAAGCGTCAAGACCGATCCCGAATTGACCCGCCATCTGGTCAGGCGTGCGATGCAGTATCCGCTTTATAACAATTGGTTCTTTTTGTTTTACGGCATTGCAAAAGAAAGTCCGTCTTTAGCGGACGCCTTATACGCTGAGGCTCTGCAAAATTACCGTAACGAAACACCACGCCGGCTGCTGTTTCTGTCGGCCTATCCTTTTGCCAACGAAAGGGTTTTTGGCATAGATAAATATCAGATCGGCACATCCTTGCCAGCGAATCCTGTCGCTAATCCGGCTTTTCAGCGTCAGTTTCTAATCACATTCTTTAACCGCATCGCAAGTTTTGCCACCAGCGAAGAGGATATAAACCGCCCCCCTGACAAGTATTACCAGCCTGAGCCCGTCTATATGTTTACTGCTCTGCGTGAGATCGAGCCGGTCATTCTCGAACGCTTTCCCGATTTGTTTCAGCGGTTTTCCACCGCCAAAGGACAAGCCGCGTCGCTGATGAATGCCGATATGCAGAAAGCTCTCGCCGATAAAGAAAAATATACAGGTTCGCTAGGACAGAGCTTTGCCGAAAGGCTTGCTGCCGTCGAAAAAGCTGACGAAGAGGGCAAACTGACGGACAAAATGGTCGTCAATCTCGTGACCTGGGGCACTCCGACCGAGGAGCAATTTGTCCAGATTTTGCCATGGCTCGACAAGATCTCAGAAGAAAATCCGCGTAAGGAGACAATTGCATATTTCTGGTTTTTGCGCGCAAAACTCGCGGTCAAGGAAAAGCGGTTTGACGACGCAGAGAAATACACCGGCAAGGTACCCGAGGCCGAACACCGTGCGATATTGATGTTTGACATTGCTGCGGCCCAGGCGAAAAGCGAGAGCGATATGCCAAATCTTTTTGACACGCTCAACCGATTGTCGAAGATCACCCGTAGCTCTGACAATTCTGTCTCAAAGGCCCAGATACTGCTCGGACTCGCGAATATGTACGAACGCGTAAATCATTCCGTAGCTCTCGACGAACTCGCCGAATCAATCCGCGTCACCAACAGTCTTAAGGATCCGGACATATTCTCGACGACGATCCGCCGTCAGATAATGGGTAAAGGATTTGGGTTCTATGCGATGCTCAGCACGCCGGGATACGATCTGGAAAAGACCTTTGAGGAACTGAGTAAAAAGGATTTTGAGATGTCGCTGTCAAACGCTAAGGCTCTGGACGATAAATATTTCCGCACGCTAGCGGTCATCGCGGTCGCCGGAAATTGCGCCAAAAACGCTAAACCCGCTCCGAAACCAAAGCAGTAACTATTTATCGACCGGCGGATCGGTGAGGGCGTCGTCGATGTCTTTTTCGAGTTTGAGACGGAGCTTTTCGACAAGTTGGTCGGATTTTTGCAGCGTAACCGAGAGGTTCATTTTGTTGCTAACGATCTCTGTCAGCAACGCTTCAAGATTAGACCGTTCGGCGGCGAGGCTTTTGCGGCGGTTTTCGCGGATGTCTTCGGGTTTCATCGAACCAGCGAGCTGCAGCGTCCGCTCGATCATCTCCGGGCGGATGTCGTTATTGATCTGATCGATACGCGATTTGACGGTATTTTCTTTTTCGATCATTTCGAAAAGCTGCTTGCGAAGGCTCTCGCTACGCTGCTCGGCACGTGTCAGAATATCAAGATTGAGCAGCATCCTCTTTTGTTTTTCGTCATAGGTGCTGGTCTGTCCGGCTTCGAGTTTCTTGATGCGTTCATTTAGCTCACGAATATTTGCGGCGTTGGTGTTGGCATTGCTAGGCGTTTTGCCGGGTGTTGGTTTTATAGTTTCAAATTCGGTCAGATCATCTGCCCGGCTGATGATCTCAGCCCCGGTGAGCGTCGGGAGAGGCGTCGCCATCGGCTTTGGCGTCTTTCGCGGTGTCTGGGCGTTTGTCTGCAATACGCACACGGCGAATAGCATTGCCGATAGAACTGTTCCCCTTACTAAAAGTCTCATCATACTTTCACCTTTTTCTTTTTGTCCGGGATAAAATCACCCCTCACGATCTCGACGGCGTTCTTTGCCAGCCCGACGAACGGGATCGCATCAATGCCTGAATTTAACAGGCCTTTTCCGACGCCTTTATTTTTTATGTCGCTGCCGACAAGGACAACTGCGACCACTGTTCCGCCAAACGGGACCATCTTCGCGACTCGTTTAGCGACTTGCCACCCGCCCGCGTGTAGCAGCTTTCGCTTAATACTTTTCTTGCCGTCCGTCATCTTGGTCGAGTTTATACTTGCATTGATCTGATGACAACAGCATACTTTTCTTTGCACGAAAACCGCCGGGATAAGTTTCATTTTCGCTAATATTATGACGCTGTCAGTCAACAAAATATCAAAACGCTACGGTAACGCCTGGGCACTGAAAGACGTGTCGTTCGAGGTCGAGGGCGGTAGCGTCATCGGGCTTTTTGGAGCGTCAGGCTCAGGCAAATCCGCTCTGCTCAAGGTCATCGCCGGTACTGTCAAACACAACGGCGGCACGATCTCGCTTGACGGCAACGACATCACAACCGTTAAAGCAAAGGAACGCAACGTCACCTTTCACGACGGCAGCGAAGAAAAAGGATTCAAGCAGATATTTGGTTACTTTTCGGGCGGAATATCGAGCGGTGAGGGCCAGTTTGATAGGTTTGAGGCGATGATCGCAAACGCCGGACGCGTTTTACTGCTTGACGATCCTTTCTCGCAGATGGACCCGGCATTGCGTGACGCGGCCTTTGCGGCGATCCGAAAAGCCGCAAAACAGCGAAACCGCGTCGTGATCTTTGCGACCAGCGATTTTGACCAGGTCATGGGCTTGACGGACGAGGTCGCGTTTCTCTCTCGCGGCGAGATAATGCAATCCGGTACGCCGCAGGACATCTACGATAACCCTGCCACGATCGAGGCCGCACGCATGACCGGTGAGAATAATCTGTTTGTTGCGAGACGGCTGTCTTCGTCGGATGATGACCTGCCGGAGTTTCACACGATCGACGGCGAGCATCGTATCTTTGCCCACCGGCCGGACAAAAAACGCCTCGGCCCGATCAATCAAAATATGACGCTCGCGATCCGGCCGGAATCGGTTTCAGTTACTCCGGGCGTGACCCGTCCCGAAGACAATCTGCTCAGAGCGGTCGTCAGAGCTGTCCATTTCAGGGGATCAACATCAATTATTGAATTTGACGCCGATGGACTGGCGATCAAGACCTGCGTATTAAAGGTACCTGCTCTACAACCCGGCGACGAATGCATGCTCGGGCTGCCGCCGCATCGAATACTCATCCTAAAAGACTAAAAAAAGGCGGCTCCGAAAAGCCGCCTTTGTAGTTTTTCCAAGACCCGAGCCTTAGCCCTATTGAGGGCTTAAGACCAGATCCGTAACGTTGTCATTGATCGCCAGCACCTGCGGTGCATACTGGAATCGACGTGAAACAACGCTCAGTATGTAGGTGTGGCCAGTCTCGACTGCCGGGAACCGGAATGTACCGTACGCTCCGGTAAAGACCGAGGTCTCATTGCCGCTCTCATCCCGCAATACGACACGAGCACCACGAAGTCCGCGGCCATCGGCCGTCGCAAGGACACGCCCCGAAACCTCGACATCGGCTGCGGTGACCGCACAAGCATAGTCATTGGCCTCAAAGGTCAATTTCCAACCTGCAATCGTCGCAATGTCTCCACTAACGTCGTCAACACCATATAGGCTCCAGGTGCCGTTCATGTTTGCACCATCCGTGCCAAACACCGACGCGAATGTCGCTGCTCCAGCTGGCGCAGCTTCTAAATACGGCCCTGCAGGTGCGGGTGCCGCAAACGTATCGCCCGTTCCGTGGTTGGTCGGTTTCCACGTGCCGTTCAAGTTAGTGGCCGCAGTCGCAGGCATGCTTGCGGCCGCATCGTCCCTAATCACGACGACGGAGTTGACTTGTGTTGTGAACGAAGCTACGGCATCGGACATAAAGACATACTTTTGCCCTCCTGGTCCGACGAGCATCCAATCCATATCACCCGGGTAAGTAGTGTTCAGGTTGGTCAGTTCCAAGATGATCTTTTTGTTACCTGAAAGCCCGGCAACATTGACCGTGCTCGGATACGGTGCCGCAACACCCGTAGTGCCAGTGCCAGGATTAGCTATCGCGCCTCCCGTAACCGTCACCGGTGCACCGCCGACCGGAACCCCAAGCGTAAAGGTGAATGTCTGCGGATTCAGAGCTCCGCTGGCGCTTGTTCCCGTTATATTTACCGTATGTTGGCTGCCGCAGGTCGAACCAGCCGGCACCGTGTAGGCGATCTGTCGTGTTACGGTGGCCCCGTCGGCAATGTTGCCGTAATTTGCCGAACCGCCGCCAGTGATATTGCCTACAACGTTATTGATCGTTGCACCCGAACTATTGGTGATAGGTACAGACACTAGTACATTCTCACCCGGCTCAGGATATCCGTCATTGTCGCCAGTCGAATCACCGACTGAGATCGGGTTTGTAATGATCGCATTCGGAGCGTCAAATGCTTCAGTTACCGCCGTATTGTTCGCTCCTGTTCCCGCGTTTTGGATGCTGGCACTAAAACCCATGCCGCGAACGCGGAATCCTTCACGCACATCTGAGACGTCCGCAGAAGCACTAGGGGCCAACGCCAACGCCGCGGCGGCTGCAATGATCGCATCCCGCTCTTGCAAGAAGGTCGGGCCGACCGGGGCTAATTTCATACCGTCAGTGACAACCTGCAGGACACGGGTCGTGCCGGCATCAAAGCCAAGACGGGAGACCATTCGATTGCGTACTTCCCACAAAGCGCTGCTCCAGACCTCACCGAGGTTATGAACTTGATCGCACGCTTGTGACGCTGACGACGTGGAGATAACCGGGTTACGCGGAAACGCACTGCTTACAGCCGTCGATGTTGTTCCCAAAGTCGTATCGCAATTTGAATTGACATGCTTAAAGGTAAATGGATTATGCGGTAAGTTATTTGGCCCGCCGGTAAAGGTGATCGGAGCCCTAGGGAACCGACGAATACCGTGGTAGTAGTTACTCGTCATCCCGCCTAACTGAAAGGTTGCGTAACCGCCGGTCGTATAT
Source organism: Chloracidobacterium sp. UBA3360 (assembly GCA_002360555.1). Classification (GTDB taxonomy): domain Bacteria; phylum Acidobacteriota; class Blastocatellia; order Pyrinomonadales; family Pyrinomonadaceae; genus OLB17. The sequence continues at coordinate 9,380 of DEQS01000083.1, forward strand.
ACACCGTTGATTGGATCAGCTGATTCTGCAAGCAGGCTATAGCCATAAAAATCACCCCAGCCTTCGCCCATTCCGCGGGACATGTTGGTTGACAATCCTGACGCGTTGCCATGCAGTCGATTAGACAGGCCATGCGTGTGCTCATGAATGATCACCTCCGCATCCGCCGTTCCGTCATAGTCAGGTGTCGGGCCGCTCCAGACATACATCTGCATTTTGCCGCGGCCGCCGTCGGCAGGCGTCGAAAAGTTTGCGTTATTTGTACACGGCTGAGACGGGCACGAGCTTCCAACTGTATTGTCTTGCCCCTCGGCCGAGACGCGGTCGTTTCCAGTTCCCTGGCCTGTAAAGTTGGTGGCTTGGAAATTTCTAGCAGCTTCAGTAAAGCCAAGACGATACATCACATCGTGATAACGGTTCATCACATAAAACATCTGGATGACCGCACCGCGCTGTGCCTCAGTGGTCAACGGATCATCTCCCGGAGGAGGGCTTCCCGGTGCGGGATTCCAAGTCGAACTAAATGTGCGGCTCACGCCAGTAACTGTCGCATCAACGCCATCCGGAGTGGTGCGGTCAACACCCGCTTCAACAGCGTTACCATCCGTAACGTTTGCACCGTCAGTTATCCAACCATTGTTGTTAAATGTATTGGGAGCTTCGTTACCGATCAAGGTAACGTTGGTTCTGGTTCCAAGAGCCGCTTGTGTGTTGATCGGCCCGGTCGGACCGGGTGACAATGGTGCCGGGCTATCTGCCGCAAGGAAATATGAACTTGCACTGTTATATACCTGATAGGTCGCATTTTGCGTTTGATCGTCAGTGATATTTTTGTGCCAAAGTACCGTACCGGTGTTAGCATCGACGATCACGTAATATGCGGGATTTTTCCACATCAGGACGCGCCATGCGGGAACGGCGACACCGGGCTCTAACGGAAAATACATTTTTTCAGCCGTTGTCGCCCAGTCACCCGATCCAAAAACCGCCTTAAGGTCTGTTGAGTTCTTTTCATTGGGAGCAAACTGATCTGTTCCTAGTTGATATTTAATGTGCGCAGCCGCAAAACGGACAGCGTTAGAAGGGTCGCCAAACTCGGTCGGGACCTTTGAATAGTCCAAACCCGGCGCTAGGTTATTGATCACGCGGATCATTTCACCTCGTGCTGTGAAACCAGCTTTCACCTCGCCGCGAAAAACGGGCACGCCATTTATTCTCTGTTCAAGATGGACGAAAGAAAGGTTTCCGTCAGGATTGGTATAGTCGGCGGTCACATCAAGCGAATCGATCTGTCCGGCGTCCATACCGACCAAACTGTTGTACTGCTTAATAAAACCACGAAGGATATCTGGCCTGTTGGCGGACTTATTGCGGCCCGTAAGCCACTGGATCGTCCTTTTTTGAACGTCAGGGCTTATGACCTCAGGTATTCTAATGTCCGTATTGTATTCGACCTTAGCGTTTGGAAATCGCTGTTTTAGTTGTTGTTCACCGCGGACAAACTCGTCTCGAATATCAGCAACTGCGACCGCGTCCTTTTGATTGGCACTACGATACTTTGATACGGTTTGCAGGAGTTCTTCGCTCTTTTCAATGCGAATATCATAGTCCTGCGGAATACCTTCTTCAACGCTACTATTGCGCTGAAACAACCCTTTTTGTTTCGACCCTGCCGTTTGCGGCCAAAAACGCGGCCCGGCGATTAGCGCCGTGACAATAGCCAAAACGACTAAGCATAATAATATGCTCCAACGATTTTCCAAACCCGATCTCTTATACATCTTGTAACCCTCCGATAGAAATAGGCCGCCTTCCCTGCCCTGATAATTCGGGATAGAACCCGACAACTAGAACCACACCTCGAGTCCCTTGCAATCAAATATTTGCCGGATACCCGAAAAAAGATTCCGGACTATCCGTTGAGGCGGTCATTTTTGCCGTATTTTACAACAAGAATAGACTTCGCGGTCCGAGGGACTTCCTGTGGCTCGCGTGTTCTCAAAAAAATTAACTGCTATAGAAACTAGTTGCCAAAGTATAATCCGAAGACAATCTGCTGTCAATCAAAAGTGGATCGTTATGGAACGGCAATAAATAGTAGATGCGATCAGCTATGCGGTTTCGCCGCTGCATTTGCGCAAAAAAAGGCGGCCTTGCGGCCGCCTTTCTAGTGTTAATGCTTATCGAACCCTCCCTATTCAGGAGTAAAGACAAGATCCATTACGCTGTCGTTTATGGTCAACACTTGCGGTGCGTACTGGAAACGACGATTTCGGATAGTGACGACATAGGTATGTCCGGGCTCAACCTCGGCGAATCGGAAATTACCCATTGCCCCTGTCGTCGTATTGATCTCGTTGCCGTTCTCATCTCTGAGAGTGACAACGGCACCACGAAGCCCACGGCCACCTGCCGATGTCAGAACGCGGCCGGAAACCTCAACTCCGGCTGCTGTAGCACAACCACCGGTACCCGGAGCACACGCACCAGCGGTACGAGCGGCCCTAAGCCTCAATCCCGGTGTGATCGATGCCGTATTGAACGAGAACTGTGTAAACTGCGTTCCCGTCGACGCCGATTGTACGCCGATCGTCGCCGAGGCACCGTTTGCGCTTGCTACGCCCGTGAGGTTGTAGTAATACGAGAACGAGTCTGAATTTTCCTCAAACACCGTAGCGTGGTTTAACGTTTGGGCTGTACCGGTATCATCAAAATGCTGTCCGCGCCATTCAATGACCCACTGACGGGAAGGAGCAACACCAACGACCTGGGTATAAATGCCTCCGCTAGCGAAAGCTGTCGTACGCAGATCATGATCGTCCCAATATGGGAACAGCGATGCTGCGGCCGCGGGGAACGTCCCCGTTCCGGTGCCCGGAGCTGAAACAGGCAATGCGGCATTCGTCCATGCATTCGCCCCGGTTGCTGCGATCTGTATATTACCGTTAGTACTCACCGTGATCGTAGAACCGCCGTTAACCGGGGTGCCGTAGAGGCTAAAATTAAACCCGGCTGGAACCACTAGAGGCACGGCCGCATCATCAGCCTGCGAACTAGCAACTAAAACTCCATTTGCCGGAACGCCCGGTATCGTATTACCAGTCGTCGAAGTAAACGTATAGTTTGGATTTGCCGCCTGGCCAACCGGCACTGCAAAGTTGATCACCTGAGGTGAAGTACCGCCCGTATATGTAACGGTCAGGGTCAAGTTAATACTTGTGAAACACGCAACCGAGCCATTTGTTGATATCTGGAACGGCGTCGTGTTCGTCTGAGTACCGCCGGCCGCGATGTCCGGATAAGCCGAGTTTGGCTGGGTGATCGTTACATTAGGCGTAGTCGTCGAAAGAACAGCGCTGACCGCCGTGGCGTTACCGGTTCCGCTATTTGTAACCGGCAGGTTGATCGAATTACACTCATTTGGCTCAACCACCCCATTTCCGGTAGGTAGAGCAGGGGTCGTCGTAGGATCCAACACGGCTGCGGGTATCAAACAATAGTTTGCTACAGTATTGGCGCCATTTGTGATGGTAACCGGTCCCGTAGCGCCCGCTCCGGATGTCCAACCGGCTTTAGTCGCGGTCGCAGTGTAACTGCCGCCAGGTGCCGTAACTGTGTAAGCTCCCGATCCGATCGAACCGCCAACATAACCGCCGGGGGCAAGAGTCACGGTTGCCCCGCTAATTGGAGCAGATGTTGCGCAATTGGTAACGTTGCCGGAAAGCGTACCAGTCGGGACGCCGCATGTCGGGAACTTAAAGCTGCCGACACGCAACCGCCACCCAGTGCCGCTTGTAACCGGATAGTATTCGTTAACATGCCAAAATGTACAGTCATCGGTCGGGTCGATAGACATACTGGTGTAGTCACCCCAACGATTGAGAGAGGTGGCCGAACCAGTGCCGTTCATGATCGATGCTTCGCCTTGCGGCATGGTTCCCAGCGGATCATTTACCAGTCGACCCGTGTAGAAAATACTCGGGTTCATTGTCGGGCTTGATGCACTGTAACCCATACCCATGTTACCGCTGCCATCCATAGCGATGGCCCCCATCCAACGGTGTATACCGTCGGTTACGCCCGGCGAGAAAGTGCCCTCTTGGAAAATGACCGGACTACTGTTTGGGCTTCGGATCTCCCACCAGCGGATACCTGAAACCTCACCTCCGGGGCCGGTACCACCCGACACCGATTGGTTTGTAACAAGCGATTCGTGAGTACCAAAATTACGATAAGCAAGCCGGAAAAGCGGGCGCTGTCTATATCCTAGGTGGTCGATCTGGTGTGTTGTACCCAGTTGTGGGATACAAGCTCGAGTTCCCCCGCAGCGAGCAAGGATAGAATTAAATGCTCCGACGGGAACGGTATTGGTCAGCACAAAAGATGAGCTGGCGGGAACTGCAAAATTAGCCGTAAATTTCCATATATTAATAGCGTCACTTGGTGATGTGTACGGTCCATTTGTGTCTTGGGTCCCAACAAAATAATTTGGACTTCCGGGTGGCGGTGGGGTTGTGCCATCGAGGTCCGCCGGCAACAAACCGTCGCCAACCGATTCATCCGGAGTGGGTGGAGCCAAAAAAGAAAGAACTTGCGCCGCAGGGTTACCCGCCAATGCCTGTGTACGGTTGATCGCATAGGCTCCAACGCCCGCAAATCCCCCCGCATCAGGAAATTCACGCGTACTGATGTAATACGCATCCGACCACACACCCGCTTTGGGGTAATCCGGAAAATTCGACGTTCCTGTTTGGATGGCATAACGTGTATATGTTCCCGTAGGATCAGACGTCGTTGAGATAGCTACACAGACGAAATACGGTGCAGCCGCAGCCGTGAACTGCATGAGAAACCAACGGTCGGCAAGCTGATCGTAAAGGACGACAGGGTCACCCGCGTTCTCAGTCTGGCAAGCGCCGCCGAACCCGGAAAATAGGGTGTTGATATTAGCCGGCCCAAAAACTGATGTACCCGTTTTGGTAAAGATCTGAAACTGTGAATTCCACATCGTAACGACATGGTTTGGGCCAACGTCACCATTCGGGTCCGGTGGAGCAAACCCGGCGGTGCTGGTAGGAGAACCATCAAACGACACGATAGGATTTGGGATCTCACGATCTCCCAGAAATGACTGAACGACCGGGTCGTTTTTCCATTGTTCTTTCGGAATTTCCGGTACGCGGGGGATGATATCTCGTTCTTCATTTGGCCGCTTTGGAGTTTTTACACCGACTATCGGTTTCATATCGCGAAGTGGTATAGACGTATCCGACTTGGTGGGGGTGATCACACCGCGAAAGATGCCTTCGACGCGAGTAGCAGGTTTGGTTGATGCCGGTGTTGCTGTCGGCTGACCCGAATTCGCTGTTTGTTCCGCGTTCTTTTTAGCTCCGTCATTTTCGGCCGCATTGATCTGCCACGCCGCAATCCCAAAACCGGCAAGGCACAACACAACGCCTAACAAAAGAAACATTCTACGATTCAAAGCAACAAATGACCCAAGAGTTTTTTTCATGATGATATTTAACGCTCCACTAAAAAATTTAGAGTTTTATGGCATCTATCAGCCAAGGTTCGGTCCCTACGCTTCCAATTAAGATTTTTTTAGAAACAACTATTTATCAGCGATGCTTCTATTTTGAATAAGTGAATTTCGAGGAAATTTTAGCACAAAACGTGCCGAAAAACTATTAAGCCCCGTAACTGACCTTCATCAATTACGGGGCTTAGTTTATTTTGAGGTACAACGAAGCTATTTAGCCTAAGTCATCGATCCGTCGGAACGAGGCTTAGTACCACCACCAAACGCCGGTTCTTTGCCCGGTTTGCGGCCGTAGTGTTTGGAAAAAGTGGTGAGCTAGCGCCATAACCTTTTGCTACGATGCGGCCCTCGTCGATACCCAGAGACGCAAACTTATCTGCAACCAGGTATGAACGCTTTTCAGTCATGGACTGCACCATCGTCGGGTCGCCAGCGTTATCAGTGTGCGATTCGACCGCTATCCGGTAATCTGGGTTGCTATTGAGGATCTCAGCCAAAGATGTGAGTTTACCGTCAGCTTGTGGGACAAATGTGCTTGACCGCGTTCCGGTCCAAAGTGTCTCGGGCAAGGTCAAAACGATCCCGCGCTCATTTTTCGCCACACTGCCATAGGTTTTGAGCGACGCGATAAGCTCGCCCTCGGCGGCCTTGATCTTTGCAGCTTTCGATTCACTTTGACGCTGCTCCTCGATCGCTTGTTTTTCCTTTTCGGCGGCCGCAAGTTTGGCATTAGCAGTTTCTGCCTCGACTCGAACACGACCGAGTTCCTCACGGAGACGTCCATTTTCGTCGCGAAGGTCTTTGACCTGATTCGAATAGTTAATCGCGTCGCGCTCGGCAAGTTCGCGGTTGCGTGTCTCGCGGGCGAGTTCACCTTTAAGCTCAGTGATCTGATCTTGTGCTTCGGAATATCGATTTTCGGCGCTGCGGATCTCGGAATCGGTGCGGATCTTTTCGTTGCGTTTCTCACGAGCCTCTTTGCGTTGTATGGCAAGAGACTCTGCCTTTACCGCCGCACTGATCGACCGGCGGGCGGCTATATCGACAGTGTCCGAGTCGCGTTTCGCGTCGAACGCATTGATCGCGTTCTGCAGCAGCGTCACGGCTTCTGCCAATTCTGTCGCCGCATCACGGTCTGCGCCCGCATATTTCGCGAGAGCAATCGCTTGTCTTGCCTGCAATATTGCCGGCGGAGTCTTTGCATAGTCCGTCTCGGCTATCTCCGGCGTACGCGGGTCGCGAAAATAGTCGCTCGAATTACCAAAATACGTCACCGACGGGATCGTTCCGATACGCTTGCCGTTGGTTGTCGTCGGATACAGATTTTCCATCATTATCTGCTGGCTCGGACGAGTGACCATAAAATGCGGCTCGGCCGTAATAATGATAGCGAATGTCTGCAAAGGCGTCGTAACAGTGAGCTTAGAGTCAATAAAGAATATTCCGCTACGTTTTATTTCTCCGAGATTATCTGCCTGTCCGTCAGGCGAGATCGCCCAAACTACATACGTCGCATAGCCCGGTCCAAGTTCGAACGGGCGCGGCATTTTTTCGACTGAAAGATCGATTTTGGTTTGGCTTTTGGTTGTCCTTCTGACTCTCGCCTCGCCTTTCATTCTTGGAAACCGGGTGGTTCCCTTGAACTGAACATCGACCGTATCGTCCAGCGGATAAGTGATCGCCGTCGTTCGGCGAGTAACATCGGCTTGCTGTCCAAAGGCAGAAAGAATCGATGCCGCCAACAAAAAAAGGATCGCCATCAACCTGGAAAAGCCGGTATTGTTCATATATTTTCTCCAAAAAAGTAGCGCTTTTTGTAAAGATGCCATAGTTCTTTTGATAGTTGCAAGGATATCGCCATTGGCAACTCGTCGCTATCTACAGTATATTCAAGCTTTTGTTGACGAATGAAAGATCTTAAACGGCTTCTAAAATATGTCCGCCCCTATTGGGCCGCTTTTGTCTTGGCCCTCGTGGCTATGGTCCTCGGCGCCGTGTTTGAAACAGCGATCGGAGCGATGATCGTTCCGATATTCGATCAATTTCTCCAAACCACCACGACCAAGACAAAGACGCTGTTTGACCTTAACAGCCTGATCCCGCGTAATGATTGGTTCAAAGCCTGGACAATGATCGCCGGCCTTTTGTTATCATTCACGATCCTAAAGGGCGTTGCGGAGTATTTCTCTTCGTATCTGATGGCGAGGATCGGCCAATCGGCCGTCCTCAACCTCCGAAGCGAGCTTTACGAACACCTCCTAAAACAGTCGGCCGTTTTCTTTGAAAAACATCGAACAAATTACCTGGTATCTAGGCTGGTCGTCAGTTGTTCTGCGATCGAACTCGCAGTTTCGTCAAATCTACGCGATGTACTGAGAGAGAGCTTTATGCTCATTTTCTTTCTTAGTGCGGCCTTCTATTTTAACTGGCGGCTAACGCTTGGCTCGCTGATAATCGCTCCGATCATCGGCCTGATCACGACTAATTACAGCCGCAGGATGCGAAAGTTTGCCGACGTGTCGCTCGAGGGAAATAAAAGCCTGACCGACACCTCGCAAGAGGCTCTTGCCAATCACATAATCGTCAAGGCCTACTCAGCGGAAGCATCGGAACGCGAACGCTTTCTCGAATCGGCAAAGATCATCGCAAAAGCAAACCTTCGGTCCGCACGGATCTCGGCAACTGCTCCGCCTTCTCTCGAATTCGTAGGCATAATGGCGATCGTAGTGTTGTTTTACTTTGGCTTACGTGAGATCAATTCTGCACGACTCGATCCTTCTCAGTTTTTTACCTTTCTCTTTTTTCTATTTAGGAGCTACGACCCGATGCGCAAGATCTCGCGTCAACACAACGAGATCACCAAAGCATTTGCTGCGGCAAGAGATGTTTGGAATATTTTGGATCAGGACGATTCCCTACCTGAGATCAAAGACCCGGTTGTATTAGCTCCCTTGACCAAGGGGATCAGTATCGAAAACGTTTCGTTCAATTATCGAAATGGTGCAAAGAAAATACTGCAGGATATTAACTTGGATATCCCCACAGGCACGATGGTGGCACTCGTCGGCCAGAGCGGCGGCGGCAAATCGAGCCTTACACGGCTGATCCAGCGGCTCTACGACCCGACTGCGGGCTCGATCATGTGGGACGGGATCGACATTCGTAATGCAGACATCCGCAGTCTTCGGCGACAGATCGCTCTAGTTACTCAGGAAACGGTTCTGTTCAATGACACGATCCGGCAAAACATTGCCTATGGCAACCCCGACGCGTCCGACGCCGAAGTGGCTGAGGCAGCGCGGGTAGCATACGCGGACGAGTTCATCGATCAACTGCCGGAGAAATACGATACGCTCGTCGGCGAACGCGGCGTGCTACTTTCCGGCGGACAACGACAGCGAATAGCTATCGCACGTGCGGTTCTTGTAAATGCTCCGGTTCTCATACTTGATGAAGCCACATCGGCGCTTGATACCGAGAGCGAGCACCTTGTTCAATTGGCGATCTCAAACCTGATGCAGCACCGTACCTCGATCGTGATCGCACATCGATTATCCACCATACAAAAGGCAGATCGGATCGTCGTGATGGAAAAGGGCAGAATAATAGAGACTGGAACACACGAAGAACTACTCAAAAGCAAAGGAACCTACGAGAAGCTCTACAAGATGCAGTTTAATGATGGCGAAAACGCTAAGGATCCAAAAGACATAATTATCTAGGCCCTCGGAATGAAAAAGCGACGCTTAAATCAATTTATTAAAGGGACGATCCAAAGGCTCGAGTTCGCGTGGCACCGCGCGCGTATCTCGAAGTACCGAGGAACGTTTTCGAATTTTGATGAGCAGACGATCATTGAGAAATATGTAGATCTCTTTCGAATTCGGGACCAAAACCAAACTGTAGTGGATATTGGTGCCGGCGACGGCGTCCGGTCGTCCAATACGTTTGCCCTGGTTCAAGACGGTTGGAACGTCCTCGGCGTCGAATATGATAGCCGAAAAGCCAGCCTATTAGCTCAAAACTATAGTTTCTATCCAGGATCACGCGCCTGCCGCTTTCTTGTTACGTCGACGAATATCGTCGACCTGCTCAACGCATATTCCGTCGAAAAGGATTTTGCCCTTCTAAGTTTGGATATTGATGGATGTGATTATTGGGTCTTGGACGCTATCCTGTCTGAATTTCGACCTAAACTCGTAGTCTCTGAATTCAATGAAAAGATCCCTCCGCCGGTGAAATTTGTCGTCAATGACGTTCCTGAGTTTAGCCTCCGGCACCATTTTTTTGGCTATAGCGTTAGCAAGCTCGGGGACCTGCTGGAAAAGCACGATTATGTGATGCTCGAGATCGAATTTAATAACGTGGTTATCGCTCCTGCGGAAATCGCTAGCGAAAATTCTGTCGGCATTGAAGAAGCCTACAGCAAAGGGTATTTGAACCGACCGGACCGAAAAGAAAAGTTCAGAGCAAATGCGAATATGGAGCCTTTGCAAAGCATGGATCCTCAGCAGTGCGTCGATTTTCTACATAATTTCTATGCAGAATATCAGGACGAGTACCAGATCGAATTGAGATAAAGTGTGCAGCTTATGAAATCAATGACAGGCTTTGGCCGTGCGTCGGTCACCGAAAACAATTTTGCGATCACCGTCGAACTTAAGACGGTAAATAACCGTTTTCTCGACATCAATCTGCGGCTCGCCAGCGAATTGCAGCAGCTCGAATCCGAGATCAAACGCCTCATTGGCGGTCGTCTAACCCGCGGCCGCGTCGATGTAAATTTGCAATACGACCGCACGAGCGATGTGGAATACGAGCTAAACCGTCCGCTGATAACGGGTTTTCTGGCGGCGATGAAGGACATGCAAACCGAATTTGCACTGACAGGCGAACCAGACATAAACGTCATCGCACGTCTGCCAAATGTGGTCTCGACAAAAAAAGAAGAGCCGACATCCGAGTTTCTCGCCGCCATCGAAAAGGTATTTTCTCTGGCTCTCGACGACCTCGAAAAGATGCGGCTTAAAGAAGGCTCGATGCTGTCAGATGAGCTGGAATCACGCCTCGCCGAGATAGAAAGACGTCTGCCACCGATCGAAGCTGACGCCGATAACGTTGCCGAAGAATATCGTCAACGGCTTACAAAACGTATCGGCGATATGCTTGCAAAAAGCGATTCTCAGATCGAGATCGACCAGGCACGGCTTGCCCAAGAGGTAGCCTATCTTGCTGAAAAAGCCGACATTTCCGAAGAGATCGCCCGACTCCGAACTCACATCGAACATTTTCGCACCATCGTCAAAGACGACCGCGATGTCGGCAAACGGCTCGATTTTCTAACTCAAGAACTCAACCGCGAAGCCAACACGATCACATCAAAAACGACCAATATGTCCGTTAAAGAAAATGCTCTTGCGATAAAGAGCGAGATTGAGAAAATTCGCGAACAGGTTCAAAATGTGGAATAAAATTGGCCACCGATTACACGGATAAAATGGATCAGAAAATGTTGCACCATGCTCTAACTGAAAAAATTATCGGAGTGTTTTATGATGTGTACAACGAATTGGGCCATGGCTTTTTGGAATCCATTTACGAAACCGCGATGGTTATCGCCTTGCGAGAAAAAGGCCTAGTGGTTGAACAACAGGTCGAGGTGCCTGTCTGGTTTCGTGGAAATAAGATCGGAAACTTTTTCGCAGATCTTTTCGTGGAGGGAGTCGTAATAGTTGAACTCAAGGCTGTAAGGTCCATCGATCCCTCTCACGAAGCTCAGTTATTACACTATCTTCGTTCAACGCAGATAGAACTAGGATTGTTGCTTAACTTTGGTGTCAGGCCAGAAATCAAGAGAAAGATATTCGACAATCCTAGAAAATCCGTCCGATCCGTGTGATCGGTGGCAATTTTTTTTTATGAAGGGCAATCTCATTATCATCAGTTCCCCGTCCGGCGGCGGCAAAGGCACGCTGATAAAAGAGGTGCGTTCGATGCTGCCCGATCTTGGCTATTCGTGTTCGCACACGACGCGGCCGCAAAGGTTTGGCGAGGAAGAGGGCCGGGAATATTTTTTCATCAGCCGCGAGGAATTTGAGCGACGGATCGAGTCGGGCGACTTTCTTGAATACGCAAATGTCCACGGAAACCTTTATGGAACCTCGCTCGCAGAAAGCCGAAAGGTCTTTAACACCGGCAAAGATCTGATCGTCGAGGTTGATGTACAGGGAGCTTTACAAATGATGGCGAACGCGGATCTTGACGGTTCACGCATCAGCATCTTTATATTGCCCCCGTCATTTGAGGTCTTGCGGGCGCGGCTTACGTCGCGAAACACTGAGGAACCGGACGAATTACGGACACGATTGAAGAATTCTTTCAGCGAGGTCAGCGAGTATCAGAAATTCGATTACGTCATAGTCAATGAAGATCTGCCCACTGCCGCTCGTCAACTGGCCGCAATAATTACAGCCGAACGTCAGTCCACGGATAGACAAACTAGTGCAATAAAGGGTATTCTTGATAGTTTCGATGCATCAAGGCATCTGTTTGAAGGAGAATAGCCCAAATTATGGCCGACGAGATCAAAGACATCGCAGAAGAAACCGAGGAAATAGTCGAACAGGAAGAGATCATCGATCCGCCTGAGATCGATTCGAAATACCGCATGATCATCCTTGCAGCCCAGCGCAGCAAGCAGCTCCAGCGTGGTGCCACCTCGCGGGTCGATCTCGATATGCGTAAAACAAAACCGACGCGTATCGCGATGAAAGAATTTAAGGAAAGGAAAGTCAATTTCGAGATCCTCGAAAACAACTAACTTTTTGCAGATCACAAATCAAAAAAGCCGCCATTCGTTGGCGGCTTTTTGCGTTACATACCTTTATAATTCGGCCCGCCGCCGCCCTCAGGCGTGACCCAGTTGATGATCTGATACGGATCGGCGATGTCGCAGGTCTTGCAATGGACGCAGTTTGAAAAATTGACCTTTAGCTCCTTTCGCCCAGATTCTGCATCGGTTTCCATTTCATAAACCGCTGCCGGACAAAAACGCTGGCAAGGATTGTCATATTCCTCGACGCATCGCGTGGCACATATCTCGGTGTCGAGAACGTGCAGATGCGACGGCTGATCTTCGTCGTGAGCGACCGCACCGTAAAAAACATCGGTCACCTTGTCAAAGGTAAGTTCTTTATCAAACTTGAGATCGGAATATCTCGCCGGATCCGTCGTGCCCTCGGCAAGTTTCTGCATTCGCTCGTGGCCAGCGACATGATGCTCTTTCGGCATAAAGCCCCACGCCATGCCCTTTGTCAGAAACTGCAACCCTGTATTGATCAGCCCCGACCAGCGACCTTTCTGAAATGCTCCGTGAAAATTGCGGACCGGATGCAGTTCATCGTAGATCCAGCTCAGGTTCACTTTTTCTTCGAAATGTCTGAGTGTTTTTGACGAAAAATCTTCGTGGTCAAAAGCCCCGACGATCGTCTCGGCGGCGAGCATGCCCGATTTCATCGCGGTGTGAATGCCTTTGATCCGCTGACCGTTTAGGAACGACGCCGAATCCCCGACGATCAGCACGCCATCCGCGTACAGCTTTGGCATCGTGTAATAGCCGCCGGCGTTGATCGTTTTGGCGCCGTATTTGATCATCTTGCCGCCCGCGAGCATCTTGGCGACTTTGGGGTGCGTTTTATACTTTTGAAACTCGTGATGAGGATCGATATTTGGATCTTCGTAATCGAGCCCCGTCACATAGCCAATGCTGACCACGTTATTTTTCATACCGTAGATCCAGCCGCCGCCGTAGGTCCGCGTGTCGGACGGAAAGCCCAGAGTATGCACGACCATGCCCTCGGCAAAATTTCCCTCAGGCACTTCCCACAATTCTTTAACGCCAAGCGAAAACACTTGCGGCTCTTTGCCTTCCATCAGGCCAAGACGCGACATCAACTGTTTTGCAAGCGAACCGCGTGAGCCCTCGCCGAGCACGGTGACCTTTGCCAGAAGATCGACGCCCGGTTCGAAATTTGGTTTTTTATGTCCGTCCTTATCAATGCCCTTGTCACCGGTGCGGACGCCTATAACGGCGTCGTTATCGTCATACAAAATCTCGGCGGCGGGAAACTCGGGGAAAATATTGATCCCGGCCTCTTCGCATTTTTCGCCAAGCCATTCACAGACCTTGCTCAACGAAACGATGTACTTACCCTTGTTCTTGAGCGGCGGCGGCGTGATCGGAGCGACAAACCCGCGTGTCGGCGTCAGATACCACGCCGCGTCTTCGGTGACGACAGTATCGACCGGACAACCCTGTGCCAAAAAATCGGGCATCAGTTCGCGGATCGCTATCGGGTCCATAACGGCACCGGAAAGGATATGAGCACCCACAAACGAGCCTTTCTCAACGATCGCGATCTCAAGATCGCCAATAACGCGGCCTTGTTTGAACCCCTTTTCAACCAGCTCGTCGTGCCGTTTTATCTCGGCTTTCAAATGCAGTGCCGCCGCCAGATTTGCCGGGCCAGCCCCGACAAAAACCACATCCATTGGTACCTGTTCGCGTTCGATCATATTTTTAGATATACCCAAGCCAGTTTGCCTGAAGCCAACGTTACCTGAACCCTCGAATACTCGACTGGTTCGTACGTATCAGCGAGGGAGAGTTCGTCTGCGGTTAGCTCAAAGACCATGCCTTCGATCGTGTCGCCGTCCGAAGCTATCGCTGCAAGCTGAACACTTTGCTCACCTTTAGCAAGAAATCCCTCGTCGATAATTTCAACCTTACTCGCTTTATAACCCTCGAGACAATCTTTTGTCCCATTCAAAAGCCGCCCAAATAATTTTAGTTGGACTTCCGCTTTTTGCAGCGTCCCGTACGAGAAAAGATATTCGCTCATTTCAAAAATGAATGGCTATTCAGTAATAAAAAGTATATCAAAAAGAAAGGCAGTCAGCTATCAGCAGTCAGTAGTCAGCAGTTCATCGCCGTTGGCGACCAAATAGGCTAGAATCATCTGGTGAAACTAAGCCTCGTCACATTTGTCGTCATATTGATTTTGTCCGGCTGCCAACCGAAAAATGTGGTGAATCCAAATCTCTCAAACACAATGCCGACAAAGGTACTATGGGCGTGGGAACGCCCTGAGGATCTGCGGTTTATTGATACGAAACAATATGGCGTGGCGTTTCTGGCTCAAACACTGACCCTCGAAACCGATAACGTGTTGCCAAAACCGAGACGTCAACCGCTCGAAACCGCTCCCGGGACATACATTATTGCGGTCACGCGTATCGAGACAAAAAAAGGCTCTGCCGAAAGACCGACATTTACGCCGGAAATGGCAACAAAGGTCGCATCGCTCGTAAAAAATACGCTCGATCTGCCGAATGTAAAAGGCGTGCAGATCGACTTTGACGCTGTAGTTTCGGAACGCAACTTTTACCGCTCGATGATGAAAGAGTTAAAAAACCAATTGCCCCCCGAAACGCCGCTGACAATGACCTCGCTTGCCTCGTGGTGCACGGGCGATGCGTGGTTCAACGACTTCCCTGTTGACGAAGCCGTGCCAATGGCATTTCAAATGGGTGCCGACGACGAAAAAATAAAGAACTACCTCCGCAACGGCAATGACTGGAACGAGCCGCTCTGTCGCGGGAGTTATGGCATATCAATCGATGAGGACATTGGTGTCGAACTCAAACCTAAACGACGTGTCTATTACTTTAGTAACTCGGCTTGGAAAAGCGCTGATATCGAACGGATGCGTTAGTCCTCAAACTGTTTCTTCAAACTCTCCGTATACGGTGCACGAGCCACGCCTTTTTCAGTAATAATAGCCGTCACGAGGTCGTTTGGCGTTACGTCAAATGCGTAGTTTGTGATGCCGACCCCTTCGGGGGCAAGTTGGTGGCCTTTGACGTGGGTGACTTCGATGCGGTCGCGTTCTTCGATCGGGATCTCGTCGCCGGTCGGGGTGTTGAGATCGACGGTTGAAAGCGGGGCGGCGACGTAGAACGGGATGCCGTGGCGTTTGGCGAGGACGGCGACCATATATGTTCCGATCTTGTTGGCAACGTCACCGTTGGCTGCGATGCGGTCGCTGCCGACGACGACCGCCTGGATCGAACCTTTTTTCATTATGTGGCCGCTCATGTTGTCGGTGATGAGGGTGACGGGAATGTCGTCTTCCATCAATTCCCAAGCCGTGAGCCGCGCACCTTGTAGATACGGCCGCGTTTCGTCGGCGATAACTGAAATATTCTTGCCCTGATCGACGGCTCCTCGTATCACTCCAAGCGCCGTTCCCCACACACCGCCCGTTGCCAAAGCTCCGGCGTTGCAGTGTGTCAAAACCGTATCGTTATCACCAAGCAGTTCACCGCCAAACTGCGCGATCAGACGCTGCGATTCGATGTCTTCGTCGTGGATGGCGAGGGCGTCGGTCTTAAGTATCTCTTTGATCTCGCTGACAGACTTGCCATCTGCCTTGGCGGCTTGAAACGTGCGATTCATACGGTCGATCGCCCAGAAAAGGTTGACCGCTGTGGGACGTGTAGCGGCGAGAACTTCGCTAATGTAGCCGATCTCGTCTTCGAGATCAGCGACCGTGGTGCCGACAAAATTCTTTGCCCCCAAAGCGATTCCGTACGCCGCCGAAACGCCGATCGCCGGTGCTCCGCGAACGACCATATCTTTGATGCCGGCTGCGACCTCATCATAAGTTTTCAGCGTCAGCCATTTTTCCTCGGTCGGAAGCAGACGCTGATCGAGCATGAGGACGCCTTCGTCGGACCATTTAACGGGGATGATATTGTATTTCATATATTTATCGGCCAAAGACTGTTTTGCCGCGAAACTCAAATCTTACGCAAATCATCGCCGGCACTCAAGAAACGTGGAACTTTTTTCACCCACTTTACCGTTTATCCAGTCATGAAGCTCGAACACACACTTGACGATCTGCACGTTGCCTTTACCCGGCGTTGGTGGACTCAGATGTTTACGGCGTTTACGCGATGCTTGCTCGCCATCGGTTTTATACCGCCGAGCTACACAAAGATCATCCATCAGCCGTTCACCTCGCTGCCGGATTCGAACCCGGTTGGACACTATTTCAACGCGCTTTACCAAACGGGTTTCTATTACGAATTTCTCGGCTGGGGCCAGATGATCGCCGCAATATTGCTGCTGATACCCAGGACTTCGCACATCGGGGCACTATTGTTTTTACCGATCATTGCAAACATCGCGGTGCTCACCGCGTCGGTCGGATTCAAAGGTACGTGGGTCATCACGATATTGATGACGCTTGCCGCGACATATCTCGTGGGCTGGGAATATGACCGCCTAAAGCCAATTATTTTCAGCAGCCGAGAGGACACTCCACGCAGATTCACCTTGCAGTATCTAAAAATCCCAGCCTTTTTCGCCATAGGCGGAGTTGCAATGGGCGTGGTCTGGTGGGCAATTGGACTGGGAAATTTTGCAAATTACCTCAAGATAACTGTGCTCTTGGCCGCTGTAGGTTTTGTATTTGGCCTGATCGTTTCAGTTCATTACCGTTTTATGCCGGTCGGGCATCTGACGAGGACGATGCCGCCGGATCAATTGAAAGTTTGATAACGGCTGTCGCATCGTTTATATTCGTTCCTTACCCAAAAACGAATTATGACGGAGGCCTCGACCGATATCGCCACAGAAGCAGTAACCCAACAGACCCAGCCAATATTCAGAACCGATTTTGAATTTAACCGCAGCCTCCCCGAGCCGCTCGCGGCACTCGACGCCATCTCGCGCAATTTCTACTGGTCGTGGCAACCCGAAGGCACGGCACTTTTTCGCGATCATGATCCTGAGTTATGGGACAAATGCGAACAAAACCCGCGTGTTTTCTTAAAAAAGATCAGCGGCTTGCGGCTGTATCAGCGTGCTGCAGACGCCTCTTACGTAAAGCGCTTGAGCACATTCGATGCCCGTTTTCAGGACTATTTATCGGTTTTAACAAACAACGAACAACGAACAACGAACATCGCCTATTTTTGTGCCGAATACGGCATTCACAATTCCCTGCCTAATTATTCCGGTGGGCTCGGCATTCTCGCGGGCGACCATCTCAAATCGGCGAGCGACCTCGATCTGCCGCTGACGGCGGTCGGGTTGCTTTATCGTTTTGGTTATTTTCGGCAAAAGATCAGCCACGACGGCTGGCAGCAGGAATCGTATAATGACGTATTTGAGAGCGAGCTTGCTCTGACGCCGGTCGTTGATGCGGACGGCGAGCGTGTGACGGTGGCGGTTCACATTCGCGGCCGCGAGGTTGTTGCACAGGCGTGGCTTGCGCGTGTCGGACGCATTTCGCTGTATCTGCTTGATACTAATGTTTCCACAAACAGCGATGTCGATCGCCTCATAACCGGCCACCTTTATGGCGGCGATGTCGAAACGCGTATCGTGCAAGAAAAAGTTTTGGGTATGGGCGGTGTTCGATTGCTCAGAAAACTGGGCATTGCTCCTTCCGTTTTTCACCTCAACGAAGGCCATGCCGCTTTTTCGACACTTGAACTTGCAAAAGAGTATCTTGAATCAAACCCCGACGCGTCATTCGCAGGTGCAGTCGAAAAGGTTCGCTCCCAGTGCGTTTTTACTACGCACACGCCTGTTTCGGCCGGTAACGATTCGTTTCCGCCGCAGGTTTTGAGCGAATGCTTTAGTAAAGAGTTTATCTCGGCTCTAAAGATAACCAACGGCGAATTTCTCGCTCTGGGGCGTGCAAATCTCGCCGACGACACCGAGTATTTTGGGATGACGCCGCTTGCGATCCGCATGTGCCGCTCGGCCAATGGAGTTAGTGAAAAGCATGGCGAGGTTTCACGCGAGCTGTGGCTCAAGATGTTCCCCGACCTTGCCGATGCCGGAGCCGTGCCGATCACGTCGGTAACAAATGGCGTTCACGCCCCGACATGGATCGCACCGCTTTTTCAGGATCTGTTCACAAAAACGATCGGTGAAAACTGGCATGAGATCGTCCGGCAATCCGGTGATTGGAAGCAAGCGATAAATGCGATTCCCGACGCTGACATATGGAACGCTCATCAAGACTTAAAGGCTCTTCTCATAGCGTTTATACGCGAGCGGACAGCCGCAAAAAATACCGGCGATCAGGACACGATCCACGAACATGAAAATACTCGTGGGCTATTTTCCCGCGATGTGCTGACGATCGGGTTTGCCCGGCGAGTCGCCGCTTATAAACGCTGGGATCTGCTGTTTTCAGATCTGCCGCGGCTGCTCAAAATGGTAGATGATGCTGACCGGCCCGTGCAGTTTGTCTTTGCCGGAAAAGCCCATCCGCAGGACCGCACCGCAAAAACCATTTTGCAGGAGCTGATGAGCATCAATCACGATTCGAACTGGCAGCGTCGTGCCGTATTTATCGAGGATTACGACCAAGAGGTCGCCCGATATCTCGTACAGGGCGTCGATGTCTGGATGAACGTCCCGCGTCGCCCGATGGAAGCCAGCGGCACGAGCGGCATGAAAGCGGCGATGAACGGAGCCCTTAACTTTTCGATCCTCGACGGTTGGTGGATCGAGGGTTACAACGGCGAAAATGGTTTTGAGATCGGCGATCTGTCGGACGGCTCGGACGAACAAATGGACGCAAGCGATGCCGAGTCGTTATACTCGACGCTCGAAAACCAAGTCATTCCAGCATACTATTCACACGACAACAGCGGCCTGCCGACTGATTGGATCCGCCGGATGAAAAATTCGATCGCGACGCTTACCCCGCAGTTTTCAAGCGATCGGATGGTGACCGATTATCTCGACAGGATATACGAGGGCCAATAATGGACGAATTTACAACCGGACAAATACACCCGATCGAATGTGCAAAAGAGGCCTGGGCGCTGATCAAGGCCGACTATTGGATATTGTTCGCCATCTCGATCGTCGGAGCGATGATCGGCGGTATATCGATGTACATCCTCATCGGGGCGATGATCTGCGGCATTTTCAACGCCTATCTCAAGGTCATCGACGGACGTGGCAAGGCAAACATCGACGATCTGTGGGTCGGATTTAAGTTTTTCGGGCCGAGTTTGCTGGTCACCGTGCTGATCGTTGTGCCGATGGTTATCTGGATAATAATCTTGTTTGTCACGATCTATCTGCCGATCATTACGGCGGCAATAATGGGCAACAACGCCGATGGCGGCACGATACTTGGCACGTTCATTGTCGGATTTATTATCGACATTATCGTCGCCGTGATAATGATCTCGATCCATTCGCTGCTGATATTTTGTTTTCCGCTGATAGTCGATCGGGGGATTTCGAGCTGGGATTCGGTCAAGCTGAGTGCCCGTGCGGTAATGAAAAATCTCGGCGGCATTGGCGGCCTGATCGGGTTAAATTTTGTTATGGCTCTCGCTGGCGAACTCGCATTTTGCGTCGGTATTTATCTAATGATCCCGATCATAACCGCAACCAACGTTGTCGCGTACCGCAAGGTCTTTCCACTCAGGGCTGACGCCCCGCAATTACAATAAATGCCGCTAACACAAATCAGCTTAGACACGATCGAAAAGCTCGATGCTCTTATCGCCGACTCACACGACCGGCCGGTGTTTTTGTTCAAACACAGCGACACTTGCGGCATTAGTGCTCACATACTCGAACAGCTTAATGACATCGACGGCGACGTTAATATCCTCGTCGTCCAATACGACCGCGAAGTTTCAAACGCCGTCGTCGAAAGACTGGGTATTCGCCATGCCTCGCCGCAAGCGTTCGTTCTAAAAGACGGCAAGCCCATCTATCACGCCACGCATTACGGTATCGATCCCGACGAGATCGCCAAACACCTGAAATGATACAGCCACTACAAATTGTCGAAGAATCGGACAGCCTGCTCGCTATCAAATGGTCGGACGGCACCGATTCAAAATATACCGCCGCCGAACTGCGCCGCGTCTGCCCCTGTGCAAGCTGCCGCGACGAATGGACCGGCGAAAAGATCCTTGACGAACAGCAGATCAGCGATGACCTGACTTTTACCGCGATGTCGATCGTCGGGCGGTACGCCCTAAATTTTGTGTTCTCCGACAACCACGATACAGGGATCTTTAGTTTTGAGTATCTGAATAAACTCAAATAAAAATCGACTGACGCGCCACGACTGCGGTTATAATAGTTCTATGAATGAACGCGATATATTTGATGAGCGGCAAGAGGTCAAAAAGGCGAGCTTTTCGTGCCCGCATTGCCGCGAGCGTGCCGATTATGACGTTCGCTGGCTAAAGCGGACCAAGAAAAAGAACGCCAACACCCGCAACGAGCAAGATCGTGCTCAATTTCAGAAATCCCGCGATTATATGGTCCGCGTGGACGATATGCTGATGTGCAGCAATATGCGTTGCCGCAAACGGTTTGAGATACCGACGTCGCAATCTATCGTTTTCATCTAACACAAAAAAAGCGAGCCATTTACGGCTCGCTTTCTAATTTTCAGTTGAACTATTTTTAGTAGATCGAGAATGTATATTCGATCTGCTTGGTTACCGACTGCGGCACACCATTGGTCTTAGCCGGTTCAAAGCTGATGCGGCGTGCCGCCGCGATAGCTTGTTCTGTCAGCCCGTTACCAAGTCCTTTGACCGGCGAGATACTGCCGACCTGTCCCGAGGCAAGGAATGTAACACGCAAGATGACGGTTCCCGTGATATTGTTTTGACGTGCCGAATCTGTATAGCCCGGACGCGGCTTTGAGAGTATCTTGATACCCTGCGTCACGCCGACCGCTCTCGGGGGCGGGCCGCCGCCGTTGTCACCATCGCCGGTTCCGCTGCCGTTACCATTTCCTAATCCGCTGCCATAACCCGAACCGCTTCCCGATCCGGCACCAGTTCCGACACCGCTACCTTGGCCCGTTCCGCTGCCGCTGCCCTGGCCACCGCCTGAGCCGGTACCGTTATTGAAATTAGTAAATCTGCCGTTTGGATCCCCAAATCGATCGTATTTTTGTTCGAAAGTTTTGTTGCCTTGCGTCGAAGCGGGTGGCAAAACAAGCGAAGGGTTTTCCATGCGAGGTATCGCCTGTGGCGGACGCTGTGGGTTTGGTGTCTGGTTTGCCAGATCGCCCTTGGTCGTTTCCTCTTCTTCACGGCCACCGCCGCCACCGCCGCCAGCGTTTTTGTCCTTTTCCTGCTGTTTCTCTTCTTCGGTGATCATCGGCACTTCGTCGATCAGGCTCGCAAGCGAGTTTTCATCTCCGATCGCACCGATACCGATATCTTTCTGGAAAAGCGAGAAAACGGTCGAGCCAAGCGCAAGTATGAGAATAAACACGGTCGAGCCGAGCAGCAACGCACTGCGTTGTCCCGCATTCTTTTCTTCGATAACCGTTACGTAAAAACCGCCTTCGTTGATCGCCTTGTCGCGTTCGGCTGATAGAGAAACCGGTATGCGGTCAACATCGACCGTTGCTGGCTGAGTATAAACTGGTGCGGCAACCGGGATCGCTTTGGGTGCGACGGCTTCGACAACCGGCTCGGCAACCTCTTCGACAATCTCAGGTTCGGCAGCGACGGACTCAGGCTCAGCGGCGGCTACGACCGGTTCTTCGATCGCGACAGGTTCTTCAAATGGAACCGGCTGCTCAAAAACCTCGGCAACCGGAGCTGCTTCGGCAACAACCGGAGCTTCGAGGATCACGGGCATCGGCGGCTGAGCGACAGCCTCGGCTGTGGACTTTGCCTCGACCGGATTCATCTCAAATGCCTGTAGGCCCGCGCCGCAATTTGGACAAAACCCAAATTTTTCGGCAAAGCCCTCGTCACACGAACCGCAATATTTAACTATTTTTCCCATCTTCAGCCTCTCATTATCACGCTCTACATTGTGAGCGACATAGTGATAAAACGATTATATCGCGTTTATTTCAGAAGTTAAGCGTTTTTTCAACAAAAATTCCGCGATATTTCAACGTGCGGAGATTCTCAATTGTCATAGATGCATCATCCGTTTGACGCGATGCCCATTACGCTCTTAAAATTTTCATTTGTGAAACTAGTGCGTTTTTGGTTCATTTATTACGTGCGGCAAACATTAGGCACGGTTCACGCAACTAATCTGTTTTGCGTCTCTGTTGCTCAAGAAGCTATACGATGAAAAATTTTAATTTATTCAAGAAAGTCGTCTTTGTTTCCGCTATCTCATTTGGGGTCATTCTTTTTGCGTCAAGGGAATCCGCCGCCCAGTCTGCCCCCAAACAGGAAAAGCTGCTCAACGGACTCAAGGTACTGCTCTGGAGTGACCCAAAAGCCGACAAGGTAACGGTAAGGCTGCGAATACATTCGGGAGCGGCGTTCGACCCCCAGGGCAAAGAGGGCGTGATGCAGTTGCTTGCCGATAATATTTTCCCGAACGAAGCCGCCCGCGAGTTTTTTGTTGAGGACCTCGGCGGCAGTCTTGAGATCATCACGGGTTATGACTACATCCAGATAAATGCTTCGTCAAAAGCGGGTGAGGAGTATCTGTCGATGCTCGAAACGCTGTCGACCGCTGTCGCAAACCCCACGATCGACAAAGAAACTACCGCAAAGCTAAAAACCGCTTTGCTCGCAAGATTAAAGACGATCGAAGCAGATCCGGCTTATGTTGCCGACCGTGCGGTAGGCAGACGGCTGCTCGGCAGCTTTCCATACGGTCGGCCAATACTCGGTACGACTACGTCGGTTCAGTCGCTCGATTTTCCAGATCTGATCGACGCCAAACAGCGTTTTCTTGCCGCTGACAATGCGACGATCACGGTATCTGGCAATTTTGACCGTGCACAGGGTTACAAGGCGATACGTCGATATTTTGGCAGTTGGCTCAAATCCGATAAACGCGTTCCTTCGTCCTTTACACAACCTGAAAATCCGCCAACCGCGCTGATGACCGTTGCATCACCAAATAAAGATGTCGCCGCTATTCGCATGGCGATGCGTGGTGTGGCCCGCAACAGCAAAGACCTCGCTGCTTCGATGGTTTTTTCTAACATACTCGAAACACGGCTCAAGGCCCGCGTACCCGCTGCTCATGCAAATGATGTTTTTGTAAAAAACGAGGCACACACACAGCCCGGAACGATCGTCATCGGTTTTGCCGCCGGTAAGAACGAGGTCGGTAGCGGCAACGGAAAGATCGAGGCCAACGATCTGATCTCAAAAGCTCTGGCAGATCCCATAACCGATGCCGAATTTCAGGCCGCACGCTCCGCCGTTTCAACCGAATGGGCGAAACGCGAGATCGCTCAATTTTGGCTTGATCTCGATACATATAAACTTGCCTCGGTCGATGCCGACAGGTCGATGTTTGATAATGTTTCATTTGACGAAGTCCGCAGCTACGCCGAAAAAGCACGGACATCACCGCTCGTATCCGTGCTCGTAAATACGCCCGCAAACTAACAAAAAATGCCCGTAACGACAGACGCAAAAGAAGCGGCACATTCGCACGCCGTCAAGGAGATGTTCGCCGGTATCGCCGGGCGATACGATCTGCTCAACCACGTCCTGTCGCTAAACATCGACAAACGCTGGCGGCGGAAAGTGCGTAATTTACTGCAACCAATTCTCGATAATGAAAATGCGGTCGTTCTCGATGTCGCTTGTGGCACCGGCGACCTGTCGCTTGAGCTTGCACAAAACGGCAAGGCAAAAGTAATTGGTACTGATTTTTGCCGACCGATGCTCGCCGTCGCTCAGGAAAAGAATGGCGGTATTTCGGCGGCAATCCCTTATGTCGAGGCGGACGCGATGCAGCTTTCGTTTGCTGATAATAGTTTTGACGCGGTGACGATCGCCTTTGGATTACGCAATCTGCCAAATTACGAAAACGGGCTGAAAGAGCTAAACCGCATCCTCAAACCCGGCGGCACGCTCGTCATTCTCGAATGCTCACATCCGCCGCTGCCCGGTTTTCGGCAGCTTTATCATTTCTATTTCGGACGCGTCTTGCCGCGTATCGGCGGGCTCGTTAGCGGTTCACGCGGGGCTTATGAATATCTGCCGGACAGCGTTTCAAAATTTCCCGAACAGAAAACTCTCGTCGCGATGATGGAAAAAGCCGGCTTTTCTAACGTCAAATATCAAAACCTCACCGGCGGCATTTCCGCCATCCATTCGGGCATTAAAAGCTGAATATTTGAGATAAACCGCTTTTAGTTATAAAATTTCCCTGCTCACCGCACGTCCGAATGAAATATCGCTTTTTGAACATCGCCCGCCAATTGGCACTGATGCTGCTCGTCATCTGGACGGTGGTGTCGCTAGTGACGCTGCTCATCGAGGTCGTGCCCGGCGACCCCGCGACCGTCATCCTCGGCGAAACCGCGACACAGGAACAGATCGAAAATTTTCGAGCCAAACACGGACTCGACCGGCCCGCGTTTTTCTTTTCGTACGGCGGTGAAAAAGGCTTTGTATGGAACGGCAGCGACAACCGCTACGCCGACTATTGGCTCGGGCTGTTGCAAGGCGATCTGGGAACGTCATTTCGCACCGACCGCCCTGTCCGTGACATGATCTTTGAGCGATACCCTTCGACCATCAAACTTGCTATTGCCGCGATGCTGGTCGCTATCGGCATTGCTTTGCCGCTGGGTGTTTTAGCGGGTTCTAGGAAGAATTCAATAATAGACAATCTCGCATCGTTCTTTGCTCTGCTCGGCATATCACTTCCGACTTTTGTCATCGGGCCGTTTTTAGTTTATTTATTCGCCGTTCAACTCGGATGGTTTTCGCCAACCGGCAGCTTGTATCCCGAAGACATCGTTCTACCCGCGGTCACGCTCGGAGCCGCTCTGTCGGCTATTTTGACGCGTATGATCCGCTCCAGTGTGATCGAAGAGCTTGGCGAAGACTATGTCCGCACCGCCCGCGCAAAAGGCGTCAGCGAACGCAAGGTGCTGTTCAAACACGTACTAAAAAACGGCCTCATCCCGGTTGTCACCATTTTAGGCCTACAACTCGGCGTTTTGCTCGCCGGAGCGATCATTACCGAAAAGATATTTAACTGGCAGGGCCTCGGGCTACTGCTTCTTGAGGACGGCATTGGTAAACGTGATTACCGTCTCGTGCAGGGCTGCGTGCTCGTAATCAGCGTGACATATATTATTGCGAATTCGTTGACGGATTTTGTTTATCGCAAACTAGATCCTCGGATAAGGCTTTCTTAGATGAGTAGATTGGCTTACATCGGCATTGCTATCGCTGTCCTGTTCATATTGGCTGCGATCTTTGCACCGTTCGTTGCGACGCATGACGTGGCGGCGCAGGATCTTGCGATGCGATATTTTCCGCCGTCGGCAGAGCATTGGTTTGGTACCGACGGGCTTGGGCGTGATGTTTTTTCGCGGGTCGTTTTTGGAGCGCGCATCTCGCTTGAGGTCGGGATTACCGTTGTTGTGATATCTGCGATATTCGGCACCTTTATCGGGTCGATCGCCGGATTTTACGGCGGGTTTGTCGATAAGTTTTTATCGGGCTATGTCTTTAACGTTTTCCTAGCGTTTCCGGGTCTACTGCTTGCCATCGCACTCGTCGCGTTTCTAGGAGCGGGCCAGGGCAAGCTTATCGCTGCTCTCTGCGTCATCGGCTGGGTCGGCTACGCACGCGTGATGCGCGGACAGGTTTTGAAGGTTCGCGAATACGATTATGTGATGGCGGCCCGGGCACTCGGTGCAAGCAATTTGCGGATATTGTTCACGCATATTCTGCCAAACGCCATCCAACCGCTTATCGTCCAAGCCTCACTCGGCATGGCTGGAGCCGTTTTGTCCGAAGCATCACTTTCATTCCTTGGCCTCGGCATACCGCCGCCCGCTCCGAGTTGGGGCACGATGATCGAGGAGGCGCGGCAATTTTTTGCGACCTCGCCGCATATCCTGCTGTTTCCGGGAATTGCCATTGCCCTGACGGTTCTCGCCTTCAATTTTATCGGCGACGGCCTGCGTGAATATCTCGATCCAAAACAACGGAGACGTTAGTTAATGGCTGAAAAAAGCCCAAGGATATTCCCACTCGGCGATTCGGCGTTGACCGTCGAATTTGGCAACGTGATCTCTGAGGAGCTTAACAAAAATGCGATAGCGCTTGCCGCACATTTTGATAAGAACAACTTTCCCGGCTTCATCGAATCAGTTCCCGCCTACGCCTCAACAACGCTATTTTATGACCCGTTCGTTGTTCGCAAATCGTTTCCCAAATTCTTCACCGCCTTTGACGCTGTAAAACACTTAGCCGAGGCCGCTCTGGAAAACATCACCGCTGATGATACGGGAACAATGAGACTTGTCGAGATACCAATCTATTTTGATTCCGAGTCATCTCTCGATCTGGAATTCGTCGCGGCGTCAAACAACATTTCCTCAGACGAGGTCATCGAGATATTTCTGGCAAAAACCTATCGCGTTTATATGCTCGGGTTCCTGCCGGGATTTTCGTATATGGGCGAGGTTGACGAACGCATTACGACGCCCCGTCGGGACACGCCGCGAACGGTCGTTCCAAAAGGTAGTGTAGGCATTGCCGGTAGCCAAACGGGCATTTACTCGCTCGAATCGCCGGGCGGCTGGCAGATCATCGGACGCACCGATGTCGAAATGTTCTCGCCAAATGCAAAGGAACCATGCTATCTACGTCCGGGGGACGAAGTGAGGTTTGTTACCGCAAAATGAGCATTCTGATCAAAAAACCCGGCATCTTGACGACGATACAGGATCTCGGTCGTGTCGGATATCGTCGTCTGGGCATCAACCCTGGCGGAGCGATGGACCGGACAGCCGCACGACTTTTAAACATTTTGCTGGGTAATGACGAGAACGAAGCCGTTGTAGAAATGCACTTCCCGGCCGCAGAGATTTTTTTTGAAAAGAACGCCGTGTTTGCGATCGGCGGAGCAGACTTTTCCGCGGAACTCGACGGCGAGCTGATCGCGAATTGGCGGCCATATTTTGCCGAAAAAGGTAGCACTCTCCGATTCACCAAAAAGATATCGGGCAATCGTGCATATCTCACCGTCTGCGGCGGTTTTAAGATCGAAAGATGGCTCGGCAGCTCAAGCACAAACCTGGCCGCTAAGACGGGCGGCAAAGACGGCCGGCCATTAGCGGCCGGCGACCATATCCCGCTTTCTTTACAAATAAAGGCAAAACCGCGGATAAGAAACTGTCACATCTCGTCCAACCTGATCCCGTACTATCGACCGTTTCCGACGGTGCGTGTGATCGTCGGAGCTGAGTTCCCACTTCTTACAAAATCAAGTCAGGGCCTGTTGTACGTTCATGATTTTGTCGTCTCTCAAAACTCGAACCGCATGGGATTTCGGCTGAAAGGTGCCCCGGTCGAGCTTGCTGAACCGTTTGAATTACTGTCCTCGGTCGCAAGTTTTGGCACCATCCAATTGCTGCCTGACGGCCAATTGATCGTGCTAATGGCCGACCATCAAACGTCGGGCGGTTACCCACGGGTCGGCCATGTCATCACCCGCGATTTGCCGCTGATCGCCCAACTCGGCCCCGGCGACAAGGTCGCTTTTCATCTGATCGAGATCGACGAGGCCGAGGCTCTGGCCGCAGAGTTTGAACTGGAGTTGAATTTTTACCGCATCGGGTGTAAATTTCAGGCAAACTCGTGGCAACAATAGATCTAAACTGCGACATGGGCGAAGGCTGTGCAAACGACGCCGAGCTGATGGATTACGTATCGTCGGTCAATATCGCATGCGGTGCCCACGCCGGAGACGCTAAGATAATGCGGCGGACCGTCGAATGTGCGATCGAAAAAGGTGTTGCCATCGGAGCCCATCCCGGCTACCCTGACCGTGAAAATTTTGGCCGTTTCGCGATCGAGATGCCGCATTCACAGATCTACGACTTAGTTACCGAACAGTTCAATACACTCAACAAAATTGCCGTCGATGCCGGCGGCAAGATCAGACACCTCAAGCCGCACGGTGCACTTTACAATCAGTCTGCTCGAGACGCTGGACTCGCAGCGACGATCGCTCAGGCCGTTTTTGATATCGATCCAAAATTAGTTCTATTCGGGCTTTCCGGCAGCGTTTCGATCTCTGAAGCGAAAAAGATCGGGCTAGCCACCGCGTCCGAAGTTTTCGCCGACCGAAGTTATCAAAGTGACGGCAGCCTGACACCCCGTACAAAACCAAACGCTCTCATTCACGACACAGACATCGCTATCGCACAGGTCATGCAGATGATAAACGACGGGACCGTTACCGCAACGGATGGCCGTGTTGTCCCTATCACCGCAGACACGATCTGCATTCACGGCGACGGCGATAATGCGCTTGAGTTTGCAACGGCAATACGACAGCGTTTGAGGGTGGCAAATATCGATGTTGCCGCAATAGTTTCAGATACCGTATGAAAAAACAATCGATCTCTTCGGTAATACTAGGTGCGGCATTTTTGATGGCGACCTCGGCGGTCGGGCCTGGGTTTTTGACGCAGACGACGGTTTTTACCAAGCAGCTGCTTGCTAGTTTTGGCTTTGTCATATTGCTCTCGGTCGTGCTTGACGTTTTTGCCCAGCTTAATATCTGGCGTGTGTTGACGGTGTCGGGCAAACGAGGACAGGACGTTGCAAACGAGACGATACCGGCAAGCGGCTATGTCCTATCGGCGTTGATCGCGTTTGGCGGGCTTGTTTTTAATATCGGCAATATCGCCGGGTGCGGGCTCGGGCTGAACGCCATATTCGGGTTGCCCGTCGAATATGGTGCCGCGATCAGTGCTTTGGCCGCGATCACAATTTTCCTCGTAAAAGAGGCCGGCAAGGCGATGGATGTGTTTGTTAAGGTGCTCGGCGTCGTGATGATCGGGCTTATCGCGTACGTTGTCTATGCGTCAAATCCGCCGCTCATTGAGGCGATGCATCGCACCGTCATTCCGGAACAGATCAATGCCCTGGCAATAGTCACACTCGTCGGAGGTACTGTCGGAGGCTATATTACGTTCGCTGGCGCACATCGTCTGATCGACGCCGGCGTGACCGGCACAGAGTCGCTCAAAGAAGTAAATCGCGGAGCTTTGACCGGCATATGTTTAACCGCAATCATTAGATTTTTCTTGTTTCTGGCGGCTCTTGGCGTGATCACGATGGGATTGACGATCGACGACGCTAACCCGCCCGCGTCGGTATTTCAAAATGCCGCCGGAACGGTGGGCTTACGCATATTTGGAGTCGTCATGTGGGCTGCGGCAATAACCTCGGTCGTCGGTGCCGCGTTCACGTCTGTCTCCTTTATGAAGACGCTAAACAAACGGATCGAAGCTAAAACGAACCTGACGATCGTCGCTTTCATCGTCTTATCGACCGCCATCTTTCTGATCGTCGGGCGGCCCGTAAAGATCCTCGTCTGGGCAGGCACGCTAAATGGATTTATCCTGCCGGTCGGGCTCGCCCTCATTCTGCTCGCGTCGCGAAGGGTTTCGATCATGGGCGAATATCGGCACCCATTGTGGTTACAGATCGCCGGTTGGTTAGTTGTGCTGATAATGGCGGGCTTTAGCATCGTTACGCTATGGGGAAGCGTATAATAAATCAATCAACCATTTCGTGGTGTCATAGCATCTAAGGCTCTGTACAACTTTCAGCGGGAAAATTATGTCAGCAAAAACGCAAATACTGTTCGTCGGCCTGATCATCTTTGTTTCTGGTAACTTTGTGTTTGGGCAGTCCGGCCGCAAAGCAACGGCAACACCGACGCCCGCTCCTGTCAACCGGCAAGATGACCCGGCTCAATATTCTGAATCAAAACCAAAGCCAAGCCGCAGCGCACGGATCGCCGACCGTTTTCCGGGTATCAGCCTCGGCGGCAAACAGGAAGCTGACGCGCCAAAAATCCTTGCCCCTTCGACGGGTGAAAATAAAGACGATGAGGACACGCTCAGGGTCACTACCGACCTCGTGACCATTCCGGTCTCAGTTTTTGATCGCAACGGGCTCTATATTCCGGGCCTTCGCCAGCAGGATTTCAAGATATTTGAGGACGGTAAGGAGCAAGAGATCGCATATTTTGGTACGACCGATAAGCCGTTTACAGTTGCCTTGTTGATCGATACAAGCCCCTCAACCGCTTACCGCATAGAAGAAATTCGCAGAGCCGCCATCGCATTTGTTGATCAGCTTGAGCCGCAGGACAGCGTCGTAGTAATCGAATTTAACGGAAGTGTCAACGTTCGCACTCAGGCAACGACCGACCGCCAAAAGATCTACAAAGCGATAAATAAAGCCAATTTTGGCGACGGGACCTCGCTTTATAGCGCGGTTGACGAAGCTTTGCGAAAGCAGCTCGGCAAGATCACCGGACGTAAGGCCGTTGTTTTATTCACCGATGGTGTTGACACAACTTCACGAAAGCAGACCTACGACAACACGCTTAGTTACGCTGAAGAATCTGATTCGCTGATCTTCCCGATCTACTACAATACATATCTCGACAACAGACTGCGAAATGCTCAGCCGTGGCCGCCGAGCATTTGGGGGGAGCCACAGCAAGTCATCACGCGTGGCGTGACCGCCGAGGAATACGCTGTTGGCAAAAAATATCTTGAGGATCTCGCCGACGCGACGGGCGGTCGGGTTTTCCGACCAGAAGCGACTCCCGGCGGCCTGACCGCAGCTTTTGAGGGTATTGCTGAGGAACTTCGGCGTCAATACAACATCGGTTATGTCCCATCAGACGAGGGGAAGGTAGGGCAACGAAAGCAGATCCGCGTACGTGTCGACCGCCCAAATCTAGTCCTACGTGCCCGCGACAGTTATATAGTCGGAGCCTCGAACCCAACCCTAAAATAGCGCTTTGTTCGTCTT
>DEQS01000066.1 GCA_002360555.1 Chloracidobacterium sp. UBA3360
AGACTGGTGACAATGCATACCCGAACCATTATCGCCATAGATCGGTTTCGGCATAAAGGTCGCCGTCTTGCCCGCGGCTGCAGCCGTGTTTTTGACGATGTATTTGAACAGCATCAGATTGTCAGCCGTGTGCAGCAGGTTTGAAAATTTGAAATCGATCTCGCACTGTCCGGCGGTCGCAACTTCGTGATGGTGACATTCAACATTGATGCCGACCTCGCCGAGGATCGTCGACATCGTGTTGCGCAGATCGACCAGCGAATCAAGCGGAGCGACAGGAACATACCCCTCTTTGGCACGGATGTGATAGCCGTTGTTGGCCGAATAATCATCACCCTCGCGGCCTGAGTTCCAGTGCCCCTCGTCCGAATTTACATGAAATCCGGCCGAGTGCTGGTCGTTGTGAAAACGGGCTTCGTCAAAGACAAAAAACTCCGCCTCCGGCCCAACGTTGATCGTATCGGCGATGCCGGTAAATTTCAGATAGCTTTCGGCACGCATCGCGACCGAACGCGGGTCAAGGTCATACCCCTCTTTGGTGATGGGGTCAACGGCATTCGCGATCAGGCACAGAGTCGTGTCGTCGGTAAACGGGTCGATCCAAAACCGTGATGGATCCGGGACGAGCAACATGTCCGATTCGTGGATCGCCGCCCAGCCGCGCAGTGACGAGGCGTCAAATCCAAAACCGTCCTCAAAGCTATCCTCCGACAACTGGCCGATCGGAAACGTGAGGTGATGCCACGAACCGATCAGATCGGTAAACCGCACGGAAACAAACCTTGCTTCCTGATCGGCAGCGTAATGCAGTACATTCTTAGCGTTCATTATCTCTCCTAGTTAATTTGAAATTATTTGAAAAAGCGTTTGCCCAATGAAAATATTCGGAATTTCAAAAATGAGATTCTATAATCCCAAGTCTGGATATCAAAGGTACGGTAAAGCGACTTTCGGAATGCGCAAATATTCCTACAAATATGTAGGATTTGGTCATTGGGTCTTCCCTAGTTTCTATTTCACCCACTTGGTTCATCAACGTTTTCAGGTTAACTTTTACCTATGAAAATACTGGCGAATCTATTAGCAGCCCTCGTCGCCGTCGAGCATCTCGGGATTATGATCCTCGAAATGTTCTTTTGGGATCATCCGGTCGGCCGGAAAATATTTGGCATGACGCCGGAGTTATCATCGGCCTCAGCCGTCTTGGCAATGAACCAAGGGCTTTACAACGGATTTCTCGCTGCGGGGCTGATCTGGGGACTAATCAGCGGACGGCGTGAGGTGAAAGTATTTTTTCTCGTCTGCATTGTTGCGGCGGGGATTCTTGGTGGTTTGACCGCAAAGACCTCGATATTGTTTACCCAAGGATTGCCGGCTTTGATCGCGTTATTGGCGGTACTATTTTCCACAAACCGAACTTCTAATGCTCAGGATTCGTAACACAAATTAATGGCCGACAATCTTTATTGCCCGCGTTGCGGAAAACAATTTTCATACGGAACGAGCTTTTGCCGGACGTGCGGCTTGTCGCTCGATGGCGTGAGTCAGATCGTGAGCGGCGAGGATGAAAGCAAGCCCGTCGTAACACGCCGGCCAAATTTCAAACTCTTTCGCATCGGCATCTCGTTGTTCATTTTGGGCTTGGTGATCGGCTTGATAAACGGTGCTCTGAAAGATTTTGAACTGTTTCCGCAGTCGTATGGAAAGCTGGTATTTATGCTGTTCGTCGCGGCAGGAATGTTGACGCTTGGGGCAGGTTTTCTCTTCCCTACAAAGAAATACACAAAACAAAAGCCATCAAGTGCGTCGCCGGACACAGGCGTTAAATTGGATACCGCTCCCTTAGCTGGCAGCCTAAACGCCGCCCACACCAGCGCAGATGATATTGTCTTTCCAAAAGATGAGCGCGAGTTTGAAAAAGCCCCCGCCGCAAGCGTGACCGAACACACGACACGAAACCTCGACTAGACGATCTCGCCGACGAGATCATACGCGTGAGCCTCGGTGATCTTGACGTTGTAGATGTTGCCAACAACCGGCTCGAGATCTTCGGGCATATCGTTTATTAGGATGTAGCCGTCGATCTCCTGGGCCTGGCCTTCTAGACGGCCTTGGAATAAGAGGTCGGATTCCTGCGAGAGCCCCTCGAACAAAACTTTGTATGTATTGCCGATCTTGGCCTTGTTGAGCTGCTTGCTGATCTTTGCCTGCTCTTTCATCAGCCGGTTGCGACGCTGCATCGCGATCTTGTTATCGACTTTGTCGGGCAGGTCGTAAGCGGCGGTGCCCTCTTCGTCTGAGTAGGTGAAGACACCAACGTTATCAAAACGGCAGTTTTGGACGAACTTTATCAGCTCTTCAAAATCATCTTCGGTCTCGCCCGGAAAACCTGTGATAAAAGTCGTACGGATCGCGATCCCCGGAACCGCATCGCGAACACGGCCGATCAGCCGCTCCAAACTCTCCCGCGTTCCGCCTCGTTTCATCAGCTTGAGCACATTTCGCGAAGCGTGCTGCAGCGGCATATCGAGATATTTAACGGCCTTTGGAGTTTCGGCGATGGCCGAGAGAAAGGCGTCGGAAATGTGTGTCGGGAAGGCATACATCGGGCGGATCCATTCGATGCCGTCGATCTCGCCGAGGGCACGGATCAGAGCCGCGAGTGCATCAACCTCGCCGAGATCTTCGCCGTAGCGGGATGAATCCTGTGCAATAAGGACGATCTCTTTGACGCCGTCTTTGGCAAGCTGTCTTGCTTCCTCGATGATCGATCCAAAACGCCGTGATCTAAATGAGCCGCGCATCCCCGGTATCGAGCAAAATGCACACGGCCGGTCGCAGCCCTCGGCGATCTTGATAAACGCCGTGTATGAATCGGTGGCCCGCAAACGCGGCGTGTATTCGTCGTAAAGGTATGTGGCGGATTTATTGCCGATCGGTGAGATGGTTAGCTGCTTTGCATCAAATTCCGCGTCAGATGCCTTAAGAATATCCATGACCTGCGACGTGCCGATAAACGCGTCCACCTCGGGCAGCTCTTTCATTAGATCGTCGCGGTAACGCTCTACCAGACAACCGGCAACGATCACACGGCTCGCCGCTCCGCCGGATTTCCAGCGTGTGGCTTCGAGGATGGCATCGACTGATTCCTGCTTTGCCGATTCGATAAAGCCGCACGTATTGACCACGACCGTATCGGCCTCTTCGGCATTGTTTGTGATCTCATAGCCTGCCTCAGCGAGCTGGCCCATCATCACCTCGCTATCGACGAGATTTTTTGGGCATCCGAGACTGACAAATCCGACTTTCTTCATAATGCGATCACCGCTCTCATACGAGCAAGCAATTAGATTATCACACGCGTGAGGTCTTATCATTGCGCCGACTTGCGCGTTTGCCGCCGATTGATTACACTTCATCAATCCACATTTTCGCGATAGATAAAATTTTGATTTAATCAGGAGATTCTTATGAAAAAGACAACTTTGATACTTGGGCTTGCTCTGCTCATTTTTGTTTCGGCTGGCTTTGAATGCAGCGTGACGACGGCAAATTTGAGTGACATCAAGTTCGCTAAAGATAAGGAAGGCAAACAACCAGCGAGCTCGTTTGACACCGGAAAAGAGATCTATGCAATGGTCGACGCTACTGGGCTGCCTAGCGGCAAGCATAAGCTTGCGTGGAAAGTGACCTACGATAACGTTGCGGGTAAGACAAAGGGTGACAAGGTCGGCGAACAGTCGATGGACCTTACCTCTTCGTCAACTGTCTGGACGACCTTTACAACCCCGCTACCGGGCGATTATAAGGTCGAAGCCACTTTGACCGATGAAGCGGGCAAAACGATCGCAACAAAATCGGGTACGGCAAAGGTCACCGGAACCGCTCCGGCGGCACCTGCGGCAAGTACTGACGATAAAAAGGACGACGACAGCGACGATAAATAGTTTCTGATCGCGATTCTGTTATTTAACAGGATGGACAAGGTATACAAGATCGATTGATCGATCTTGTACATCATGTTCATCCTGTTTCTTTTTCTTCTAGTCTTTCAAGTAAATCTTCGATCTCATCGGCTTCGTCCGGCGACAGGGCTTCATCACCAAACCTCACTCGATTATATTTCTCAGTGATACTCACAACCTCTGCCGAACCAACCGCAAAAGCAAACTCAAGCGGCGTCTGGAATGGCTGGCGGCTAAATCCCTTTTTCGCCAGTGATTGCTGCATACGT
The DNA here is from genome assembly GCA_002360555.1 of Chloracidobacterium sp. UBA3360. GTDB lineage: Bacteria > Acidobacteriota > Blastocatellia > Pyrinomonadales > Pyrinomonadaceae > OLB17. Next base: position 4,235 of record DEQS01000066.1, read on the forward strand.
TCATAAAACTCAACAACGGAATCTCGGCGCCGGGTTGAAACCCTGCTTAGCATTCGCCGCCAAAATTTCATCTTTGCGATCCTTCGTCCGAGCCAAACGAATAAGAAAATTCCCAAAATACCCCCAACGACATATGCCATCGCGTATCCAATGGCGGTGAGGCTTGACTGCAATCCTTTATCACCGCGAACATCCTTCCACCACTCGGCCAAGATGTCCTGAGCGTGGCCGAAATACGACGCAGACCTTGCCTGATAATCGACAAAGCCATTTCGTAGAGTCTTAACGAGCGAGCGTTGCTCCTGGTTATCGAACGCAACAAAATACTGGATCCAAAACGCTTCGAGTGCCTCGACGTATTTGTTAAATTGTCCAACGATACCGCTCGAGGCCGCAGCATTTTGCCCCGCGAACGGCGTCGGGTCAAACGGCACCCAGACATTCTCTTTTGGAAAATAGACCTCGACCCACGAATGAGCATTGCTCTGCCTCACGACTGTCATATCAGCGGTCTCGTTGTACTCGCCGCCGTGAAAACCATTAACGATCCGCGTCGCAATGCCCTGGGTTCGGAGCATTACTGCCATCGCGGTGGCAAAGTATTCGCAATGACCTTCGCGAACATTGAACAAAAAATCCGCAACCGGTTCGTCACCACTCGCAGTTTGTTCAAGCGTGTAACCCAGATTATTTTGCAGATATTTTTCAACCGCAACCGCCCTGTCGTAGCGGTTCTTTTCTTTTGAAGCAATGCTGTAGGCAAGATCAAAAATGCGCTTGTCATAGCTTTCGGGCAGTTGCAGATAATTTTGCGATTCCGGCCCGTAGCCATTGTTGTCCAAACGCAGCCGCGACGGATCCGGAAGCGAGCGGTCCGACAGCACCTTATAACTCACCCGTTCATAATTTCGCCTAAACGTGAGCGATCCGTATGTATCTTTTTCGATCAGCGGAAAGTTGCTCTGCACCGCTACTGCTTTGGGCAAAGCAAAAAGTACGGCTGTATCGAGCGGTTCGAGATATATCGTCTGAATTGAAAGGCTATCTCGTCCAGCGGGCTGATCGATCTGTATGAACTCACGCTCTCCTCGTACATAAGGCTCTTTGGTCCCGGTCCTCGTTCTGCTCCATGCCTGATTATCAAATGTGTCGAGTGCCGTCCCGCGAAAATAAAGCCCGCCTTGCTCGAGAGAATTGCCCTCGAGTTTGACACGCATCACAACCTCGTTGTTTTGCTGGATGCGGCCAATACCGCCCAGCCGGACGAGATCCGAAAATCCGGTCTGCGTATCGAGCCCGCCCTGCTTGCCGCCAAAACCCGCCCCGCCGACACGCGGTAGCATAAAAAATAGCGGTGCCGCCAGCATTACAATAAAAACGATCAGAGCGATCGAGGTAGTTGGCAGCCTGCGTGCCGGAACAACGGCGGCCGAGGTAAATGCAGAAACCTCTTTCTTTTTATCAATCGCGGTTTTTGTCTCAACATCCCTCGCCGTCTTACGCATTTCAAACGCAATGATCGAGCAAACCATTACGAGCAGATACGCGAGAAACGTAACCAAATACAATGCACTTATGCTCAAACCCGCAGCAAGCAAAACCTCAAAGAACGCCATTAGATACAGAAATATCCAGTCGCGGTCACCTTTCTTTTGCAGCAGCTTGATCGCTGTCAATGCCAGAATCATCCGGGCTAGAATACCCGCGATCACCGTTTCCGACCCGTACAGCGATATCAGCTGAAACCGCCAAATCAAATAAAACAGCGGTAACGCCAAAACGATCAACGCCGTCCCGATCTTTTCCGATATCTGCCAACGCGAATCCTCAAGAAACCACGCCGCGATCATAATGGCAACGAAAACCGCCGTACCAACAACCCCAAACGTCCCAGAAACCCACAACGCCAAAAAGCCGCAAAACACAGCAGCGTATGAGACGAGTCGGAAGAATGTTTCGAAGTTAAATGCCATGCGGTCGCCTGTATGATTATATCGTTTTCGAGTGGAAAGGTTGCAGGAATCTGAAATCTGAAATTTGAGATTTGGAATTTGAAATATAAAAAAACCCGCTCATATTGAGCGGGCTTTTTTTAATATAGATCCGGCGACTTCCTACTTTCCCACAACTGAAAGCTGCAGTATCATCGGCTCCAACAGGCTTAACTGCCGTGTTCGGGATGGGAACGGGTGTGACCCTGTCGACAAAATCACCGGAAAACTGGTTGCTTGGGCCGCCTAAAGGCGGAACACCGAGCTAAATTGTCAAAACTTAATATCTGATAACTGAATACATTGCAGTCCACTACTTTCTTCTTGCGTTGCTTGAAATAAATTTGCTTGTAAACAAGATTTATGGTCAAGCCTTGGGACAATTAGTATCGGTAAACTAAATACATTACTGCACTTACATCTCCGACCTATCAACGTGGTGGTCTTCCACGAGTCTCACTGGCAATACTTATCTTAGGTCTGGCTTCACGCTTAGATGCATTCAGCGTTTATCCATGCTCGACATAGCTACCGTGCGATACGGCTGGCGCCATAACACGTACACTAGAGGTCAATCCATCCCGGTCCTCTCGTACTAAGGACAGATTCCTTCAATATTGCTACGCCCACACCAGATAGGGACCGAACTGTCTCGCGACGTTCTGAACCCAGCTCACGTACCATTTTAATCGGCGAACAGCCGAACCCTTGGGACCTTCTTCAGCCCCAGGATATGATGAGCCGACATCGAGGTGCCAAACCCTGCCGTCGATGTGAACTCTTGGGCAGGATCAGCCTGTTATCCCCGGCGTACCTTTTATCCGTTGAGCGACGGCACTTCCATAAGCGACCGCCGGATCACTAACTCCTACTTTCGTACCTGCTCGACGTGTATGTCTCGCAGTTAAGCTGGCTTATGCGTTTACACTCTGCGGCTGATTTCCAAACAGCCTGAGCCAACCTTCGAGCGCCTCCGTTACTCTTTAGGAG
>DEQS01000056.1 GCA_002360555.1 Chloracidobacterium sp. UBA3360
CGGTACCGGCGGATTATGATGCCGATGGCCGGACGGATGTAGCCCAATGGCGCCCTTCAACCGGAACATGGCAAATATGGCGCAGCACGCTCGGGACGCGAACGGTGTTGTGGACAGAATTTCGTGGAACTGGCAGCACCCTCACTCAGGTAAGTACCGACAAACCACTCATCGGTGATTATGACGGAGATGGCAAGATCGATCTTGGAGTCTGGCGGCCGTCTACAGGTACTTTCTACATTCAACAAAGCTCATCCTCGATCTTGATGACGGTTGTGCTAGGGACGAACGGCGACAAACCTGTTTCCGCTGATTTTGATGGCAATGGCATTAGTGACATGGCTGTCTATCGGCCGTCGAATGGTACTTGGTATTTCCGCGATCCGATCACCGGCGTCTCTTCGAATTTCCCATGGGGCAACCCGGAAGACATTCCGATCCCGGCTGATTACGACGGCGACGGAAGGTCTGATTTTGCCGTATTTAGGCCGAGCACAAATCAGTGGTTGCGCATTAATAGCACTAACGGCAATACGATCGACAGAGTTTTCGGCCAGGCGGGCGATCTGCCTTCGCCGTCGTCGATCCAGCCTCAGTAAAATTTAGTACAAACACTAACGCCCAAAGTCAGGTGAGACGCTTGACTTTGGGCTTTTTGTTTCTATGATTGCAGTATGAAAATATTCGTAACTGTTAACGGCGGGTCGCTCGCGGGCCAAACCTACGAACTCGAAACCGGCTTTTTGACTGTCGGACGCAGCGAGACGTGCAGCATCCGCTTTGACCCGATGTCTGAGCGTATTGCTTCGAAACAACATGCGTTTATTGAGGCTAAGGCGGACGGGTTTTACGTCCGCGACAATCAAAGCACAAATGGAACGCTTGTCAACGGCCAGCGGATCGAGTCGGTAAAGCTCAACTCCGGCGACCAAATACAGTTTGGTACTAACGGCGTGACGGCGACTGTACGGATCGATTCGCTGGGCTCGCAGCAAAATTATCGTGAGCTTGAGATACAGCAATTTAACCAAACAGCCGCTCAGGAACCAGCTAATTTTCAATCATCGCTAGCTAATTTTGGCCTCAACAGTATGGCCGCCGTTAAGCCTGAGCCAAGCAAGACCGGGCAGTACATTGGGATCGCAATTACGATATTTGTCGTCATTTTTCTCTCGATCATCGTCGCTCTGCTTATGTTTGCAAGCGTCGGTATTGTCCCCGCTGTGATCGCTGCGGTCGTCGCGTTCGTTCCCGCGGCGATCTATATTCTGCCGCTGATGTGGCTGGACAGATATGATCCCGAGCCGGCGTGGCTGCTGGCCGCCGCGTTCGCGTGGGGAGCATTGGTCGCTGTAGTGGTGTCGTTTATCGTGAATACGGTGATCGGTGTGGTGTTTGCCATCGGCGTCTCTCCGGAGGCGGGTGAGTTTGTCGGAGCGGTAATATCCGCACCGGTTTTTGAAGAGGGTTCTAAGGGGATCGGCCTAGTGATATTGCTCATCGCCTTTCGCCGCTATTTTGACGATATTTTGGACGGTATTGTGTTTGCGGGCGTTATTGCTCTCGGGTTTGCGACGGTCGAGAATGTTCTGTATTACGGACGCGGTCTCGCAGGTGGCGGATTTGAAGGACTCGCGTTACTGTTCGTTTTACGCGGCATCATGTCACCGTTTGCTCACGTTAGCTTTACCGCAATGACCGGTATCGGATGCGGTATCGCCCGCGAGTCTCACAATAAAGCCGTTCGATTCTTGATGCCGATCGTCGGCTATTTCGGTGCCGTCGCTCTCCACGCTATCTGGAACGGCATGGCGGTCATCGGCGGCTTGCAGGGCTTTTTGGTCGGCTATCTCGTGCTCGAGATACCATTCTTTTTGATCTTCGTCGGATTTTCGCTCTACATCATGCGGCGCCAAAACAAGATCCTCAACGAAATGCTCGCCATCGACATCGCCCGCGGCCTCATCCCGACGGAACATGCGAAAGTCGCAACATCGGCATTCAAAAGCTCCGGTTGGGTCCTCGGTGGATTGTTTAACGGTAAGTTCAAGGCCCGCAGCCGCTACATCCGTGCCATCGGCAAGCTCGGCCTCAGCTACTGGCACATCCAGCGTGCGACCGCTGCTCAAGGCCAAACCGGCAGCTTTCAGCAAAATCCTATCTTACGTGACGAAGTGTTGAAGTGGCGAGATCAAGTGTAGGTCAATGTAGAAATGCACAATGCACAATGAATAATTTCGGAAACTTCCTGAATTATGCATTGTGCATTCTTAAACTGTGCACTTGTGTTTTGGTAGGCCGAGCAGGGATCGAACCTGCGACCCACGGATTAAGAGTCCGTTGCTCTACCGACTGAGCTATCGACCCAAAAGCGAACCTGAATTATAACAAACCAATTGTTTTGCGCCAACACTCAAAGAAAAATTAACCACAGATGGACACAGATCAACACAGAGAACTAAGATTTGGGATCTGTGTTTATGGGTGTTCATCTGTGGATATAACTCTTTTTCTTGAGCCTTTGCTTCTTTGCGTCATAGCGTTGAAAATATCTAACAGCGATGAAAGAATGCCCCAAATGCGAGGTTTGTTACGAAGACGAGGTTTCGGTGTGTCCGGCGGACGAGACGCCGACGCGGCTGTCTTTGCCGGGGTCGCAGACTATCGCTGATCGTTACTTGCTTGAAAGCCGTCTGGGACGCGGGGCGATGGGGCAGGTTTATCTTGCCAAAGACAAAAAATTTGCCACCAAAAAACTCGCCGTTAAGACCGTCCGCCAAGACATCCTTAACAGCGACGACATGCAAGAGGGCGAGGCGATCGCCCGTTTCGAACGAGAAGCTCAGGCCGCCGCGTCGATCCAGCATCCAAACACGGTCAGCGTAACGGATTTTGGCGAGACCGCTGACGGCATTTTCTATCTGGTGATGGAGTATGTCGAAGGCGAGACTTTGCACAAACTGCTCCGCCGAGAGGGAACTCTGCCGGTTCCGCGAGCGGTGCGTTTATTGCGGCAGATCGCCGACGGCGTCGATGCGGCCCACGACCTCAACATTCTCCACCGCGATCTCAAACCCGCAAATATCTTCATCATGCAAAAGGGCAAGGGCGGCGACGGCTTCGTCAAAGTCGGCGATTTTGGCCTGGCAAAGATCGTCAACCAGACGATCACCGACACGTCGTCAAACGCCACGCCGTCTTCGCGCGGCATCATCGGCACGCCGGAGTTTATGTCGCCCGAGCAGATGCAGCCCGAAATGGGCGTCGACAAACGTGCGGACCTCTACGCGCTCGGCACCATCGCTTATCTGATGCTCGGCGGCAAAACGCCGTTCACGGGCGATATGATGCAGCTCATTATGCAGAAAATTATGCATAAACCGGCGTCGCTCACATCGATCCGCTCGGACGTGCCTGCGGATGTCGATAGAGTGATAATGCACGCGCTTGAGATCGATCCTAACGACCGGCCAAATTCCGTCGCCGAATGGATCGCCGAACTCGAAGCCGCGTCCGAAGATATCGAGGACAAAAAACGTGCGGGCATCTCGCGGCTCGTCGTGCTCGCCCCGCTAGGAGCCGAGGTCTATGTCAACGACGAACGCAAGGGCAGCATCGGCAGCTCGGGCCGCGTCGTGCTGACCGACATCCCCGCCGGACGCCACATTTTGCGTGTGTCCAAAGCCGGCGAACGCGATGACGAACGCGTCATCGAGATCCGCGACGGAGCCAACGAACAGGTCATCCAGGCGCAATTGCGTCCGCCGCTTGGCGGATCGAGCCAGCCGTCTTCATCACAAGGCAGCAGCGGCGGTTCACCCCAGTCGAGCGTCATGCCCGGCGTCGTCGCCTGTACAAATTGCGGGACACGCTTTGCCGAGGGCGTCAGATTTTGCGGCCGCTGCGGCAGCGGCAGCTTCGCCGGAGTCGTCGCTGCTGTCGGCACATACCCGTGCCCAAGATGCTCCAACCCACTAGCCCAAAACGCCCGCTTCTGCGGCCGCTGTGGCTTAAACATCACGTCCCCGCCCGCCAGTTCGCAAAACTCCGGATCGCCGTCGTTTTCTCCCGTCTCCGGTCTCCAGTCTCCCGTCTCTTCACCTCCGCAGGCGGAACGCCTCTGCCAACGCTGCGGCGGAGTCTACCCCGCCCACATAAAATTCTGCGGCCGCTGCGGATTGACTTTGCAATGAGAAATATTTAGTCGAAGACGTTGGGCGAGACAGCACCGGCCATGACCAGTGCAAGGACTATCACCGCGCTGACGATCATGACAAAAAGAAACGTGGGGATCACGTATAGGAGCAGCCAACCAAGCGAAACCACGCCGCCCCGAAATCCACGTGACCTAAATAGATAATAGATCAACGCAAGCGTGCCAAAGACAACCACCGCGTAGCTGAAAAATCTATGCAATTCATAGCGACGCTCCTGACTGTCCATCCTGATCCATACATATGTAAAGATATTTAGCACGAGCCCGCCGATAAGATCCGTGATGCGTCCGAACCCTTTATCGTTATCAATAAGGATACCGACAGTCGAAAAGAATAGGAGAAATATAGGAATGTAAACAAACAGCACCCAACGCTTATCGGTCATGAAGGCCTTTCGCGGTTCGGGTTCCTGTAATTCGTTTGGTGCCGTGATCTCGTTCATAACCGCTATTCACTATTCACTATTAACTATTTACTGTTTACTATCCCGCAAACTTTTTCCCAGCTCTTTTTCTTTTCTTGAATATAGGCATTTATCACGTTCCTGCCGCTAATTTTTTATGAAGGCCGCGGGCATAACGTTCGCGTCTTTACTCTTTTAAGGCTAATTTATTTCAATCCCGCCAATGCGACTAACTCTTGAACTACATCTCTAATATCTTTCGCAAGTTTGTCGATGTCCTCGCGATGAGCATTATAACGTCGACTGTGGGCTGACTTGTCACCGATGTCTTTGAGTTTAGGGAGAGCAGTCTTAACGTTTCTGCCCAAGTTCCATGACGTCTCATTCAGTGTCAGATCTATTAGATCGCGAAGATATCGAAAATTGTTATTAGTGTCTTTTATTTTGTTCCCAATCGAATGCGATTCAAAACACTCTATTATCAGGGTTTCCAGGAGCCGTCTGAGCATTACCGCACACGCGTCATACCACCCGTTTGCATATGTTCCATTTACTTGGTGAGCAACTCGCTCAATATAGCCACGAGTCCCTCGTACTAAACTAAAGTAAATTATTGCATCGTTTTGAGACGGCGCTATTTCCGAAGGCGGTTTAACGTGTGTATCAACCGCCTCCTGGAAATCTTTAGCAAGATTTTGAATTTCGTTAAACTTCAACTGGTTTATCTAATTTTTGAACTTCGTAAGATGCTTCGACATACTTTCAAAAATCTTATCTATCTGTTCTGCACTTGTGTCCGGTGAAATGTGAACTTGCACATCGATATGAATGGACGGAAAGGCGAGACCACCGCCTTTGTTTTGTTCGGATTCATTATCTTCCCTATCAATCTTCTTCGCGTTTACTTTATTCTGTGGTTCCTTCACTTTCGATTCCGTAGAGGCCTTTTCTTTTTTTGGCTTAGGAGCTGATGGATTTGCTTTAGGACGAGATTCCTCGGTCTTCGATGGGTCAGCCTCCGAAAGAAGGACATATGTAGTTGTGTACATTCTTGCGGCAGCATCACCAACTTTGGCATTTTTTGAAAACCAAGCCTTAATTCGATCTTCCTGGTCGGCTGTGGGAGAAGGAAATGCTTCGATTAATTCATGGGGATAGACCTTCCCACGGATTTCAGTACAAACACTTGCATATTCGTCATCATGCCGCCAGCGCTCCATCAGATCCGTAGGCTTGCTGTTTTCGTCGATTAAAAGCATTTCCCGAAGTGGTGCAATCACATTGCCCTTTGCAGATGCATCAGTCATTTCGGAAACCGATGAAATGTATGTTGGCGTAATCGATGTCGGCACCGTTTGTTTAAGGCGTGCCCTCAGAAGCCACCAAATTTTTCGTGTAATTTTAGGGTAGGTCACTTTATCAGCCATAATATTCTCCGTTTGCAGTGAATGCTTAGTATATCTCCTAAGACGTGGGTGGTATTTCTAGATCTTTTTTCCTTTCCGGGGCTCTCTTCTACGTTGGTAGGAGGAGGCCCAGCGGCTTGGGTACGAACCGCAACACTATTTCTCCTGCTTAAGATAGATTTGTATTACATCGTTCAAATGCAATACCGATGTTGGGTGCTCTTCTTCGCGACCGTCAGCAGTTTTCTCGGGTTCCCTATCGAGGCTGAGTGTAAGAAGAACCGCTTCTGCTCCCTGGGCTAACTCAATCTCACGCGAGTCGCCGGCACGATTGTCATTCCATAATCCGATAGTACGGGAGGCCTTACCGAACTCTGACTGGTATCTTTTTACCATGCCAAGAGATGTTAGGGTAATGACCGAACTGCCCGGATCTTCCGAGAGAACGGTCGCGTATCTAGACGACCAGCGATTCCGCAACTGTGGTCCGTCCATCAGGATTGCTATCACAAGAGAAGGTCCCACGGCTCTTACCAATTCCGCGATTGGGTCCTGGCGGGCTAGATCCTCACAAATCAGATGTGAGATGGTGAGCCTGTCGCCGACATTTAGAAAGCTTACCCGCCGCTTCGGAATCTTTATCGACTCCCACCAAACCTTTTTTGGATCGAGAACACTACTAAGTCCGTAGCGTCGAATTTGTGAGCTATCGAAGCGCCATCGATGATGCTTATACTGCTTATATTTTGCAGTGAGTTCCGAATCTTCATGATATTTTTCGTAGTACTTCTTTTTGTCGGTATCGAGGTATTGACAGTAAACAGCATTCCGAGGGAAATTGAACTCTTTAATCTTGCGTTTGTTTCTATTTATCGCCCCATCTTCATCCTTCATCAGCGCGTCCTTGGATTCGCGAACCCCCGCGATCACAACACTGGGGGCTTTGCCGTGGTTTTCGAGCTTATTGGTTAGTTCGCCTTTTAACAGATTAAACTGCTCGAGACTTAGGGCGGCTTCAGGGAAAAGGATCATGTCAACAGTCGAGTTAGGCAATTCCTCGTTGGCCGCTTTGATTAGATCTATGACTTTATCTACATCAGCCTCTTGATGTGCGTCGTGAAGGATATGCTCCTCTTCGGATTCGTTTTTCTCTGGAAAAGGTTCGTACGTGAAGAATCCATGATCTTGGTCCGACATTCGCACAGGTTCTTTTCCTTTATCATTTTTGTCTTCCCTGAAATCCTTTGCTTTTACGGAAAGCGGAAAAGGCAGAAGCAAAACAGATACGGCGGCTTTCTCGACGTCGTTGTCTGTATCAGTTGTCGCTCGCGTCAGCCTTGAACCCAGCCTGTTGTTAGTGACCGTTTTTCGCCACACAACGTCGACCGCGGATTGGTGGAAGGCGAGATTGCTTGATAGCGAGCGAAGAGTAATCCCGATACTCGGGTTATGCCGTTTCGGTAAAACCCGACATCTTTCAATGTTGAAAGTTGATAGACTACCCCCAATATGTATAACGGGATCGTACTTGATTCGTCCTCCAATGAGGAGGCTGTCCGCAAATATCAACGCCTGGTCTTTAGTAGCCTTAGGATCCTCATATAATCCGAAACCGGCGCTCGCGAAGTCGGCGATCGCATGCAGTGTGAGCAACGCTTGTGAGACCGCCCATAATTTGTTGCAATTCACTGGATTTTGTAGGTGATCTTGATTACACAAAAGGTCTGCTATCGGCAACGGCTTGTTGCCGCTCTGGTTTCCCATAATCGCCTTAAAAAAGAAGGCCCAGCACGCTAAGAGTAGGGGCGGCGTGTTTTTGTTCGCTATCTCAAGTAACTTTCTCTCACGCATCTTCTTGTGGTTGGCTAGCTTAGACTTGTCCCAAGCGGCTCTTACATCGTACGCGACGAAAGAGTCGTCGATCTGAGAAAAATCATTATCCGGAGCTTTTCTAAGATTCTTTCGCCACGCGTTGCCAACACTTCGAACCAAAGCCTCCCAATGATGGATCTTGCGTAACTTCCCGGTAGCGGTTCTCTCCGTTTTTTCAGTGCTCCTGGAGGAGCCCCATTTTCTAACCGGTTCATATTTCGCGATATCAAAGTCCGGGTCATTTCCCCCACCCCATTTCTTCTTGATGTACCGATGCCAATACTTGATATTCCTTTCATAATCGACGCATAACCAAGACTCGATATCAGACCTCAGCGGTGGCCATTTCTTTCCGGCAGGTGGCGAAACCACAAGCTGATACGCCGACGTTTTGGCAAGCATGTAGCTCGTGAGAGCAAATAAGTCGGGTGGCCAGAGCAATGCCTCGTTCATATCAAGGTCCGGCATTAACCTTTCGGCAATGTCTTCCGCCGTAAGGTATCGCCCATGGGGTCTGTAGTTTTCTTCTCGCATAATTGTTCTGGTTATCGTTAAAAGATACTCGGCAGCCCTATTTTAAAGTTCCACAAATCATGACGTTAGTAGGCTAATTTTAACGATGCCGTCTAGATGTCGGAATCGTTGCCATCGCTCATAGCGTTTGTGGCGTTGGGGGGGCGGTCTTTCTTTGTCTTTTTTCCTACGTGGCTGGAGCTCCCACCACCCCGGCCTTCGGCCACCCCTCCTCCGGCAGGAGGGGAGTCTGAGATCGCGGCGAGGTCGCCTTCGAAGACGTTTTCGATGATGAAGCCGACGGTGCGTGTTGATGCCATGTGTGAATACCTCTCCTTGGGTGTGAGCCGTGAGTTATTCCAAAAGACTGCTTTGGGATAGCTATGTTATTTTTTGGACATAGTAGCACCAATTTGCGAAAACGCAAACCGTTCAGAAGTAAGGCTCCCCTCCTTACGAAGGAGGGGTGGATCCCGATGTCTTTTATCGGGAGACGGGGTGGTTCTCTAACGGGTTTGGTGGGGGTGAACTTGAATGTTCATTAAGTCCGAGAGAACCACCCCCGGCTACCGCCGTACCCCTCCTTCGTAAGGAGGGGAGCCTGAATAAGATCATGGCTGGTGAGGTAATAGCTCCGCTCTCATTCTCCCGTTCGAGCCTTTCTGAGCGGGGCGGGTGTTGTTTAGGTCTAGGAGCAGGATGCCTTCGTTGTCGATCTCGGGGGACATGAATCGGACGCTGTGCGGGATGCGGATGCGGAATTCTTGTAGCAGACGCAGGGCGTAGATGACGCGGCCGCCGGACCATTTTTTGGATGTTCTAAAAGCGTCGGTCGCAGTGCGGCCCGCGGGATTGACGCCGATCGTATTGGTCGTGCGGTCGTATAGGAGTTGTACCTTTTCCGGCTCGCCAAGCTTTTCAAAAGTAAATTTGCTAAGAGAGATATAGCCCTTTGTGTTCATCGTGACATAAAACGACGACCAGCGGGTGCCTTTTTCGTTGTGCGGACATTGTTCCCATTTTCGTTTCATAATTTGATACGAATGTAGCATAGGTTGGCGGCTGTGTCAAGTGTGAAACACGGAAAGTGGTGAGGGACGAGTGGCGAGGGAAGAGGGTAATTGGAACAAGGAGTATTGATATCGCATCACGAAGAGGCATTTAGCAGGTTGCCGTCGCTTGACTCTGACTCTTGTCCCCCGTCCCTCGTCCCTCGTCCCTGAACCCTCGTTCTTACCCTCTTTTCCATCCTCTTTTCTACATACAGGATAATTTCTCAGTTGGATGGTAATGGTGGTGCTCGTGATGCTCATGAGCCGGAACGGGTTTTTTCCACAAAAGCCATAACGGCAGCAGCGTTTGGTGTAGCACCACGGACACGTGGATAGATCGTCGGTTTTCTGTAGGGAAGCGGCTTTTCGGGGCGTCCCTTGCAGGGACGGCATGAATGCGTGGATAAACCCAGGCTACGCTCCCCTGGCTATTATATTTGTCACCGACGGCGGCCTCTGATGGGCGACACGATCTTCCCGGAACACCGTTCCGGCAATATGCGTAACCAAAACAGTCGCGTTTTTAGCGTGTAGTGGTTATAATGTTTCAATCTTGCAATTATCTTTCTGCTAACGGTGATAAAAGATGAAAATTTGCCCTCGCTGTCAAAAGACATATTCGGACGATAACCTTAATTTCTGCCTTGAGGACGGTTCAATCCTGAATCAGGCCGCTGCCGAGCCGCCCCCGACGGTGGTCAATCCTGCGATGCCTACGCAGCAGCAGCAGACGATGCCGAGCCAGCCCGGCGGCCAGCCTCAGTGGAACACGGCCCCGCAGCAATATTCGATGCAGCCGCCGGCCAAGAAATCTAAGGCTTGGGTGTGGGTGCTGTTGATACTTGGCGGACTCGCGTTGCTGTGCGGCGGTGGACTTGGGGGACTTATCTATATTGGCTCGCAGGTCGAAAGGAACGCGGCTAACACGGCCAACGCATCGCCGACGCCGACGAAGAGCAACAGTTCTTTCTCAAACAGCGCCAACAAAAGTACCGCGAATACAAATACTACGACCTCGACCTCTCCGACTTCGGAGCGAACAGATGTTGAGTCGATCGATATCTCAAAATGGGTCAAGGAATTTTCGGTTTATGGCACGACCGAATACACCGGCGGCGAGTTGATCATGGGTGCCAAGCAAAAGGGTTACTATTATGCGTTAGTCGCCCCGGACGAGTACACGACCGATGATTCGGATACGCGGGTAACGCTGCGAAACATCGACGACGCGGCTTCGAGCCTAGGTTACGGGCTGATATTTCACAGCAATCCGACGCCGCTGCAGCAGGGATACGCGTTTTTGATCAACACCAAGACCAAGAAATATCGCGTCGTCCATCACACTCCGCAGAACGAAAAATCGGATGTGCCCTGGACCGCGTCGACGGCGATAAAACCGGGCAAAGAGGAAAATACGCTTGAGGTGCGGGATCTCGCGGATAAGATCGAGTTTTACATTAACGGAACGATGGTCAAATCCATCACGAACACCTACGGCTACGCCGGCGGCGTCCCGGGGCTGTATTCCGGCGACGGCGTAAAGATCGCGTTCAAGAATCTTGAGATCAGGAAATAACGGTTCACCGTAAATTTATGAAGCAGTGCCCGAAATGTTTTCACACGTACACGGACGTTAACCTCAATTTTTGTCTTGAGGACGGCGAGATGCTGACGGCGTTTGCGGCCGAGCCTCCGCCGGCACGCTATGCGGACGATCCGCCGACGATGGTGATGGACCCTTCGCGGGTGACAAACCCGTCAAACTGGCCCAACACACCGCCTGCATCCGGCTGGCAGCAGCAAGCGCCGGTGCCGTATCAGCAACAGGGTTTTGCCCCCTACGGCGTGCAGATGTCGCCGAGCCAGACGCTCGCAGTAGTATCATTGGGGCTTGGCATCGGAAGTATGACGATCGGCTGGTGCTGCTCGCTCGGGTTGCTGCTTGCACCGGGTGCTTTGATCACCGGATTTATCGCCCTTTCTCAGATCAAAAAGGACCCTGATCGTTACGCCGGCCGCGGGTTCGCTCTGGCCGGAATGTCGATTGGCGGAGTATTTCTCGTTCTGTATATTCTTTTGCTGGCTTTCGGGATCCTTGCATCGATCATTAAATAAGCATTCTGATCTGTTTAATTTAAAATGCGCGTCAACCTAAACGTCGTTGCTGGACCTCAGACCGGACGTACTTTTACATTCGATCAGCACGATACTTTTATGATCGGGCGGAGTGAAAACGCCCAATTTTGCTTGCCAGCAGACCGTTTTTTCTCCCGTCATCATTGCATTTTAGAGATCGCACCGCCACAGGCTTTCATCCGCGACCTCGGCTCGACAAACGGCACGTTTGTCAACGGGATGCGCGTCGATACGGCTTACCTCAAAAGCGGCGATCGGATACAGGGCGGCGAAACGATCCTCGAGGTTGAGGTCTCGACAGGGTTAGAAGAGTTTGACAGCACTCTAAAAGGATCAACTAGTACCAACATCTCTCTCGTCGCAGTTAAATGCCTGAACTGCGGCATTCCTGCAACCGTCGAGGCCGATCAACCGGACGCGAGCATGTCTTTCATTTGCGATAGCTGCCGAGAAAAGCTCAAAGAAAACCCGCAGCCCATCCCCAATTACCAAATGATCCGCGTCATCGGCCAGGGCGGCATGGGCAGCGTAATGCTTGCTCGTGCCGAGAAAGATGGCCGAGCTGTTGCGATAAAGACTCTTTTGCCCGAGGTCGCCGTTAGTGAACAATCGCTAAAACGTTTTCTGCGCGAGATCGATGTCGCGGCAACGCTCAAACATCCAAATATCGTTGAGTTTGTCGAAAATGGTACACACAACGGCCTCGTCTATCTGATAACCGAATTCGTCGTCGGTATGGACGCCGGGCGGCTCGCAAAACATCGTGGCGGTAAACTCGACTATCGCGAAATGGCAAGAATCGTTGAGCAGACGCTGTCGGCCCTCGATTTTGCGCATCAACAGGGTTTTGTCCATCGAGACATCAAAGAGCAAAACATTCTCGTAACGGGCGATTATCCAAATTCGACCGCAAAACTGACGGATTTTGGTTTGTCGAAGAGTTTCAAAGAAACCGGAATGAGCGGCGTGACGATGGTCGGCGACGTTGCGGGGACGATCGCTTATATGCCGCCGGAGCAGGTTCGCGATTTTAAGGAAGTGCGTCCGCCGTCAGATATTTATGCTGTCGGGATGACAGCTTACAGCCTGTTGACAGGCGCAAACGCCCTCGACATCGGGCCAAAAGCCGGTATCGCCGAAACGGTCAAGGCGATATTTGAAAAACCGATCATCCCGATCCTCAGCCGCGAACCTCACGTTCCGCCAAAGGTCGCCGCGGTCATCGAGACAGCTCTGTCAAAACACGTCGAGTCGCGTTGGCGAACCGCCGGAGCGATGCGTGAGGCTCTGCTAAATTCTCTCAGCTAACGGAAAGTAATGTCTCAGCCATACAAATTACTTTCCGTTATTATCCCCGTTTATAACGAAAGCTCTACCATTAATGAGGTGATCGATAAGGTCTCGCGTGTCGATCTGCCTCTTGAACTAGAGATCATCGTCGTCGATGACGGCTCGACCGACGGAACGGTCGAAGCTCTCGAATTGAGCCGCGCTAAGCTCACGCATACTTATCTAACGCCGGTAAATATTGGCAAAGGAGCGGCGGTTCGCATTGGCCTAACGCTCGCTACGGGCGACATTATTCTCATACAAGACGCCGACCTTGAACTAGACCCAAATGAGTATTGCGAACTGCTCAAGCCGATCTTGTCGGGCGATGCATCGGTCGTTTATGGCTCGCGATTTTTGAAAGAGAACAAAGTGCCGCGTATTCGTTTGCTGGCAAATCAGATGCTGACGCATACGACCAATCTACTATTCCGTACGCAGCTGACTGATATGGAAACGGCGTATAAGGTCTTTACGCGAGAGGCGGCGGGGAAACTCAACCTCGAGGCAAACCGCTTTGAGATCGAGCCTGAGCTTACGGCTCAGTTTGCTCGAACAGGATACAAGATCGTCGAAGTCCCGATCTCGTATCGTCCGCGAACAACGCTTGAGGGTAAAAAGATCAAATGGAAAGACGGCGTTAAGGCGTTGTGGACGCTGGTAAAGTATCGTTTTCTGCGTTAGCCCCGACACTGGAAATTGCCCCGAGCAGACCCACCAATACCCATAAATGCCGTGCGTCCTCAAACGAAGCCCCTAATCCCTGATATAAAAAGGCTCCGACAAACGCGACTGACAGCGCGATATGGATATATTGATGGTCGCCTCCATCTGTAATGCTAAATCTACATCGCTTTATCAAATACCCGAGCATCAGCATAAATACCGCCAGCCCTAGAATGCCCGTTTGTCCTAATACATTTAGCCAGCTGTTGTGAGCATCACGCAGTAGTTGCTGCATCCCGGATAAAACTTCATAACGCGTAATTGCGACATCCATGCCCGTGCCTTTACCAAACCACGGATATTGCCGCACGGTCCGCAGGGTATCTTGCCAAACGAGTACGCGGACGGACGGCTCAATCGTCGTTTCGATAAACGGCAGCCGTATTTCCTGTGTTGTGTTATTTGTATCCGGCGAGACGAGCGTTGCGGCAAAAGCGGCGACCGCCAAAACTATTCCGCAAGCGAGGGCCGGTCTCGCAAACCATTTCTTTTGCCCGACAACCCAAAACCAAAGCCCGACGCTCAGAGCGATACCACCCAAACCCGGAGAAATAGAAAAAAGGGCCGCGAATAGTGTCCCGGCTCCCAAAATTAGGGCCGTGCGTTTTTTGATCCTACCGAGATGCGCGGCAAGTAAGATAAGCGCGACACTCACGTTGAGATAATTACAAAGCATATTCGCATTAGAGAACAGCGCATGAATTCGAGGATAGTCGCCCACCGGCAGGCTGCCGAGATGCGACAAAAAATAATTATCAAAGTTGGTTTTAAACCCGGCATAAAAAAACACAAAACCGGCGATCGACGCGAGAGCCGTCACTCCGGTTCCGGTAAGCCACGCAAGCACGATCTGCTTTTGATACTGTCGGTCATGAACTAAATTGAAAGTGAAAAAACACAGGCCAAATAGGTAATATTCACCCAGCAGTTTGTAAAAACTCTTTGCAGGATCCACCGACAGAAACGTCGAGATAGTAAACGCGGCCGCATATAGCCCAACAAAAATAAATAAACGGTCAAAACGGACCGATGTTTCGCTCCTAATGACCGCTATACACCAGAGCCCGAAAGCTGCCAGAAAGATCAGATCGGTGT
The DNA here is from genome assembly GCA_002360555.1 of Chloracidobacterium sp. UBA3360. Lineage (GTDB taxonomy): Bacteria > Acidobacteriota > Blastocatellia > Pyrinomonadales > Pyrinomonadaceae > OLB17. The sequence goes on from DEQS01000056.1 coordinate 14,750, forward strand.
AGGGAACCAGCAAACCAAAAAGCGTGAAATTGAACGGGCGAACAAGCGGCAGCGAAAAGACCAACAGCAGGAACAGGTATTTGGAGAGTTTTAATGCCATCTTTTTTAGCGTTGTTAGTTTAGCAAAGTTAGCGCGACTTGAATTAACCGGATGAGCCTCTTTAATCCACCGCCTTTCGTTGATAAATTGATAAGAGGAGAATTTTATGACCAGAGTTTATTTACTGTGCTCCGTTATCCTTTTGGCAACGGCGACTACTTTCTCGCAAACGGCAGGAAAACCAGATTCTGACTTTGACAGGGTTAGGATCTGGAACCAGAACGTCAACTATTTCGACTATCCTCAGGCCTCGGAGCCCTGTTCTTTCTGTATGACAGACCCGCATCCGCTGCTTGGGCAATATGCGGGAAAGGACGTGTGGCGACCCGTGTTTAATGACCCAAAGAAACTGTTTAGACCGCTCGTCAATATTTCTCCGACGATCCGGATGGTCAACAATGGTAGCTGGACAACCATTAACAGCTTTACTCATGTCCTCAACAATGGCAAAACGCCCGGAGGCAGCGCTCACGGCGGACAATTTATTTTATCGACCGCCCAAAACACTGCACTTGGCAGATCTTCGGCGGGGAGTATGAGCCTGACCGCTCTCGAAGGATTCATGTATCTGCGTTCGCAGAATGAGGCGGAGGCCACCGCGATCAAGGCAATGACAATTGTCGGTGGCAATGGTTACGGTACGCCGAATAAAACCCCTATGTATGGGATTCGAGCGATCGTTCGAGGCGGACACGGTGGAACAACTGTATTGCAGACCGCAGGTGAATTTACAACCGGTAGCGCGGGAGGAGGACTTGGTACGATAGACGAAGCCAGAGGCGTTAGTATCAAGGTCACAGGACTGCCCCTTGCCGATATCACCGTTGCTAAGGGGTTGACCCTAGAGGGTTGGGAATCCGATAACGATGGATCATACGGCACGAGTTACGGTATTTACGCTGACAGTTCGATCGACCGCGGAAAGGATCGCTATTTTATCTACTCAACCTCGACCTCGCCGAGTTTCTACAGCGGCAAACAAACATTTGACACGAAAAATATCCGTCGCGGCAGCACGGGCGATCAAAAGATAGACAAGCCGAGTTTTTCGGTGAATTTCAAAGCCGGAGCCACTGACCTAAAAGTGGTAAATTCTTTCATAACAGAAAACTCCTATGTTCTCTGCACGGTGCAGACAAATGACCTGACTGCTACATTAAAGAATGCAACGCCCGGGGCTGGTTCAGTCGTTATAAGGCTAAAAGAAAAGGCCACAGCCGAGACTCGCGTGGCGTGTCTGGTCGTAAACTAAGCCGGTTATGGCAGCAACATAACCATTGCCTCGCCTTTCACGGTTGTTTCGCCATTCTGATTTGTACAGACTGTTTCGAGCGTAACGATGCCTTTTTCTTCGCGAATGTTGGTGACGGTTCCGGTTGTGGTGATCGTATCGTCTATAAATACCGGTGCAACGAACCGCATCGTCTGCGACAGATAGACGATCTTACGGGCCTCAAATTCGTAACCGAGCACAGCCGAAATAAACGCGCCGCTGAGCATGCCGTGGGCAATGCGGCGGCCAAATCTGGTAGTTTTGGCAAACTCTTCGTCCAGATGAATTGGGTTAAAGTCCCCCGAAACTTCGGCAAAGGCGCGTATTAGTTCGTCCGTCACCACACGGGTTTTTGAAAACTTGTCCCCGATCTTGATATCCATAAATTAGCTTAAAGTCTCTTCGAGATTTTTGACATTCATGTCGGCGAGCGCGGCATTAATTACGCCGCCGATCATAAGAGCGGTCGCCGTCAGATACAGCCAAAGCATCATAATTATCACCGCACCGAGCGAACCGTAGGCTTTGTTGTACGAGTTAAAATAACTGAGATATGTCCTAAAACCAGTCGTCAGCACGATCCACAAAACTATCGCAACCAACGATCCGTATGTGATCCAGATCCATTTGAATGATTTGAAATCCGGCAACAGATTGTAGATGATCTCGCACGCGAATAGCATCACCAGCAGTATAGATGCCCATTGTATCGCGATCAGCACTAGCGGTGACGTTACCTGTACGCCGATACCGCCAAGTCCTAGTTGAACCAATTGCCATCCATAGAAAACGATCGCCAGCATGACCATCGTTAATACGGTGACGAGAAATGTGAAAAAAATCGACTGCAGCTTGGTCTTAAACCAATTGCGCGTTTCTTTCAATCCGTTGATCGAATTCAAAGCACTGCGTATTGCGTCTACACCCGCCGACGCTGACCACAGAGCGATGACCAAACCGAGCGTCGCTTTTCCGGTCGAGCTGTTCGCGACGATCTCATCGATGGTTTTTCTCACTAGTTCGAAAACCGTGAGCGGCATTATCTGACGTAAATATGAAAACAGCTCACCGCGGAGCCCTTCGGATGATTCCAAAACAATTCCAAATAGGCTGACAAGAAAATACAGCAGCGGAAACAGCGCAAATGAAAAATAGAAAGCGACCTGTGCCGCCCGGTTAAAAATATCAGCGTCAAGCGACCGCTCATAGAGCAGCACGAAAAATCGCTTCCATTCAAATGCTTTTGCCGCTGCCATTTCTAATTATCCGCGAGCACGTTCGAGCAAGGTCATGGTCAAAACCGACAACATCACCTTGGTCTCTTCGTCATCGCCCATTTGTGTCAGTGGTTCAAGTTGGAAAACACCCTCAAAAAAAGCGGGCTGCTTTTTGAGTCGAGCCACTTGGGCACCATCCATACGCGAGACAATGTACGAGGGGTTGAAAAAATATCCGGTGAACATTCCTAACAGAGGGATCTCTCCAAGCAGGGCATCGACGACCTTCACCCAGCCGTTTTCCTCGTGGATCTCCATCGTCTGGTTGCCGTTCTCGTCAAAGATCATGTAATGGGCCTTAAAGATCGACCGCATTCCTTTGCGGCTGATCGACCCCAGCGATTGACCCGAGGCACTTGTGAAATTGTATTTCGCTGAGAAATCGATGATGCGGTCGGCTTTGATATTAAAAAGATGCTGAGTTTGGCCCTCATCCGCAAAGACGTTGATGTCCTCTTTTAGCTTGAGCAGCTTTTGCTTAACATAGCCGATGAGGTTGCCATTCGCATCGTGAACATAGATCTGACTGGCAAGAGCCAGCAGTTTGAATGATAGATTTAACGGATAGTTCATTATTTCTCCTTAAATATTCTCGGCACTCTGGGGCTTATGCCGCAGGTGATCTCGTAACCAATTGTGTCAATTTCCTTTGCGATGTCAGCGGCGGTTATCGAACAGCCGTTTGATGAACCGATAAGCAAAACCTCATCGCCAACTGCGGCGTCGGCGATGTCTGTTACGTCGATTAATGTCCAGTCCATTGAGATGCGTCCGACGACCGGAGAGGCATGACCTTTAATGCAGACGTGACCGCGATCTGAATCGTTACGCGGATAACCGTCGGCATACCCAACCGGAACAAGAGCGATCAGGGAATCGCGTTTAGTAAAGAATGTGCGTCCATAACCGAGGCTCTTACCCGCAGTTATTTGTTTTATATGAGCGATCTCCGAACGCAAGCTGAGCACGGGCTTTAGTTCCGGGCCTTTCGTTTCGGGCGCCAAAATATCATCCAGCAACCCGTACAATGCTCCGCCTAAACGTATCAGATTACCGCGTGAATCGGGGTAGCGTATCGCTCCAGGTGAATTTGCCAGGTCAACCCATTCGGGTGAATGTCCCGCGTCACGGAATTGTTCAACGACACTATTAAAACGCTGTACTTGCTGTTGTGTGAATGCGTCTTCAGCCGGATTTTCTGCCGATGCAAAATGCGTCATGAGACCGTTAACATGGAGGTTCTCAAACCGCTTAAGCGTTGCCGCAAACTCCGCCGCCCGTTCGTATCTAACACCTACTCGGCCCATGCCTGTGTCGATCTTGACGTGAATGTCGATGTCTATTCCAGCACTTGCGGCGTATTTATTGAGCAGATCGGCGATGTGTTCGTCAAAGATAACGGGCGTCAGATGATGCTCAACGATCAGCTCTTCCTGTCCGGGCCAGAATGAGCCTAGGCAAAGTATCGGCCGCGTGACTCCTGCTTGCCGAAGCTCAACGCCTTCTTCGGGGATAGCAACGCCGAACCAATCAACACCCTCAGCTTCGAGCCGCAAAGCACATTCCGGTGCTCCATGGCCGTAGGCATCGGCCTTTACGACAGCCATGTATTTCAACTTGCTGCCGATGAACTGTTTTGACGAATTGAAATTAAATGCGAGAACGTCGAGATCGATCAGTGCTTCGGTCGGACGCATTCTGGATTGGAACGGCATAAGAAATTAACGCAAAGTCGCAGAGACGCAAAGGACGAATTCTTACCGCAGATAAACGCAGATTGACGCAGCTTTTTGTAGAAACCGACTTAAATTCTTATCTGTGTTCATCAGCGTCCATCTGCGGTTAATTTTCTTCTCTGCGGCTTTGCGCCAAAATCCCTTCTTACAACGGGATGTTCCCATGCTTTTTCGGTGGATTTGTATCGCGTTTGTTTTGCAGCAGCGACAGGGCACGGATCAGCTTTGGCCGCGTGTACTTTGGTTCGATGACCTCGTCGATATAACCGCGTTCGGCGGCGACGTAGGGGTTTGCAAATTTCTCAGTAAACTCATCCACGAGCCGGCGGCGATTTTCCTCCGGATTGGTCGTATCCATCAGCTCCTTCTTGTAAAGCACGCCAACGGCTCCTTCGGCGCCCATAACGGCGATCTCGGCGGTTGGGTATGCAAAATTGATGTCCGTCCTGATGTGTTTCGAAGCCATCACGCAATACGCACCGCCGTATGCCTTGCGGGTGATGACTGTGATCTTTGGCACGGTCGCTTCGGCGAATGCGTAGAGCAGTTTTGCACCATGTCGGATGATGCCGAGATGCTCCTGATTGACGCCGGGAAGAAAGCCGGGAACGTCTTCGAACGTGATAAGCGGGATGTTAAAGCAGTCGCAAAACCTCACAAATCTCGCAGCTTTGACCGAAGCGTCTATATCCAACACGCCCGCAAGGTAAGCCGGTTGATTCGCCACGATCCCGACCGAAAAGCCGCCGAGACGTGCAAATCCGACGACGATGTTGAGTGCGTAATGCTCCTGCACCTCAAAGAAATAGTTTTCATCGACGACATTATGGACGATGTCGCGAATGTCGTACGGTTGCGTCGTAGATTCAGGGACGATCGAATTCATCGCTTCGTCGGCGCGATCCGAAGGGTCGGTCGTCGGCACAAATGGCGGGGAATCCATGTTGTTCGAAGGCATGAACGACAACAGTTCGCGGGTGATCCGCAGCGCATGTTCGTCGTTGTCCGCAGCAAAATGTGCGACGCCCGATTTGGCGTTATGCGTCATCGCACCGCCCAGCTCATCTTTGGTCACATCCTCGTGCGTGACCGTTTTGATGACGTCCGGCCCGGTGATAAACATATACGACGTGTCCTTCACCATCACGTTAAAGTCCGTGATCGCAGGCGAATACACGGCTCCGCCCGCGCAAGGGCCAAGGATGCACGAGATCTGCGGAACAACGCCGCTCGCAAGCGTGTTTCGCAAAAAGATATCGGCGTAACCGCCCAGTGAAACGACGCCCTCTTGAATGCGGGCACCGCCCGAGTCGTTCAGCCCGACGACCGGAGCACCGACCTTCATCGCCATGTCCATGACCTTGCAGATCTTCTGGGCGTGCGTCTCGCTCAGGCTGCCGCCAAAGACGGTAAAATCCTGTGCAAAAACAAAAACCTCGCGGCCATCGACCAGCCCGTGGCCGGTAATTACGCCGTCGCCGGGGAATTTTTGCTCTTCCATCCCAAAATCGGTCGAGCGGTGCACGACAAACTTATCAAACTCCTCAAAACTGCCGTCATCAAGGAAAAATTCGACCCGCTCACGAGCCGTCATCTTGCCCCCGGCCTTTTGTTTTTCGATACGTTTCGCACCGCCGCCCTCTTCCGCGACCAGCGATCGTTCTTTCAGGAGTTCAATTTTGCTTTTAGCTTTCGATTCCGGCTGCATATCGCATAAGTTTAGCGATTTTAAGGGGTTTTTCAAAGTTGAAAGGCCGCGTGCGTGATGTTCGCGGTCGTTTCTTTGTTTGGAGTTCCGCCTTTAGGCGGCGTTTGGTCCGGTCCGGACCAGGTGGACCAAGATCGACCAGAGTTAATACTTCATTTAGGCGGGATTATCACAATGGTGTCTTTGAAATAGGCTTTACGTTTTTCGCCGTTTGGGCCATCCGCGACAGTGACCGTTAGCTTTCTTACGTTGTTGTCCTTTGTAACATTTGTGGATATGTATTTGATCACGTATTGAGACCTGAGTTCGATTAACAAAGCTCTCAGAGAATTATAGACATCATCTTTGGTCGATTTTTCTCGCAAAATAAAAGATGTTCCACCCGTCACCGCCGCAATTTTGTTTACAAACTTTACTACTGTTCCTACGGTCTTACGATTTGGGACCTGACCCCACCAGCTTTTTGGCAATTCCTTGGTCAATGTGATCGTAAATATCTGAGCTGGACTATTATCGAGTAATTTAAAGAGGTCCTTCTCGGCATAATAGCTGTTTCGGTCTTCGCCGTCCGAGATCAACACAACGGCAAATCGGCGATTTGGAGTTTGTGCACTACGCTTGATCAGATCTTCGGATGCAAGATACAGAGCATCCAGTACGGCGGATGGCCCAGCCTCGACATACATATTGTCCAAGCCTTCGTACAAGTCGGCTTTCTTATTTGTCCATGCCTGAAGAATCTCGACCTGTTCCCTACCTACGAATCGAATTAGTTGAGCATTATCCTCCGCGCGCAAATTGGCAACAATTATTTTGCCTATATTGGCAATGTCATCCAACTGACTTCTTACGGAACCCGTATTGTCTGCAACGATAACAACATCGAAAGCCTGTTCGAGTTGCTTAAACGAAGTTAGTTTTTGTTCGACATCGCCCTCAAATACCTTGATGTCGGATTGTTTAACCCCGCTAACGTAGCCTTCTTTGTCGTCAAAAACAAGTAGGTTGGTTTCCACATCAAATGTGTTCAAAGTCTTCTTTCCGTCTTGAGCATTTATCGAGATCAAGGCGGAGAGAATTATCAATAATAAGGCGGCTGGGGGTTTCATAGGCGTATCATAACAGAAATTCCCAGATTTAAGTCGATCAAATCCTGATCACCAACTTCGGTACTGACTCGTGTAAGCGTTATGTGATTAAATTGATGTGCAATGAACGAAATCGAAAAAATATCGAGCCGCGATAATCAGCGTCTGGTTAACGCTCGGAAGGTGCGTGATGGACGCGGCGACGGGCATATATTTATCGAAGGGAAGCGGCTGGCGGCGGAGGCTTTGCGGTCGGTGCTTGTGATAGAAGAATGCTTTTTTGTGAGCGGTGCGGTCGATGACGAACTGATCTTCGCGGCGTGGGAAGCGGCGGGTGCTACGTTTGAGCTTTCGCAAAAGCTGTTTGAAACGATAGCGGACACTAAAACCCCGCAGGGCATCATCCTGATCGCCCGGTGCCCAGCAAACGGCCGTGAAACTATCGAGGAGCGGCTGCGTGTGGGTGATTCGACGCTGCCGCTCGTGCTGTTTTTGAAAGAGATCAATAACCCCGCAAATCTCGGGGCGATAATGCGTACGGCTGAGGCGGCGGGTGTCGCCGGTGTGGTCGTCTCGACGGGGTCGGCGGATGTGCATTCGCCAAAAGCTACGCGTGCGGCGATGGGCGCGAGCTTTCGCGTGCCGGTGTGGGACGGCGTGACGTTCGACGAGGCGGTCGAGTGGGCAAAGAGTCTAGGTTTGAAGACGATCGCCGCCGACATTTCGGCGGATAAAAGCTATACAGACATTGATTGGAAGGAAGGCTCGATGCTGATATTCGGCTCGGAAGCCCACGGGCTGAGCGTAGAAGAGCTTGCAAGCGTCGATCAAAAGATAATTATCCCAATGGCCGACGGCGTCGAGAGCCTGAATCTTGCGGTATCTGCCGGCATCATATTGTTTGAGGCTAGACGGCAAGTGTCTTAAGACAGGAGACAGGAGACAGGAGTTCCGACCACGGATTACTGACTACTGACTACTGACTACTGACATTGGCGTTAGTATTCGCGGGCTTTTTCACCGCTTCAAATTCCTTTTTCAACATATTCTGGATCGTCGTGTCGTTGGTCACGGCGAGCAGGATCGCGATGTCGTCGCGGAGCACATCGGCGTTTGTCGGGTCGGCTTCGGCAAGGCGGTCGCGGGCGGCGAGCAGCGCGGTGCGGGCCTTTACGTAATCGCCCGTCAACATATGAGCCCGGCCGACGAGGTAATAGTCTTCGGCATCCTGCGGCGACGAATTTTTCTGCACGTAACCGGCAGGGAATTTGTCGACGGCCCGGCGGTTCTCTTCGAAAGCACTAAGCGGGATATTTGCCGAACGCATCTCGGACAATTGCGGCAGCGGCGTGTCGGCGGCCTTTGGCGCAAGAGCAAAATGATAAACCCCAAGTCCGATCGCACTCCCGATCACAAGCATCACAACAGCCGTCGCGATGCGGCCCAGTGAACCGGATCTTTCTTCTGTTTCTGATGGTTCTGCTTCGCCTCCAAACATCGAGAATGGTTGATCGGCTGGCGTGGAGGGAACTACATAAGCTTGTTTTGTTTCAGGTGATGGCTCAGGAGCGGTTTCGATCTCAGGCTCAGGCGTGACTTCGTTCTCCGGTAAGGGCTCGGACAGCTTTTCTTCGATAGCTGACGCGACATCTGGAACCTCGGACGTCACAAGTTCACGCGTCTCTAGTTCGAGCAACTCGGGCTGATCTTCAACAACATCGAACGCGGGCCGTGCGGACGCGACGGTCGGTTCGTCTTCTTCTATCGCCAGCGGGGCAGTGAACTGGATCGTCTCAGCGTCTGCATCGACCGGAGCGGCGGTGGCGGAAACTTTGACGACGACGGCTGTCAGGTTGTCTTCGGCACCGCGTTCATAGCAGAGGCCTTTGAGGTATTCGCAGATATCGACCGGATCGCCGCCAAACGTCAGAACACCTTTAATTTCCGCGTCTGCGACGTGCCGCGTGATGCCGTCAGAGCATATCAAAAACGACGTGCCCGGTTCGATCATGATCGTTTTGATCTCGACATCGACTGTCGCTTCGGCACCGAGTGCTCGGCTGATGACGTTGCGGCTGGGATGATTTTCGGCCTGTTCCTCGGTCATTCGGCCGGCCCGGACCTCGTCGGCGACCACTGAATGATCGTCGGTTTCCCGGTAAAGATCGCCTTCGCGATCAACTCGATACAGCCTGGAATCACCAACGTGTCCGATAGTCGCGACCGAACCGTCGATGTGTAATGCGACAATCGTTGTCGCCATTGACGCAAGCTGCGGCAGCTCGTGTGCCATCTGATGAATTGCCGTATTTGCCCGCTCGATGGCCGTACGCATTACCGTCTCGGCATCCGCACCAGTAGGCAGATTGATAAATGCCTCGCCAAGGATCTCCATCGCCATTTGTGACGCCACTTCGCCAGCCTGAGCACCACCGACGCCGTCAGCGACGGCAAAAATACCGCTTTTGTTCATTTCGAGGAATGAATCCTCATTTTGAGGGCGTTTTTCGCTCAGGCCGCGATCGCTTACTGCGGCTGACAAGATGCGGGTACTGGTATCCATTGCGACGGTCTCCAAGACTTTATATTACTATTACTTACACCTGTGTTATTCAGGCGTTACTTCAAATTGATCTTTGCGGCGATCCATTGCGTTTCGATGTGAAAATGCCATCAACATCCCCAACATGCAAAAACTCGTGATCAGACTAAAGCCGCCATGACTGACAAACGGCAACGTGATGCCGGTCATTGGCAATGCTCGCGTAATACCGCCTATATTTACCAGCGCCTGAAATCCGATAAAGGCAGACAACCCGATACCGCACAATTTGCTGAACATATCACGCGATTCGCGGGCGGTTTGGACGCCGGCACTGACAAACACGATCAGCGCAAAGGTTACCAACAAACCCCCAAAAAGTCCAAGTTCTTCGGCCAAAGCGGAGAAGATGTAGTCGGAATCTGCGACCGGTATCAGCTCCGGATATCCTAGTCCCAACCCTCGGCCTGTAGTGCCGCCCGAAGCAAGTCCAAACGTCGCCTGAGCAGGCTGAAACGCCAAAATATCAAACCAGGCATCAACATTGATCGTTCGCTGCAGATCCGCGTCTTCGGCGATCATCTGCGGGAGGTTCGGATCTTTTTCGACTAGCTTTTGATAGTACTCGTCGTAATCGCCTTTCCACCACGCGGTCTGCGGATCTGGCGGATCAAATCCGTCAAGCCATAGGTGAAACCGCTGCTGAATACGATCTGGCAGGATTTTTTTGACCGGTGCGGCGGCACTCGGCAATAGTGGTATCTTTTGCTGCGTATTCTCCGGCAAAGCTCCGACCACAAGTATAGAAACGACCAGTAAAACACTGCCTACCAACACAAATCTCTGCGAAAAGCGACGAACTGCGATCAGGTAAAGCGTTGCGTACACCGAGCTAAAAACCATCATCTGCCCAAAATCTTTGAGCAAAAAGAAAGGCAGAAATGGCAATGCTGCCATAAAAACAAGCGGCACGACGTCTTTTGCACGCGGTACACCCCAATAAGTGCGTGCAAGATTGCGGTAAAGCACCGATAATATTGCCGCAAAACCTATCAAAAAGGGAATTTTCGCGGGTTCCCAAGGCGTCATGTTGCCGATAGATTTACCCGCGCGCGACGTGATCGCCGCCAAAATAAGCGGCCCGAGCGTCAGCAAAACTATCAGAAAGCCGTTTTTTTGCAAGAGTTTTAGCACATCCTCACGCCTGATGACGATAAACGCACCGATCAGGCCGACGAATGCGATCAGGGGATTTATGGTATTTCCTGATAAAAATACGCTGCTATACGTGTCCGTGGATGGCGTTGGCGTTTCGGCGGACAGATCGACCGGCGACGGCGGTGTTGCGGGCAGCCCCATTATCTGCTTCTTTTCAGCCGAATAATTTTCCTGAATGTAATGAAGTTGGAGTGTTTTAAGCTTTTCTTGTCTCGCCTCAGCTTTGTCCTTTCGCGAAGTGTATTCGGGATCACTAAAGAGACGATATTGGACAGTAAGTCCGATCGAGAAGAGCAATACGGCAGATGTATAAAGCGTCCAGTTACCGTCAAATCTGATAAACCGCTTTAATAAAATAGGGATAAGTGCAAGCAAAGAAAGAAGTAATAGATTGCGGATAGCCGTCAGCGACGATGTGTCATATCCGCGTATCAGGGCTCCATAATGGATCGAATAGTGCGAGATCGCCGTCATCAGTACGATCAATGCAAGGATAAAAAAATGTGAAGACGTTCTGTTTTTCACCTATTTCTTCTTTTTCGTGACGGGCTTTTGAACCGGAGCTTTTGGCTTGTATTTATCACCTAACAGCCCGAGTTCGCGAGCTTTCAGTATCACATTTGCCGCGACCGGTGCGGCCGTCCCGCCGCCGTATTGATTGCCGATGTCCTCGATCACTACCGCTATCGCAAGCTGTGGATTTTCGATCGGTGCGATACAGATAAACCAGCCGTCGGTGCGGTTGTATGTAAGGAATTCCTTGTATTCGACGAGGCTGCCACTCGCGTCTTTCTTCTTTTTCATGACAAACATCCGCTCGCCGGTTTTCGGGTCATATCGCGGTGCATCGTCCTTTTCGGCGGTTCCGGTCTTGCCGCCCGCCATTATGCCTGTGCCCGCAAGCGCGGCCCTCACGCGGCCGCCGGTGCCCCCCGCTTCTTCGGTAACGGTGGACATTATTTCGCGGACCACGGCGGCCTGTTGGGGTGACAGCACATTGGCATACGCTGCCGGCGGCTGATCGGCCTCGATCTTTGGCTTCATTAATTGACCCTTGAGATTAGCGGGTGCAGCGGCGATCAGGGCCATTTGGAACGGCGTCATCTGCGACGCGAGCCCCTGGCCCATGCCCTCGATGCCAAAATCATAGAGGCTCAGCTCTTTGCCTGTTACGATAGTTGCTCTTGCCGGGGCGAGAGCGGCGGCAATGCGCTTATCACTCGTGTTCCAGATGTCGGCGAAATAACCTTGTGTTAACGCGTCTTTAGCGGCATCAACCGGCATTATGCCGAGCAAACGTGCGGTTTCCGCCATTCTGTCGCGCCCAAGCTCATTTGCCAGATGTGCGAAATACTGATTACTGGACACCTTAAAAGCCTCACGGATCGGGACGTTTGTCGCACACACATCACAACTGCCGCCGTCATCACAGATCGGACGTGAACCGCGAAACGGCGTGTAGCAATCGGGAGCGGGCAGATCGTCGAGCAAGAGGTCTTGCTTATTTGCCCTAAAAGCCGAGATCATCGTCATCGTCTTAAACGTCGATCCGGGAACGTAGTATTCCCGAGTCGCGCGGTTTAGCAGCGGTTTCTGATTTTTGTCAGCCTCTAATTTCAAATAAGAATTGAGATTTTGAGCCTCCGACAGGTTATACGAAGGGTTCGAATACATCGCCAGCACATCTCCGGTCTGCGGGTTCAACACGACGATCGCCCCTTTTTTGCCCTCAAGCTGCTTTGCGACGAACAATTGCAGATCGCGGTCCAGTGTCGTTCTGACATCTTTTTGCTCGGGTTCGGGTTTGCGATATTTGGTCAGGATCTCCCATGCCTCGGGCATCGGGTCGGCTTCTTTCTTATATAAGGTGCGTTCGAGGCCCGGCGTACCGCGTTCGGTGCCGAGAAGATGCGCCATTTCTTTTTCCAATGGAAATGAACGCTCTATCTCGCCATTTTGATTGACTTTATAGCGGGCGAGAGCGGCATCGAGTTTACCGGTGCGATCAAGCATCCAGCCGCGTAATGTCGCGGCGGTCGTCCGTCGTGTACGCAGGTCTTTATAGCTCAACGCCTGAAACTGTTCGTTTGTTTCGTCCGCGTAATACGTCCAATAGACCTGAAAGCCAAAAACGGCCAGAGCGATGACCGCAAAGAAAACCTGCCAAACATACAACCCGCGATTTGCGACCGTTTGGGTCAGCCGCCGTTGTACCTCTTTTGGCAGGCTCTGTTCGAATATGAATTTTGGACGGCGAAAGTTGTCAAAGAAAGTAATGATGAGAAATCCAATGAGGATCCCGAGCCCGATCATATATAGTATCGAAAGTCCGGCCGGCGTCCGTTCGAGCACCTGGCCGCCAAAGATATATTCCGGCTTCCATTTCGACCAATCAATAAATATGAGTGATAACAGGCTCATTTATCAGGTTCTTCGACGGGGTCGGCAGCTTTCTCTTCGACCGGAGTTTCCTCGCTCGATGTCCGGCTCGTAAATTCAAAACCGTCGATCGCTATTGTCTTTGCTCCGGAAATATTTTCATCACTTTCCTCAATAATTGATGGGCTTTCAACCGGTTCAAACTTGACCTCAACGGTGCCAAATTTCAAACGATCACCCGCCACCAAACGCGTTGCCTTGCCGTAAGAAATACGTTGGCCGTTAATGAATGTTCCGTTGGTCGAGCCTGTATCGGCGACAGACAAAACACCGTCATTATCGACGGTCAGGGAAGCGTGTATCTTGGAAAGGCTCGGTTCGTCGATGATCAGTGCGTTGGAGCCAGTGCGTCCGACCGAAATGCTGCCTCCTGCTGCGAGTTCAAGCTTTCTTTCGTGTTGTACACCATTCACGGAAAATCGCGCGATGAACGACGACGTGTGTCGAGGTTCCTCTTTTGCCTGAGGAATAGCACCGGCGACGTTAACTCCGGCCATCGTTACGTTCATTTCGACGTCGCTGGCCTCGTCGTCGACAAATTTATCAAAACTAACGAGCAGCTTAACCCCGTCGACAAAATAATCGGGCTTGACCTCGATCGAAAGCGGGGCGTATGTGTAGTACAGCGAGTCGTTTATATGATCAGCGGTTGCGACGAGCAATTCGTTTTCGAGACGCGTAAGAGCCTCTTCTGAGTCGGTAGAAAACTTGTCCCACTGGACTTTTAGCTTGATGTTGTGCGGTACGACCGTGCCTTTGCCGGAAACGTCTTTTGCTTCGGTGTCGAGGAGTTTTTTTATGCGCTCTATCAGCTCGCTGGTCGCGAGACTGCTCGACGGCGTCCATTTCCGGCCCGTAAAACGGTCAACCGTGTCGCCTATTTTGGTCAATGCCCCACGCATCAGCCAATCTGCGGAAAATCCCTTTTTTGGTGCTGGTGTTTTTTCCGTCATGTAGCGATGTAAAACGGCGAAACGGTCGGATAAGTTCAGCGTTAATTCTAACCAACTTCGGCCTTAAAGAAAAGTAAATGAAATTATTGCATTCTAAAGTTAAACAATGTAAAATCTTTTTTGGAAATGTTTATTCATTTCTACTTTCCTTACTTAGCGCCCCCAAATTTATAGTTTTTGCATAAGTTGGGGAGAGGAACAAAAATCGCAGGTGTTATGATAAGCGACCCAAACAAAACAAAAAAGTCCGCCAAAGGATTCTCCGCAGTTGAACTCCTTGTGGTTTTGGCTATTATCGCCGTGATGTCGGCGATCTCGATCCCATATCTGCTCAATTACAAAAAAGGCTATCGGTCCGAAGATCAAACGCTAAGGATGATCGACGTGATGCGGGAAACTGCGCAATTGGCGCTACAAAAACGGCGAACGTTTCGTTTTGAGATAGACCTTACGGATAACGAGATCAATATCATCGATGAGAACGACACGGCTGCTGACGTAAGGATCAAGAACATTCCTCTAGAAATGACCAAAGAGGTCCGCGTCGACATGATACCCGTCGGCGTAACAAAACCGAACCCGCCGAACTACACGGATATCACCTTTGCGACTGATTCCCTCGGCCATCTCGAAGGCTCGACGACTGTAACGGGCCACAGCGTCTGGGCCGCAAGGTTTCGCAGCGACGGCTCGGTTGTCAACGCCGCAAATAATCCGATTAGCGCGAACATCTATGTATGGCCGCCGCAAACTCCGGGCAGCACCACCCCGCGTAATAAGACCGAGGTTCGTGCAATTACGATCTTTGGCGGCAGCGGTGCGATCAGATATTGGAAACACAATGGCGTCGGGCTCGTCGCAGATCAATAGGAGCTGAAACTAATCTATATGAAACGCAGTTCTGAATCCGGATTTTCTTACATCGACGTAATGATCGCGCTTGTCATTCTCATGGTTGGCGTGCTGGCTCTACTTGCGGGCATTTCGGCGTCGATCCTCCAGTCCAAAGGGCATGAACAGCAGCTCGTCGCCAAGCAGGTTGCGACATCCACAATGGAATCGATCATGTCGGTGAAAGAAACGGACCCAACGCGGCTCGGTTGGGGAGCTATCGGAAATGTTGGCACTAATCCTGATGAAAATGGTGTGAATCAGGGCATATTTCCCGCCGGACTACGAGATGTCTATATGGATCCCGGCCCGGACGAGATCATCGGCACGACGGATGACACCGGAACGCAAGTTCAGGCAATGCAGCGGAGCATCGCAATTACAGATGTATGCGATCCCGACCGGCCATCACCGATCTGTAGCCCGCCGGGTACATCGGCCATCCGCATCAGGGCAATTACAGTCACAGTGCGTTATTTTGTCGGAGCGATGCAACGCCAAGAGGTTCTGCAAACAGTGCTTACGGATTACGCGGTCACCAATAACTAGCAAAGCAATATGAGACACGATCAGATGAATTTAAAGAGCGAACATAAGGTCAGACCGATAGGCGAACAGGGATTTTCACTGCTCGAACTTGTTGTGTCGATGATGCTTTTCATGATCGTTACGGGAGCGGTTTGGGGCGTGCTGAGGGCTGCGCAGATGAGCCGATCGGTCGTTAATCAGCAGGTCGATCTGCAAAAGAACGTCCGTCTTGGCCTAAATCTTATCGGCCGTGATACTTACAATGCGGGATTTGGTTATCCGCTGCGAAATACCGTGGTATTGCCTGATAACCGTATCTCGACATTGCTTGCGATCCCGGTCGATACGGATTCGACACGAGACACCGTGCCGCCGATCATCGCTGGCAACAACATTACGCTGAACACATTCAACACGGCGGCTAACATCCGCACCGATCAGGTCACGTTTCTTTTTAAGGATTCGACATTTAACCTCGTCGGTACCGGAGCCGCAGCGGTGTCGCAGCCGTTGAGCATTAACGCAGCAACAACCAACGGCAGCGGCATCGATGAGATCGTTCCTATTTCCGGCAGTAACACGTTATGCCGCGTCAATGATATTTATCTGATCACGGGTAATTCGGGTTCGACACTCGGTGTTGCGACAGCTCTGAGCGGGACAAACATCGTTCAGTTTTCAAACGGAGACGTCCTCGCTATCAATCAGACAGGATCCTCAGGGCCGCTTAGATCGATAACGGTTCCGGCAAGCATTCAGCGTGTTTTGATGGTGACGTATTATGTTGCAGCGGACGGCACGCTTACCCGTCGTGAATA